>NZ_CP037422.1:4418333-5018333 GCF_007748175.1 Gimesia aquarii
CTAAGATGAACTCCGTGATTGGGACTAAGTCGTAACAAGGTAGCCGTAGGGGAACCTGCGGCTGGATCACCTCCTTTCTAAGGATAATTGAGGGCTGTTTTCAATAGCAGCCTCTTCAACAACCTTGAGGACAAAGCTCTTAAAAATTGACCACCAACCTTTTGCTATAACAAAAGCCTCACTCAGATACTTTCTGGGTGAGGCTTTTTTTTGCGCACTGATACTACTTGAAAATCATAAGACGCTATTTCTGTTTATTTTGTTAATAATCCAAAGCGAGAAATTAGAGGATTACATATAAAAGCTGTAATGTGGTTGAAATGAATCAGTGTGATTTATGTATTTCAGAATATCACCAACTTGTCGAGCTGCTCTAAGAGTGATAGGTACGCCATTGTCGAATTGAGTGTTATTCCAATTCATTTTTGTCAAAGCTAGAATTTCCTCAGATAGATATCGTGGTGTTTGATCCACTTTATCACAGTTGATTCGCAACGTTCTTGGCATATACATACCGGGATATGTAGAATAAAATTCGACGCTTCCTCTGGTGTAAAGAATATGTATATCGTTATTTAATGTTAAAAAGGTTCCTCTTAATGGGGGATATTCACTATTTCGAAAAAGGCGTGTTAAAGACTTCCGCAAAGATAATAATTCACATGAATGTACTCTGTACTCCTCAGCAGCTTTTTGGAAACCGTCAATTTCTGCTGAGCTATGTGACGAGGATTTATGGATGACGACCCGTGCCGGTATAGTATGATGTTCGTTCTGATACTGTTTTAACGCGTCAAGCATCAATGCATATGCACTATCCGCATCAAGATGTACTTGTCTATCTTCTTTGGAAATCATCGCCGGTCCTCCCCGAACTACTAAACCAGATCCCCGTTCGTTGAAGACTTGAGCTACGCTCGTCGAAATATTTTCTTTATCAAGTGAATGAAAAAAACCAATACCAACAAAGCATGTTTGCAATTTTGATGGGTCGTATTTCAATCGCCATGGGATACCACCAGCTTTATAATAGAGCGCTGTGTGCAAATTCCATGCTCTTGTGGCTTCGTCCTGGATTGGTTGTACTTGACGCTTAAGAGAATTACTTCGGCGTCGTTTTGACGAATCATAAGTTGACGGTAAAACGATTTGGATTGGGCAAGCACGAGGGAGAGACATGCAACGTGCTTTTAGTAAATGATGAAAATTGATTTTGCTTTTTTGTATTGTCTTACTTACTAGTGTTTCATCGTCTAAATCTTTTTTACCCGTATCAGGATCAAGGACCTCAACGTATTCTTGTGGGATGGCGCAGATAATTACATCTGGAGGTTTTTTTTCAAGTAGAAAATTTACTTCCTCTACAATTGAACGGACAGCTTCTATTCTTAATTCATCTAGTACAGGTATTTTGACTACAGAATTGATCTTTGAGGATGATAGTTGCCGTTCTAACGAAGAATCAGTGGTCAATTCTGAATGAAAAGCTAGATCAGGGTTAAAGCCAGGAAAGCGAGGAAATAGATTACTTTGTCTACTGTCCTTGGCGGGAATTTCATGTCTACATTTTTCTATCCAATCTCGAATACCCTCGATCGAACAGGCACTTCCAACTATACCCACTCTGATAGTTTTGGCTGCATTGTCAGATTCAAAATCAAGAGGGCAGTAGTTCATAATGCCGAATCTAATGTCAATATGTGAATTTGTACCAAATTCTAATTCGGGTTCTCCAAGCTTTAAAACTTTCATTAGTCAAACAATCTTTTTTGTCTCGAATTTACTTCTTCGTTATCCTTAGCCGGTAAAGGAAGCCAAGAAGAATCTGAAATGCCAAAATCAACTTCAAAGGTGACTAAGGGGCCAAATTGTAAAAAAGAATAAGGCTTGATGGTATCTTCCGTGGGATCATCTTCAAATTGCAGGCTTTGTTGTTTCGCAGAGCTCAGATAGCTTTGTTGTAATATCTTAGACCACATAATTAGGTGAGAAAGATGTGTTTTGTTCTGTCGTTCGAGTAGCTTTATTCCGCTAAGCCTTTCCTCGTAGTATTTTGATAACTTGAATCCATCATGTGTAAAATAATAGGATGGTGTGAGTTCAAGGTACCATTTAGATTCAATTTGTAAAAATTGTACTTCTAGGGCTTGGTGACGATAATACGCAATTCGACTCTCATTTTTTTTACTTGTGTATCCTTTAAAAACTGTTTTACTTCCTACTTTTCGAGCTGTTAAATCAGTAGAAGCCTTAAAGTAGTACAGTTCTTTCAATTTTGAATAACGAATTCCTTGCCTATAAAGTAGTTGAGTTAGGCAGAGATTTAATAATTTGACAAAAGCATGTCGATCGGAAGGACGTTCTGAATTTGACAAATCTGTTGTCCGTAGATTGTCAGTATTTTCCGGCTCACAAAAATTACGCCATGGTTCGAAAGTTAGGTCATGGAAGCAGTAGATGAATCCATTGTGGAGCAACCATTCCCCATCAGGATCGCTATCGCTATCACGCAGAATCTCCCAAACTTGAATTGGGTCTCTAAACTTCGTTTTTGATTTGAAATATCGTTCAGGGATACTGACTAGAGGAAGCAGATTAGATGTAATGGTTTCTTCTTGTGGCAGAGAAGATAAGTAAAGGCCGTTATTTTTAGGAATTGCTAGACGCATCAGACGATGACGGCAGTCTCTTTCAAAACGGTCATTTTTTTTATCGAAAGTTATTCTTCGGTTCTTACGCGCTGACGGACTACTAAAATAATCTTTTACTGAAATCCAATATGCTTCATCCTTATCTGGACGAGAAACGACTAAAATGACTGGAGCGTTTCCAGCAAGCCAATACTCTAAGTCACGGTTTTTGCATTGAAATACAAAGCTATTTTCGTCTTCAGAAAGAAAGTAGCTATCTCCGGCTTTGCTTTGAACTTGCAATATACAATTTGATACTTCACCTGTTTCAGAATCGCGTAACTCAATATAACCATCAATACCCGCATCCATGTTAGTAGGATTCCAGGCAAATCCCATTTGGAGTACGATTCGATGAATCAATGCAATTCCTTTCTCCCCTGTAATCTCTGACATTCCAATTTGTTTTCGCTTCGCCAATATTTTTCTCCTCGGGATATAATAAAACTGGCTTTATTTAGGGAGAGGCTGCGTTGGTACTGATGAACCTCCTGGCAAATTAGAAATAAGGCATTGCTGTAAAGGCTATCTTTCACTTGTCTAGAAGAAAAAAGGGATGCTCGTTTTTGCTGAGTGTTATTTTGTTTCTGTGGTTGTCAAATGAGCATTTAAGATAATAAGGTATTATAGGTATTTTCTCAATCACCTGGAGCATCAAACTTAGGTGGGCTAAGGATATTAACGTTGCTCGATTGCGACTTCCTTAGTTGGGGACGCAGAGCATGAACTCAGTCTCTAAAAGATGATGCAATGAGAAGCTAATGTTGACCTTTTTGGCTATATTAAACCACAGCACCACTGCCTCTAACGTTCCATCGTGCGGTGTGCGTGAAGGGTCTGTAAGCGGGGCAGAGCCGATTGATACTGGGATTCTATTTCCACTTCTACCATTCATCCAAAAACATTCCAAACCCAGAGGAAACATCGTTTTCAACCTTGAAGGAACGATCCCTCTGCTGGACATCCCATCTGCAGTCTGTCATGCTGGATACCAGCGAAAATCTGTTGCATTCATGAATCCGGGAGACGATGGAGATGAGCGATCACACAAAGAAGCATTCCCCGCTGGAAGACCATTCTGTGCCACGAAGGACGTTTCTGCGTGAGTTGGGCACGGTGACTGCGGCGGGGTTGGCTGCGGCGCCTGCGGTCTGGGCCGGTGGTGGAAACAAGGCTGACACGTTGCGGGTCGGCTTAATTGGATGTGGGTCCCGTGGTTCCGGTGCCGCCATCAATGCGATGCAGGCCGATCCCAATACACAACTCGTAGCGATGGCAGACATTTTTGAAGACAAACTGAAAGCGAGTGCCCAGCGGATTAAGAAATTGATCGGCAAACAGTATGCCGTCGATCCCAGTCAGCAATTCGTGGGCTTCGATGCCTTTGAAAAATTAATCAGTAGTGACGTCGATGTCGTGCTGCTGACCACGCCCCCGCACTTTCGGCCCGCTCATCTGAAACGTGCGATTGAAGCCGACAAACATGTCTTTGCCGAAAAGCCGGTCGCCGTGGATGCACCCGGCGTGCGTTCGGTGATGGAGACGTGCCGACTTGCCAGGCAGAAACGGCTTTCGATCCAGTCGGGTTTAATGCTGCGCTACAGTAAGGCCATGCAGGAAACACTCACCCGTATCCATGAAGGTCAACTCGGAAAGATCGTGACCCTGCAGACCAACTACAACATTAATGGTCTCTGGTCACATCCCCGCAAGCCCGAATGGAGTGACATGGAATGGCAACTGCGCAACTGGTACTACTTCACCTGGCTCTCGGGCGGGCAGTTGGTGGAGCAGCACGTACATGGACTCGACCTGATGTCCTGGGTCATGCAGGAGGAATATCCCACCAAATGTTTCGGGCTAGGCGGCAGGCAATCGCGCACCGATCCGTTATACGGCCACATCTTTGATCATCATGCCATCTGTTATGAATACAGCGGCGGGCAACGTTGTTTTGCCTTTTGTCGTCAGCAGGATGGAACGGATATCAACACGTCTCAACTGGTATTTGGCGAAAAGGGAACCGCCGATTTGAATCGGAACACGCTCAGCGGCGCGAAAACCTGGCGATACAGCCGGGCACGTGGCCGCGCCAGAAATGGCGTGAAGGATCTGCCGTATGTGCAGGAACACGAGGCCTTATTTAAGAGCATTCGAACTAATACACCAATCTGTAATGGAGAATACGCGGCCAAAAGTTCGCTGATGGCCATCATGGGCCGCATGGCCTCGTACACAGGAAAAAGTGTGAGCTGGGATGAAGCCTGGAATTCCAAAGAGGACCTGACACCATCTGAATACACATTTGGACCGTTGAAAGTCGCCCCTGTCGCCTTGCCTGGCAAGACCAATATATATTAGACCCAGAGAGCAAGAGGGAAATCCGTTGCCATGAAATCATTTTGTTTATCACTAGCCGACAAAGCAATCGCCGCGTAGGCGCGACCTATATCCGATTTGTATGCTCCTTAAAAATATCATTTGTATTGAAAACATTGAACGAAGGACTTTGGTCTACTTACATTTGGAGATTTGAGTCGATGAATGATGATAGACCACCATTTTCTTTGCCATACATTAAGTTGATGATGCAACAAGCCTTAAATCGTTTAATCTGCATGGCTTTTCTGGTTTCATTTTTCATTTCCTATCCTGCGGACATCTTGAGTGCGGAAGGTAAAACGCCGTTACAGATTTCTGTGAAGGACATTAATGGACGACCACTGCCGTGCCGTATTCACTTAAAAAACGAACGAGGTGAACCTCAGAAAGCATTGGGGCAGCCTTTCTGGCACGACCATTTTGTCTGTTCTGGAACGATCCGCATGAATGTGCCACCTGGTAAATACACCTGGGAAATCGAACGCGGTCCGGAGTATGAGCGAAAGTCAGGTGACATCAAGGTGGTTGCTGACAAAGTTGCTGCATTCGATGTCACTCTCAAACGAATTGCTTCTCTGCGCGATGAGGGATGGTACTCTGCCGATTTGCACGTTCATCGTCCTGTCGATGAGATTGAGCGGTTGATACTCGCGGAAGACCTCGATTTTGCACCGGTCATTACCTGGTGGAACAATAAAAATTTCTGGCGGAAGAACAAAGTTCCACAAAAAATAACGACTCAGCTTGATGGCCGTCGTTTTTACAACATCATGGCTGGTGAAGATGAACGGGAAGGGGGAGCACTGCTTTACTTTGGCTTGAAGCAACCGCTGGATCTCTCAGTAAAGTCTCGCGAAGTACCTTCCTCGATGTTCTTTGCGGAGCTGGCTCAAAAGAAGAATCAAGAAGTCTGGATTGATATCGAAAAACCGTTTTGGTGGGATGTGCCGGTGTGGCTTGCCAGCGGACAAATGGATTCAATCGGCCTGGCGAATAATCACATGTGCCGAAGTGAAATGTTGGATATGGAAGCCTGGGGCAAGCCGCGCGATCGGCGGCGACTTGGCGATGTTCGCGGGAATGGATTTTGGACACAGGAACTCTATTATCATATATTGAACTCCGGAATGAGAATTCCCCCTTCCGCGGGAAGTGCATCGGGAGTCTTGCGCAATCCCGTTGGATATAACCGGGTCTATGTTTATCTTGGTCGAGAGAACTCTGAAAAAGAAAGCGTGGGACAAGAGACCAACAAACACGCTGAGGTCTTTACGCGGGAAACATGGTTTGAGTCACTCTCACGCGGCAGATGTTTCGTAACGAATGGTCCCTTGTTACGAGTGACGGCAAACGAACAGTTACCAGGAGCAACTCTGAAACTGTCCGGGGATCAAGGAACTCCCATCAAGTTTTCCGTTAAACTCACTTCAAACGATCGAGTTCCTGCGCTTGAAGTGATCCATAACGGGCGGGCCATAAAAACAATCGAATGTTCTAACGAGAGAGAGCAGCAGAAAACAATTGCTTTTAATGTAACTGAACCTGGTTGGTTTCTGGTCCGAGCGATAACCGATGTAAAAAACACATTCCGATTTGCATCCACGGCTCCCTGGTACATTGAATCAGAGACTGAACCATTTCGGGGCAGTCGCCAGTCTGCCCAGTTCTTTCTGGATTGGGTCAATGAACGGATAGGGCGTATCAAATCAAACGTGAAGGATGAACGTGAACTTCGTAAAGTGCTTGTCTGGCAGGAAAAAGCGCGTGAATTCTGGAAACAGAAGGTTGCCTCTAACAAAACCTTGACTTCTGAAATTAATCCTGAATGAGTCAATGAACTAAATGTATCAGGTCTCTTAAATCGCAAAGACTGAATCATAATTGCGCTGATTTACTACGGTTGAATACTGCAGAAATAGGCACGGGCGTTCGGAAGCTGCTGTTACTCCGCATTCATACAGAAAACACTGCAACCCACAATAAACCCATCAGGTAGAGGCAATGAAAACTGATTACGAAAATCAAGTCTCTATCTGAGCCTGTATCCGTATTGCAGATTAAGTAATCGAAAGTCTTCCATTGTTTGAAAACTACTCTCATTCCTCATCATGATATATGCTGGATCCGTGTAGTAAGCAAGGTTTTCAAAAAAGACCTCTCGCACAACAGGCGTAAATGGAATAATTTCATCTTGAAAAAGTAGTTTGGCCTGCTTGATTTCACAGACAGTTCCCAACTCAGGATGACGCAATATTTTTTCTTGCGACTGTGTTATATCGCTGGATTGAGTTAATGAGGCAACTAGCTCGGTCGAGACACGTTGATCAAACGGTTCCAATTGGTAAGTGCTTATGATTTTATCATTTGCGTTCACAGATAAGATTGCACAAGTCACACAGACCAATGCGACGAACAAATGCTTCATCATTGCCTCCCTGAAATCATCGGGCTCGAATTGAAAAAACGCGATTCGAGGGTTTCAAATAACAGAAAAACAAAATATTGTCGATATCATTCCTCGCTCCACTCAAACTGATTCAATGGTCTTAAAAAATCGGCCAGATGCCGGGGGTGGCCAGTTCGACGACATGATTATCGGGATCGCGGAAGTAGATGCTTTCGCCGCCGCGGGGCCAGTTGACGCGGCTTTCGATTTCGACGCCGGCGTCAACGAGACGTTGTTCCCAGTTTGGTAAATCGTCTTTATCAATGGCGAAGGCAAAATGCACGGGACCAGCGCCATCGTGAGGGGGAATGATTCCCCCTTCCAGATGGGCTGCGGTATGACTGGCACCGCGTTTAAAGATCAGAAATACACTGCGGTCACCCGCATTCAAGGCACAAAACCGGCGATCTTCCGCCATCACTTCAAAATCGAATAATCGCTGATAAAAGTCGGCAGCGACTTGTAGATCATCGACATAAATTGCTGTTTCCAGAACGCCGTGTACTTTCAAGCTATTGCTCCTGCTCAAGCTACCTTTCTTTGTTCACTCGTTTCGAATTGTAGTATATCACCTGGCTGGCAATTCAGGAACTCACAAATCTTTTCCAGAGTACCAAAACGAATTCCCTTCACCTTTCCTGATTTCAGCAGAGAAAGATTTTGCTCGGTAATTCCCACATAACGTGCCAGATCGCGGGAGGTGACTTTGCGTTTGGCCAGCATGACATCCAAAGTAATGCAAATTTTCATGATGCCCTTATTGCTTGAGAAAAAAATGTGTTGTTGAGGCGATCATACAATTGATCGCCTGTGACTATCAATTGGCAACACTAAACAATTTGCGCGTTTTCATCGGCGATCAGACTGGCCCGCTTGAGTAAATTGGCGAGGATGAATAATAAGCCGCCAATGGCGACTAAAATGATCTGATTCGAACTGATATTGATGGCTAACATTTTCTGGCCGGCGGGTCTGTGCAAGGTCAGAATCACGCTTAATACGGCTCCGGTGATGGGTGAGATCAGGGCGGTTCCCATCAAGCCAAACGCAAATCGTTTGAGATCACGGCTGTTTTGCAGCGTTAGATAGTCTTCTGTACTACAGGCCGCTAAAAAGCGACGCAGCGAGAAGAGGCCCCAGTAAGCGGGGGAAATCATAATCGCTGTTAACAGGACCAGAAACGTTTTTGTGGTCACGGGTAACGGGTGCTGAATCATCGAGTCGGGAATCATTCCATTTCCGGCCACGAGTTGATCGGCATAAAACCAGACTCCCAGGAGCATTAAGGGAACTACGTAGAGTGACAAAACGCTGAAATAGTAAAGCACCTGACAAATGGTACTGGTTCGATCTTTTGAAGTCATAATAGGATTCCTTTCCAAGGGGGTTTGTTGTAAGACAGCGAGTTTTTATCGTTTTACGATAAACTCTACAACCCCAATTCCAAGAAAATTTTTGTGGGGACGGATCTGCTTCGCTGCAGATTAAGTTCCTTTTGAGAGCCAGCCTCCCGGTTGTGGGGTTGCAGTCGACTGTGTGTCCTGGTACCAGTCTTTCAATTGTTTCAGCATCGCGGCTGCCTGTTCTGGTTCTTGCTTAACCCGATTTTTTTGTTCGCCTGGATCCAGGTCGAGCCGATAGAGTTCGATCTTTTCGTTTTCAAACGTCCCCGGTTTTGCTTTGGGATGCTGGACTACCAGTTTCCACGGACCATGACGCATCGCCTCGGATCGTCTCCCATTATTGGAAAGCGAAGCCCAGAACAGGGGGCGTTTGGCAACAGGCTGTTGTTTCAATAAGACAGGTGAGAGATCAACTCCGTCCAAAGGACGTTCCTCTGGCACTTTCACTTTTGCCAATGAGAGCAGAGTAGGCATCACATCAATACTGATGGCGGGTGTATTGGAAGACGTCCCTGCTTTGATTTTCCCGGGCCACCAGGCAATGGCTGGCACACGATGTCCACCTTCGTAGACCGATCCTTTACCCCCTCGCCATTGGGGGCTACCGCTGGGAAAGTCTCGTGACGGACCGTTGTCAGAGAAGAATAAAACGAACGTGTTTTGATCGAGTCCCAAGTCCACAAGCGTTTGGCGAATCTGCCCGATACCCACGTCGATGGGAAGTGTCATGCCTTTGTACTTTTCAATTCGTTCTGCTTTGTTGGCTGGTTTCCAACGTTTCCATCCCTCTGCTTCGCTACGTCGGACAGGGTCGCCGGGGACTTGAACTGGATTGTGAATGGCTTCATGCGCGACATACAGACAGAAGGGTTGCCCTCGATTTTCCTTGATGAATTGGAGGGCATACTGATTAATCAAATGTGTCGAATAACCGGTTTCACGTGTTTCAGTTCGTCCGTGCCACCAGTCGTGCTTGACATGATCGCCGACATGGCTGATGAAATCGATGTTCCCGCTATGGTATCCGATGAAGGTATCAAAGCCGTGATTATCCGGATGAAACTCGGATGTGTTATGAGGATACCCCTGGTGCCATTTACCAATTAAACCTGTTCGGTAGCCGACCTGTTTCAATTGTTCGGCAAATGTGTTTTCAACTTTTCGCAAGCCTTTGCGATGTTCAGGATGATTACTGACCGGATGAATGACGGCTTCAATTCCCGCCCGCTGTTGATAGCGGCCCGTCAATAATCCCGCGCGAGTGGGTGAGCAAACGGTACCCGAAGAATGGAAGTCGGTCAGCTTTAGTCCTTCGCTTGCCAGTCGATCAATTTCCGCAGTCTTGAAGTAGGGATTTCCAAAACAACTGACGCCGGCATAGCCCATGTCATCCACCATGATCACGATTAAATTCGGGCGATCTCCGGGCTGTCGCTCTGCTGCTTCCAGCGAAGACGACATGCCATGGTTTAAGACTAAGACGATCGAAAACAGTACCAGAATCGTTGCAGGATTAAATATACGATCAGACATTGATGTTTTCCTGATTTGCTCATTAAAAAAAGAAATCGCGATTCCCTCAGGAATCGTTTTTTTATGTTCTCCTAGGAAATTGAATTTTCTGCTTGCGATTATAGCTTAAGTACTGCATGATTTCGAATGAGTTCTAATATCAACATCATTAAAAATGGTTCATGACTACACATAGGGCTTAACGATGATCAAATTCGAATGCGAAACGTGTTTTCAGGAATATAAAGTACGCGATGACCGAGCCGGACAGGTACTAAAATGTAAGTCGTGCGGTTCCAAAATGCGTGTGCCTGCGGGAGATGACGATTTCGAAGACGATTTGTATGAAGACTTCGAAGAACCGGTTCGTCCTACACGTAAAAAGAAACCGACCAGCACATCAAAAAAGAAAAATTCGAATAACTCGAATAATCCGATCACGATCATAGCAGGCGTGTGTGCGTTTGGGATTGCTTTCTTTGTTGCTTATACATTCGTCGGTGGCCTGTTTGGTGACAAAAATAATGATGAAGCTGCTCAGCATGAATTAGTCAACATAAGCCAGGAATTGAAACAACTAAGAGCAAAAATGAAGGAGTATTCAGAAGCGGTCAAGAAGGCGACTACGAATGAGGAAAGAAAGCCGATTCTGAACAAAATGAAAACAACTCTCGCACGTATTAAGGAGTTGAGAGCGAAACAGAAAGCGTCAATTGCTGCGAACGGCGAAACGCGATCTTCTGACAAGGTTGCAAACAAAAACAGTAGTTCTACCAGTCAAGAATGGGTCTCACTGATTGATCATCCTCGCACTATCCCCAAATGGCCAGAGGTGTCGCAGATATCAATCGATTTGGATCACAGTACTAATGGTCGAATTCATCCGCACTCAGTCAGTCCTTATATGGGACAGTGGTACGATGTCAATCGTGCAACTCATCTTGATGTCTGGAATCTGGTAACAGAAAAAAAAGTAAACGAGTTGTCAATTGATATTAAACGAAGTTCGATTTCTTACAAAGGAAAAGCCAAGTTAAGTGAAGATGGAAAATATCTCTTACTGGCATTTCAGAATTACAAAGAACTTATCCCAAGACTGGAATGTTGGGATGTGATGAATGACAAGTTAAAAGCTGAGTGGGATGCTGGCCCTAAAGGTTCTACAATCGAAGAATATAACATTTGTAGCCCCACACGCGCTATTTCAAAAACGAATGAAAAGGTCGATGGAAAATTTCACGCGTTTCTAAAACTTTGGGATCTTACTACAGGAAAATTGATAAAAGAAAGAGAGATTGAATCACTTCATCTCATTAATTCGAGTTATAAAATTAGTCCGGGTGGCAAATACCTGATTGCACATTCATACTCAGATTTATATGTATATGATTTGGGCTCACTCGACTTAATTTACGAGACTAAATTAAAGGATTTTCTGAACTCTGATGAAGACTATTACAATATTGCTGATCTCGATTTTTCTGCAGATGGTAAAGAACTAGGCTTGCTTGTGTCCGGTTCAAATTCGACGACAATCTGGATTGTCGAATTGAGTTCTGGAAAATCAAACAAAGGAATTCAAATTTCAGGAAGTTTGAGCCAAGCTTTGCGCGAACCTGGGTATGTGGGGCCTGATTTTGTCTGGAATCCCGATGGTGCTGGATGGCTACTTTATGGGGCTTGGTATGTGGATCGTCAACGAAAACAATTAATCTGGACTCTTAAGCCCGTTCCTAATGTAACCATACGAGATGAAGTATTTCTGACACCAAATTATTTGATAGCGTCGACTGCAACTGCAATTAAAGACGAAAATGGACGCTACATTAAAAATCGAGAGCCGAAGCTCGTTGCCGTTCCGATTCCTGAGCAGAAAATTTCAGACAGTCTCTCCGCTTATGAAAGTAAAAGCGATGCTATCTTGGGAGCGGGGCAGGAAATCAGCATTAATGTCAACATTGGTGAGTTAAAATTTGGTAATGCTGATGAAGTAAAATCGATATTAACTGATGTGATGCAAAAACGATTAGAGGCAGATGGTTTCAAAATTATGCCAGATCAGCCTCTAATTTTCAAACTCGAATATCAGGAACAAGATGGGAACAAACTTCAGATTACTAAGCGTACTAGACCGACTCGAGAAAATCTGACGGGACGGGCAGCGACTGGTAAATCTCTTCAATCAACGGCAGCCGCATTCAAACTGTCATGGGTGGAAAGAAAATCTAATGTGACGCGCTGGTCCAAAGAAGCTCTCGTCAACCCTCGCTTCTTGATCTTGCGGGATGCGACGGCTGAAGAAGCGCGGACCAAGATGTTTGAAGGCTTGCAAAACAGGTTGATGGCCGAAGCCATTCCGTATTTTATTCCTAAAGACGAAAATCTTTCCATGCTCCCTGTTGAAATTAAATTACCAGAGTGAGACATCTGAGCGGAGAAAATTCAGCTCATACAACATGGGGGATTTCCTGATTGACCCATGGTGTCATTCCCTTACAATGACTACGAATGAAAACCTTGTTAGAATCTGAGACTTGGATTCTGCTGTCACCCGCCATAGTTAAGGACAATCTGATGCGAAAGCTTTTATACCTGTTTCTTTGTGGTTCTCTTCTTCTCGGTTTAGGAGCCGATCCGCGCGATTCTCAACTTGTACATGCTGTAGATGATTCGAAGGATAAAAATAAACTGCAATCGAAAGATGAAGACGCCGAAGAACGACTTAACAAGTTCATGCGTGAGAAACTGACTAGTTCTCAAGAAGTCCTGGAAGGGCTGATGATCGAAGACTATGATCTGATGCAAAAGGGGGCGGAAAAGATGATCAAAATGAGTAACGCTACCGATTGGCAGGTAATCGAAGGACCTATCTTTGCCCAACAAAGTGACGAATTCCGCTCAGCCGCGCGTCAGGTGATCAAGTTTGCGAAGGAGAAAAACCTGGATGGAGCATCGCTTAGTTATCTGCATTTGACGATGACCTGCATTTCATGTCATAAGAAAGTGAACAAAGTACTGATTTCCGAAAGATGACCATTTCGAGTTATTGAACTGTCTTCAGTCGAATGGCTGTCACAAAAAAGTAATGTATTGAAAAGAAAACAGGGGTAACGTGAACTCAGATCACGTTACCCCTATTATTTCGCCGTCATTCTTTTGAATTATTTTTCCGTCGAGGCAGTCTTCTGTGCCTGTTTGGCGGGAATTACGCGAATCACCCGACCGCTTTGATGTTTATCGCCATCCATTTCGACCGTACGAACTCGCAGCAGATGGGTCCCCGGTTTTACTCCTTCAGGTAACTTAGCGTGCCAGAGATGAGTTGATTTTTTGGGCTTGGGTAAATCACGCCATTTTTTGTCTTTAATCGATTTCTCTGTTTCAGACAATTTTTTGAAGCTGGGATCAATTCCCACTTTGTGCTGCATCGGAATCCAGGTGCCACTATTTCCAATCAGCATTTCCACTTTTGATTTTTCAGATCCATTGAAGACATTTACATAGATATCAGTCTTCGCCAACTGATCTGTCGCAACCTCTTCGGGAGCTATAATATTCATCTGATAGTCATCCGGCCGACCTGCAGCGCGGAAATCAACGTTATAATCTTTGCCGTCGAAACTGATAATGGAATAACCATTGGGGGCGCCATCGGCCATCATCGTATGGGGAATTCCTCGCTCATCAGGTGCACCAGACCACCAGCTACCACTGACCGTGACATTGATGACATGATGATGTGGTTTGGGGCCCCGCCAACCATCGGCTTTTGTAATAAAGCGATGTTCATGATGATGTGTGTGCCCGGAAATGGACATGCAGAAGGGACGTTTTTCAATTAACCGATAGAGTTGCTGTCGATCTTTTACATCCACCAGGGGAATGTGCATCATTAACACAACGAGTTGATCTTCGGGAATCTGTTTCAAATCGTTCTTGATAAACTCCATTTGTTCTTTACCAAGACCGCCTTGATATTTTCCTTTCTTTCCCTTTTCAGGAACAATCCATTCAATATCATCGAGTACCAGAAAATGTACTTGTCCATAGTCGAACGAGTAATAAGCGGGCCCAAATGCACGTTCAAATGTTTCATCACTCAACTTATCATTGGGCGCATCGTAGTTGATATCATGATTGCCAATGACGTTGTACCAGGGAATTCCCAACAGAGCGATACCTCGTGCCTGGGATTCAAACAGGGAAAGGTCGTCAAATAAAATATCACCCAGAGTCACTCCAAATGACGCATCGGTTCCTACCAACTCTTCCAGCACGTCATGCGCGATGTAATCAATTTCCTTCTGGTTCCGTGGCTGTGGATCTCCAAAGAACAGCGCCCGAAACTGAGCAGGTTCTTTTTGAGGATAAAGTGGGAAGTCTACCGAAGCGGGAAGTGGGCCAGTGGGCTTCACACCTGCGTATTTCGATTTGGGCGATCCGTTTGGTTTATGAATGTAGTAAAACTCAGGCGTCAGGTTCTTACTGAGTGGAGTCCGCCAGCCCTGTGGCTTGATTACGAACAGAATCGTATCATCAGTGACAGGAAGTTGATATTGGCCATTTTCGTCGGTACACACGATATCGCGACCATTGGAAACGCGAACACAAGGTAAGACCTGTTCTCCCGCGTCTCGTTTCCGATTGTGATTGGCATCATAAAATACATAGCCGGTTGCAGTTTGTTGTCCGTCCTTTTTTGTATCCGCCTGCCCGCTCTCATGATAAGAAGTGATAAAAAGTAAGCTCAAAAGCAATTTCAGTAATGGTCGTAGACGCATTTATCTTCCCTTGTTTGCAAGTTAGTAAACCCAATGAATCAACTTGATCATTGTATGATCATAACGGTATCTGCAAAACCCAAACGCCTGTTTTTGATATTGTGAGTTCTAGTATACCTATGGTTTCAGGGGTCCGTGTATTCGGGTGTAGGTGTGGTGTCACCGGTGACACCCTCTTCCTGCTCACTGGAACAACCGGGCATTGTGAGTATCATACAAATGAGACAAACGATGATTTGCAAGTAATTTTTCATCCAACAACATCTCCAGAATGTTTGTAATATGAAAGATACCGGACAACGAATTTTGCATTCATTCCCCGGTTTCAAATGAAAGAAAAGGATCAGGTCTTTGCTAAAGCAAGCTGAAAATTACCAATCCCCAATCACTTCACGACCGGCACGTGTTCCCAGTGCCTCCAAAATCGTCTGACTGATATTTTCCGAAATGAATCGACAGGAACCATCGGCGAGACAGACTTGCGCGCCTCCGGTATGCTGACTTCGCATCGCTGCGATCTGAGTTCCATCGTTCGCTTCAGTACAAGGCATTTCTGTGGTGTTGGTACACCTCGCCAGAATATCGGCAGTGACACTATTAGGGTTTCGGCCCGCACTGAAAGCAGAGCCACCCATTCCCGAATAAACCCAGGCGCCTCGCGCATCGGCGGTGACATCATTGATGTAGTTCACTTCACCTACCAGCAACGTGTTCGTCGTCCCATCTGTGATATCTCTGATACTCGTGGAAGAGTTAATGGTAAATACGCCCGCTGTTGCCTGGACATAAGAAGCTGTTAAATCACCAGAACCATAGTTTGCTGCGTAATTACCACGAGACATATGTTCGATGGAACGGAAAGCAACATTGCTACGACGATCCCAGGGGTGGCTGGGGCATCGATAAGCAACGGGAGAGAAATGACCAAAAATGTTATTCATCAAATCCAACGGATCTCTGGCACTTAAGCCAGGAGCAGCTGTATCCCAAAGTGCCCCTTGTTCCATTTGAGGTAAAATGAATAACAACCAGTTGCCCCCCAGACTTTGCCCACCACTACATTCCTGGATACCTGTAAGGTTCGTCGGAGGGTTTCCTCCACAGGGACCAATAATTCCACCTGGAGGAAATACGCGATGTGTATCATGATAATTTTGGAGTGCCAAACCAAGCTGCTTCAGATTATTTTTGCAGCTACTGCGGCGAGCGGCTTCACGTGCCTGTTGGACAGCGGGAAGTAGTAAAGCTATCAGAATTGCGATAATCGCAATGACGACCAGTAATTCAATTAATGTAAAACCGCGACGATGTACGGATTTGTTGATACGCGCACCGGCGATGCGCGAAAAGTGAAGAAGCATCAATGTTCTCCTCAAAAGTGAAAAATAAAGATCAATTGTTTCAGCATTTCAAGGCAGTTTGATGCCGGGGAGGGTCTTATCTGACCAAATATCGAGAGGAACTCCTGATTCGCTCCTCGATGTTGGCGGAATCTTACACACGGATTATTAAGATTCCATGACCGTAAAGTGAAAAGTGACCGAACCTCGGGATTGATAAAAATCTAGATATGGTTCGTTCAGATTACCGGTTCGTTCAGTAGTCTTTTACTTAAAAGGAGCTTGGAACGTAATCGCTAAGTGAAACAGTAAGCAAACAGAAGATTTTAGTTAATCACCTCTCAGGTATTGACGTTGTGCATTTGTTCTTTCATAGTAAAGAATGGAGCTTAGCGCTCTGTTTTCTTTTCCATATGAAAACTGTATCCCCCCAAAATAATAATTCATTTCTCCAGGAGCCTGCCATTATGCCGAAACATCGTCTGATTAATCTCAACATTATTTTTCATACTGTATTATGTTCCGTGTTTTCAATCCTCTGCATCTCGTCATTCGACGTTTATGGTGCAGAGCAGACTGATACATTGCGGATTTTGTGTTACAACATTCACTATGGTCAGGGAAATGATGGGAAGTACGATGTAGAGCGACTGGCGAAAGCGATCAAACGTACCAAGCCGGATTTAGTCGCGTTGCAGGAAGTCGATGTGGGTGTCAAAAGGTCTGGTCGCGTTCATGAAGCACAACGGCTGGCTGAACTCACAGGTATGGCGGTACGCTTTGGTCCCACACAACATTATGAAGGGGGGCTGTTTGGAAACGCCGTACTGACACGGTTCCCGATTCTGAATGTGGTAATTCAACCATTGCCTTATACCGAAAGTACCAAGGAACGCGTGACTTACCCACGAGGCGCCATTGCCGTTACCGTGCGCGGCCCCAATGGAAAACCGTTGCGGTTTATTAGTACACACTTTCAACACAATGTGCCTGAAGATCGAGTTGCAGAAGCAAAAGCAATCAACAAGCATTTTGCTACCAATAATGAGATCCCCACCATTCTGGCCGGCGATATGAACGCCACACCAAACTCGGAACCGATCAAAATCTTGCTGAAGCAGTGGACCAATGCCATTGACAAAGCTGCCGCACCGAGCGCTCCCGCAACCAAACCCAGATCTCGTATTGATTATATCTTCTACCGGCCAGCATCCCGATTCCAAATGATCAAATCGGAGGTCATTGCCGAGCCAATGGCGTCAGATCATTTACCCGTCTTTGCCATTTTGAAATTACAGCAAGACTGACAGCATGTATTTCTTTAATGTGTGGTTAAAATATAACTTCTTTCATGCGTCTGCTTGATGGTATTCTACAAAGGAATTTGGAAACACAATTATGAGAATCATGACTTGGATCACTCTGATTTGTCTGTTGCTGCTTTCCGGATCCTCCAATTTAGCTGTCTCTGCGGAGTCGGCTGCGACTCCCGTTAGTTCGATTCGTGTTCAGCCAGGATTTCAGGTGGAACTGTTGCGTTCTGCCAGTAAGGATGAAAACTCCTGGATCAGTATGACCTTTGATGACCGGGCACGTCTGATCCTGGGACTCGACGATGTAGGAGTGGGGCGACTCACACTCAATCACGATCCGTCTAAAGTAAAATTCGAAAAGATTGAAAACACGTTCAAACACTGTCGCGGAGTGCTGTATGCGCACAACAGCCTGTATGTCAGCGTTACCAATGGCAAAGGATTTTATCGTTTACAGGACACGACAGGCGATGATCAATTTGATCAAAAAACTCTGTTAAAAAAACTGGACTATCGCAGCCGCTTCGGTCATGGCTGTAACCAGATCGTGCTCGGCCCCGATAACATGATTTATATCGTTGTCGGAAATGATGTCTCCTTCCCGGAGGGAGCGTCGCCAAATTCACCTTATCGCGATCCCCGCAATGACCACTTGCTGCCCAACCCCCATGATGCCGGTCAGGACAATCGTGTCGGCTATATTTTACGAACCGATGCTGACGGGAAACGCTGGGATGTTTTAGCAGGCGGATTTCGCAATCAGGTTGATCTGGCTTTCAACGAGGAAGGAGAGATGTTTACCTACGATGCCGACATGGAATGGGACGTCGGTCAGCCCTGGTATCGACCGACTCGTGTCAACCATGTTGTGTCAGGTGGTGAATATGGTTGGCGTTGGGGAACCGGGAAATGGCCAGACTATTTTGCCGACAGTCTCCCCACGACGCTGGATACTGCCTTGGGCTCACCGACGGGAATGATTTTTGGAACGAAAAGCAATTTTCCCGCTCGATTTAAAAATGCTCTGTTTATTGCTGACTGGCAAAATGGTCGTATACTGCTGGTCGATCTGATTCCCTCGGGAGCAAGTTATACCTGCAAATATGAAGTTTTTCTGGAAGGGGGGCCGCTCAATGTGTGTGACATGCAATTTGGTCCCGATGGTGCGTTGTATTTCATTACTGGGGGACGTGGTTCCCAATCGGGCTTATATCGCGTTACGCCCAGGTCGAATCAAAAGAGTCTATCAGCGGCACCTCCAATCAGCAATCAGGTCAAAGCACACTCACGGGCTGCGCGAAAGTTAAGACGGGAACTGGAAGTGTTTCATGTTCAACAGAATGCGAACATTGATGATCTCTGGAAGCATCTCAAGAGTGAAGATCGCTGGCTCCGTTTTGCTGCCCGGTGTGCGATTGAAAACCAGGATGTTTCCCAATGGCGCAAACGGGCTCTGGCAGAGTCACAGCCTACTGCTGCCATTGACGGTCTGATCGCTTTGTGTCGGCAAGGTGATTCAACCGACCGTGACGGTGTTCTGGGAGCGCTCAATCGAATCGATTTGAAAAAGTTGAAACAATCACAATTGCTTGGTTTGCTGCGTGCCTACCAACTCTGTTTTATCAGACTGAGACGACCTGATACCAGACAAGCGACCGCTGTTAATCACCGACTGAGTTCCCTTTATCCTCATCCCACTAGTAGTGTGAACCACCTGCTTGGGGAATTACTTGTATATTTACAAGATACGGACATTGTTGCTAAATCGATCAGCTTATTATCAGATACTTCGACGCAGGAAGAACAGATACGCGCAGCACGAACGCTGACCTTTGCGAAACAGGGCTGGAATGAAGATCGACAACGTCATTTTCTTAAGTGGTTGGGACACGCGCGTACCTTCAGCGGGGGTAAACAGATCACCGAACGAATTCGCGATATTCGAACTGACTTCATCGCAATCTTAAGTGAACAGGAACGTCAAAAATTCAGTAAAGAAATCGCTGCACTTGATAAACCGTTGGTTGAACTGGAAACGGTGCCAGCGCGGCCTGTAGTGCAGGAGTGGAGCTTCAGCGATCTCGAACCTCATCTCACTTCTGTCGCATCGAACCGATCCTATAAAAGTGCACGACAGGCATTATTAGCGGCCAATTGTCTCAAGTGTCATCGTATCGGTTCCACGGGCGCACAGATTGGCCCTGATCTGACCAACGTCGGTAAGCGTTTTGATGCTCGTGCGATTCTGGAATCAATCATTGCTCCTTCCAAAGTCATGGACCCCAAATACCTTTATACCGTTTATGTGCTGACCAATGGTAAAGTGGTGACCGGGAGGCCTGTCGGAGTCAGCCGCACCACAATTACAGTGGAAACTGATCCCTTAAAACAAACAACAGTTCCCGTGCTTCGCAAAGACATTGAAGAGGCGGTGCTCTCGAAAACATCACCGATGCCTGCCAATCTGATCAATGTGCTTACACAAGAAGAAATTCTTGATCTGCTGGCTTATCTCAAATCCGGCGGCAACCCGGAAGCGACTGCCTTTCAGAGTCAGAAATGAAATTGGTGACCAGCAAGACGAAAACTGAAATCAGCGAGAAACTTTGCGAAAAGAATTAAGATTGTTATTATTTGCCGTGATATTTTTGACGGGAATACGCCTTCTGGTTAGTGGGATCATTCTTGAGCCGGTTCAATCTGGTACTCAGATAGCCTCAAACACAGAAATTTCGTCTTTATAGGGAGCTCTCGCATGCGTCGCAACACTATGTTTACTGCCTTTTTCAGTACTTTACTGCTTTCTGCGCAGTGGGTATCTGCTGAGCCACTGGCGGAACAGTACCTGACTTCGGGACAACTTGCGGAGGGGGAAAAAGCCCTGAAGGAACAAATTACGAAGTCCCCTGAAGACGATGAAGCCCGCTTCGGTTTAGGAGTGGTTCAGTTTTTTCAGTCTTTTGAAAATCTGGGAGGCAGTCTCTATAAGTACGGTTTACGAACAGAGGGTACTTTTCGGGGTATGCCTCCCGAAGTTCGTGCACTATTGCCGCAGAATCGAAATCCAGAAGAAATTTCCTATGCTGATGTCCGACAGATTTTGCAAACCTGGGTGAACGATTTAAAACAGGCTGAAAAAACTCTGTCTGCTGTCAAAGACCCTGACGTGAAATTGCCCTTACATGTGGGATTGATCAAGGTCGACCTGATCGGCTCGGGGAAACCCGTTGATGCGGCATTCTTGATGGGCAGAATCGGGACACCACAGCAAAAACAGGCTGCCGAAAACTTTGTGATTGGCTTTGATCGGGGAGATGCCGACTGGCTGGCCGGTTATTGTAATTTTTTGTGTGCCTGGGGTGAAGTAATGCTGGCTGTGGACGGGCAGGAGATCTTCAATTGCACGGCGCACCTGTTTTTTGAAAAGGTGGATACGCCTTATAAGTTTCTCTTGGAAGGACCCCGCAATTTTGATGCGCTTCGCAGCTTTAATCGACCGTTAATCTCGGACATTCTCGCGTTTATCCATCTGTGGCGTTTTGAAATGAAAGAGCCAGAAAGAATGAAGGCGGCGCTTGCTCATCTGGAAGATATGCAGCTCCATGCGAAATCGATGTGGAAATACTATCAGACGGAGACCGACGATGATCATGAGTGGATTCCCAATCCGAAACAAACGGGAGTGTTGCAGATTAAGGTCACCCAGGAAATGCTAGACACTTGGTTGGCTGTGTTGGACGAAACCGGTTTGGTTCTGCAAGGTAAAAAGTTAATCCCCTTCTGGCGCGGAAAACCAGGTACGCAGGGAGTGAATTTAAGACGAGTCTTTACTGAGCCACGAATCATCGATCCGTTCCTCTGGGTCCAGGGAACGGCGGCCGCTCCGTATCTGGAAGAAGGACCGATTACAGAATTCGCCTCCCCTCAAATGCTGGGCCGCATCAATAGTACGTTCGGTGGTGCTAATTTCTTCACAATGGCGTTCTGGTTTAATTAAGAATCGGTGATGATTCGAAAATGAAAGTACTTCCAGGTTAAGGTTTGCACTTTTTATTGTCTCTGGGGCTGGTTTCACAGACTTTTGTGACTATATTACTGAGAGAAGCCGTTGAGCCTATTTCGTGTCTGGGATAGTGAGAACAAATATCTTCAGTAAGTGCTATTGTTAAATTCTTCTCCTTGAGAGGATAAAGAAGTGCAGCCACAACCTCTGATTGCCGTCAATGATGTTCCTGCCAGTAGTCAGTGGTATCAACGTCTCCTCAATTGCCAGAGTGGTCATGGCGGCGATGAATACGAAAGGCTGATCGCTGATTCCGGTGAATTGATTCTCCAACTACATCACTGGGACGCCCACGAGCATCCCTACATGGGTGATCCCGAACTGCCGCGTGGAAACGGAGTGCTACTCTGGTTTCGAGTGGAAGGCTTTGAAGATGCTGTGGCTCGAGCCAATGCGATGTCAGCACAGGTGCTGGATGGTCCCATGGTCAATCCGAACGCCAACCATCGCGAAATCTGGATTAAAGATCCTGATGGATATGTAGTTGTGCTTGCCGGCGCTACTGGTGATTTGTAATCTGCTGAACCCGACATAAAACAAACAAAGGAATGCAAAGTGATGTCGCAACAAATTACTTCAGACGTGATTCACTCTTTTAAAACTCAACTGGAATCGCATCCCATTTATGAATCGATTGCCACGCTTGACGATTTGCAGCGGTTTATGCAGCATCATGTGTATTCGGTCTGGGATTTCATGTCGTTGATCAAGTATTTGCAGTCGATCATCGCTCCCACCGAATGTCCCTGGGTTCCTCGAGGGGATGCCAGTGTTCGGCGTTTTATCAATGAGATTATTCTTGAGGAAGAGTCAGATGAATCTACCACTGAAGGAGAATATTCCAGTCACTTCGAATTGTATATGACCGCCATGACAGAAGTCGGTGCATGCACTGCGTCACTGACGGAATTCATTGAAACTGTCAAACAACAGGGAGTCAATGCCGCTCTGAAACTGCCGGGAGTCCCTGAACCTTCACGACAATTTACGTCTCAGACCTTTGCTTTGATTGAGGAAGGGCAACCTCACAAAGTAGCCGCCGCGTTTGCGTTGGGGAGGGAGCACATCATTCCGGATATGTTTCGCTCAATATTAAAGCGAACCGGTGTCTCAGAAGCAGAGGCACCCGTATTTCATTTTTATCTGAATCGGCATATTGATTTGGATGGAGATTTTCATGCACCCTTATCATTGCGTTTGCTGAACGGCTTATGCGATGGAAATGAAACGAAAATAGAGGAAGCGATTGCCGCGGCTCAATCAGCTGTGCAGGCACGTTTGCTATTATGGGATGGTGTTTTAGCCAGCATTCAAACGCCTGTTTGAGGACCGCATATCAGGTAATCTTTCGCGAAATGTATTGTTTCTTAAAACACAGATCTGGATTCGTGAGTTCGTTTTGTAAGCATCGCGCTCTATTCGATTGAAAACAATTCGGATTGTCTTTTTACTTGGCGATGATTGATTTTCAAAACGACTACCTGTTATCCTCAAGTCTTTGCATGACTAATTTTTCCTTTCGTTTGGTAATCCCTCATGACTGATCCCCAATTTAAAGCCGCCATTGCCCATGTCGCCCCCGTTTTTCTTGACAAAGATGCGACTGTGGATAAGGCATGTTCCTTGATCCGAGAAGCGGCACAAAATGGGGCGCAGATGATCGTTTTTCCTGAGACTTACATTCCGGCTTTTCCCGTCTGGTGTGCGTTGCAGGCACCAATTCATAATCATGATTTGTTCTGCAGACTTGCCGCTAACTCAATCAAAGTTGATGGTCCCGAGTTAGCTCTAATTGCGGAAACAGCCCGCGAATGCGGAATGTTTGTTTCCATGGGCTTTAATGAAGGGACAACTGTCAGTGGTGGGTGCATCTGGAATTCCAATGTGTTGATTGACGATGAGGGCAAAGTTCTGTGTCACCATCGAAAAATCGTACCGACGTTCTATGAGAAACTGGTTTGGACGCCCGGTGATGGTGCTGGCTTGCAAGTGAGTGAGACGCGTCTGGGAAGACTGGGAATGCTGATCTGTGGAGAAAACACGAATCCCCTCGCGAGATTCACATTGCTCGCGCAGGGGGAGCAAGTCCACTTATCGACCTACCCACCGGCCTGGCCTTCTCATGACCCGGCAACCCACGAAAACTATGATCTCAAAAACGCAATCCTGATTCGTGCGGGAGCCCACTCCTTTGAAGGAAAGCTATTTAATCTCGTCGCTGCCGGCTATTTGGATAGATCAACTCGTGACTTATTGGCGAACCGAGATAAAGAGGCGGGGCGAATTCTTGATGCAAGTCCCCGCGGCATTTCGGTTGTCATCGGTCCCAACGGCACGCCTGTCAGTGAGATCATGCAGGAAGAGGAAGGCATACTTTACACTACCATCGATTTATCACTGTGCGTTGAGCCCAAACAGCTTCACGATATCGTGGGGGGATATAATCGGTTTGATATTTTCAAACTGACGGTCAATCGCGAAGCTCAGCGACCCATCAGTTTTTTGCCCAATGATACCACATCAGGCAATCTGGCTGATTGTGAGCCAGCCGATTAGTAAACGGGATTATGAGAGATTTCTGCAAATAAAATTTGCTACGATCGAGTTTGGCCTGTTACGATACACGCATCTGTTTTGTCGTTCACTACGGCCTTTCTTTAAAAGAGGTGTCCCATGTCACGTCGCATTTGTATGTTTCTGTTAGCGTCTCTCTGTATTGCATGGTCTGTCACGACATATTCCGGGGCGGCACAAACTGAAGATGCGAACGTCGGCAACAAAATTTCAGAATTGAAGAAGGAACGTCTTGATGTGTTCCGTCAGCTTTTAGCCGCTGCCAAGAGTTCCTACGAGCATGGAGAAAAACCGATTGAGCAGGTTATCTCTGCTCAAGATGATTTGTTCAAAGCCGAACTCGAACTCGCTTCTACAAAGTCAGAACGTATTGAGCTTTGCAAAAAACGGCTCGACAATTTACGTAAGCTTGAGAGTGTCACGGCTCAAAGATTTTCATCGGGTACTGGCAAGATACAAGCCAAGCTTTCGGCGAAAGCGGCACGACTTCAAGCAGAGATCGATTGCCTCCGTGAGCAATCTGCGCCTGAGTAAAACCGAGAATTGGGCACCGCTCAAAGTTCAGCTGACTGTGCAACATCGGACTGGTATTGAGGGTAAGACCCATTCAACAGGGAAATTCATGAGAACACATGCAAATAGTTTCAGCCGTTTAATTACAGCGAATCATCATTCTTTAAATCTTTAAATGGAAAAGAGATGCCATGCCTCTCACCACGGTAATCAATGAGAGTTTCGATCGGTCATTTACATTGTATCGTGATTTGATTGAATCGATTGAAGAGAGTACTCTAAGTTCCAAACTGGCACGACTTCCTTCCAATACATTGGGACTCCAATTGTGGTGCGTCATTGGTGCGCGTGAGAGTTTCAGCAAAGCGATCAAAGCCAATCAGTGGTCTGGCTTTTCCTGTTCGCTGGAAAACACTGATAACAAAGTGAGCGTTGCCGAAGCATTGCATCGTTCTGAATCTGCCGTCTCTGAAGCTCTGGAAACGATCTCGGAATTCAGCGATGTTCAGAATCGACTCGTCATCGATCTACTCGAACACGAAGCCGCTCACCACGGTCAACTGATCAGATATTTGTACGGTTTGAAGCTCACGATTCCAGCTAGTTGGAAATCAAAGTATGCTCTATAGTCTTCATTTTGAATGTTGGCCTCAGACATTCAATTGGTATTTTGGCTTTGTCTCACTGACTCAAAGTTGAAGTTACCAAACTGTTCTTTAGAATCGACTCGGTTCTCAGTGTCTCTTTTCCACAGTTCATGTTTTTCCAGTTTATCAGGAATGAAAATGGTATCGATCGATTATTCTTGCCACAAATGCCTTGATCGTTGGCCGACAGAGTACAGTGGATGTCCCGAATGTGCGGGACATTTTTGTCAGTCCTGTGCTGACGACTTCCTTCAAATCTGCCCTTGTGGAGGTGAGCTGCAAAAAGATAAGTATTTCGAACTCTGTTGCAGCGACAAGCTACCTAATGAAATAGTGCAGCATAAAAGTCTGAAAGACCGTATCAATGCACTCAACCAAATTCGCCCGCTCTACAATCTGATTGAAGCAGAATATAACGAATATAAACGAATTATTATTGAATGCGAAAGGGACGCCAGGACGTACAAGACTGAAATTCAGGACAATTTAGGCTATCGTCTTTTGACCTATAAGCAAAGTTGGACCTTCGGTGATATGGCGTTCTATGATAAAGAAGAAGTGGTATGTACATTGATTAATCATGTTGTCCCTTCCAATATTGATATTCTTCTCAGTTTAATATCCGGTGAATTTTATTTAGAAAAAATATATGATGAATTTTTCATGGAAAAACTAATCGAATTAATTGATGATGCGCCTCGAACTGAAGCGGAATGGAAAAAGTGCAAACAGGATTGGAAACTCTTATCAATAGTGGGTGACGCAATCTTTATACCGGAAGATGGTGAAGCCAAACGTTTCGAGTGTTATCGCGAGAGTATCGAGTTATTACGCGAACACATGCGGAGAGAATAATATAAGTGTTGATTTGGTAAGAAATGATCACACTGAATTCCTCGATGTCAGAATTAGCCGCATCCACTCAAGTAATAATTGTGCACGGAACCGAACTTATTTGATCATCCCCCATCTACCTATGATCTTCGTATGCAGTCTGAGGATTTATTTGAATGATCTCATCACAAAAGGCATCAACTAACCAGCAGGTATGGCGAATAATGTGATAAAAGCCAGTATCGCCGCCAATAAGCGGAAGCTTCAGAGTTGCAATTTTGATTCAGCTAACGTACTTGCTACCAGGCATTGCAGCATGTAGTAAAAGGCGAATGCCCTTGATACTAATGCGATGATGGTGAGAGTGGGAGCGAAGCATAAAACATTGCACCACCACAGATTAGAACTATGGCGTGTTTTAAATCGATATGACTTTTTGTAACTTCCATCATGTTTCCGAAACCGCCGAGGGTATCGGCGACCGCCACGCTGAACTGGCTCAGCATTGCCGCGATGACTAACGGGAACGTAAGTAGAATCGATGCCTTGCCAGCCAGCATGATCAAGTCGTTATCTTTGACGTGTCTCCCAGGAAGTGCAACAGAGGTGTCGCCAATGCGACAAAATCAGATAGACGATTGTCGAAATGATTTGCGATAGACGGCTGCTTCGAATTCTCATTGGTGAATTGAAAGTATTCCCCAGCTAGCATGATGTTTCAAATCCCTGCACGACGATCAATGTACCGCCCAGGATTGTAAGAATCTCCCACCAGGAATGAGATGGTGTCTTCGGTCATTGAATCCCCGTATTTAGTTCTTTGATGTCATAGGAAGCGAAACCGATAAAAATTGCGATGATAATGAGTAGGGTTGTCCCAATCGCAAGCGTTTCCAATTTTGCAAGTATGAATAGTCCCTTAAAATAGCCAATGGCTCCAATCAGACCAATGACCACTACCGAGACCAGATGTTCATTGAGTGGGGCATCGTATTGCTGACCAAGACCCCTAACAAAAATGAAGCCATGATGTTGAAACGAATCACACTTCCCACGCTATAGGCCACACCACACATCAAAGCCATCGCCAAAATTGAATAACGCCCCACAGCACCATTCAGAATTGGAATCCTGATCAGGAAACCACTACCAAAGATAGAAGCAAGTGGTGTCGCTGTGGCAAAGAACAACCTTTTCATAAGAATCTCTTTTAGAAAAGCGTGGTGAGTCTAACGAGAATAAATACAATATGATAATTTGTAACAAGATTGCATACTCACAATGTAATAGGCATGACAACCAACACATTGTTGGAATTTACTAACAGATTCCATTTGCCATTCTGAATCAAAAAATTGACTAACGAGAATGATCAACAAAATTGTGTCAATAGAGAATTTCAAACGTGCCACCAAATCTTATAACCAAAATATGGCACGCATTCGAGGACTGGCTGGTTTACCTCTCGAAGGATTTCAGTCACTTAATACTGTCGCTGATGCACGTAACGCCTATCTGAATGCAATCATAGATTACAATCAGGCACAACTAAGCTCGTTAAGAGCCATTGGGCGTCCACTTGGAATTGACGCGGATAGCGAAGCTATTGCTGAAGATCATTAAACCATCTTTGTCTTTGCAAAAAATAGGGTAAGACGATATGTCTGATGCATTCCCACCTGAACTCTGCAGTCAATACAGCAGACAGCATTTCTTTGTCATCGATTGACAATGATTCATCGATCACTGATGATAAATGAACTGAGTATTTTATTCTAATTCACTTATTTGATCCCACTTTTGGAGTAGAAGTTCTTCCCATGAATCGATGTATCACTGTGTTATCCGTTGTTGCATTCATCTTATTTAGCCAGGGACTTGCGACTTTAATAGCAGCCGAACGGCCCAATATTTTGTGGATTATCGCAGAAGACATGGGACCCGAATTAAGTTGTTATGGGACTCCCGAAGTCAAAACCCCCACTCTGGATCGATTGGCTGAAAAAGGGATGCTTTTCAAAAATGCCTTTACCGTGACCCCCGTTTGTTCTACCAGTCGTTCCTCTTTCATGACCGGCATGTATGCGATGTCGATTGACGCGCATAATCATCGTTCGCATCGTGAAGGAACCAACCCGCTACCGGATGGGGTGAGAGTGATTACCGACTGGCTGCGTCCCGCCGGTTATACGACGGCTAATATTAGAAAATTGACGAAAGATCGCAAGCTGTCCAAGTTCTATAAAGGGACGGGGAAAACAGACTGGAACTTTACGTATCCCAAGGGGAAAAAGCCCTTCGATGTCAGTGACTTTGATGAACTGAAAAACAAACAGCCTTTTTATGCTCAGATTAATTTTTCTGAAACTCATCGCGGTGGTGCCTGGAATACATCGCATCAACATATCGATCATCAGGCTGATCCAGCCAAGGTAAAGATACCTGACTACTATCCAGAGCATCCCGTCACGCGGGCGGTGTGGGCCCAATATCTGAACGCTGTGATGGCCGTCGATAAGAAAGTCGCTTTCATACTGGATCTGTTGAAACGGGACCAGCTTGATAAAAATACGATTGTCATCTTTTTAGGCGATCATGGTCGCGCGATGCCACGGGGCAAGCAATGGCCGTACGATAGTGGTCTCCATATTCCGCTCATTGTTTATTGGCCTGAAAATAATTCCGCACTTCCTGTCCCTGCGAACTATAAACGAGGGGAGCAAAGCGAGCAGTTGATCTCTGCCATTGATTTGAGCGCGACGACGCTGGCATTAGCGGGAGTGACCAAACCGGAAAAAATGCAGGGCCAGGTCTTCTTGGGATCTCAATCAGAGCCTCCCCGTACTTATTTATTTAGTGGTCGCGATCGCGGTGATGAAACCGTCTTTCACATTCGCACCGTACGCAACAAACGTTATCGTTACCTCCGCAGTAAATATCCGGAACGTCCCTTCCTGCAAATCAATCGTTATAAGGAAGCCTCATATCCGATTATCGGTTTGCTGCGTCATTTGCACTCAGAAGGAAAATTAACAGGTCCTCCTTTGAAGCTCATGGCACAGAGCCGACCTAAAGAAGAGTTGTATGACCTAGAGAATGATCCCTGGGAAACAAAGAACCTGGCGAACTCCGCAGAGCATCAAGTGACCAGGAAAAAACTGGCGTTGGCACTTGATAAATGGATGGAACAAATCGATGACAAAGGTCGCATTCCCGAAGATCCTGCGATTCCCAAATTCTGGGACGAGCGATCAATTCGTGTTTATACGAAGCGATTGGAAAGCCGACCAGACAATTGGTTTGAAATCGATTCGGCATTAGGACCTTATAAGATCCAGGAGAAAAAATAAGTTTCGTTCTTACACTCAATATTGACATGACAACAAAAAACCTCAGGCAACAGTGTGCTGCCTGAGGTTTAGTTTTTTGAAACAGTACTTCAACTGGCACGGTTGACTTAGATCGAAAGATAACCGTTTGATTCGAGATAGGCCACGACTTCGTCAGCCAAATCATCAATGCCTTTGCCGTCGGAATCCAGAATCAGTTCTGCCTTTTCTGGTTCTTCGTAAGGAGCATCAATTCCAGTGAAACCTTTGATTTCACCAGCACGGGCTTTTTTGTAGAGCCCTTTGGGATCACGTTCTTCACAGGTTTCCAGAGAGGCTTTGACGAAGACTTCAATGAATTCGCCATCTCCCAGAATTTCTCGAACCTGATCACGGTCTTCACGATAAGGCGAAATGAAAGCCGTCATCACCAGAATTCCGGCATCAGTATATAACTTGGAAACTTCACCAATCCGACGAATGTTTTCAGTACGATCTTCGGGAGAGAAGCCCAGGTTTTTGTTCAGGCCCATTCGAATGTTATCGCCATCTAAAACAAACGTGTGTTTGCCTTGTTCGAACAGCTTGTGGTCAACGGTATTTGCAATGGTGCTTTTTCCGGACCCACTTAAGCCTGTGAACCAAAGAACGGCTCCTTTGTGTCCGTTTTGTTGACAGCGTTCTTCTTTGGAAACACGGTGGTCATGCCAGGTGACATTAGTGGCTTTTTGCTCGGCCATCGAGGAATTTCTCCTTACTTTCTAATAAATTTTTGTAGAAACAATTTCTATCTGATTGATGCCTGCAGTGAAAAATCACCCGGAATCGTTTATCCTGAGCAGGTGCTTTCAAGATCCTAGAGAAACTCCACGCTTGATGGAAGCCCACAGATTGGGATTTTCTAGTAACATTCTCGTTCCGAACTACTGGAACTACGGTTTTTTAGCTGTTAGAGTACGCGCACGGGTTTTCTTAAGAGAAGGGACCATTCGCTGGCAATTACTCCAGTGGTTTCGGTTTCCAAATGAAACAAGAAATCTAAACTGTTAATATTACACAGATTACGTATTAAACCATCGAATTCAGAAAAACAAGTATCATGTCTGAGAAGGTCTTAAAACTCGGTATTCCCGCGGGAAGTTTGCAGGAATCCACGGCGGAATTATTCAAGCGTGCCGGTTATGTGATTAAATTTTCCTCCCGCTCCTATTACCCTACGATTGACGACGATGAGATCGAATGTTTACTGATTCGTGCTCAGGAAATGGCCCGCTATGTCGATCAAGGCATTCTGGATGCCGGGATTACGGGGTATGACTGGATTCTGGAAACAAATGCCGATGTACATGAAATTTGCGAGCTGCTGTTTTCAAAAGTCAGCCGCCGCCCTGTGCGTTGGGTATTGTGTGTTCCTGAAGATTCTCCGGTCCAGACCGTAAAGGACCTGGAAGGCAAACGCATTGCTACAGAAGTCGTGGGAATGACAGAGCGTTATCTCGAAAAGCATGGTGTAAAAGCAACAGTGGAATTTTCCTGGGGCGCCACCGAAGTCAAGCCTCCCAAGCTGGCTGATGCGATTGTCGAAGTGACCGAAACCGGATCGTCTCTGCGGGCCAATAATCTGCGAATTGTGGAAGAGTTGATGCAGAGCACCACTCGATTCATCGCCAATAAAGATTCGTTCGAAGATCCCTGGAAACGGGAGAAACTGGAAAACATCGCGATGATGTTGGAGTCCTGTCTGGCGGCAGAAGGCAAAGTCTGTTTGATGATGAATGTCGTTCGAACAGATCTCGAAAATGTACTCAATCTTTTACCTGCTTTGCAAAAGCCCACAGTTTCTTCTCTATCAGATCCAGACTGGGTTGCCATCAGCACCATCATGGAAGAATCTGTAGTGCGAACCATCGTCCCGAAATTGAAAGCAGCAGGTGCCTGTGGACTTGTGGAATACCAGATTTCGAAAATCATTGACTAAACTCCGTTTGAATCTTCGGCGCACCAGACATGAAGACTGCGGTTATCAAAATTGGTGGGAGCCTCTTTGATCTGCCCGATCTCGCGGGTCGGATCGCGAAGTTATTAGACGTCTTAGAAAACACAAAGCCGCTCATTGTCTGTGGAGGTGGCAAAACCGTTGACCTTGTTCGAAGCTGGGATCAAACGCATCAACTGGGTGATCGTGCCGCGCATTGGCTTGCCATTCAATCGTTGATGTTGAACAACCGGTTACTCTGTCAACTGCTGCTTGACGCGCGTATTATTACTTCCCCTTCCGAAGCCAAAGTTGTCTGGCAGGAACGCGGTGTTCCCGTTTTGAATTCGGACACCTATTTACAACAGACTGCAACGTCACACATAGCAAAATTACCAGAATCATGGGATGTGACCAGTGATTCGATTGCTGCCTGGGTCTCTCTCACCTGGCCTGCTGACGAGCTTATTTTATTGAAGTCTATTGAGCTTCCCAAAGATCGATCGCTTTCCAAGCTCGCTTTAGCGGGACTCGTCGATTCTTACTTGCCAACGATAGCAGAGTCCCTGCCGCAACTACGTTGGTGTAACTTGCGGTCGGATTCTGTTCCACTTCAACTCGACACAGTAATCAGTGGTAACAATTTCCACATCAGAAATGCGACAGGGCCCGCGTAAAGTGGACTGTCTAATAAATCGAGCAGGCCTCCAAACCCGGGCAATAATTCGGCGGAGTCTTTTTTTCCAACGTCCCGTTTAATGAGCGACTCGCATAAATCACCCACCAGCCCCACTAGTCCAATGACTGCGCCAAATAAAATGGACCAGTACCACGCGGGAGCAGACCAGTTCGAGTGAAATAGCGCGGGGGTGATCTGAAACCAGAGGAAGCTGCCTAAAGCCGCACCAAAGAGAGCACCGTATCCTCCGACCCAGGTCTTACCAGGGCTCAGTCGCGGCACCAGTTTCTGTTTGCCCCACAACCGACCAAAGGTATAACCACCGATATCTCCCATCTTTGCACTGATAATCAAAGAGCCCAAGGCGATGTATCCAGTTTCAGGACCAATGACCCAGCGTAATTCTGCCAGCATGGCCAATAAGAACCCAAGATAGGAAACAGACAGGATCTCAGCACCGATGGTTTCCATACTTTGCCCCGGTTCCTGAAATTGAATCGCACCTTTGAGGAAGATCAATAAGATGGAAACGGCAAACGCCACCGCCATCAATGCCAATGAGAGGGTTTGTGGGGGTGTCTGCCCGTCAAGCGAAGTAAGAAACGGTATCCAGGCCATGATGCAGATGAGTAATGACAGAATACACACCATCGGATAACTGGGAGCAAGCTTACGGACTTTTAAAAGATGTGTTAATTCCCAGCTGCCTCTTAACACCAAAAGGCAGCACAAACCCAGTAGATAAGGTGCACCAACTCCCGCACGTTGATCCAGATAAAAAAGACCGAACAAAAGAGGAATTAGAATTGCCGATACGAGTAACCGCCAACCGAGCATGTCGGGTTATCCTTTCAAACCACCAAAGCGACGGTCACGGGCGGCAAAGTCACGTAACGCCTGCCAGAAATCGGAAACAGCAAAGTCCGGCCAATAGGTTTCAGTGACCCAAAGTTCGGCATAGCTGATCTGCCATAACAGGAAGTTACTGACCCGCATTTCTCCTGCTGTGCGAATCACAAGATCCGGGTCAACCATTCCAGCCGTATAAAGATGCGCAGAAATCACTTCTTCTGTAATCTCTTCTTTTTTTAAATTTCCCTGTTCGACTTCGGAGACGATGGATTGTACCGCGTCGACGATTTCTGAACGACTGCCATAATTTAATGCCAGACAAAGTTGCATCCCGGAATTTTCCTGGCTCTCATTAATGGTCTTGTCCACTTCGATGAGTACATCCTGCGGGAGATCTGTCCGACGGCCGATTGTTGTGAACCGGATATTCTGACGCATAATCTCTTCACGTTCGCCGATGACAAACTTTTTCAGAAGTTGCATCAAAAGATTCAACTCTAATGCGGGCCGTTTCCAGTTTTCACTGCTGAGACAATAGAGCGTCAGTTGTTCAATTCCCAGGCGTGTCGATTCTTCCACAACTGTGCGCACACTATTGACTCCCTGGCGGTGTCCTTCAATGCGCGGAAATCCACGTCGGGATGCCCAGCGTCCATTTCCATCCATGATAATGGCAATATGACGTGGCAACTGCCGGGACTCCAAGCCGAGTGATTCTCCATCCTGTTCTGATATGGCGGGCACAACTTGCCTCACAATGACTGATGATAGTTTTAAACGACGTCTCTGCGCGATTACTGCAGAACCCATAACAGACGATGACGGATAAGCCTCCCCTGGTAGCTCTATTGTGAGAAATTATCTCAAAAACGCCAAGGCTGCACGGCTAGAAAGCACAGCTTCTTTAGAGAAAGCATGGAAATGAAAACCTTCAGGAGGCAATTTTACCTACACTGATCTTTACTCTGAAGGTTTGTTCTGAAAAAAGAATCAGCCAGTAACTTCGACGGGCTGTAATTCATCCAATTCAATAGATTGATCCAGATAGACATCTTTTTCCCAGTAAGCAGGTTCTGCTCCAGGGGTCTCCACTGAGATTCTTACGTGGTCCTCAAATACTTCAAGCACTTTAACAACTGTATGTTCCCCGATGAGGATACTCTCATTCATACTACGAGAGATAATATGCATTCGCTCGCCTCAAAGTTATTTCAGAATTGAATCTGTGAATTGTGAATAGTTATTGTGAGGACATTTTGACGAACTGCACTCAGAAGGACAAGCGGAAATTAAATAAAATTTCAAACGATTTTAATGATGTTTCTTTTCGCCGAAAATCACTTGACAAATTCTGATTCATCGTTTCCGTGATAATTCCTTGATATGTAGATTAGTTTCTCAAACTGGAAATAAATTTGTTTTTTTACAATCGTGCTCACACAATTAATATAATTTAAAAATAAAAAAACTAACACTTCGTTTTACAACTACAAACATCAAATCAAAAAGAGATTCAGAATTACTTTTTCCCTTCCGCGCGTTTTTGACGAAAAAATTCCCGCAGGATTGTACGACATTCCTCCTGCATCACACCACTAATAACAGTGCTTTGATGATTTAACCGGGAATCATTGGTGATTTGAAATAACGAATCACAGGCGCCCGCTTTTTCATCACGCGTGCCATAGATGACGAAGGGGATCCTCGATTGAATTATCGCACCCGCACACATAGGACATGGCTCCAGCGTGACGTACAACAGGCAATCAGTCAAGCGCCAGGAACCGAGCGATTCGGCTGCCTGCGTGATGGCAATCATTTCGGCATGTGCGGTCGGATCGTTCAACGTTTCTCGTTGATTATGAGCAGCTGCAATGATGCGATCCTGATAAACGATGACGGCACCTACCGGAACTTCATCCTCTTCAAAAGCCGCACGTGCTTCATCATAAGCAAAGCGCATCCAGCGCGTATGTAACTGCAATAATTCCCGATCGCCGGGAATGAATTCAGGTTCTTCTTGTCGATCAATCATCTCATTTACGATTCATTAAGAAAGAAACAGAACGATTTCAGCACAACATAATCCAGATTCACTCGGAAAGAAAGCGTGTTCCTGTCTTATTCCTTATAAACGTTTTACTTCTCCAAAAGTCAGGCATACCAGTACATAAAGCACATCAAGTAATTTCATAGGAATCGATTCCGATGATAGCATTCGGCGAGTTATTCTGATTACAATATTAACTGATAGGACTGACTCGGAATTTCAACAAATTCAATTCAAGGTTAATCTCATGCGCGGACTCGTCATTTGTTTGTCTACTCTCATAGTCATTGGTTTTCTTCTGATTTCATCACAAAGGAGTATCTCACAAAATGACTCGACGGTGAGCCAGGCACTTGCGATTCCGACTGTGAAGTCGTTTGGAGCCACTGGCGATGGAAAAACCGACGACTTTGCTGCCATTCAAAAAGCCGTCGATACCAAAATGGGGCAGATTCAGTTTCCCAAAGGCGTCTATCGGATTACGAAAACGATCACTGTCGATTTGGACAAACTGGGACCGACTTCTCTCAGTTCAGATGGTACTGCGACGATCATTATGGCGGGAGCAGGGCCCGCATTCCGCTTTATTGGTACACATACCGGTACTGCCAGCCCGAAAACCGTTAAGGAGAATGTCTGGCAGAATCAACGTTCTCCGCTGGTGGACGGGTTGGAAATTGTGGGCGATCACCCCGAAGCCTGCGGCATCGAAGCCACGGGAACCATGCAAGTGACCTTCACGCGGCTTACCATTCGCCGCGCACTGCATGGCATCCACTTTGTGAAACGGAATCGAAATCTGATTATTTCCAACTGTCACATTTATGAAAACCGGGGCGCGGGAGTCTTTTATGACCATGTCAACATTCATCAATCGAATATTGTCGGCTGTCATATTTCCTACAATGCCGGCGGGGGTGTGGTTGTGCGTAAAGGTGACATTCGCAACATCCATATCGGCACGTGTGACATTGAAGGCAACATGGGCGATGAAAACTCTGAGCCAACCGCCAATGTATTGATCGACTCGGAAGGGGCTATGGTGGGTGAGATTGCCATCGTTGGATGCACGATTCAACACGACCATTATGCCCCGGGTTCCGCCAACATTCGCATTAACGAACATGCACGCATCAGACCACACTCCAGTGAATACCGTGATGGCAATATCACGATCGCCGACAATGTGCTCTCCGATGTGCAAACCAACATTGAGATCACCAGTGCCCGTGGCGTGACGGTGACCGGCAATACAATGTGGAAAGGCTATACCCACAACATCCGAATTCATGACTGCCATAACATTGTGGTTTCGAATAACGTGCTGGATCGCAACCCGCGCTATCACTATCGTGATGGGGCGACTGCCAAAGTAGGGATGCTCTTGACCAATTGCGATGGCTGTACCATCAGTGGAAATCACATCAATGGAACCGGCGATGAAACCGCGGCTTTGGAGATTCGTGATTCGCGGCGGATGAATGTAACGGGATGTACGATTCTCGATTATGCCAAAGTGGGCTTGTTGCTGAAGAATGTTTCTCAGAGTCGTATCTCGGATTGTCTGATTCAAAATGATTTGCCGGGCAACGAGAAAACCTACTCGATTCAAGTCATTGACGGCAAAGAGAATCAGATCGTTGATAATCTGTTTGGCAATCTGAAACAACTCTAGTAAATAGAGATCATCATTCCGGCACCAGTGATAAGAAATTCTCATCTCAGACAAATTTCTGACGAACAAAGATTTCTTAATATCCTTCAGTAGTCGCCGATTTTTAATTTTGCTTAAATAAAACGATGTCAGTTCCTCACATTTCCTACCCAAAATATGCCGAGTCTTACTCATGAACATGCTCTCCCTTGGCTTGAAAACAATTTTGCTGTCTTATTTATTGCTGATTCCGTCGCTTAGTCTCGCTGCTGAGGCACCGCAAATCAAAGTCGGCTTTGCAGAACGCGATATTACTCCTGAAATTGGGATGGAGCAGCCCGGCGGTTATGGGAAATCATTTCATCGCTCATTCCATGACCCGTGCAAAGTACGGGCAGCCGTGTTTGACAAAGGAAAACATGTTGTGGCTGTGGTGAGTCTGGATGCTTTATTTATTCGTCGCGTCACAGTCAATGAAATTAGAAAACGCGTTCAAGCCAAATGTAAGATTCCCGCGGATTCGATTCTGCTCCACGCCACGCACTCGCACTCTTCGGGGCCCATGGGCATGATTCTGCCCGGTGAGTACGACCATGCCTCTGACTTCGTGCAAGAGTTGGCATATGAGAAATCATCAACGGCAGACTCTGCTTATCTGGAAACAGTAGTCGATCAGTCTGTCGAAGCCATCTGTGACGCGTTTAAAAAGCGAAATGCATCAAAGTGCGGCGCTGGTGTGGGCATTGAAGAACAAGTTGCCTTCAACCGCCGTTTCTTTATGCGTAACGGTTTGTCCTTTACACATCCGCGTCCCGGTAACCCGGATATTGTAAAACCTGCCGGCCCTGTTGATCCTGAAGTAGGCGTCATTGGCGTATGGGATGAGCAGGGTGAGCTGAAAGGTTGCATTGTGAATTTCGTCTGTCATGCGACCACCAATCCGGGCGGTATTTCGGCGAACTATATTTATTATGTCGAGCAAGTCATTCGAGGAGTTTTCGGTAAAGATGTCATTGTCGTCTTTTTAGCAGGGGCATCGGGCGATGTGACACAGGTTGATAATCTTTCAAAATTCCAACGACGTCCGAGTGAAGAATCAGCGCGTTTTGTCGGCGGTCGTGTGGGAGCCGAAGCGGTCAAAGTCCTGCTCTCAATGCCGCGCGGCAATTTTGAAACGGTGGCTAGCAAAACCAAAATGCTTAAGATCCCTCGTCGCAAACCAAATCCGGAACGTGTGAAGAAAGCCATCGAAACGGTGAAAGCCGGATCGGCAAAATCGGGAGCCGTCGATTGGGTGTTTGCGAAAGAGACTGTACTGCTCGATGCCCGACTGCAAAAAGAACCGGTGGCAGAAGTCGAAATTCAAGCAGTTCAGTTGGGGCCCGTTGTATTACTGACAGACCCGGCGGAATTTTTCTGTCAACTCGGTCTCGACATCAAAGCGGGCAGCCCGTTTCCGATCACATTTCCTGTTTCACTGGCCAATGGGTGTGTCGGGTATGTTCCCACCAAGGAAGCGTTTGATAAAAACGGTGGTGGTTATGAAACCCGCCTGACAGGCTACAGCAATCTCATCATCACCGCAGGACCCCAAATGGTAGATGCAGCGGTTGAGCTTTCGAAACAGCTAACCCCCGACAAAGTGCCGCAGCGTCCAGCTGCCCCCCCGTTCAATAACAACCCCTGGGGTTACGGGAGCGTGCCTCCGGAGTTGGAATAGTTATCAAGACCTTGAAATTTCCTGAGCGACGGGGCGCTAGCATTCGGTATTTTAAAAAGATTTTGACTACCACGAAAAACTCGAAAGGCATGAAACATAATACAGGTGACTGCAGTGGCTCTGTTAAGAATCAAGATGCGTTTATCTGTCGCATTTAATCTTCACCATTCAGTTGACAGATGGCTCTCGTTCGATGTAATCATATATGGTGTTCCAAGTATCGAATACATGCTATCAGCCAGGCAGTGATATTTTTTAGAATTATAATTTGATAAGCAGAATAAAGAGAATCTCATGGAAAATAAAACACCGGAAGTCCAGCAGTTACCAGAACGTTTGGTGGCCTGCGTCTCACACCAGAGTAACTACATCGGTGATACGGAATTATTTAAACGTCTCTTTAACAAAGTTGGCAACTGGGCGGGCGCCAAAGGCCTGTTCTCGGCGGAAACCGTTTTCTTGTCGTCTTATGTCAATGATCCAGCCGATACGCCACTCGATGAACTCAAGTTAGATGTCTGCATCAGCATCCCCGAGGGAACCGACGTTGATGATGCGGAGATACAAGAGAAGCGGTTGCCCGGTGGTTCTTATGCTGTGATGCACGCCGAATTAACCGGTCCCCCAGAATATGAAACCGCGTGGAACCTGATTGTGGACTGGGTCAAGCAAAGTGACTATGAACGCGATGCGTCGCGTCCCTGCTATGAAATCTATCTCAACAATCCGGAAGAGCATCCCGAGAAACATCATATCGTGGAAATCTGTGTGAGTGTGAAACAGTAGACCCCAAAAGTGCACCAAATATTTGTCTCTGGTTCCAGTTGGTTACCAGTCACGCCATTCGTCGGCTAGATTTTCATGTGAGCCTAAGCCGCACGCATGCACGATGGCTTCGAATTCGTGGCAGATGTCTTCACGCTCGACGGTTTCAATGAATTCCAGTTTTTCGTCGAGTGCATTGAAGGCTTCGACGCAGTTCTGTAGTACATTGAGCCGCTCGGGTTCGCTTGCTGACTTACCAAGTTCGATCAACGCCTGAACTGTGTCGACCATAATTTTGCGTGAAGCTGTGATCGCTTTTTTCGGAGGATACGTCCAGTCTGCGAAAAACTTGTGTTTTGCGAGGTCTTTCAAATTTGCCTGTTTCAATTGTTCTTGGCGTTCCCGTTTCTCCTGTGCTGCTTGATCGGCTTGCGCCTGTTTCCTGGCAGCATCCTCTGCTATGACAGCCTCATGATCATGATCCCACTGCCACTGCATCAAGGGCTGTTGTATCTTTGAGAACCAGTCACTGTGTGAAGGACAATTCAGGGACGCTTCTTCGTCCGTTGGAGTAATGGTTCCGATTGGAATAAATGTGTCGGGGACGGGGTCACAGATCCAGGCAATTTTTTCCTCATCCCATGAGTGATGTGTCAGTTTAAGAATCGGTCTTAATTCCGGATTATCTACGGAAGGTACTTCAGACCCGATCCAGGCGGAGGACGCGACTAAGACTGCATCGATACTTTATCTTGGTCGAGTGATTCGATCAGCCAGCACGAGGCAGACAGAATAACGACCATCTTCAAGCGGAACCGCAAATGCATCTCCGGCGCTGGGAAGGATGACTTTCTTCTTACGTCCCACTGGTTTGCTCTCCTCATTTTGAACGTTTTATGTGGAGGAAAAAATCTCAGAAAGTTTTAAACCTACTGAGCGACAGGGTGCTAGGTAGTGTTTCTTAATTCTGATTGATCTTTGCAAACTAAAAAACATCAGCTACATCCTTGTTGTCAATAACAGCAACAAGGCTACAAGGAGGCAGCTGATGTCACGACATGATCTCACAAATACCGAGTGGAATGCAATACGAAACAGCCTTCCAAAAGAACGATCTGGAAAACCGGGGCGTCCCTGGGCAGATCATCGAAAAACGATCAATGGAATCATGTGGTTATTGAATGTGGGTGCTCCCTGGAGAGATATTCCTGAATGTTATGGCAAATGGCAGACGATTTACAAACGTTTCCGGTCCCAGTCAGGTTTCTGGCATCACCTTTGGAGTAAATTGCTCCAGACACTTCGACGTAATAAAATGATTGATCCTTCGATCTGGTGCGTCGACGGCAGTATCGTACGTGCTCATCACTCTGCGGTAGGAGGATCGAGTCAAACTTCGCGATGTGCAGTGAAAAACGGGCTCGGAAGATCACGCGGTGGTTATTCTTCCAAGTTACACATTGCCCGTGACGGTCAGGGAATCCCGCTGGGAATCAGAGTCACAGCAGGTCAGATCAATGAGCCTACAGAGTTCATTGATCTGATGGATTCGATTCCTCTGAAATTACAGCGCAAAGCCAATCGTTCTGAGTATTTGGCAGGTGATAAAGCGTATGTTGCCCGTTACATATTCGAATGGTTAGAATCGAAATCGATTGGAAATGTGATTCCGAATCGGAAGAATGAAAACAAGAATCCCAACTTTTGCAGAGAACGGTATCGTCAAAGGAATGTTGTGGAACGCCTGATTGGGCGTTTGAAACATTTCCGCAGAATCGCCACTCGCTATGACAAAACAGTAGAAAGTTACCTGTCGATGATTAAGATCGCATTCCTGAGAATCACCATCAAAGCTATTAAATAAACACTACCTAGCCGCCGGAGCCGGCTGAAATCTCTTTCTGATCTTTATACAGTTTTGGAGGATGTGCTGACCAGACGGCTAAAGCAGCGATGAGAGGCATAGCAGTGAAGAGACAGAGGACCGGATTATATGATCCAAAATAATCGATTGACATGGCAACTGGTAATGGGCCGAGTGCTGAAGCTAAAATCATCATCGACCAGGCAACACCGCGAACAGCACCTTGATTCATGCGACCATAGTAGTTAATCCAGACGACGGTAGCCGTACTACGGAAGATACTGCCAGTTGTTCCTAATAGCAAAGCGTAAATGACCACCATCCAGAGTGCAGGCATTGTTAATGCAATGAGATTTGCAAACGAGAGGCAAATCATCCCAAAAGACAGAATATAACGGCTGGGAATGCGATCAGTAACCCAACCCGCGGGAAACATTAATATCGTCGCACAGATTGCCTGAACCGACATCATTCCCAGAGCCCATTTTGCGGGAACGCCATGACTTCCTAACAACGCTATCTGATGGAAGATTAAACCAGTGCCTACAAGAGCGTGTGTGGTGATGACAGACAATAACTTCCAGAATGTGGGATCACGTAGAACTTGACGGACCGTCCATGATTCATCAGTTGAAGTAATCAAAGGTCCCTTTGTCTTCTTCACATTACCTTCTTCATCCACTTCAGGCTCTGGTTCGAGATGGGGGTCAATTCCATCAGGGTGCAGTCCCATGTCTTCCGGGCGGTTCCTGACAATGAAGATACCGGGTAAAATTAAGCAAATTGCGACCGCAGCAGAATGAAACATCCAACCTGTCTTCCAGCCATATTCAGTAATGAGCCAACTGTTAACAAAAGGGATTGTCATTACCGAGAACGCACTTCCAAATCCAGCTAGCGCTGTTGCGCGCCCACGCTTACGTTCAAACCACTCTCCCACCATCCAGACTGAAATGAGAGTGAGCGCTCCTTGACCCAGGCTGCGTACCAAACTAAAGCCAATATAAAGCCCGGTCAGAGTGTGTATCTGAGACATACAAAAGCAGGCGATCGCCAAGCCAGCCGCAACGGAAGGTAGTATGATTCGCGCGCCCCAGCGATCGAGCATACGACCCACAATTGGGAGCAGACAGGCGCTGACAATCGTGGCAACTCCATAGGCTAATGAATATTGCGTTTCCGTTAAACCCAGTGCGGTCCGCATCGGATCTTTAAAGACTGCAATGGAAAATGATTGTCCCGGAGCCGACAGAAATTGTGCCATCGCGGCAATGCCAATCATAGTCCAACCGGGAAAATATTTATGACCGGGTAAAGAGTTCCCTTCAGGATGTGGATTAAGTTTCGCATTGGCTAGCGAAGACTGCGAGTTCATTTTTTGGTGTTCTTCAAAGGTATCGTTGAGTAATCATCGTGGGAGCGTGACCGGTGGGGTGGAATCGACTATAGCAGAACTGGAAAGACAGGCGTAGCGTTCAGAGAGCAAGCATTAGGTAAATACTGTGATCTTCATAGATCAATTATTGAACCTGAACGATATATTCAATCAAATCAAGGGTTTTGGTATGAATATGAGACGATTAGATTCCCAGCCAATTGTTGAACAGAAAGTCAAGTCGACCACTCAATAAGGCGATTCGCCCCATGACTGTGTATGCAAAACTGGCCCCGAATGTGACCATTAAGAACCAGACACCCAGTCGCGAAATGTATTTGACGACACCTTCATGTTCAATTGAGAAAAAGAAGTAGACCATACAAGATGTGACACCTAAAATCACAATTGTATTACGTAAGGACTCGATCCAAAGAAAAGAACCTTTGGAATCGAAAACGATAAAGGGCATAATGGTATTTTGAATTTGTCCAATAAAGTCCGCTTCCAGATAGCTGATAAGACGGATACCAGCTGTGGCACCAATGAAAAAGGCTAAAGGCCATCTTGCAATCCAGCTTCCTTTAGGGGCAAGGCGCCAGAGAAGCAGAACACTTAATACAAGGGGAATCAGATAGAGTAGATCGCTTTGAACATCTTCAGAGATATCAGGTAAAAAACTCATACGAGCAAAACCAGGGAAGAGTTTTGCAAACAGGTTGGTCACAATTTCAGTCCAGAATGCAACGACCATAGCATAGGCGGCTGAGACGCCCACAAATACCGCTTCTGTAAATTTATAGAGTGGGTTATCACCATACAAGAAAGAGAAAATAGCCAGGGTGCAAAAAGCTGCCACCCACAAACCGAGAGTGCGTGAAAGGCTAAAACTCACACCAGGCTTCCCTTTTTCTTTTTCAGGGACTTGCTGATAAGTAGACCAACGGTAAGTTTGCTCGGGAGAGGTTTTGGATGAAGCTTTGGCTTCAACAGGAACTTCGCGAACGTAAACCTCGCCTTTGCCTCTATTAAACTGAATGAAAATCAGGCTCAAACCACCAAATACCATCAGCATAGTCCAAATTAGAGTCGACTGTTTCATTAAGATGTTCCCTGCTTTCTCTCCCAAAAATAGATCACATTACCTAATGCAATCAGGCAAATGAGCAGCACATGTGCAACCAACTGAGGGCCCATTCGTTTAAGACCTTCTTTAGCTGCCAGATTATCATTCAACTCGGGATAAGCATTGATAATGGCCTGCTCATATTCCGCTGCTCCTTTGATCGCGGCCAGCATTCCCGTCAGTTGTTGGGGAATATAAGGCAACATGATCGGTGCCTGGACTCCGGTACAACCGATGACAGTGGGAATATCAAATGGGGCTGACCCGTAAAGTACCCACTCCTTTGAGCCGGGATAGCCGGCACTGACGTTACATAACAAATCGACCTGTTGAATATTTTTCAGGTTTTTGGTGAGTGGAATGTCATTGAGATTGGTGCCTTGTACATCGGTGTCATACGATTTTTTCAGATCTTCTACGACCAGTTTAATCACTCCTTCATTCCCGGCGCGAAATCCCAGGTTCACATATTTGGTTCCATATTTTCCTTTGTATGTTTCGGGATAGTCGTTCTCCAGTAGTTCAGTGGAGCGTTGAATCATGGGGCCGCCTTGTGGCCAAAGTGTCATGAAATAGATATTGTGTTTTTTCAAAGCACAGTGTCGAGTAAATGCTGATGCCATCGGTTGCAGTTCCCCTTCACTGGCCGGATCATAATCCAAAGCCATGACCACATTGGAACCATCGGGCAGGTTTTCTACCGCATCGAAGACGGCCATGACTTGATCTGATGGTTCTTCAGGGAATGTCGTACCCATGATGAGTGGGACTGCGACGGCCAGGAACATCGCTAAAAAAATCCATCTACGGTCCAAAGTTTGTAGTGTTTCGAGCATCGATCATGCCTCCTGATCTGATCCAAGGTAAGAACGATCGACCCCAAGTAAGACTTTCAGAGATGTCGAAGCCACTCCTAACGCGATGCCAATCGTAATCGCTCGCATTCCAGGAGTTGTAAAGTCGTCCATGATGATTTGTGATAAATGTGGTAAATGAAAATCACTGTAAGTAATGCCGCTGGAACCGATGATGGGTTCATTTGGTAGCCAGCCGGTTAACCAAACGCCTGCGTAAGTGCGTCCGAGTAAAACAATCACTGCAATCGAAAGAAGAATGGTGGCTTCTGTATTTTTCGCACGAAATGCACGAAACGCAGCGGAAGAAATATAAAAGGCTAATAAAGCAAACATGGTTGCTGAGAGGGGATAAAAAATATATTCGAAGAGCCACCAAAAAGCACTTCCTTCCTCCTGAAATTCTCCAGACCAGGCAAATTCAGGGAATTTAACACTAGGATTGACTCCCACTTTTGCAAGGCCGACAAAGAGTGTAATGAAAAAGGCGATTAAGGTTACAGCGGCATATCCCCAGCCTGGTTGTTGAGCTGAAATCTTCTGTAATTGCATCTTGAGAAGATTTCCACCTCCTAGAATGAATGCAAAGGCAGCCAGAAGATTAAACCAGGCCATGGCGTCGTTTCCCCAGTCCACAAACTTGGGAATGAACGCGGTGCCGATCAACACAAATCCCGTCACTGCCGAGATAAACAAGGGGATGGTGCGTTTCATTATTTAAAACCTCCTTTACCGAGGATATTGTCTTTGAGGTATGTCTGGGCTGTTTGTAGAAATGTGGGTCTACTTTCAGCCTGAGTCTTTTCTTTCGGATCAAAAGCTGATTCAAAAGAAGATAAGGTCATAATGATGCACCCGGCCAGCAGCAATATGCCGCCAATGACTTTTCCAAAGTCCTGTCCTTTCAGACTACCCAACTGCTGAGGTTCTCCTGACAGATATGCTGAGGCTGCAAAAAATTCTTCGCCGATCAAAGTAAAATCACAGGCAGCTACAAAGAAGGGAAGTTGAGTGGGCATTGCTGTTCCAGCGACTTGGATGGCACCAACAGAGTTTCCCGTTTCAGCCAGAATCAAGGATTCAGCATAAAACGCACCCATATAAAAACAAGCTGCGGGTTTGTCTCGGACCATTTTCCCAGTCACACTCGCCACATAACCGAATTGTTCGTCTGTGATATAGTAGATGTCATCTTCGTTATATTCATCCGGTCGACCAGCAGCAAGATAGGCGGCTTCGACTGTATCACGTGCTGTCGTCATTACCAGCGAACGCGAGGTAGGAACTTCCAATGTTGCTCGGTAGTCGGCCGTTGTTTCGGCAACTTGTGCTAACACTGTAATTCCAGCAACAGTCTGGATATCATTAATATCTTGAATTCCAGGAACGAATAAGCAAGATCTTCCCATTTCGGTGGCTCGTCCGACGGCATCTGTGATGGCTTCCAGCCCGGCGATCTTTCGGACTTTCAATTTTTTTCCTTTGCGGGCCATTTCGATGAATAGAATCACCGAACCACAGATTAGAAAGACAAAGATCGCAAACCAGCTTCGCTGTAGATTAAACCATTGCAAGGTCGCAATCACTGGCTCCTTAAGATCAACGGGTACCGATTTTAAACCTTCCTGTCCGACGGCTTCTATTCGGTACATGTAGGGAACATCCACTTCACAGTTTGAATCTCGGAATGTGTTGACGCGGTAGGTAGGCTCGCCGATCACTTCATACTTAGCTTCTTTTGCATCAACTTCTTTACGATAGATCACATAACGTAATACCTTTCGCGGTTTTGTGTTCTCCTCATCATCTGGAGATAAGGTCCAGAACAGGTCGATAGCAGTTCCCGCGTCGCCGGGAACATCTACCGCCCTGAACTGAGTCGGAGGTGCCGGTGCTTCTGCAGCCAGAGTCATGCCTGATGTGAAAAACAAAACCAGAATCATCAATTGTTTGATTACCACATTTTTCCATAAATGCATGAATAACTATCCTTCGATGAGTTCCACATTGGCACGTGGAACAACCACTGTTTTTCCGGACTCAAGTATGACTTCGAGTACACGCGATTCAGAACCTGATTCCAGTGTTTGCAGTTCTGTAGGCAACTGACTTACAGAGCCGAGTAGACCAAAATAAGGATCGCGAATAATTCGAACGGGAACACCGATTTCTAAAATACCCATTTCAGTCTCGCTTTTCGTTTCGGAAGTGGTATCAGACTTTGTGTGTTCGGAAAGTGGAATGACAATTTCAGGTCTGAGAACACCAGCTCGAATTTGAGTTGTGCCGTTCACGGCGGCTTCTGCGCCCTCTCGTTCTTTAAACAGGCTAAACGTTCGTTCTGCCATGGCAATATCACCAAAGCCTTCCGTGATGATCAGCGTAGTGCCAATATTTTCCGATCCGGTGACCGCGACTCCCAAGTCATAGCCAAGGATTTCTTTTAGATCTTCATCATCCATTCCTCCAGAAATGATCGCTGCTACGCCGATTTCAATACCCCGCTTTACGGCCTCTCCGGTCATACGGGCACCACCAATTACGATCTTGCCTTGCATAGATTCATCGAGTAGATGTGCCTCTAAGTCCTGCTCTTTGTTTTGACAAGCAAACTTAATCAATCCATAAGCTTCTCCACCAATTCCTAGAATACCTTGCAGAAAAGTGACTTCTGACTCGATGACCACTCCTTGTTCCGGAATCACTTCTTTTACAGTACCCGCTTGATAAGCACGTACCTGAATCGGCAATGGTGCACCACGTAGAATAACTTGACCAGTGACATGTGAGATGGATTCAATGGTGCCAGAAGTCTTAGTGGTCATTTCTGCTTTAAAGAAGCCAAAAATTCCTTTACTCCGCGCCAGAATGTCTCCCTCTTGAACTTCGTCCCCTTCTAAAAAGAGCATGCAGTTTGGCACTTCAGATGGAGCGACTGAGATCTGATTGGCAACGTTAATCGGTGTGACATCGCCTGGCATAAAGGTTTGAGCAACGATTTGTTGAGAACTGACTTGATCGCCTACCTTGACAAGGACGTCTCCCGGAATGGGGAGGATACGGCGGCTGGAATGCAGCACGCGCTGACGAATTTGTAAGCCTGGAGAATATGCCTTTGCCATAATTGTCAATTCTTTAGAGTCGTGACTTGCTTACTTTGAATGATTATCAGGATATAGCTGTAATTCCTGTACCCAACTGGTTAACTGGGCCAGATGCTGTTTTTCTTCGGCTGGAACCATTAATGGTCTGCCACGTGCGTCAAGTATCAATCCGACTGTTCCGCCACGTGCTTCGAATTCCATTCGTTTTCCTGAACCAGCACCAAAATCATAACCTCGCTTTGGTTCGACTGTGATTGTTGCTCGTTCATCTTGAGCGAGAGGGAAGAGTTTCATCTCACCACACATCATTTCGCCAGATTGGTTGATTGTGTTTCCAGTAATCTGATACTTAAAACAGGTTTTTCCCGTGCGATAAAAACCGCGAGGTGCGATGCAGGTTCCCAGATAGATCAAACAGTCTCGTTCAAAGACCTGCAACGCGGCTTTGGGATGGACTTGTGCTAGAACTCCCAGATGAGGCATCATGAAAATACTGTCTTTGGCGAGTATAGTCATTCCTTCGGGTTCGAATGCATCAACCATCATCGCGGCAGTCTGATTCATATTGGGGGCGTGTGAGAGAACACCTCCTGAACCCACCAGCAAATCCAGTTTCATATTGTCCACAATCGACTGACCACTGGTATTCTGACTAAAAGTATCTCCTACCGTTCGTTGTTGCTGTACTCCCTTGAGTGTGGTTGCAAATTCTTTGTGCTGGATGTATGCCAATCGGAGGGCTTCGCGCGCCACGGCTTGTTCGAAGACCAGCGCTTCCCTGGTCTGGGGAATCGTTGTGGGGCGGATCATTTTGTTTTTGATATGATTCTGCAGTTCCCGTGGATTCATATCGAGATGTACCCAGCGTAAGATCATCGGTAAAGTGGCAGAGGCACAAACATTGGAGACAGAATAACTCATTCCCAGATTGGCACTCACGGTTCGGTTAAATGTGCCATCAAACACACTGAAGACATCAGTCGTTGCGCCACCAATGTCGACACCCAATGCATTGATTCCCTCTTGCTCAGCGATTGTCTGCAGAATATTGCCTACGGCTCCAGGTGTGGGCATGATGGGCGCATCCGCCCAGGAGATCAGTTTGTTATACCCGGGAGCGTGAGCCATGACATGTTCGAGAAACAGGTCATGAATGGCATCTCGTGCGGGAGCCAGATTTTCTTGTTCCAGTATGGGACGCACATTCGCAACGGTTGTCAACTTGACATCTTCATCAAAAGTCTCTTCGACAAATGAGATGACTTCCTGATTACCAGCGTAGATAATCGGCATCTTATAGGTACCACCAAATCGGGGCTGTGGTTTGGCGGGTGCAATCAATTCCGCCAATTGCACTACATGCTTTTGAGTCCCTCCATCGGTACCACCTGCCAATAAAATCATATCGGGACGCAATTCGCGAATGCGCTGGATCTGTTCGTGAGGCAGGCGTTTGTCGTTAGAACAGATCGTGTCCATCACAATCGCACCAGCACCCAGGGCCGCACGTTTGGCACTGGCGGCAGACATTTCTCGCACTACTCCGGCGACCATCATTTGTAGCCCGCCACCTGCACTGGATGTTGAAATATAAATATCACAACCAGTATCACCTTCTACAGGTCGAATGATTTCACCGTTTTCGTCAATAAGTTTTCGGCCTGCTAACTCACCCACTTCGGTTACAGCATTCACAACACCAACTGTCACGTCAGCGGCAGGTTCTTCTACGGTCGTTGGTGCTTCACCACGATACGTCTGACGGTATTCACCATTGATTTTCTCGATTAAAATGGCTTTCGTTGTTGTACTACCACAGTCCGTAGCCAAGATTACATTGATTTGATCGAGATCAAATTGTTTTGCTGTTGTGGAGTTCATATTATAACTCGCCATCCGTGTGAATATGAAAGCAGTTTATATGGTTGCTGAAGTACTCAGCAATTGTCAGGAATGATCCTCGCTCATTGTTTCTGAAATGATTGGGGACAATACTTCATTTACTGGAGCATTTTGTTTGTTTGCGTGAGACGTACTTAATGTTTCTAATCGTTGACACATCCAATCGATTGACCCTCGTTGTTCCAGAAATTCAGCGAACGTTTTTTGTGCCGTTCGATCAACTAAAATAGAGAGAAACGGAGCGAAGAAGTGAATGGCCTGAGAGCCTATATAATTTAAAGGGCGACAGGTTTCTAACGAGAGAATTGCCAGTGTGACCATATCTCTCCGAATGATTTCCTGACAGATCCGGTCAGCAATTTTTTGCTGTTCGTCTGATGGAGAAAAATCTTCTGGACGTTCAACGGCGAAGGCGTGCGCAAGCCACTGTTTGATCATTACCATCCTAGTAACACCTGTTGTGGGTTTAATTGACGCAAGTGATCTTTATAGCTCAAGTAAGTCTAGCAGTAGCACGCGCAGATTGAAATGATTCCCTTCCCGTTCAAGAAAAAAAGATTCTAAAAGAATCTGCCGCTATTTTATAAAGGCTAGACAAAAGGAATGCAGACTCAGGGATTGGTCTCACCCAAGTTTAAATAGTGCCTTGGCATTAGCGGTAGTGATTTCTGCCATCTCTTCAAGAGATTTATTATGGATTTCAGCCAGACAGGCGCAAGTATGTTTAACGAATGCAGGTTCATTGCGTTTTCCCCGCATGGGAACAGGCGCCAGATAAGGAGCATCGGTCTCAACTAATAAACGATCCAGGGGAATTTCGCGTGCCGTCTCACGCAGCTCCTCATTTTTCTTGAAGGTCAACATACCGGCAAAAGAGATATGTAGTCCCAGCTCGAGGCAAGCGATGGCTGTCTCAGGACTACCACAAAAAGAATGCATAATCCCTTTGAGAGGAGTCTCGTTGGTTTCTTGCTGCAATAATTGGACAATATCTTCTTCCGCTTCTCGACAATGAACGACAAAAGGCAGGTCTAGATTTTGGGAGAGTTGGATGTGTTTGCCGAAGTATTCACGCTGCAATTCGATGGGAGCATAGTCCCAGTAGCGATCTAAGCCGGTCTCTCCAATCCCAACAACTTTGTGGGCAGTGGAGAGCGTTTGAATTAATTCCCAATCACCGGTTTTCATTTGTGCGACATAGTTGGGTTGGATGCCGACGATTGCATAAACATTTGGAAAAGTTGCTGCGAGGTCAACGGCCCGCTGGCTACTTTCTGCTGTGGTTCCGATTGTTAAGATCGTTTCTACGCCCGAGTCAACTGCGTGTTGGATCGTTTCAGGACGGTCAGGATGAAAGGCTTCTTCATCAAGGTGGGCGTGAGTATCAAATAATTTCATCTGTAACGAGCGATTTCAATTTTGAGACGTTTTCAGTTTTTTTGGGGAGCGACTTTATTCACGTCAGTGGCAAAATGAATGGAATGAAAACCGGCAGCAAGACTCGTGTCGTAGGTACGAATCATTTCGCCTAAAGGAACATCCTCTTCGATATCCAGAATGACAGGAATCTCTGGAGCCAGTTCTGCCAGTGAGGTCAGAGTTTGTTTCAATTGATCGAACTGAGCATACTCTCGTTCATTTAATTCTACAATGGTTTGATTCCCTTCTCGTTTGAGTTTTAACCAGACTTCACCAAGTGGCTTTTCTTGAGGAACTGTTTCTGGAGACTCGATACTGCCCGTTGCGAGTTTTGTCGGTAAGAGAAATTCTCGAATCTGATTTGCCGAAGCACTGATAAAAAAGATCAACAGGAGAAACACAACGTCGATCATAGGCGTCATGGTCGCCTGGTCCTGTATGTCATGACGTGTTTTATGGTGGGAAGGTATTTTCATGATGAAACAAGCTTACTCGTTCAGTACGGCGAATTGAACATTGGAAATACCCGCACGGGCACAACCGATGAGTACGCGTTCCACAATGCGGTAAGGAATTCGATGGTCTCCGCGAATGCGAACTTCCGTTTCTTTTCGTTTCGTATCATCGATGGAAAGGAGTTTTGCGTCCAATTCTTCCGGTGAAATTTCTTTGCCGCGTACGTGTAGTTGTTCGTCTAATGTGATCGTGACGATAATCCTGCGCGGTGGTTCTTCTGGCTCTGTTTTGTTTTGTGAAGCAAGCGGTAGTTCGACTGCTTCGAGATTATCATTCTGAGTCAAATGGGTTGCTGCAAGAAAAAAGACGATTAGTAGAAAAACGATATCGATCAATGGAGTAATATTAAAGCGAATTCCAGGCTGGCGAGGACGAGTTGGAATTTTCACGTTTCCTGTCCTCCTGAAGGGGGAGAGGGACGAGTTACTTGTTGTTTGGCACGTTGTGCGAGTTCTTCTTCTGGACGTTTACGAAGTGGTTTTCCAGTTTGTTTTGTGGGTACGGCGATAGATCGTTTAAAATCAGCAAAGACATGTTCTGCAAGCAAAGAAGATTGAGCAACCAGCTCATCGATCCGATTTCGGAAAAAAGCAAAGCTGGCCAGTGCAGGGACGGTAACGCTCAAGCCAAAGAGAGTCGTAATTAATGCTTTCGAAATTCCAGGTGCCAGTTCCGCAACATCGGGGTTGGCTTGAGCAGAGAATTCGGAGAAAGCTAAAATCATACCCCAGACCGTTCCTAGGAGACCCAGCATCGGCGATAAAGTTCCAATGACTGACAGATATTCTATTTTGCGATTTAAACGAGCTGACTGCTGCATGGCGGCATCTTCCATTGCTTTCTCGACAGCTCCATAGCCCATTTGAACTTCTGCTAGTCCAGCCGAAAGTACATAAGATAAAAAGCTGGGGTTATCCTTACAGAGCGAATCGGCACTACGATATTGTTGCTGAGTGATGAGAGAGTGAACTTCTTCCGCCAGACCGGGAGGCATGAGGGTATTGCTGCGGATACTGATAATGTGTTCGACGATAAGCGCCACCATGGCCACACTCAAAACAGCAATAATAATTCCAATGGCACCCGCATCATCGACTAGCTGACGAAAATCAACTTTTGCGATACCTGAACCTGATGTATCAACCTCATCGGCTGCCAGGCAGAATGCTGGTGTGGCCAAAGTCACGCTAAAGATGACAAAACCAATCCTGATATATTTTAGAAGTGATTTACTGCGATCCATCTAATGTTTCTTTTCCAGAATTGTTTTATTCAAATCAGTTGGGTTGAGTTGGTGGTTTTTCATTGAAACTATCAGACTTCAATAACTGATCAATCATTTGCTGTGCGATTTGTTGCGAAGCGGAATGCGGGTAGCGAGCTACCGTTTCCTGATACAGCCGTAATGCATTTGCTGTTTGTCCCATAGCCACCAGTGAATCTGCTGCTTTCAAGTTAGCGAGTGCCGACAATTGAGGATTCGAATCGTAACCCAGAGGAATCCAGAGAAAGCAAGCTGATGCTTGTCCATGTCGTTCCAGCAAGGCATATCCAGTCCCTAGAAGAAAATAGGCTCCTGCTTTCAGGTGCTCCGGGATCTGACTCAGATTTCGTTCCCAGCGTTGGAGTTCCAGATGGCTCAAGTCGCCCGCTTTTAGGCGATTTCGCCAAAGCTGGGCACGTGCCAGTTGTTGTACGTTTACGTTTGTGCTGGTTGCCAATGACCTCAAAGCCGCTTCCGCCTGGGCCTCATAATCGCGGGCGGTAAGTAGAATGCTCGCACCCATTAGCTGTTTGACTTCGTCGTTGGAAGTCAACCAGTTCCGGGCAGCACTACGGGCGGGAGAAAGCGTTTCCTGAATCGTCCAGTCTAAAGGAATGAGATCGAAATGGCGAGAATTTGGTTCATTTTCGACCATCATTTGAAACCGAAGTGCTGCTTTCAAATAATCATCTTGGCTTAGTGCCGCCTTGATCATCAACGCCAGGATTTCTCGACGAACCCATGCTCGATTTTCAACATTCAGTGCTTCACCGAATGAACTGATCGCTTTTTCAAATTGTCCCGCCTGAAGGTGTTTTAATCCTTGTTGATGTTGATCGGTTTGAGGAGTATGAACTTTGACAACCTGAGAGCTCGGATATGTTCGCACAGATCCACTGGGAAGTAGTTTGACTTTGACTTCTGACTGTGTGAAATCCAGAATCGTACAAGGTAAGGTAGCATGGCCGACATGATGATCGGGACGAATTTCAATCTTGTCCTGTGCGGAAGCGGACATTGCCTTCAGCAAGAAAAAAAAGCAGATCATGATTGTCAGAGAAGAAGTACGCATTTTAGACTTTCAATATCGAAAGATTTCTATGACTCCGTAGCAGAAGGTGTGATGGGTTCAAGAGTTTTGGATTCGCTACTGTTTTCTTTTCCCGATTGGTCTTTCGTGAAAAACCAGGATGCCAGCATAAGCAGGGCTCCACCGGTAATCGCCATATCAGCCACATTAAAAATACCGGTTCGCAAAGGGCCAAAGCCGATATTTAAGAAATCAATCACAATTCCATTTAAAAACACGCGATCGATTAAATTCCCGATGCCGCCTGCCAGCAGAAGTGACAGGGCAATGAATTGAACCAAGGGCATCTGCCATCGGAAAATGAGCATGCCTGTCACGATGATTAAAAACGCTGCGTTGGCAATCACTAACATGAAGAACCGGACTGGTTTTGAAAGACCGCTTCCGACGCTGAGAAAGGCGCCAGTATTTTCTGCATATTCCATGCGCAGAGTATTATTGAAGTAGGTGATGGGCGGTTCATATTTGAGCTTTTCAACAGCGATCTTTTTTGTGACCTGATCACAGCCGACGCAAAACAGCAAACAGGCTAATAACAGAGTATACCGAGTCACTTTGGATACCGTTGAAGACATTAATGAATTGCTTTCTGCGATTGTTAAATTTAGTTCTGGAATCAAGTTTGAATAATCAATGAACAGTTTAACGATTCCTGAGAAACTTACGAACGTTGTAGTAGCGGTAGCTACCTTTATTTTGTCGTGCCAGCTTTTCGAGTGAATTTCCTTCCATGACTGGGAAGCCTTCTCCAAATTCAATACAGTGGATCTTTGCCTTCCCCCTGTTTAGCCTGCGAATTTCATTGAGGTCTGCACTCGATAACTGAGGATGCTTGGCATCAGTTAAGAAGAATATGACATCCGGTTGAAAATTTAAAGCTCTCTTAAGAGCTGGGATATGATCGGTTCCTCCATCTGGTTCGACACTCTGAATAAACTGACGGGCCAGGGTACGATTGATATCAGTGGCATATAGCAGCTCTGCTGATTTTCCTCGATGCTGCATTGCTCTGGTGGTTGTATTGTAGAAAATAATCTGAAACTGCTGATGATGGGTCAGGCCTGACAGACTGGAGATGAGTTCTGAACGAGCTTTTCGAATCGGAGCCCCCTGCGGTGCTGCCATACTGCCTGAGCAATCGAGAACAAATACAAATCGTTTTCCTGAATCAACGGCATCAAAAAAATTCACATTACCCATACCCATCACTGGTGGAGCGAGGGCAGAACTGGGAGACATCAAATTTGACGTTAAATCTGAATTGGGTGAGTTTGGAACTGCGGGAGCCCGCGTTGGTCCGGCCCCGAGAAGTTTTGAGTTCAGTTCAGGTAGTAAAGGATCGACAGGGGGCTGGTCAAGAACGTCTTTGAGTGGCTCTTGAGTTTGGGAAGCTAAATTGTTTTGCGTTTCTTCTTGAGTTTCTTGCTCAGTTTCATCGGTTTTTTCTGCGTCCGGAGATTGTTTGACATAAATACCTACGCTGCGTAGTTCCCCGTCAGTTCCTCCTGTTTGACCACTATCACAACGATTCAAACTGGAAATGAGAATGAATAAAAGAAGTGAGTGGATAGCAAGAGAGGCAGCCCAACTCGGAACCACCAGCAGAGGGGAATTTCTCTGCCATTGTGGCGTTTGGTGATCAAGTTCTGTCAATGCTGCCGGCATCTGTATAAAGGTCCGTTTATTTAACTTCAGTTGAGGAAAAAGAGATGTTCTAAGAGAAGCGTTTCTTCTTAAATCCTTAAATTATAAAAGATTAAGTAACTTGTTTTAGTGATCTTATAATGGCCATTCTCCTTCAACAGGGAGATGGCACCATTACCATTTTACCCAGATTCAGACTTGTTCTCTTATTCTTTTACGTATTTATTGGGTTAATTGTTTAAGATATTGATGTGTTGTATCCACCGGAAAGACACCATCAGGTGGCTCATATGCAAATTCCGTTGCACTAATGGGGGCATTTAAACTCACTTTCGTAAAGCTAAGTGATACCATGTTTTCTATCGTATCCTCTTTCTTTTTGAGGTACACGATTCGGCGTGGAAAAAGCGTTTCAGGATCCAAGTATATTTTCACAGCATCTGGTACATAAGCTGGGAGCTCAACTGGGGACTGAGGATTTCCCCCTTTCAACTGAGCAAGGAACTCGTTTTTCCAAGTACCATTGATGACGGTTAATGTTTTACCGTTGACTGTTTTTTCAGCCACACTATCAAATTTCATAGTCTTTTCGATAGAAGCCAGTAGACCAGGGAGTCCACCCAGACCCAATTCTGCTACTAACCTGTTAGGACGAGATTTGGGGTTCAATTCAGCTTGTTTTAAAATTGCCTGCACATCACGACGAGTGACTCGTGCGTTCCCTTTTATATTGTGTTCTGTCCAAAGTACCTGTCCATCGCAAATTTCCAGTAAAGTTCCGATGGGTTTCCCATCTTTTTTCTGACTTTGAACCTGGAATTCGAGTCGTAGTTTCAAATCTTTGCCTTGAAGATAGCTGCCTTTGATCACAAATGGCTTCGGACCAATTGAGACTTTTTCAGTGATCTGTGCCCTGATTGAGCTATAGGCCAATAATTTTTCACGCGACTTATTCAGTAATCCGATTGCCAGGGTCGGATTTTTTTTCAAATTATTTTCCGGTCCATCAGGCTCGTTTTGAACGCTTTTTTTATCAGGCTCTTGTTCTGCGCGAGCTAGAAAACGTTCAGATTTGTTGGATGTATCTTTACTAACTGTATTATCTTGCGACGAATCGGCCCAAGACGAAAAAGAAAAATACTCAGTAAAACCTGCGATGCACAGGAGACAGGCAATGAAAGTTAAAATGCGTAACATGTTCTAATTGTTCGGAAAAAAACGAATTTACCAAAGATTCAGACCACAATGATCCGAAAACAGATGTATGAGGCCACCAAATTGCCTCTTGTTGGCTGGTGTGTATCAGTCAACAGACCGTGTAGCTCAGAGTATGTCTGTTAAATATGGTGTTAACTGTATTTTAACGATATTTCGGGCATTGGGTCGACCTGAAAACTGAGTCTTTTTTGAACCGAACGTCGACAGTTCCAAATTCCCATGGATCGACGCATTCGTTTGCGATGAACGGTTCTTCACTTAGCAAGTCGCATAATTCGTCGAGGGGTATCCGAACAAGGGGTCATGATGAAGTACTACTTCCTGGCTTTAGGCACATTGGTTGTTGTTTGCGTGGGCTGTGCAGCCGACGGGCAACAGATTATGAATTCAAAAAATGAGTATGTTGCGCCACCGGCTGCAATGATGCAGCGACCGGGGCCAATGGTGGATGGGCCTGGACCTGGCGTTCTACAAATGCTGGCTCCACCTCCTGCGAGTGCATTTGCCGCTCGTACGTCACAAATCCGTTTCGTGGGACCGGCAGGTATGAAAGTTGGTTGGCAGGTCGCTGAAGGCTATGCCGAAAACCAGCTTACAGCACCCGGACGTTACAATTTTACTCAGGGAGCTACCTACCGGTTAAAATTGTCACACATTCCTGGCCGATCGATTCCGGCATTGTATCCTTCGTTGCAGGTGTATCCATCACATCCTACAACAGATGCTTATCTATCTCATAACAGTATCCCTCTGGAAATTACACCAGAAGATCTGGATCAGGTAGAAAGCAATAACTTTGTGACCAAAGTGATCTATCTTCCTGAAGAAAAGTTTCAGGAACTGGCGATTGCAGGTGTAGAAACTTTGGTTTCAACACGCCTGGATCCTGGTGTTGATCCCGTCCGAGAAGCAAGTCGTCGAGGTACGATTATGGCTGTCCTTCGTATGGGTAACATGGATCTGGAAATGCCTGCAGGTAATAATGAAAAGGTCTCTCAGGTCTCTTATGATGGAGATGCAGGAGCACACATGCCTCCGATGCCAATCCCCGGAGATACAATTGGAGTTGCTAACAGCATTCCCGCACCCACCATGGTAGCTGGCATGGGAGCACCCGGACAACCTGCTTACAATCCCATTTCTGGTATGGGCCCCACTCCTGTCTGGGGTATGCCCAGGACGGGAACACCAATCGGACTACCTGGCCCTGCACATATTCCACTGGGTGGACCAGCCAGTTTGAAGTCTCACACCATTCGAAATGTATCGAAAACAAAATTACCTAAACCTGTGGATCATTTCCTGGTGGACGTCAAACAGAATCCTCCACCAAGTCTGCCGAAACCAGTCAAGTATGTTCAATACTCGGAAAGCCATCCGGTTCATTCTCCTGGACAAGTTTCTTATCCAAGAACCATGGCACCAGGACCAGGTTATTAAAAGACTCAGGACCCATGCGGCACTTCCTGATTTTTTTCAGGGAGTGCCGTCCCTTGTCTTTTTCCTCCTTCTCATTTCTCTCCACTCTTGTCTTACCTCGCCGGCTAAATCATCTTTTGTCATCCTTCAGGACATTTGATTGTAGAATTTCTTAGTCATGACTACTTTAAAACGACAAAAACGATCACGATTATTAACGGTTCTGTTAATGGCCATGATCGTTTTTGCCATTAAGCTACCTTCCGCCTGGTCTCAACAGGTGAGAGGAGGCAGGCAATACAATGCTGGAAATCAATTTTATCATCCTTTGAATCAGAACACTCCTACTGGGGTTGCGAGTCAATGGGCTGCTTTGTCAGGACAGGTTCAGCCTGGTTATATTCAACCAATGAAAGTGACTCTGCCTACAAAAGGAACAGTTACTTTCTATCCCAATGGACCGAAGCAGACGATTCAGAAAGCCTCTCCTGCTTCCATTGGTTTTGCAGTCGGCTATGTTTATCGACTGAAAATCAGCGATATGCCCGAATTTCCAGGTGTTGAGCTTTATCCGACGATTGAATTAATCGACCGCTTACATCCTCCTGCCGGTTTAGCAGAGCAATATCCTGTTCCCGTTAGTATCACTCAGGAAGATATCGCGCTCGTACTTTCTAACAGAATGGTAACGAAGGTCGTTTATCTTGAACGCCCTCAGACAGCCGTACCGAAACAGTATGAAAAACAGCCAACAGATTCGATTTCAGCTCAGAAAAATTTGATTGCTGAAGCGGATTTGCTGGGACGTCCCATGTTGATTATGCGCATCGGGGGCCGCTTACCACTCAGCCACGGAGAGGATCCCGCTTTTTTTGGTAGTGGTGCTCCTGTCGTTGAATTAAAGAGTCAAAACAGTCAAAAATAAGTTGTAATTCATCTCAGTCGAATGAAGGAAATTCTGTGTTAAAATTATCGAACCGAATGGAAAGAAGAGCATCACAAACGCTGCGTTTGTGCTCAGCGGTTGCGATGATGGTGTTGGTGACTGCTAGTCATGGATGTTCCAGTATTTCACCTTTCCGAGTTTCCATGCCTTGGGAAAAACAAATTCCTGAGCAGATTGAAGAAAAAACACCAGCTGTTCAACACGCCGACTTTGATACAAAAGTAGGAGCAATTCGTCTTTCAGCTCCTGCACAGAATGCTTCCGTCCCCCCTCCAGTTCAACAGGTGGCCCATCATCAGCCTGCCACTGCTTTAGCGCAAGCACGGCCTCCCTACTGTGAATTTTCCCCTGCAGAGCAGAGAGATTTTGCACTCCCTGCTGGTAGTGATCCTGCAGTTGTTGAGATGTACCCGGATGAATATCTGTTTGATGGAGGAGATCGGCAAAAACCGGTTCATTATGATGAATTTAGTCGTCTCGGGTTAGATACTGAAGACACCATTGTGGAATACCAAACTCACAAAGGTAAACAAGAAGTCAAAAAATCAAATCGGGTTGCCGTTTATGCACCTCGGTTTGCTGCCATTCGTACTGCCAGTTCACCATTGTCCGGGACTTCGGTTGATGCATTGGCAACAACAGAAGACACAGTTCATGGTGTTGGTTTAGAGGCACGAACGGTTATTACACAACACAAACAGCGGGAGCAGCTGGAGGGAATTCGTATGCGTTCTCGTGCCAGTGGTGTTGAAACTGAACGTCAACAGGGTTCAGTGGGGCAAACTGCCTACATCAGTGGTCATACTAAGTTGAGTAATTTGTTCCAGGATACAGGTACAGAGACCGGTGGACAATTTCGACAGTCTGATGAAGCACGGATTGCTTATCAGATACAGGCAGCTGCAATTTGGTCTCGCACACAGTTTCCGGTTATCGCGATTCGGGAACGATCGGCTCACCAGTCCAAAAGTGCTGTTAAACCAGAAGAATACATTGGTATTGAAGACAAGCGGAAAACTGAAGGTAACCTGCGTCTGATCAAAATGGCAGATAAGAAAAATGCTGAGTCTGGTGATGTGATTACCTTCACGATCAAATACGAAAATATAGGTGATTTCGATGTAGAAGGAATCAAGATCATCGATAACTTAACACCACGGTTGGAATATATTCAGGATAGTGCCACTTCAGACCGAAAAGGACGTTTGGTTGTTGAAGATAATTTGGAAGGCAGTTTAATTCTCACATTTGAAGTAGATGAGCCTGTTGAAGGTCATCAAGGAGGTGTGGTCACCTTCCAGACACGTGTTCGGTAAGCTCACAAAAAATAGTAAGAAGTAGTTGTTAAACTTACGATTTGACGAAGTCCTTTAGAAAACACTTTGTGGATTCCCGCGAATCCAAGCCCACTATGCAGCTTTGCATAGCGGGCTTATTTTTTAATAGGCTTTTATTAAAAAGACGATTCAGAAGTTTTTGGATTGCATTGTTCTAATGCGAACGTTGTTTTTGATCCATAAGGAGTACCTGAATTGATTAAAGAAATGGCAGGTGCTTTTTAAAAAGCACTGACTCAGATAACTCTGTTTCAAATTTCAACAGTTTGAGGTATTTTACTGCAGTGTTTTATGCAGACGTGACTCAAGAATGGTTCATGAGTCTTAACTTGATAAACCTTAAAGTACCGATTTCTAATTGATTTAGAGATGAAACCTTTGATTTATAATGCAGGATTAAGAATATTTTGTATAGATGTCGTCATTGGCACACAAATTGCCGATAAATCAAATCATGACGCGAAGTATACTTGTAAATATTATCGAATTTTTGTTTTTCATTTTCTTAGCTTCGCCTCATTTTTCTTTAAATGAAGGGGTTTGACTTATGACAGTTCAACAGGGGGGGATCCTCCAAGTTTATCACGTAGGACCACTTTGTGTCGCAGGTTTTGGTGGTAGAGACATTCTTGATACTTTCAGTGTGAAGGATATTCGAGATGAGTTGTTGGAATTAGTAAGAGATCATGATTGCGAAACTCTGGCTCTTGATTTGACAGGTGTCAAACTCATTCCCAGCGGTATGCTCGGGTTACTAGCTTCCATGAGAGACCTCGATATCGAGATTCATCTCTATAATCCTTCTGATGATATTCGGGACGTGTTGGAAATCACGAAGCTGAACCAATTCATGCAACTGCATGATGTAGAGATCCCCTATTAACGATTAACAAAAGTCCAAAATACAGCGAAGGCTGATTCATGTCAGCTTTCGCTTTTTTTATACCCAGACTTTCTATTTACTTTCCAAATTCTGATGGAGTGATTAATCTGAAGGCTGCTTCCTATGTCTAAAATGTACTTTAAAAATTACTGCGGGAACGAATGCCTCAAATAAATCCTGAACGCTGGCACGCTGTTGAGAAACTGATCGATCATTTTTGTAATACGAACCAGGTACCTGCGATTGCTTTACAAGTCAATGTGAAAGAGACATCACGACTTTATTCTAGAGGGCGACAACGACTCAACGACAACGGAGACACGCTTCGTGAAGACGCCATTTTTTTAATCGCTTCAATTACAAAGCCAATTGTCGTACTGGGGGTACTCAAATTACTGGAGGAAGGTGAATTACTGCTGGGAGACCGGGTGAAGCAATTCATACCTGAGTTCGGTTGTGCGGGAAAGCATGGAATCACGATTCGACATCTGATGACCCATACCTCGGGGTTGCCTGACATGTTACCCAATAACCGCGAGCTTCGCTCAGCGAACGCCCCACTTTCAGAATTTGTAAAACAAATTTGCCAGCTTTCTCCCGATGAACCACCGGGAAGAATTGTGCAATATCAAAGTACAGGAATTGCTATTCTCAGTGAGGTCATCCAACGTATCACTGGCCTTTCGTGTGCTGAATATCTGAATCAGGTGTTATTTCAACCTATGGGAATGAAGGACACTTCGCTTGGGGTTCCAGAAGAGTGGTATGAAGGAGATCAACCGAAAGTCGAGCGGATTGTTGAGATCCGAATCCCTGACGAACTGGATATTGAACCAGATTGGGATTGGAACAGTCCCTACTGGAGAGGGTTTGGCGCACCCTGGGGAGGGCTTTTAACGACTATTTCTGACCTGGGAAAGCTTGTTGAGATGCTTAAAAATCGCGGTGTTTTTCAACAAAAGCGGCTCTTTTCCCATCGTACCATTTTGAAAGCAACTAAAGATCAACTAGCGACAATTTCCGGACTATCGGCGACTGAAAAAGAGGGCAAAGGCTGGGGGCTTGGATGGCAAATGGTGTCGAATACAAAGAGTGATTATTATGGAGACTTACTCTCCACTTCCACTTACGGACATGGTGGTGCCACAGGTACGCTTTTATGGATTGATCCAGAATTAGAAACTTCTGCCATAATTCTGACCACACAACCCCAAGAGCCACATGGTCGATTTCTGGCTCGAATTACAAATGCGATCGTCTCTGCCATTGAAGGTTGAGATGTATTCTTTTGTATATTCTGGTTGATATTGCCTTATTTTTTTTTAACAGATTATAATCCCTGACTTCAAAGTGACCACTCAATGTTTCGTAGATGACAGTTTTGTTTTGTATGAATTTTGATGATGAATCCAGAATACATCAGCATCCTGACACTCGTTGTTTACGCTTTAGTAGTCTTGACAATTATCGTCTATCAGGCTGCCAGGCTTCCCGACGGTTGGCGGGCTTGGATTTTATTTGCGATTACTCGTGTTTATGCCCCAGGCCTTTGGGGCATTAAGGCGAACCGTCGTTGCCCTTTTCCAGGGGATTCTGCGGCGATTATTATTGCCAATCATCGTAGTCCCGTTGATCCCATCATTCTCTGGTATAACTCTCATTTGGGAAGTCCTCAAAAACGGCTGCGATGTATCAGTTTTTTAATGGCGCGAGAATATTATGAGCTACCCGGATTGGTCGGGTGGATCTCAAGGGCCATGCATTCAATTCCTGTAGACCGCGATGGTCGTGATGTGGTACCAGTACGCGAAGCACTTCGTAAACTAAAGCAGGGAGAGATGATTGGAGTCTTTCCAGAGGGAGGGATTCAGGATCCTCGTCCCATTGCACACGCCAATTCTGGTATTGCCTTTTTAGCTCTTCGCTCAAAAGCTCCTGTCTACCCTGTTTATATCAATAATTCTCCACGTGGCAAGAATATGATAGAACCTTTCTATTCTTTTTCCAATGCTTCAGTTGTATATGGAGAACCGATTGATCTGTCCGACTATTATGGTCGTCGTGCCTCACGGGAAGTCTTAGAAGAGGTCACCACACTTATGATGCAGCAACTTGCTTCGCTTGGTGATACCGTATATCTGGGAAGTCCAACTTCTGAGGAAAACAAACAGCTTATCCAAATGCCTGAAGATCATTATCTTTCAGCGAACTGAAGAATTGATCGGATTCGTGTAGGTGATCTTCATTGAAGTGAGTTGCAGCATGAGGAATTTCATCAGGCAGTCGGCGAATTCCAGGTGAGAGTCTTGCATGCATGAGACCTGATGTTTCATGTTGGTGTTCTAAAAGATGTTTTAAATCATGGAATATGACGGTCAGTAAATCGATAGGTAAAGATACTTTTGAATTGGTAAACGCTTCCAACTCATATGAGTTTGCAACATTAAATTCAGAGTGATCCCATGGGCTATTATAGACAAACCATCCATAGCCACCCACGGAAATATCAAACACAATTCTTCCCGGCATTGCTGTGGCCAGCGTATTTTCTGTAATATCAGCAATTTCAAATTTTGTGTTATTGGGTCTGCTTCGTTCGCTCAATGAAGCAGACTCTGAATAAATTTGGACCGCTTCGTGCGCGGTCGAATTCACTTCTTCGATTGTCATCGATGTGATTTCCATTTGTGGTTGAACGGGATGAGCAATATCCATGATTAAGCTTTGTGGAGCCCAGGTATCAGGAAAACCAGAAGGGAATGTGACATGAGAATTATTGAATTTTGATTTACCATAGTTTTCTGCTAAAAAGATCAAGTCTCGAAAATTCACAGTTCCTGATTGATTATAATCCATAAACCAGGCAAAAGGTGAATTTGAATTAGAGACATTAGAACCATAGGTCGATGCGAATAACATCAGATCTCTAAAATTGATCATATCATCATCATTAGCATCATAGGGAATAGCCCAGAACTCCACTTTTGCAAGGTTGATCGCTTCCATTTGACTCTCTGCTTGATCAGTCAATTGTAAGTTGGCTTGTTCGATCAAAAATTCTGCCTGATAAGGACCAATACCTGGCGATTCAAGATCCAGGTTGACCTGATCATTGGCTGTTGACGTAAACTGAATTCGTGCAAGCAACACAAATTGATCATCGCCAACATCAGTCAAACTAGTGCGTGCACTGATGCTCTGAATGGTTCCTGTTTCGTCATCGATCTGTCCGGACTGTTCTTCTAAAAATGCCGGTCCATATTCGATGTTTGATGCTGTTGTGAAATTAGAATTGTAATGCAGGTTGAATGAATATGATTCGATACCGTGGTCAGATGAATTAGGAACACTCGCCCAGACCTCGATCCAATAGGATTGCCACTCTGTTAAAACGGTTTCAATTGGTGGAAGGTTTGCTACCTCACCATTCGCAGTAGTCGTTGTGGGAGTATTTACTACGCGCATCTCGTACTGTGTGACCGGAACGGGGGTAACAGTCAGTTGAAAGGTTGTACTTGATTCCAGACCAGCTAAATCTATGGCACTAATTTCAATTTCAAAGATGCCTGCACTACCCAAATTGGGAGTCCCAATGAGCTCTCCAGTTTGCGAATGGAACTCTAACCAATCAGGCAATCCTGCTCCATCAGCCAACATGGCAGTCAAAATGATTTGATCACCGTCTGTTGAATTCACATCGGAAACATAGCTGTTGACAAAGAGAGAAAAGGTTTCTTCTTCAGCAATGATTTGATCTGGAATTGGTGAGACAACAGGTGCTATGTTTGTAAAATCATTATCAATAATCGACCCACTGGCCTGAATTAAATCTCCCAAATGATAGGTGTTCTGGTCCAGTAATTGGATTTGAATGGTTTCCTCATTTTCATCTTGTAAATCCTCCAGAACTGTTACCAGAATCGTGACAGACGACTCGTTTGCATTAAATGTCACTTCGCCTGTTAAACTAACGAAATCGGAACCGGAAGTGGCTGTGCCTGAAACCTGATAGCCGACGGTCAAGGGAGCATCAATCTGATCATCACTGCGAGTGAGTGTATACACAAGTTGTTCTTCACCTGATTCATCAACGCTGGAGACAGTTGATTCAATGTTGACGACCGGCAAAACTTCGGGGGTCTGGCTGTTAATGAAATCGACAATCGTTTGATATTCAAATGACGTTTCCAGTGGCTGGTCCATGGTGTGTAACAGCCCCCAGTCTCCCCAGGGTGCAGAGAAACCTCCTCCTGTGAAGGTAAATTGATTAAACAGATCAACGCCAATCAGGTCCGCACCGTTTAACAGCGCCTGATAAATTTCCGACATGCGAGGACTGCGCGAAGCTGCATGGACGACCTCTTGCACAGGCCAGCCGTAAGCATCCGGATGAGAGCCCCCTTCATATGTGACCAAATCGATTTCTCTTCCCAAAATCTGCGAGTATTGATCAGCGAGATTCTGGTGATCGATTAGACGAGACAGGCTCCAGAGAATCGTTTCTTCCAATACCGTGTCGATGACATCATCGACTGTCGTAGACTCGTCAAAACTGGCGAGTTGTTCAAATCCCAGTCCAGCATAGCCGGTAACGGAAATGGCATCAAAATTGCCATTCATGGCGGGCAGCAACCCTGCCAACACGGCTGGGTTCGACTGCTGGCCAGCCACAACTCTTACGATTCGGTCTTCCTGCCCGGCGAATACCTCTTGCCAGATCGCAAAATCCTGTTGAATTTGACTGGCGGCAAACTCATACCAGTTTATTCCTGCATTTTCAGGCAATGCAAGTTGATCTTGAATCCAGAAGCTGGCATGAAAACCATAGGCATAGTTCCAGATTTCATTGGACCATTCGACATATATGGTTAGTTCCGGGTCAAGGTTGTCTCGTACCATTTCGGCAAAGTTTCTTACGAAGTCGTCGTTTGCCTGGTGAGGCATATTGAACCAGGCGTTCGCGTTCAGGGTATTAGAGAGTTCAATCATATACTCGGGAGCAATGCCGTTATGAAAATCATTGGGATCATTGCCACCGTGGTAGGTAGCGTCTTCGAGCCGGGCACGATCTTCCCAGGTAACGACGTCGGTTTCATTGGTTTCCATCCAGTCCATAAATCGAAGAGTGTCAAAGGGGGCCAGGCGTTCCAGAAATAAAGGATGGAAGGGAGAGAAGTCATCGCCGGGCTGCCAATCTTGACCAACAAAACTTTGGCCGTTGTAGTCAGGCATCCAGAGATTGAAATTTCGAAAGTGATTGGTGGGGTCGATATCTCGAATTGTCAGTAAAATATCCTGGTTTTCAACTAAATCCAGAAGTGCGTAGTGACGTCCCTCTGAAGTGGTGCCTTGTTCAATTACTCCTGGTAATAGAACCGTTGCTTCACCATCCCATTCTGCCCGATAGATGCCTGCAGGATTGACGTCTCCTGTCAAAATCGGGGCAACGAACTGTTGAATAATCGTTTGTCCTGCTTCGTTAACTGTTTGATGGGTTTGCGTTGGCCAGCCATGCTCATCTAACTCAATGTCAAATAAGGTCGAACCCCACTGTGATTGGAATGTCGTCAGATTTAGAGCGACACTGTTCCAGGTACGCATTGTGTGCGCCATATCTGTAAACGTCCAGGCGGAACTCCAATCTGCGATTCCCTCCAGATTCATCCCTACCTGCATCGGCGGAGCTGTGTCCTGGTTGGGAATAACTGGCGAATTGACATTGTCACCTAAAAAGGACAGCATTTGTAAATTCGTGGTTTGAGTACGCAAGTCAATGCCCTGAAGGTATTCTGGTACTTCAGGACGATCAAACTGAATATATTCAAATCCTGCAACAATATCAGGTTCGAAGGCCTCGAAAGGAGTTGGATCAAAGCCTCCGGGTTGGAGTACGTTATTATTATGATCGAAAGGATCATAATCACTGACTTTGCCCCAGTCGGAATAGGCAACCATGCCTGCCTGGAGTGTTTCCGGCATGTCCGGTCGATGATAACGGTTATCAAGAACCCAGTCTTCGCCTGGAACTTGGTAGAGTGTGAAGACATTCTCCCCGATTCGAGCAATTTGAAGGTTGATCACAGAGTTGTCACCTCTATCTTGCAGAACCAAAGATGAATTACTGTTGCGAGTCGTTTTTGTTTCCATTTGAAATTGGTTTCCAGAGTTCCCGAAACCCAATGAAAGAAAGATGTAGTTCTCTCCATTATTTGTTCCATCATCCGCAAACGACCCTGGTGTCCAGTCGACAGCCGGGTTTTGAATATCTCTTGGAGTTCGAATCATTAACCCCGCTAGTGAAAAAGTGGAACCATTGGGAATATCATTCAGATCACTGTCACCGATATCATCTCGGTCAGAGATATTGACCTGAGTTGTAATGACGAAGTCTCCAGTGATTTCTTTAAAAACTAAAGGACCACGATACGATTCAAACCAGGAAGTTGTGTAAGGTGCCAGGACCATTCTTCCTGCTTGAGTTTGATTGATATCCCAGGTTTCAAGCTGGTCAGCATTCCAACCTTCTGTCTGGTTGATTCTCTGCCAATTTGCGATTGAAGCCGCATTATCAAAGTCATCGTTCAGATCGGTTAAATCGTCGGCAGCCAGTAATTGTCTGTCTTCCAGAATTTCGATTTGTGCAATCGAATGTGTAGGAGCGAAACTGCGACGCCCTCTGGATCTTTTAGGTCGTTTTTCAAATTGTTTTCGAAAGTTACGGCAAAATAACAACACAAAATACTGATAAAAATTGCTGAATCTGTCAAATAGCATGAAAATCTCGTTGCTGAATTTGTGTCAAGGGTTAAAAGCGAGCTCAAAGCTGGTGGGTGATTATTAAGAGATTCGTCAGATAGTCCCGACTGCGACAAAAAGGTTGAATTTTCTAAGGTAATTGATGAGATCCCTGGAAATTCTGAGATTCCATTTCTGGCTATTCTTGGAAAAACCAATAATATAAGAGGATTGAACCTGTCATTTTTGAGAACTATTTCGGCCCTTGCTTGTCGATACTACGGACAAGCTCTCGTTCTGATTTTCGAAGAATTTGATGCTTTTAACTGATCTGTCATCTGCTTTATTAAGAAAGCCAACTAGCTATGCCAGCTTTAGGTGTGAATATTGATCATGTTGCCACAGTTCGTCAGGCACGCTTAACTTATGAGCCAGATCCGGTTTGGGCAGGAGTTCTGGCGGAATTGGGCGGTGCTGATGGGATTACGTTGCACCTGCGGGAAGATCGACGACATATTCAGGATCACGATCTTTATACCATGAAGAAAACGGTACAGGTTAAGTTGAATCTGGAAATGGCAGCAGAAGCAGAAATGACGAATATCGCTCTGGATGTACGTCCCGATCAGGTTTCATTGGTTCCAGAAAAAAGAGAGGAACTGACGACAGAAGGAGGGCTGGACGTCATCACAAATTCAGACCGGATCAGACATTGCATCGATCAGTTAAAAGAGGCAGGCATTGAGGTCAGTATTTTTATTGATCCAGACGTGGATCAAATCGCTGCTGCGAAAAATCTGGGAGTTCAAGGAGTCGAACTGCATACAGGCCGTTACGCTGATGCTACTTCGGCAGATGATCAGCAGATAGAATATGAAACACTGGTCAATGCCTCTGAATTTACCATTCAACAGGGATTAAAGCTGCATATGGGACATGGGTTAACGTATCGTAATGTCTCAAAGATAGCATCGATACCAAATGTGAGTGAGTTAAACATTGGTCACAGTATTGTATCTCGAGCAGTTTTGGTGGGAATGGAACAGGCGGTGCGTGAGATGAAAGCTTTGATTACAAGTTAGGCTCTTAACCAAGATTCTCACCCAAGATATTCCTGCGAGGCCAACTGATTTATTTTTTATTAAAATAGTTTAGTAATTCGGGTTTCTTGTTTGACTTGTGCGGTTTTGATTGACTATTTTTGGTAATCATTAAAAGCCACCAAGCTTATTTGTAGATCAGGAGTTATGAAATCTCGAATCCAGCACAGATTTCAAAGAGACTGGTGTCTGACAGTAGATTTCTTTTGATTGATTCGTTACGGTGGTCTGCTATACGAACGAGATACATCACCGGAAGGTTCCGTCGACATCGCGTGTGCTTGTATCTTGAACATGTGCCTTTGGGTTTCGGTATGGTTGCGAATTCCTGCAATCGCTATTTTTCCAACCGATCTACTTAAAATCATGATGAATTTAAGTAACCAGGGAATTGTGAGTTGCGTTTCTGAAATCACATTGTTGGTTGAAACAACTTATTTACGACTCACGCAAAATGAGTAAGGGGAAAAGTGTTTCGAAATCTTTATGGTTTCGATTTTCAATGGATTGCTTTTTCAGTAGTGGGACAAAATTTCTCTTCCCTCTACAAACTTTGCTTTAACTTATTGTGGATATGGTCGGTTCTTAGCAGGACAGGGTATGACGGATCTCTACGCCTGCGATTTCACTCAGACATTTAGAGGAGCAGTTTGCGATGACTCCCAAAGACTTTTTTGCATTTGCAGAAAAAAACGGCGCTAAAATGGTAGACCTGAAGTTTACCGATATCTTTGGCACCTGGCAGCATTGTTCGTACCCCATTAGTACTTGGGACGAGAGTACTTTTGAAGATGGTGTTGGTTTTGACGGTTCTTCCATTCGTGGTTGGCAGACAATTGACAGTTCAGACATGCTTGCCGTACCCGATGCTTCAACCGTGAAAATGGATCCTTTTTTCAAGCAGCCTACCGTCAGCGTACTGGCTGATATTGTGGATCCCATTACCAAAGAGGATTATAACAAAGATCCTCGTAATGTTGCGAAAAACGGTCTTGCCTATCTGAAACAAACAGGCATTGCAGACACTTGCTTTATTGGGCCCGAGCCTGAATTTTTTGTCTTTGACGATGTCCGTTATCTTTCGAACCAACGCGGGGCGATGTACGAGATTGATTCTTCGGAAGCTGCCTGGAATACAGGTAGGTCCGAAGAGGCCAACTTGGGGCATAAAGTAGGCTATAAAGGGGGATATTTTCCTGTATCACCTCTTGATACCTATGGTGACTTGCGTGCTGAAATGGTTGAAGAGTTGATAAAACTGGGGATCGTTGTCGAAGCACATCACCATGAAGTGGCGACTGCCGGTCAGTGCGAAATTGATATGGAATTCGCACCACTACTACAAATGGCCGATCAGTTCATGTGGTACAAGTATGTGATTAAAAACGTTGCGAAACGCAATGGCAAAACAGTCACGTTTATGCCTAAGCCCGTCTTTGAAGACAATGGGTCCGGAATGCATACGCATATCTCACTCTGGAAGGGGGGAGATACTTTGATGTATGGTGATGGCTATGCCGGCATGAGTGAGTTGGCTTTGAATGCCATTGGTGGAATTCTCAAACATGGCCGTGCATTGATTGCTTTGTCAAATCCAACCGCCAACAGCTTCCATCGACTGGTACCTGGCTTCGAAGCACCCGTAACACTGGCCATGAGCCAGCGTAACCGATCTGCTTCCTGTCGTATCCCAATGTATTCTGGTAGCCCCAAGGCGAAGCGTGTTGAGTTCCGTTGTCCCGATCCAACGGCCAATGGTTATCTCAGCTTTACTGCTTTGATGATGGCGATGATTGATGGCGTTCAGAACAAAATTGATCCTGGTGAGCCTTTGGATCGTGATATCTATGACATGACTCCGGAAGAATTGGCGGAAACTAATGTGGCTCCCAAGTCACTGGAAGAAGCTCTGGACGCGCTGGAAGGAGATCACGCCTTCTTGACAGCTGGCGATGTCTTCAGCGAAGATCTGATCAAATCCTTTATTGAGTATAAGCGAACAGAGGAGTTGGATCCGATTCGTTTACGACCTCATCCTTACGAATTTGATCTCTACTATAACGCGTAAACGTTTGGTAGATTAAGCAAACATTGAAGTAAAAAACAACTCGCAGTGAATCATTTGATTTCCTGCGAGTTTTTTAATGAATAGATAATTACTGACAAAATGGCAGTTGCTGTATGGCGATTATTTCAGCCAAAATGGCACTTTTTTGGAGTGGCTCATATGTTTGAGCAAATATTATTTTTTCTTAAGTATTTGTTTTAAAACTATTTATGTTTTTTGCTTCTTTTTCTGACAGATTTGGCATGTTCTATGCTCTATAGCTTATCATCAAAGTTGTGTTGAAAAGGTCCTTTAAAGATCTAGAAAACGATAAAAAGTATGTCAGTAAAGGAGCAAAAGTCATGTTAAGTACACGAACTCACAAATTAGGATTTCCTTTTTCTGCTAATCTTCGTTCAGAGCTGGATGATGCTTTCAGTCAAATGTTTGGCAAGTCATTAGCTGGATGTGAAGGTGCGTACTCTCCACTTTCGGTTTGGGAAGAAGAAAGCAAGTATCATGTCGCCCTTGATGTTCCCGGTATGAAAAAGGAAGAATTGTCACTCGATATTCAGGATGGTCACCTTATTCTGACAGGCGAACGCAATACTGTCGAAAACCGTGAATATCTACATAATGAACGTCGATTTGGGAAATTCAAGCGTGTGATCCAGCTTCCGGATTGGGTAGATCCCACTTCGGTGAATGCAACGATTGATGCGGGTGTTTTAACCATTGTCCTGGATAAAAAACCGGACTTGCAGCCGAAGAGTATCGAAATTAAGGATTCATCGCAGTCAGAATAAACACTGGTAAATTTTTAATTGATTAACAGATTGTTCGTTGCGGCCCCGATTGTCTTTTCTAAAAAGGCAATCGGGGTTTTTGATTCCATCATGCATGAAATGTTATCGTTTTTTTGGTTGATCCAGTAAATTCAGCTTGTCTAATTCCTGGGCAGTTTCGCTTAAACGCTAAGTCTTGATCAACTGTCAGTGTGAGGTCCTGGTAAAGATTTCATGGTTTTCTGACCAATGATTGCGGTTACAAAAGTTTGAAAGTGCAGAAGTCATAAGTGTTTATGTGGTGTTATGACAATTCAGTTTTGATTTACCTGATCTAATACGGCACAGCAATTGCAATTCTTAAGAATGTTTGTTTTTAATGCGCTAAAACGCTTCAGCAGATGCGAATGAATATAAATTGTTCTAATGGTGATTTGGGAATCCAAGTATAAGTAAATTTTCAATACTTTGGTCTCTCCTCGAGATAGTTGCCTTCCCATGTCTCGATTCAAACATTGAGTTTTTCAATGAGCGCCCGCCTGCATCTGAAGCTTTCCTATATGAGTTTTGACTCAATTTAATGATTCAAGGACCGTAACTAATGTTACCAGGATACTTAATTGACATGGATGGTGTGATTTACCGTGGGACTGACCTGATCGATGGGGCAGTCGAATTTATTAATGAATTAAAAAAGAGAGATCTCCCTTTCATTTTTTTGACCAATAACAGTCAAAGAACTCGCAGGGATGTCGTCACGAAATTATCCCGTATGGGAATCACGGTGGGTGAAGAACATATTTTTACCTGTGCGATGGCAACTGCCCGATTTCTTGCACAGAGTAAGCCCGATGGAACAGCTTACGTTATTGGAGAAGGAGGTCTGCTCCATGCTCTGCATCGCAATGGATATTCTATAGTTGATCATGATCCCGATTATGTTGTCGTTGGCGAAGGCAGGTCGATGAACTTCGAAATGATCGAAGCCGCTGTACGCATGATTGAAAATGGAGCAAAATTAATTGCCACTAATATGGATCCCAACTGTCCAACGCAAAATGGTCTCAGACCTGGGTGTGGAGCCATTGTCGCAATGTTGGAAGCGGCTACTAAGAAAAAAGCTTTCAGCGTGGGAAAGCCGAGTCCTGTTATGATGCGCAGTGCAAGACAGGAATTGGAGATTTCTTCTGCTCAAACCACAATGATTGGCGACACAATGGAAACGGATATTCTAGGTGGTGTGGAGATGGGATATCGTTCTGTACTGGTTTTATCAGGTGGAACCTCATTGACTGATTTAGATTATTATGCCTATCAGCCCGATCTCGTCGTTGAAAGTATTGCCGATTTAAACAAAGAAGAATTCTTTCATCTGGATCAGTCACGATTTCCTAAAGTCGAACGCTTACTCGCCTGATTTTTTAAATGTCGACCGTGGCATTTCCTTTTAGCGGTATAAAAGCACCCTCATTCAGAGGGAACCGGTTCTCGCGCGCATTGAGGTATTTCTAACGGTACGTTACAATTCCTGAAAATGAGGCGATTAAATAGATCTATCACTACGTTTACAAGAATCATGTTTGAACGACGCGAACTGCCTTTGAATTGAATACAGAGGGCAAATCGCAGCAGGAATACTTGAATGGCACGTCTGACTCAGGCCGATTTAGCAGATCTCAACGAAGCATTTGAAGAACGAACTCCCGCTGAACTGATCCATTGGGCACAGGAAATGTTTGGCTCGCGTCTGGCAGCATTATCATCAATGCAGCGTGCAGGGTGTGTTGTCGCGCATATGTTGAGTCAGATGAAAGCGGAGATACCAATTCTGTTTGTAGATACTGGTGTTTTATATCAGGAAACATTGGAGACCCGTGATCGACTGATGAAAGAATACAATTTAGATATTGTTACTCTGGAACCAGAAAAAACAATGGCACAACAGACTGAAGAGCTGGGGGTTTTATACCTTTCAGTCGAAGGGCAGGAGCAGTGTTGTGATTTGCGAAAGACACAACCTTTAATGCAGGTTGCAGATCAATATGACGCTCTGATTGGAAGTCTACGTCGCGCTGATGGTGGCCAACGCGCGAATGTGCCTATTTTGGCAATCGACCCTGCGATGAACTGCTTGCGTGTGAACATTCTCGCAAGTTTATCCAAGGAAGAGTTTCAGGCCTACCTCGAAGAGAATCAAGTGATTACAAACCCGCTACATCAGCAAGGGTATCCAACCATTGGTTGTAATCGTTGCACAACTCCCGTAATGGAAAGCGAACCGAATCGTGCCGGACGTTGGCGGCACTTGGGACCCTGGTCTCAGTATTGCGGAATCAACCCGACTGATGTCTCGGGGAAACACGCACCCGCAATCGAATTATCACAGCATTTGGTAGATCGAATTCTGGGACGCGAAACGGACTTTATGATCTAACGAATTTTACTTAGTTGTGATTCCCTGAGTGAGTTCTTTGTGTAACGTTTTGGTGGAACTTCCCCAGGCAGGGATAAATCCTGCAGCCTGACTCTTCTGAAAGAATTGTCTGCGATCTGCTTTGGTATCTGTATATCCCAGAGTGAAGACCGATGTGAATCCGTTTTTTTGAATCTGAATCATTTCTCGTTCTTTCCCATCGATCCAGTCGCCAGTGTGAGTGTAGGCTGATTCCCATAGTAAACCATCCGGATTATGTGGATGTGATTTACTAAGATAAAGCCCTGGGACTAGGATACCAGTTTCCTCACCCACAAAAACAGATTTCCCAATCAGATTCAATCCACGATTTTGCATGATAAACTTATCCGGTGAAGATTCTTTGAATTTCCGGACCAAGTCGATCATAGCCTTGACACTTTTTGCTCTACGAGAAACTGGCCACTCTTGTTGATTGATATAAACATCTACGGTATCGATTGTATCTAAGAATAGTCCATCAACTTTTTGATCGTAAATCTGATCGATCTTTTTGAATAGGTACTTATGCCACATGCTGTTATTAACGTCAATATGACACGATTGAAAGATTTCATTTTTTCCTATGGAGATCTTCTCTAATAAAGTTGGTTTTTTGTGTTGCTTGAGAAACTGTTTAAAGTTTGTTTTTTCTAAAGATTCTAATTCACCCACACTGATGTAGGCGATCACTTTGGCACCCACTTGGTGGGCGTGATCGATTAGTGTTGTGATCTGATTTTGGTTAAGCCCACGCAGATCAATGACAACAACTTGTCCTTTTTTAAGTTGCTCTTGTAACTGCGACATGATTTTAGGATCGCTGCCATAGTAGAGCTGAAAGCTGGTTGGGACAAAAACCTTTTCTTCTGCGCTGACAAGTGGGGCAGAAGTCGCCAGAGCTAAGTTGAATAGTATACTAAAATAGAGACACGAAAATATTTTCATCAAGCCGGTTCCTCTGGATGTGGTTTGTGTTTTCATCGAGTCCTTTGTTATTCTAAATGATATCAAAATCATACAGAAGCTATAGACTCTCTTATTTTCAACTGGAAGATCAACCATGTATAGAGACCAAACTAATAACCAGACGATTTTCAGCATCTTGACTTTCGTCCTGATCAGCTGGATCGTTTCAACGAGCTGTTTCGCAGCAGCAAAGAATCCTCCCAATATTGTTCTGATTGTCAGCGATGATCAAGGATATAAAGACCTGGGTTGTTTTGGCAGCCAGGAAGTGATCACTCCCCACTTGGATCGTTTAGCCAAAGAAGGAGCCAGACTTACGAATTTCTATGTGACCTGGCCTGCCTGTACTCCTAGTCGAGGTAGTTTATTGACGGGACGTTATCCACAACGGAATGGTATCTATGACATGATTCGAAATGAAGCACCTGACTATGGTCATAAATATAAGCCCGAAGAGTATGAAGTCACCTTTGAGCGAATCGGTGGCATGGATGTACGAGAGAAGTTACTGCCGCAATTATTGAAAGCCTCCGGTTATGTCAGCGGGATTTACGGTAAATGGGACTTAGGAGTACATAAACGCTTTCTTCCCTTAGCTCGTGGATTTGATGATTTCTATGGGTTCACAAATACTGGCATCGATTATTTCACACATGAACGTTATGGCGTCCCCTCAATGTTTAGAAATAATGAACTTACCGAAGAAGATAAAGGAGAATATTGTACCTATCTCTTTCAGCGCGATGCCGTTCGATTTTTAAAAGAGAACCACCAAAAACCATTCTTTCTTTATTTACCTTTTAATGCACCACATGGAGCATCAAGCCTCGATCCTCGTATTCGTGGTGGTGCCCAGGCACCGGAAAAATATAAAAAAATGTATCCTCATTTGAAAGACAGCCTCGTTACGAAAAAAAAGACGGGACGCTACGAATTTCGTGAGAGCTCCAAAGGGCCTGTGATCGCGCAGGGGGTTTCAGCTAGCAAACGGCGTTTGGAGTATGTCGCTTCTATTACTTGCATGGATGCCGCCATTGGCGAAGTTTTGGATTTGCTTGATGAATACAAAATTGCAGATAATACCATTGTCGTTTTCTTTTCTGATAATGGAGGTGGGGGAGGATCAGACAATTCACCTCTTAAAGGTAAAAAAGGGATGATGTTCGAAGGGGGCATACGGGTTCCCTGTATCGTGCGATACCCAAAAAAAATTAAGGCGGGTACAGTCAATGAAGGATTACTCACCTCATTGGAATTAGTGCCCACATTCCTCAAGGAAGCAGACATTCCATTACCTGAAGAGATTGTCTTTGATGGATACGATATGTTGCCGACGTTGATGGAACAAGGAGAGTCTCCTCGAAAGGAAATGTACTGGCAACGCCGGGCTGATAAAGCAGCGCGGGTGGGAAACTGGAAGTGGGTAGAATCAGCTAAAGGAGATGGTCTGTTTAATCTTTCGCAGGACGTGGGGGAGAAACATGATCTTTCAAAATCACATCCTGAAAAGCTGAAAGAGATGAAAGCTTACTTTGCTAACTGGAAAAAAGAAATGGCCGAAGCGGAACCACGTGGACCGTTTCGTGATTTTTAGTTACAAACTCCTTTACTTTAAGGATTCACTTTAGTCAGGAGTCTCTGTTTACGAGTTGGTAACTTGACTAATGTGTCAAGTGGCAGATTCTTCTCGACGAGTTCCACTCCGCAAATCAGGGGTTTCCCCTTGGTTGCTGTGAAGGCTAAGTTCAACGTGCCAGCAAGGGGAGTTTGAGAGAACTCGCGAACATGAATATGGTGTCCGGCTTGTGTTTCCTGGTAGATATCTAAATCTTTAATCAGTGGCTTCCCATTTAGGGAAACGCTGAAGATGCGTTGTTCTGTTGTGGAGAATTCAGGCTCTACAAAATAGAGACGTAATGTATAATTTGAGCGTTTTAAGTTTTTCAGGGTGATGCTCTTAACTCCACTGATTCCAGATGCGCCCACCCAGGGCCAGCCGCGCCCACCTTCTACCCAGAGTGAATGCTGATAGAAGGGGGTAACATTCTTCGGTTCTATTGTAAGATCAAGTTCGGGAGAAGGGCCTCCTACACTGGGGGCGTCAAGCCAAAGAGTTCCCCGATCTGTTTTTCGATCGCCGGGAGCACCAAAATTTAAACCCACTCGGCGAATTTCTTTTGCCTCACTTTTGCCCCAAACCATCCATTGTTCATACACTTCGGGCATCGAAATTAAAGAAAGACCAACTGGTAATGGATAACTGCAGGTACATCCCTGAAAATAATAAGGTACGTTCAACAATCCGTTGGCAGGAACAATGCTGTTCGTGCAGCCGGAACGGGGGCCGCTGATGTGTATGGTACCACTTTCTACACGCTTGTCATAAAAGGCGGCTGTCCCGGATCGCATGGTATAGAGATAACTATAATCAACACCTCCATCACAGCCGTAGCTTTTGGGAAACGCACGCGGTTCTGACTGACCGGTTAAAGGGTTCGTACGTTCGCCGATTACCGGAGGTGCAGGGCTCCAGTCATTTTTCTGGTAAGGCGGTCGGTACTGACTGGGTTGTTTTTGCGTTTGATCCCGTGTTGGCAATTCCTTAACGAGTGTTTTCGCCTGTTTTTCGTTGAGTGTCCTACCAGTATAAACATCAGAATATTGAGGTTTAAGTAATTTATAAGGTGGACGAATTCCAGCAGGATAACCTTGCCAGTACTTAGAGTGTGAGATCATCACACCGTCAACAAACATAGGTTGGGGGGCTCGTTTGAAATTTCCGACGCTGTCGTCATACCAGAGCACACCTACAGGTGCTTTCACTAATTCATCTGGACTCGACCAGCCTCCGGTATAATTCGTTGAACCGGGAATCGCACCTGCTTTTTCGATGACCGTGTATCCGCTGTGTCGTGAAATTTGTGCCTGGGACAAGTCTCGAAATTCCTCTTTTAATTTAGAATGAGTCTCTTCCGTGCAATTTAACAGGAGACTGCCTCCATAAGGTCTAAGAGAGGGATACAAATTTGTTACCAGTTGTAAAAATGATTCAAAGCCTGAGTGCTGAGGCTCCTGAGCAATGATCAGCTGCGCAAAGTAAGCTGGCATCTCAAAGTCTGACAGCGGTCCTTCGATAAAAGAAATTTCAGAGGCGGTCCAACCTTGATTATAGTACGTATGTCGGAGTGTTTTGGCCTGATCCAGGTCAGATTCCAAGGCAACAATGTAAAGAGATTTGTCTGTAAGTAACCCTTCAATCAGCTTTGTGTCAGGTATCCCTGCCAGCAACACGTTTCCCCCTCCAGCAACTCGTTTAGAAATGACGGATGGCAATTGGGAACCTGTTGCTTGAGGTTGTGTCGTTTCTTGACGATTCAAAGCGGGGGAGACATGCTTTTGCGTTGATACTTTTTCAGAACCTAAGCAGTAGATACTCCCTTCAAGCGTGGTAATCAATAATCGGTTGGACGCTACCAGCATTGAATGAATTGTTCCTGTCACTCCCGGATATTGTTTTTGATAGGTAAGTTGTTTTTCTCCTGCTTGAATCTGCTGACGTATCCCACGTTTTCCGTCCGGGCCATAGTTTTGCCCGTTTTCATGTCGCGCGGAATTAACGTCTCGATCAAATAACAGATCTGATTTTGGGGCTTCGGTTTCACCACGCCGCGCCGCCTTACCTGCTGCCGTGAACCAGCCTCCTGGTTTACGCCCCGCTTTAGGGAGTTGGAATTCAATGAGTTCTCCGGTTTGTTTATTGAGGCGAGCTGGGAATGCAGTGCCACAGGGAACGATCAATTCGTCGCCTGTAATGAGCAAGTATCCCTGCGGAGTCACTCCACCAAAGGCTTCTGCTGCGTGAGGATGTTGTCCATAAATGTATCCCAGTCGATCATTGATCCAACGGCGCTCCCCAGTCTCTGCATTCAATGCATAAATAAATATGCCTTCAAACGGCCAGACACCGGCTGCGAAATAAATGGTGTCTTCATCAACCACTGGTCCACCTCGTACAGGCCAGACTGAGATGAGTCTACGATTACCCAGAATCAGACGGCTGGAAGGAACCGCTTGAAATTTCCACTGTAGCGCGCCAGTTTGAGCAGCCAGTGAATAAAGATAGCCATCATCTGAGCCAAATAGTACAGAGTCTTTCCAAGCTACAGGAGCCAGGCGAACAGGACCGTTAGTATAAAATCGCCAGAGTTCTTTGCCTGTTTTGACATCGAGGGCAGTGACTGAATTTGTATCGGATGAACCATAAAAGAGGATTCCATTTTTAACGATGGGTTCATATCCGGCATCAAATTGTAGACGAGCATTTTTGAACGCGGGGTCTAGTTGCGGTAAATGATGTACCCAATGGACGTGTAGCGTATCCGGAATCGTTTGCTCTGTTTTTGCAGAACGTTGCGCATTCAAACGCCACATGGGCCAGTCGCTGGCTTGAGTCGGTCCAAGAAGCGTATGAAGAAATAACAGCGTAAAGATCATTTGGTATGAAAAGATATTTGGCATCAGCCGAACCTTTTTGGAAGGTATGATGATTTCGGTAAGGTGAGGGGGGGAATCGTTCTCTCTACCAAATTAACAAGAGTAGAGACGTCATTCAACTCTTTGATTCAATACTCTTTTCAGCAGAAGTATTATTTGAGTCAGATCGAACAACTTGCCGACTGGCCCAGATGGCTGCCAGGCAACACAGAATCAGTTCAATGAACCAGAAGAGATGAGGCCAGGGGGCCTTCAGGTTGGCGATGGCAGAAATCCGATGTTTTAAGTAGGATGAGATTTTGAGTAGATCCTTTTCTCTTTTTCTCCGTTCCGTTTTTGCTTCTCGAATCTGTTTTAATACCTGCTCATAGTCTTTTCGTGCTTTAGGATCTTCAGGTGGTTCACTGGTTGCAATCACGCGGTCGATGGCAAACGATGTTTGATCTGCTTTGAACCGTTTTAGTGTCATTTCCCGATAGCGTTGGTGAGATAAGTACAGAACGAGTGATTGACCCAAAATGGTCAAACAAACAATAACGAGAATCAATGTCTTCTTAACAGAGAGTTCAAACTTGATCGCCAAGGTCGTTAAAACACCACCTGAAATTAATCCATAGACTACGGCATAGACGAGTAGTAGTTTGAGGCGTTCAGGGAGATGGACTGCCAACAGAGAGAGGGCCGTTATGAGTACCGTTGCGATAATCAACCATTGAATAAAGCTGGCTTTTTGATTCGGCTGGCGTTGAGGTTCTGTTGACTGATCCGTCATAGTTTCGATTTCATAGCGAGAAATGAGTAGTGGATAAACCACAGGCGGATTGAACACGTTCCAGGACTTCCTTGCCTTTTTCTCTGGCGGTTCTCGCTCCTTCACTGAGAATATCATTGACTGTGTCGGTGTCTGCGGAAAGTTGTTCTCGTCTTTCTCTTGCTTCCCTAAAGTATTCGAGAGCCGCTTCATGAACCGCCTGTTTGGCGTCGCCATAACCCATGCCTCCTGCACGATAGCGGGCTGCCAGCTCTGCCTGCTGACTCTCATTTGCGAACAATTTATAGAGAGCGAATACCGAACAACTGTCTGGGTCTTTGGGATCTTCCAGAGTTGCAGAGTCTGTTTTGATAGACATCACTTTTTTACGTTGTTTTTTAGGGGGCTCAAAAATTTCAATGACATTGCGATAACTTTTTGACATCTTTTCGCCATCGATACCTGGTACTTTTGCTGAAGAATCCAGGACTCTTGATTCTGGAATGGTGATTGTTTCACGAAACAAAGTGTTAAACCTTTGTGCCAGATCTCGTGTCACTTCGACATGTTGGATTTGATCCTGGCCTACGGGGACCAGATCGCTGTCGTACAGTAAAATGTCTGCTGCCATTAAAACTGGATACGTAAATAAACCTGCATCAGCGGCAATGCCTTTCGCTTTTTTATCTTTGTAAGCATGACATTTTTCCAAAAGGCTCATTTGAGTGATTGTCATCAAGATCCATGTTAAACTAGTGACCTCGGGAATATCTGATTGTCGAAACAGTGTGGCCCGTTTGGGATCCAGACCCAGGGCAAGAAGATCAATGGCAGCTTCCTGTGTGTTCTGTCGAAGCTGATCTGCATTTCGAATTGTGGTTAATGCGTGTAAATCTGCGATGAAATAAAAAGCCTGATCATTGTCTTGCAGATCAATGTATTGCTTGATCGCTCCGAAATAATTCCCCCAATGAAAGCGGCCTGTTGGCTGAATTCCCGATAACACACGCATGAGTCAGTTCTCTTTTTCGCTATGTAATCAATTGTTGATTAAAACAGGGTTACTGTAAGAGTAAAACAATTAGCAAGTTGGTTATCTTTCAGGATACACGAGAGATCCTACAAGTTCACTCACTCGTGTGCATTTTTCCTCAAGGACAACTTGTTCCAGCTCTCCAACCAATTGTGTTGCAAGACCTGGGTTATAAAAATTGGCTGTACCAATTTGAACAGCGGAGGCACCTGCGACGATGAACTCCATTACATCGTCAATGTTGGCAATGCCCCCGACACCGATGATCGGAATGTCTAATGCACGAGAAACCTGACAGACAATTCGTAGAGCGACTGGCTTAATGGCAGGACCGCTGAGGCCACCAAACACGCCTCCCAAAATGGGCTTTTTGTGACGCCAGTCGATCGCGGTTCCTTGAACCGTATTGATCAGAGAGACAGCATCAGCACCTCCTGAGGCGGCTGCCTGCGCAATTTCAACGACACTGGTTACATTAGGAGTCAATTTCGCAATGATGGGCAGCTGACAGCTCTCAGTGACCTGTTTGAGCATTTTCTCTGTCAAATCTGGTTGTGTGCCAAAATCAACGCCCCCACTGACATTCGGGCAAGAGATATTTAACTCCAATGCTGCAATCTGATCTTGAAAGGAATTAAGTCGTGCAGCCATCACTGCCATCTCATCAATGGTGCGGCCTGCTATGTTGACGATTAACGAGGTGTCGAGCGAGGCGAGATAGTTGAGATGTTTTTCCAGAAACAGATCGATTCCATCGTTATCTAAACCAATCGAATTTAATAGTCCTGCACTCGTTTCAATGGTCCGTGGTGGAGGGTTTCCAATTCGTGGTTCTGTCGTAATTGTCTTGGGAATAATTCCACCGAGTTGGGAGAAGTCGAGGAATGGTTCCATTTCTCGAGCATAGCCAAATGTACCCGATGCGACCAGAATAGGATTTTTTAGATGCAGGCGGTTCAGAGTAACTGATAATAGATCCGTTTGGGTAGGGGCGTTCATCGGAGTCTCATCCGGTGCAGCCAGAGGCTACATGATCGTTCCTTTTAAGTTGATTACGGGATAAGTGCCCTGCAAACCGCCAAGTACTAAGGCCAGTTATCAAATCATTGCACTGCGTTATTAGACTGTGAAGGGATCGTTAAAGACCCACAGAACACTATCTTAGCGTGCTTAGATAGTGAGAGCCAGTAAGAGCGCTACTGAAAACATAAACCTTAAACGCACAAAAGCTGCCAGAAAAGATTTTTTGGCAGCTCAGCACAATTTACTATTGCGATTTTCAATTTCGTAGGCGAAACCATTGGATGATCGAAAAGCCATGTATGCTTTGACAAACTTAGCTTAAATCACTCCACCATGTGTTCGATATGGTGTGGCTACATCAGGCATATCCAGCCCCCAGATTCGTTCCCAGATTTTGGGGATGTGCCGCATACTTTCTGATTGAAAGATTAATTGGCGAGCACGATCATCTCTGGATGAAGAGTAGATAGGAACTACACATCCGACCTGAGTGAAGGACATTGCGACTAACATGCTGGCCAATAAAAACTTACGCATTTTTTTCTCCATGATATGGTTGTTCCATATATGCTGGTGTGAATCCCAGGCAGAGATCCCTTAATTCAAACCATTGAATAGAAGGCATCAAACCAATATCGAAGGTGTTAAAGTGCTGAAATGTAATAAGGAGGAGTTTGAAGAGGTGGGATTATAAATGCCACATTTAATCTTCTCTAGGTCGTTTTATCGACAATCAGGCCAGGAGACTTTGGTAAAAAATGCGGATTATTCCAATTATTGTGGTGAATCTACTTATCAGGCCTATTTAACAGGATTTACGGACAATAAACGGTGAAATTACGGTCCATTTGTTAATTATATTGAGAGAGTTTTCTCTAATTGACAACTCATAAAAAAACCGGTCTGTTTTCGTACATTCAAAACAGACCGGTCATGAGAAAGTTCATACCAGTTCTTTCAACATTAAACTCTTTAGAAAACAGACTTAAGGAGTATGTTGAGTTCCCGACGCATAAGAACCGTTATTGTAGGTACCTACTTGTGGAGAACCTGGAGACTGTTGAGCCGCCGGTGGTGATTGTTGCGGTTGAGATGTCGCCGCAGGATTCCCCACCTGAGGTTGCGAAGCAGCGGCTTTCAGTCTGGCTGCTTCTTCTTCCAGATCACGTACTCGTTTTTCCATTTCCTTTCCAGGTTTAAACGTTACGACATATTTCTCTTCTACGTCGACACGTTCTCCTGTCCGTGGATTTCTTGCCTTACGCGCAGCCCGCTTTTTGACTTCAAATACGCCAAAATTGCGGAGTTCAATGCGCTTGTCGGTCACAAGTGTGTCGACAATGGCGTCAAACGTTTTTTGCACAATCTCTTTGGTTTTGAGTTGCGTCAGACCAATCTCTTCCGAAATCACTTTGACAATCTCTTTTTTCGTCACGACTGGGTTCTCCCAATTCTGAGAAGCCGTCGGACAGCTACGCCCTTCCATTGGGCAATTCAGAGCCGTCTCAACTGTAATGGGTTACACGACTTAGTGTCACGATAGATTATTTCCCACAATTGAACAGTAAGTCAAGACCGATCTTTGGCTGGCAACAACAATCAGAGGGTTCTTAGACAGTTTTTCACTAGTGGAAAGTAATTTTTGTGATTCCCAGTCTGAGATGCTCTACTTCATTTAAAATTAAAACGAATTCTTGTAAGTCATTTTAAATAAAGGGAATAAGAGAATGATTTTCTATGAACAAAAGCTCTATAAGTAAATGATTGCACCTTCGTTTACACTGAATTCAGCTCACAAAGATTTTTTTTACAAACTTCAAACGAAATTGGTAAAAAGGGATGTGGAGAGCCACTTTAGTACGATTTCAGCGTTACAAAGTCTTTAAAGATAGATACTTAATTAACGGAAATTATTTGTCGCTCATTCGTGACTTATGGTGAATTAACTTATTCGACAGTCCGTAACGTGTTTTCAGAACATGGTGAAATCTGATTTGACTTAAGCACACGTAAGCTAAAGATTAGCTTCGTCTGAGATGCATGAGTGAAAAATAATTCAAAGTTCATAAGTCACTTTGTGCTGCACGTTTTTGAATTTCATCAAAGCTTATGAAAGCTCCTTTACCTGCACCAGGGCATTCTGGTGTAAGTGATTTCCAGCTCTCTTCACTTTCAAGATTTGATTTCCAGAAAGGCCAGGTGCGACATTGTGTGGGACGTGCTTCATAAACAGTACAGCATCTCTTTTCTGGATCAAAGAATGTACAATCACCATTCGCATATTCTGTTAATGATCGCCTCCCTGCGTAAAGTCGTGTGTGCATTAACAATACTTCGCCTTTGGATTTACCCGTTAGTTCTGCAATGGCTTCAATTTCTGAGTCTTCTACCCAAACAACTCCAGGGGCACCGGTGCAACAATTACCACATTGCGTACATGTAAAATTCAGACCTTCTCGATACCAGGGAGTTTGTTCAGAATGCTGATCACTCATTTTCCAATTCGCTTTTCTGTGTTGTGTTAAACTGTGGTTTTAGATCTCTTTTTGTAAGATACTTGTGGGTATATGTCAAATATTAGCAAAGAAACAAAGGTCGGTGGAATGATTCTCTGTGGTGGTGAAAGTTCCCGCATGGATTATCCCAAAGCGTGGCTTCCTATGGGAAATGAGTTGATGTTACAAAGAGTGGTCAGGGTCGTTTCTGATACTGTCTCGCCAGTAATTGTTGTTGCCTCGCAGAAACAGAAATTACCTGAGTTGCCAGAATCGGTCACTGTTATTTTTGATAAAGAAACCGGAGCAGGCCCCCTACCTGCGATTGCACACGGATTGGCTACATTGAAAGATCGGTGTGATGCCGCTTTTGTATCAGGTTGTGATACACCGTTGATTGATGTTAAGTTCATCACAAAGATCATTTCTGCCTTGGGTGAGAATCAACTGGTTATGGTTCAGGAAGGGAAATGGTATCATCCGCTGGCTGCCGTTTATCGGACATCATTGATTGAGCAGATCTATCATTTATTGAACTCAAACCAGCGACGGCCCATTGATTTGGCTGAGAGCGCGAAAGCATGTTTTCTCAAAGCAGATGTGCTGCGCGAAATTGATCCTGAGCTACGAGGATTACAGAATATTAATACACGTGAGCAGTACTTCGAACTTCTAAGGGAAACTGGATTAGCTAACTCAACGAAAATACCCTTTTAGGTTAGATCTTTTGGTTGGTCATGAGAATTAAACTAATCGATTATTGAGGGTAGGAACCACGGTTAGCACGAATGACCGCCATCTCCCAGCGTGCCACATCCTCCGGAGTCAATTCATATACGTTGATCGAATATCCCAGTTGTGCTTTGGGTTTGAAAAATCGAAAATACCCTAACATATCAAGGCCAATATTATGACGGCTGCCATCTGGTTTTCTGGCAGAGTAGGGCCGACCCTGTATGAGACTTGCGCTAATGGCATAAAGCCCGGGGGCTGGTCGTAATTCAGGAGGTAAATGATAATTGATATCCTGAGATGATGGGGGAACGGTTCCAAAATAGGCTAACCCGATGTCATAGAGCGCATTGTTATCAACATATTGTTTCAGAAGGTATAGATCTTGTCCCCAATCGAGGTTGGAATCGATTAAGTGTTGGGCACCGTTTTCAGGGCCGCCTGATAGTTCATTAAAATAGGCTAAATGATCGGGGGCATAGCGCAATGATAATGGTAATGGGATGACTGCGACTATTACCAGGTAAGAATATAGCTTGTGCTTATGGAAATCCAAATGCCTGGCCAATGGACAAATAAAGAGAAATAGAAACGGGAAAACGGGAAGGATGTAACGTAAGCCCAGTTGATTTTTAGAAAAACTGGCTATGAGTGTCAATAAAATCACAGGTGTGAATAGCATTCCGAGAGTTCTGAGAGACATATCGTCGTTATGGTTTCGTTGTTTGAACCATTGATAAACGGCCAATAGTAGCAAGAACTGAACGGCATGTGGCAGCTTGTATAATAAGGCGCAGATGTAATAGCTATGAAAACCATCGAGTTTCCATTCTGTATTCAGATAGGTCGGATGTGATTGCTGCATAATAAAACGCTGCAAATCAAAGCCCATTAAGTAATCCCGAGGCAACAGCAAAGGTATTGTTTGAATGAACGGAGGGAGTTGATTTAACGTTTTTAATTCTGAACTCTGAAATTGGTAAGCACTAATTGGCTGGGATGTCCCTTGAAACAAATAGCCGGCGTTTAAAATGAACCAACTGCTTAATATCAATCCTCCCCATTTTGCGAGAATGCTTCTCTTAGAGAGATTGTTCTCTAGCGTCTTATTTTTGTACCTGATGATAAACCACTGCAGTATCAAAATAAGGGGTAAGAGAATGGCCGTAAATTTCGTGATTTGTGCCAAACCAAGAACGGCACCCGTTATGAGCGCCCACTTCCAGGAGACGTTTAATGCAAATTTCCAGCCACAATAAACGGTTGCCAGAAAGAATCCTGTGATTGCGAGATCCTGAGTTCCTAAAGTCGCATTTGCTAAAACATTAGGACTCATTGACCACAGGAACACGGCCAGATAAGCGGCTGAGGGACTATAGAGTTCGCGAGCCCAGATCGCTAATAATACACCTGTCGCGACTGATAATAACAGAATCATGCACCGGCCAAGAAAGTAGTACTGTTGATAATTCTGTGGGTTTGCTTCGAGAAATGCATCACCGTAATCAGCAGGGTCGGAAGAATAAGGAGGCTGGCCACTTTTAGCAGAGGTGAATAAGAGAGGTATCGCCGACCAAGTGCGAATGAATGGGGGATTCAAGCGATCATAGTCAAATTTCCCTGTTTCCCATGAAAGGAAACCAACCGGTAGATGCCAGTACTCATCGTGGGTGACAGTTAATTTATGAGCAGTAAACAGTCCCAGACCGAATTGAATCAACAGCATCGACCCGATGATAGACCAGAATCCTTTACTCGTTTGTAATTGATCCTTCAAATTTGGCATATCAGTCCAGACTTCAGCGCGAAAAAGGTGGGGCTTATTTTAAAATCTCCTTTTGATAATAGCTTGATCGCGAATTACAAGAAAGAGATTCTACTATGGAAGAGTTCAGTCAAGCCGAAAAGGCTGCTTCGCACAAACGAAGATTGTTATTGCTGACCCAACCACGTTTTGAGATCGCGTTTGATTTCCCGCATTATAATTTTTTGTTCGGGAATTGCTTGATAAAAATGTAGTTCTGCCAATTCATATTCGTTGAGGTTGAGATTCTCAGCTGCAATTTCCAGTATTTGATCCGACATTTTTTGAAGGCGATCTTCATTTTGGTCGGGGTTAAAAGAAACCGCTATAGTGATACGTAACGTAGCAGGATTTTCTTGTTTTCCCTTGAGTCGTCCACCTTCGACACGCGGTTTTGAGTTGGGAAATTTTAGATCTAGCGCTTTTTGAGTCCCTGCAAATTTGAACGAGTTCACAGCCTGGAAAACATACAACGATCCTGACATCAACAGTCCGAAAATCAAGAGGCTGAAGACGATTGTCCTGCCTTTGACCAGTCTCGGTTGTTGTGATTCAGGATCGTGAGATGTCATTTCTGACTCATATTGGTAAATGTAAAACGCTCAATTTTACTGCTTAGCTGCCGCCTTATTGATTGCTTGTAAATAAGCTTTGGCACTCGATTCGATGATGTCTGTGCTCACACCGCGGCCTGTATACAGCTTTCCGTTAATCAGAACTTCTACTCGAACCTCACCTTGCGCGTCTTTTCCGCTGGAAACGCTTCCCACATGGTATTGTTCCAATACACCTGAGGTTCCTGAAATTCGTTCCAGTGCACGGAAAACCGCATCAACAGGGCCATCACCGGTTGCGGCATCACAGTGGATCTTTTCATTCTCATCGCTCAGTTCTATTGTCGCCGTAGCGATTGTGCCTGTTCCTGCAGAAGTGTGAAACCGCGCGATTTTCCATTTTTCAGGCGTATCAGTTACCTGGTTCTCAATCAAGGCAATGATGTCGGAATCATAGATCTCTTTTTTCTTGTCAGCCAGCGCGATAAATTCATCAAAGATTCGCTGGAATGTTTCATCATCGAGGTTGTGTCCTAATGACTGGATACGGTCACGAAATGCATGTCGTCCGCTGTGTTTCCCCAGCACAAGGTTAGTACCGATGTAGCCGACATCTTCCGGATGCATGATTTCGTAAGTCGTGCGTTCTTGCAACACCCCATGCTGGTGAATGCCTGCTTCATGGGCAAATGCGTTCTTCCCCACAATTGCCTTATTGCGTTGCACGGTCATTCCAGTCACGGTCGAAACGAGGTGGCTAATCGGATACAAGCGCTTTGTATTAATATTTGTATGTAAGCCATAGTAATCAGACCGTGTTTTTAAAGCCATAACGACTTCTTCCAGAGCACAGTTTCCTGCGCGCTCTCCGAGACCGTTGACGGTGCACTCAATCTGTCTTGCTCCAGCTTCGACAGCTGACAAGCTGTTGGCAACAGCCAATCCAAGATCATTATGACAGTGCGTACTGATGATCGCTTTATTAATATTGGGGACGTTTTGCTTGAGCGTTGTGATTACCCCATGGTAGTGTGCAGGGGTCGCATAGCCGACCGTGTCAGGAATATTGACAGTGGTGGCGCCAGCTTCAATTGCCTTTTCAACAACTTCACAGAGGAAGTCTTTTTCAGTGCGGGCGGCATCTTCCGGCGAGAATTCGACATCAGCACAATAATCGCGGGCCCGCTTAACCATTTCCACGGCCGTTTCCACGATTTGTTCCTTATTCATTTTCAATTTATGCTCACGATGGATTGAGCTAGTCGCCAGAAAAACGTGGATCCGAGACTTTTCGGCTTCTTTCAACGATTCCCAGGCACGATCAATGTCATCTTTGCGGCAGCGTGACAGGGCGCAGATTGTTGTCTGGCTCCCAAATTCCTGGGCGATTTTTTGAACCGCTTCGAAATCGCCTGGAGAGGCAATCGGAAAGCCTGCTTCAATGATATCGACGCCCAGCTCCACAAGTTCCCCGGCCACTTTCATCTTTTCAGAGGTTGTCATGCTGCAACCAGGGGACTGTTCACCATCTCGCAAGGTGGTGTCGAAAATCATTACGGTGTCATCGGACATTGGTTTGCTCCATTATTTAGTTCCACTCCCGGTCAGGGGATCTAATGAGAGACCAGAATAGTACCAGCAGGTAAAATAAAAAACCCTGAGGCCAATTCTGGTCTCAGGGTTTTGTTGTTTTTGATTAACAATCGTACAAAAGAACCTAGGACCTGGCTTGGGTAAGCAGGTTTAATAGTAGGCTCAGGCTTAGTAGATTGTGGATTTGCATCAGACTCAATTTACTTTATTTTACATGTATATTAACAGATTCGCTGCCTCTTTATGCAGATAATCTACAGGCTCTTATAACGATGGTCAACCCGTTCTGGGGCGATTTTAGTAAAATGTACGACAGCTACGGTTCATTAAGGTTCGTGAAAATGACTTAATGATCCCTAAAAGGCGATGTTGATTATTTCGCTGCCAAACCTGCTTTTTCCTGTAAAGACTCCTTACCAACTCGGTGGCAGAAATCTCCAAACGATTCACCTGCCTGACGTGCCTCCTTAAAATATTCAAGTACAGGAGAGAGTCGGCTGGTGATTTCACCCAGGGGGACTAAGTCGTCATAGATGAATGCCAGACGGTTCCCCAGAGAATTGCCTCCGAGAAAAAGGGTGTATTTTCCGACCGCTTTCCCAACCAGACCGATATCAGGGATATAAGGGCGAGCACACCCGTTGGGGCAACCAGTCATGTTGACAGAGATCCGCTCATCTTGAAGTCCCTGGCGAGCCAGTTCTTCTTCAAATTCTGTAATCAGTTCCGGCATTACTCGTTCTGATTCTGTTACTGAGAGACCACACATTGGTAAAGCAGGGCAAGCCATTGAGAATCGGCGAATCAGCGTCAATTCATCCGCTTTTTTCATGCCGTGCTCTACAAGTATTTCGTCAATGGCGTCTCGATCAGAAGGATCAATATCGCAGAATATGACACTCTGTTTTGCAGTGATTCGGGCTTCAAATTTGTATGTTTCCAGAATCTTTCGCAGGCCGGTTTTAATTCTGAGGTCACCGGCATCCTTGATACGACCGTTTTCAATATTCACACCCAGGAATAATTTGCCATCTCCCTGTTCGTGCCATCCCATGTGATCATCTATCCCTGTCACTTCAACTGAGCGAGGATCTGTGATCGGGGCACCCAGGTATTCAGCTACTTTTTCCCGAAACTTCTCAATTCCCCAGTTATTCACCAGGTATTTCATACGAGCCTGTTTTCGGTCTTCACGGTTTCCAAAATCACGTTGAACTTTGACAACTGCTTCGGCGACCGCGAGTACCTGATCATTTTCAACGAATCCAAGCGGCTTCGCGAGAGCGGCATAGGTCTTTTTATTACTGGGGGTGACTCCCATACCACCGCCAACGTAGAAGTTGTATCCAATGATTTGATCGTTTTCTACAATTCCTAATAGACCGATGTCTTGAGTATAAATATCAACACAATTGTCTTCAGGGAGTGCAATACCGATCTTGAATTTTCGAGGCAGGTAGACTTTACCATAGATTGGTTCTTCTACGGGTTGGAATTCTGCTTCGTTGGTTTTGTTGCCCTCTTCGTCTGTAATCCATAAGTCAAAATAAGAGGTCGTCTTGGGTTTGAGGTGTTCCGCGATGGCATACGCCATATCCTGCATGGCATCGAAAACCGAATTATTCTTGTAAGGAGCAGGGCAAGCCATGACATTTCGGTTGACATCACCACAGGCAGCCAAAGTGGTCAGCTTGGAAGCATTGATCCCTTTGATGGCTGCTCGAAGGTTACCTTTGATAACCCCATGCAGTTGAAATCCCTGACGTGTTGTTAAGCGAACGGTACCATCTCCATACTGTTCACAAAGATCCAGTTCGGCCAGGAACTGTTCTGCAGTTACTTTCCCACCAGGAACCCGGGTTCGGATCATACAACTATAAGCCTTACCTTTACGCGTTCCATCTGGGTTTTTGGCTTTTCGCAAATCACGATCATCCTGTTGATAGGTTCCGTGATGTTTCAAAATTTGTGTGGAATCACCAGTGAATTGATCACTGTCATTCTGTAATTCTTCTGCAATGGTTCCACGAAGCTGGTGGCTGCCATCTTTCAGAGCTTCCAGTTTGGAAAGCTTAGGGCCTTCTGGAGATGTCATATATTCAATCCTGGTTGATGTGGTCGAAACGGCATTCAGATTCAAACTTCACAGGAAGCGATTCTGAGTGACTGGTTTGGTAGGTCTCACTTGAATTCAATTGGCAATATCGGACGATTCAGATACGATCCATGAATGAAAGCAATGGACCGTTCAGACTTTTCAGGCTATATAATACACCGCTTATTTAAAAGTGGATTGTTCATTTGTATCAGAGAACTCTACGCTTCCATGAAGTATAAACGAGATAGATTATCTTGAATAGTGACTTTTTCTAGGTACCTCACAGCAGAGAAATTGCTGGTTTAGTAATTATCATTTATGAGAAATATCAAAGAGCAATTCATTCTGTTGCTAGCTACAGGGCTGGGAATAGGTTATGCGCCACATGCTCCCGGCACATTTGGCAGTTTGTTAGGCCCTTTGTTAGTTATGGGGATTCTCTATTGGAATCTGGCGTTTCCTGTCTATCTAATACTGACAGTAGTTCTTTTTTTGGTTGGGGTCTATGTTTGTAATCAAGGAGCAAAAATTCTGGGTTTAGACGATCCTGGATGTATTGTTTTCGATGAAATCGCTGCGTTCACTGTAGTGTTGATACCTGTGGTCTATTGGCCCAGCTCTGCGAATTTTCTATGGATTTCAATCATTGCGTTTCTCTGGTTCCGATTGTTTGACATCTGGAAACCTTGGCCGGTTCGTTTTTTTGATCGAATTCATGGTGGTTGGGGAATTATGGCGGATGATTATGTTGCCGCCATTTATGCGGCGATTTGTCTTTACGGCTCATTAATTCTTTTGGGGTGGTTTTAGATTTCTGACCGATTCGTTATCTTGTGGTCAACTTTGAGGGTATCTGAAATTTTTCAAGGAATTGGCAGAGTGTCAGCAGAAATTATTGATGGCAAAAAACTGGCCATAACATTTCGCGAACAGGTGGCTCAAGAAGTAGCCCAGTTCAAAGAGCAGTCTCAAATCGTTCCACATTTGACTGCTATTTTAGTCGGAGAAGATCCAGCCAGTGCCGTTTATGTCAGAAATAAACAGCGTGCCTGCGAGAAAGCAGGAATCCAAAGTACTCTGAAACGATTACCTGCAGAAACGACACAAGATAAGTTGCATAAGCTGGTGCAGGAGTTAAACGCTGATCAAAGTGTGCATGGCATTTTAGTCCAGTTGCCCCTACCAAAGCATATTGATGAAGTGGCGATTCTGGATGTGGTCAACCCCTTAAAAGATGTCGATGCTTTTCATCCGGAAAATGTAGGCCTGATTGTTCAGGGACGTCCTCGATATCTGCCGTGTACTCCGTACGGAATTCAGCAGATGATTCTTTCTACTGAAATGGAGACAGCTGGCAAACATGCCGTGATTTTAGGTCGCAGCGAGATTGTAGGCAAACCAATGGCAATGCTGCTAATTCAGCGTGGTCTCGGGGCAGATGCGACTGTCACGATCTGCCATAGTAGAACTCAAAACTTAAAAGAGATTGTACAGTCCGCAGATATCATCATCGCAGCCATCGGTAAGCCTGAATTTGTGACTGCCGATATGGTGAAGCCGGGCGCTGTTGTCATTGATGTCGGGATCAATCGTGTTAACGAAAAGCTCGTTGGAGATGTGGCGTTTGATTCGGTCAAAGAGATTGCTTCTGCGATTACACCCGTTCCGGGAGGAGTCGGGCCGATGACGATTGCCATGTTATTGAAAAATACATTAACAGCTGCCCGCATTCTTTAAGAGGTTGATCGACACTAGATTAACCAGGAAATTGAAAGAAGCTGATTTTGATTGACTCGCAAAACGGAAGTAAAAAAACTCTCCCGGTTTTCCAGGAGAGCTTTCTTTGTAATGTGCCATAATTTAAAAATGGCAGAAGCAGATTACTCAGGCTTCTTTTCGTCTTTTTTACCTTCTTCAGGCTTTGCTTCTTCTGATTTGGCAGCTTCTTCAGGCTTAGGTTCGTCTTTCTTTTCACCTTCAGCCGGTTTTTCACCTTCAGCTGGTTTTTCACCTTCGGCTGGCATTTCACCTTCAGCTGGTGGGTCACCTGCAGGAACTTCAGATGGTGCTGGCTCAGTAGTTGTTTCAGTTTTTGTGCAACCAGCAAAGAATAATGTGATTCCCAGTAACATTGCCAATGTCGACAGTAATTTCATCTCTGTTCTCCGTTTCTTAATTGAATATCTGATTTGTAAGAATGAGAATCTCACAAACCGGGTTTGATTCAGTAATCATTGAAGGAAACCCTGTTTCAGGTCTGTTCTCCATAATCAAACAAGACCCCCCTATACAAATTAAGAGCCTCCTTCTGGGAGATTTATTCCAAAGATTTGGTTAATTTTTCAAAAACCTCAGAAACAGACGATTTGCGACTTAAATTCTACTGAATTTTGGTTGGAAGCAGTCCAGTTATTTCGCAAAATAGATACCCAGATTACTAATGCTTGTTTATTTCGCTATTTTTTCAGTCTTTATTACTTCTTGTTGACTTTCACAAAATCCAGACATATCTTGAAAGAGTAGAGCGGACAAAAGAGTGTTCGAGGAGATTGTGTAAGGAGGCTCCCACTCTAGTTAACCTGCAGCAGTTACATGATTTACTTAGTTAAAAAGTGTATCTGTCTTCCGGGGGCAAAATTATGAGATTGACTGTAACTTTGGCGCTGCTCATCTTTATTACAGGTATCGTTAATGCATTCTGCGAAGACCCTTCTGTAGCTCAATCATCCAGTGATTCGAGTGCCGATCTGAAAGCCATTCAGGCAGCAGGTCAGGCGTTTATCAAAGCTTTCAATCATCGCGATGCCGATGCGATCGCTACTATGTGGGATGAAGATGGTGACTACATTGATGAAACTGGTACGGTTTATTCCGGTCGTGAGGCAATTAAGAGCGAGTTCGAGCGATATTTCCATAACAGTTATGGCCGTAAGGTTCAGGTTCACGCTAAGTCGATTCGCTTTATTCAACCCGATGTGGTTTTGATTGACGGAACCTCTGAAGTTGATCCTCCTCCACCTGGAAAACCAGTCATGGGGCGTTTCTCAGCGATTCGGGTCAAAAAAGATGGTAAGTGGTTACTTACATCAGTTCGAGAGTCAGCAGTAGAAGTGCCATCTAATTATGAGCACTTAAAACATTTGGAATGGATGCTCGGTGAATGGGTTGATAAGGATGAATCATCCAGCATTTATACTTCAGCAATCTGGAGTAAGAATAAAAATTTCATCATCCGTAAATTTAAAGTAAATTTAAACGGTCGCATTGTGCTTTCCGGTTCACAGCGCGTTGGTTGGGATCCGATTCGAAAACAAATCAAAAGTTGGACGTTTGACTCAGATGGAGGCGTTGCGGAAGGTTATTGGTCACAGAAGGGTAACCAATGGATCGTACGTAAAAGCAGCGTTCTTCAAGATGGCAGACACGCCTCTGCAACAAATATTTATACCATCATTAATGATGATAGTTTTCTTTGGGAATCCAAAAACAGAATTGTGGGTCAGGAACATGAACCTGATATCGAGCAGGTGAAAGTCGTTCGTCTACCTCCTGCGATTGCTCCATAATAAATAGCTCAAAAATAGATCTTCTCTTATCACGATCGAATAGGTTGAATTGATGAAACAGATTAGTGCGTTGGCTTTGGCCGCTCTGGTGATGTTATTTGTTTGCGAGCTAGATTGTTTTGCCCAACGAGGCGGACGAGGCGGTGGCGGACGTGGAGGCAGTCGAGGAGGCATGTCTCGAGGTGGTGCGCGATCACGGCCAGTTCCTTCGCGACCATCGCGTAGTCCTTCGATGAGCCGACCCAGTAGGACACCCTCACGCAGCCGTCCCAGTATGCCATCACGGCCTTCTCCATCAACTCGACCTTCAGCACGACCATCAAGACCTTCACAACCGGGAAAGACACTCGATTTTTCGAATCGGCGTCCCAGTACTTCTAGGCCGAGTACACGACCTTCAACACGTCCCGGATCGGGCTCTAGTAATCCGGGATTACGACCCGGGAGCGGAACACGACCTGGGGGAATTCCTGGAACTAGTAGACCTGGTTCAAAACCGGGAAGTGGAAACCCAGGCCTGAGACCGGGAACTGGAACACGACCGGGTGGGACTCCCGGCACACGTCCTGGCACAAAACCTGGAGGTGGAAAACCGGGACTGACCCCTGGTGGAAATCGTCCTGGGGGGAACAGGCCAGGAACGCGACCTGGAAACGGAAACAGACCAGGTACAGGAAAACCCGGATTGAAACCAGGCGGAGGCAAACCAGGAAAACCAGGGGCAGGTAGACCGCCGGGGAATCGACCACCAGGAAACAGACCTCCTGGCAATCGTCCTCCGGGGAACCGACCCGGTTATGGAAATAGACCGTATTATCCTCCCGGATACTGGCACGGATACCGTCCTGGCTATCGATATCGACCATACTATCACTATTACAGATATGGTTATCGACCCTGGGCATGGGCCACTTTTGGAGGCGTCGCAGCCTGGATCGGTTATAGCGCGGTGACAACACCTGTCGTCTATAACTACACAGTCAGTGATGGTTATGTCTATAACGATGGCGTTCAAGTCGCTCCTGTCGAAGAGTATGAAGCACAAGCAAATCAGATTGCAGAGAGTGTGCCACCACCTGATGAGGCAGATGAGTGGATGTCAGTCGGCGTCTTTGCCATCCTTCCGGAAGGTATAGAGGAAGTGGATGTGACCGTTCAATTGGCTGTCGGGAAAAATGGCGCCGTCGCGGGTACCTACTATAAAAAAGAGGGCGATATCACCTTGCCTTTGCAGGGAGCCATCGATGAAAAGAATCAGCGTGTTGCCTGGAAGGTTGGCGAAGAAGATGCCATTACCATGGAAACTGGCTTGGACAGTCTTACGAAAGATCAGTCAAAAGTCATTATCTATTTCAGTGAAGGTGTTTCTGAAACCTGGAATATGCAGCGGATTGATCAGGAGACAGCCAAACTGGCACAACAGGAAATTCAGAATGACACTCTCAAAAATGAACTGGTTTCCGCCTACACGGAATTGGAAAAAACACTGGATGACTCCTGGAAGTCCTATCTGGCGCTGCCCGAGAGCGTATATTCAACGACTGCAGTTCCAACTCAAGCGGAATTGGAAACAGTTATCAAGCACTATCAACAGATCCAGACAGATTCCAAATATCAGGTTCTAACTAAGAAACCTGAATTCCAAAAGACCTATAAGTTGCTCAATGATTATCTGAAAGACCTGCAGCAGCAACCAGATGTACCAGCACCGCCACCGGCGACGAACTCATAAGAATTCAAAAGTTCCGACCGGGAATGCAGTTCATCTTGAGCATCTCATAAAATGATTCAAAAACTAAAAAGAACGCTCTGGAAACAGGGCGTTTTTTTACGAATTGACTCGATTGCCGCATTCAAAAAACTGTGTGACTGGTATCACGAATGAGATCGTTTTCATGGAATCCAACTGCGTCTGTGAAATAAAAGTACGATCTAAAACGCTGATTTTCATTGTTCACGAGCTAAACATCTTGCACATCATCCACTTGAGCAGCACTTGATTACGGTATCCAGGAACTCGCTAGATTCAAACTCCTTTTAGGTGATAAGTCATTTCAAGGTGAGAAATTGTTCTCCATGTTCAGCATACATTTTCCACTTGACACCGCTGCGCCCCTGACGAAATTACTCACTTCTGCGTCGCGCGCGCGAGTGAAAAAATTCGGGATGCTGAAAATTTCTGCTCCTGTAGATGCCATCACTATAAAACCCCCTCGTTTGAGCAGGCTTTCAAAAATCATCAGCAAAACCGGTTCCCAATTTTCACTGCTGTTTGTTCCCAATCTGACCCTGCCAGAGCATAAATCACCGATCCACTGGTCACGAAAGTACCAACCCTGAGACATTAAGGCGCATAAGTCAAACTTGACCAACCTACGCCATTCGCCATGATAGACGCAACTCAAACCACAAACCTTCTTCCAACCGTAAAGCAAATGTAACACACGAAAAGCCAGACAACACATCACAAGACTCCCTTCCACAAGTACCACAGTGCGAAGAGAACAAACTATCCCCCCCATGCAGGCAATACAAAGCCTGCCTGAAACGATTCTATCTGATATTCCTGATAACGCGGAGATGAAAATATATCAGGTGTTGTAAGAGCAGTGGAGTAATGGCAGGGCGGTCTGACTTGATGTTATCTGGGGGCTGAGTTCAGCTATTGTAAAAAGTAGAATTCATGTATTATTCATTTGAGCAAACAACTATAATGTCATTTACATCAATTCACTGCCTACGCGTTAGCCCAAAAAAGAGAGGCCTACAGGTTAGAGGCAGAAACCATCTGTAACCAAGTTGTATCGTTGTCCGATAACTAAACTGGAAACGGGAGAAGAACATGAAATGGGTGTCTTGCATATCGACGGTTTTGCTCAGTATCTGTGTTTTTATGTTCTCTACCAGCCCGAGTTTTGGGATGATCAACGTCGGAGTGCTCACGAAGGAAGCTGCTAAAGAAAAATATGGTATCACCATGCATGCTCGCGAGAATGGTGATGCAGGCATCAAAGTGTGGCTCGAATTTAAGAAAGAAGGATTGCTGAAAAAGTTTACCTATGCAGAACTCCGGATGGATGATCATCAAGGAAACTATTTAGTCTCCGCTAAGCTACAACCCAATCCCGTCCATCATCGTCAATCTAAAGGCATCACCACCGTTGCCTTTTCCGTTGATGCTGATCAACTTGCCCAGTGCAGCTTCTTCGTGGTTTGCTATACCAGTAGTAGAGGAGGCGTCGGATACTATTTGAAGGCCAAGGATTTTCTCGATCTAACGAACCCAGTCACGAAAAAGTGACTGCGATTGCCAAGCTGACGAACGCTCTGGTCCTCACTGGACTATCAAAACATTACCCGGATATTTTTTATGCGCCACTTGGCCTAATCTCCCAAATGAACCGGGAATCTGTGATTTCCCGAACATATACCTTCGACTGTTATTCGAGAGGAAGAGGCTCCTTGTTGACTGGCCCTATCAATTTGGTACGATTTTCGTACCTTGCAGTAATCCTTATTAAAACCAGGATCAGTTCTTTTGGCATTATATTTTAATACATAGACGATTTTTGCACATTTTGATGCCTTGTAAGTGTCATATAGTAATGGCAAATGAATAATAGGATAGCTGTCTAATGTCCAAAACCTGCGCACTCTTTAACACGACTCAGTTGTTCGACACCGATCCAGATTATGAAAGTGACAATCCAGATAATCCGCCACCTGGTCGGAAGGTCTGCAATTCTCTCATTGAACATCTAAAAAGCCAGGGTGTCAGCGTAGACTTGGACCAAATACCAGAAGATCAATGGGAACATTCAAATTGGTACTTTTGTGGTACATGGCATGATGTTGGATATGAATTCATTGTGCAAACAAACTGTTCATTTGAGCCACCGCTTAGGTGCTATATCGGTATAGCCAAAACAATGGGGATAATTGGGGCATTGTTTGGGAAACGAGAAAAGGCTTGGGATGTTCCAATGGAATTAGTGCAAATGGTAATTAAACATGCTGAAAGCATCAGTGATTCTGGTGAATGCGACGTGATAAACGAAGAGGATGCGGCAGATGCGGTGTGGGCTGACTAAAAGACAGCTAACAAGACGCCGCCATCGCGCCCGTTGGATTTAGATGTTATATTACAGAGGCTCGAAAAGTGAATGCGTCATACGAATTAACTGTCGATGATCTTGTGGCATTCAACCAATTCCACAACGAGCGATCTCCAACTATACGCAGACAAAGGACCAAAAGTCTGGTTATCACGTTTGTCGTGCTGCTTTGCTTGCCGGGATTGATCTTACTCACCACAGACAAGCCTATTCTGGGAATGGCTCTAGATATTTGGCCGCTCATTCTTGGGCCCATTCTGTTTGTAATTCTCGTTTCGCAATCCTTCAAGTGGGGCACGCGCAAACTCATCAAGGATATGGTCATCGAAGGGCAGAACTCCCAATTCTATAGTAATTGCTCCATTTCGTTTGACGACACCGGAATCAGTGAATCAAGCTCGTCTGGTAATACGATTCGAAATTGGTCTGCCGTGCAGCGGATCGTCGTCTCCAACGATCACATATTCGTGTATACTTCAAGCTTAGAGGCATTCATTGTTCCGAAACGTGCTTTTGATACAGATGACAGATTCAATGCGTTTCTGCAGTCAATTGTAGATCAAACCGGTGTCACGGTCGAACGCGCGTAATCCATTCTGCAGTTTGTCAACTCACATATTGAGTGCAACACAATAAACAAATGCATCGGCGATGCCAGCCAGGACGAATTTGAAATCAACGGCACTTGTTTGCTGCTAAGTGATTGCTGTTGTTTCTGAATGACCGGGAAACGATGGGGCGTGTTGAAAAAGTCCACTTTCTGAGAATATGGAGAGAGTGGGTAGCGGTCATTCTTCGGTATGACCACTGCGCAAACAGCAAAAAACAAAACGCCTTCACCAACCGCTTCAGATTCTGAGCGGTTGCAATCAGATAGGCTTGGATTTGTACCTTGACTCGCCCGCGATACCGTGCCCGAGACAAACCGTGATTTTGTTTGGCCTCGGCAAATAACCCTTCGCTCTTCCACATTCGCTCCGACAGCTTCTGGCGAAACACGGGATCGCGCATGCGTGTCAGTACTTCTTCAAAGAGATCCTGATCAGGGCTGCGCAGAACAAAAAGCCGAGGAGAACTGCTGCGTGTTCGCGCTGGACAGGTTGACGCTTGCGGACAAACCTTACAGTCCGATGATGTGATGACGTACCGCTTATAGTTCTTCTCAATGGCAGGATTGGGGTATAGATACTTCCCTGCAGGACACCGAAACCGATCCTGTTACCACCTAGCGGGACACGGTGGAGCCAAAAGGGCAGTACGTGATGTAGCGGTTCAAGTGAAGTCGAGTTCTTTCGTTTTTCGTACGGACGTGAAGAGCTACTATGCCAGCATCGACCACGAAATACTATTCGCGCAGCTCAAGAAACATGTCAGCGATCCGCGACTGCTGGACATTCTTTGGCAGTACATGAAACGGACCATCTATGACGGTGGGCTTTACGAGGATGTCGCTGTCGGGATTCCCCTGGGGTGTCCACTATCGCCACTGATGGCCGCGTTGTACTTAAAGCCGATCGATGATGCGATGGCTGAAACCGGCTTGTTCTATGCCCGTTTCATGGACGACTGGGTGGAGCTGGCTCCGACTCGCTGGAAACTGCGAGCGGTCATAAGAACCGTCAACCAGATTCTTGCAAAGCTGAAGGTCGATCAACACCCGGACAAGACATTCATCGGGCGGATCAGTCGCGGGTTTGATTTTCTAGGATATCGTTTCCAGTCGGACGGACTGATCGGCGTTGCCCGGAAGACGATAATAAGATTCGTTGAACGAGCTACCTGGCTTTATGAGCAAGGTGCGGACTTAGATCGCATCGGGAAATATGTTCGACTGTGGTTGAAGTGGGTTAATAGCGGAATAGATAGCGCATGCATATCCTTAGCGAATGCAATGAATTTGAGTCGCCCGTTTGTCTCGGGTTCCAGCACTCCCCGGGCTGTATGTGGGCTGTTGATTATCCGCCACGAAACTTCATGTTACGATAAATCGTAAATGAAATTCATGGGTCAACGTCTTGTGCATGCGTTGTGACGAACGAGCGGGTTCCTGCGGATTGTCATTAAAATCACTTGTGTAACTCGACTTATTCATTGTGCGAATCTGACCGCGCATGAGGTAGTACCTTCGCGTGCCGGGCTAAATACATAACGTCGTTCCCGTTTTGTGTCAAGATGTCTAAGTTGGTCTGTATATACCTGGTTATGTCCGCCCAAGTGGCAGTGGCGGCTTCTGGGCCTACATCCCTTTGGGTTCTACTCCATTGGAACATTGCGTGTGATTCCCATAACGATCCCGCGTCTCGGCGGGCACGGCCTCCGAATTCAATACTCATCGGAAATGGTTGTGTATTCCATTGTTGCTTTTCGCGCGTGTCGGGGGTATCATCCCACCACATTACCCTTCTAAGATCGACATCTGTTATTTTCGCCTGGACAATCTGCGATAATCTTATCACGCCCCAACGAAGATCCAATCTCGCCAATTCTGTAATAGGTGATAATTCACCACAGTCGCTCAGCAGTGTCACGATTGTAGCCGCTGTGCTTCCGGAGGATTCTTTCCCCTGCATTTCCTGGAGAGATTTACGTAGTATCTTAGCACCGTCAGCTGTGATCATGTCGCCCATGAACTCCCTTACCGCAGTGAGAGTTTGGTTGGAAATTGGCAATGCCCCAACGGATTCCGCCAAGTCCTGGATGTTTTTTTTCTGATATGGCAAGTCGCAGGGTAGTCCCCCCTCCTCTTGATATGTCTCAAGGTACGGTTTCGACAGACAATCGAGTTCTGCACCAAACTTAAGCGCGACAAAGTACTCTGCCAGACTCTTGTGAGAGAATTCATAGTACCCCGAAAAATCTGGCCGTAGCAGAGTTTGGTTTCGTAAATCATAATCCCATTGGTCTTTTTCGTGATCATGCTCAAACTTATGGCTAAAATATTGCTGAATCCGATTCGGAATATCCTTATAATGGATCCGCAGATTACCGCTTTTGATCATTTCCCAAGCCAGCTCACATAGGAAAAAGAGCTTGTCTGCAGTTGTGGTAAAGGTCCGTTGCGTGTCGATGTTTCGCAAGAGAAGTTTGTTGGTGGCGAACAGGTAGACCTGGGCTTGATTCGTCAGCAGACCCTTTTCAGTCTCCTCGACGGCCGCGAGGAGCAACTCCACAAGAATCGGTTTGCGAGCCATTTCCTTCAGGTTATCAGAGTTCATGACTTGGTCGGCGATCTGATCGGCTTCTGCACCTTTCAGCCGTCCCTTGATCACCGTGCGAATCTGGTCATCGGTGAAAGGTTCCAAGTAGAACACTTCAAACTTGGGTGGCTTGAGGACGGAAATTCGCCTACCAAACTCTTCCCCGGCGAGAAGTTTTTCGGCCTCCTCTGACCAGCGGAAGTACTCCGTGCGACTGGTAAGAATTACTTTGCTATTGTCATCTACGAGGTGTGCCAACTCCCAAAAATTGTCAACAACGGTTTGCTTGTCGACTCTGCGAGCCATTTCATCAAATCCGTCGAGAATCAAGAGGATCTTTCCACGTCGATTGAGTTCCTCGAATACTTCATACGGAGCCCCGACAAAGTGAACTTGGTATTGCTCCGTCAACGCGTCGTTAATCAATTCGCGCGCAGAAGTCGCTTTCGTGAAGTTGCGCAGTGTGATCAACAATGGCAAACGTTCGGTGGCAGGATTGGCAAGGTACGCTTGCATGCGTTTGTAGGCATAATGCCGGCAGAACCACGTCTTGCCGGAACCGAACTCACCCAGCAACGAAACGTGCATCTTGCCGCGCTCGGACAACCACTGATCGATCGCACCATCGAGACTCTTATATTCTTCACGTTTCGTTTCATTCGATTCTGCATCAAGAGTCTGTTTGTAGCAGCCAATATCGACGTACAGTTCAGGGATGTTATCTCCTTCAACGAGCGACGTCAGCGAATCAATGTAAGGTCCCCAGACTTTCTGACGGAGAAAATTACTCAGATTGAATATTTCGACATCCGTGTCGGATGAAACTCGGCGTGCTTCTTCCGACACCCGCTTGTCGCTAATAATCCATCCTTGGTTTGTCTTTCGATCAAGCATCTCGTCCATCTCTGTGACGTCCGTTTTCGTGATTTCACCGCCGATGCAGCGGACTAAGACACGCTGATTGACGGTGCCTTGCTGCATCGTTGCCATCAAATCGATTGAACGGTCATCATCGTTTAACTGCGGCTGTCCGACCTCGTAGCGGATCGCTCTTAGCCAGACACCAATTTCGCTTGCCAGCTCTGAAAGCGGTTCTGGACGTTTTTCCATGTCGCTCAGAGCGACACAAATCTCTTCAGGTAGGTGTTTAGTCGGCTCGTAATCAATGACCTTCGATTCGTTATCAATGACAATTGGGATGGAGTTCTGGGCCAGGACACTTAAGACTGGTAAATTCTTAGTGCGGAAGTCACTGATAAAGGTGTCCTGAATGAGACGACTGTATTTCATGTCATCTGGATGAAGTCTGACCGAAATATTGACCAAATTAGGCGCAGGTAACGTGATCTTGGTGTTGTTGTGTAACCACCAATAGACGCTGTTTTGAGGATTAATCGAGAAAGTTTTCACCGTCTCAATGTTGACGCGAGTGCTCTCGATATCCAATTCATCAGCGAACCGAAGCAGTGCTGCGACGAATTGTTTGCGACCAGTTTGGTCAAGTTTAAAGCCGATTTCACAGTCACCAATTGCAAGCTTCGTGTGATGCTTACATACGTCCTGTAGGTCGAGTAGTAAATCTTCGGGAATCTCCCGCGCGGCACTGTGCAGGGTGTTTTTAGATGTTCTACGAGCAATATCGATCCATGCAATCGATAGATAGTGGTGATTTCGGCGGATCTCTTTTTGTTCGTTGTCTTTGAATTTATTAGAGCCTATAGAAGTAAATTCGATATTGAAATTAGCGCCTAAAGCCTCAGCACATTCCTTGATCTCCGGGAAATTCACGACATCGCATTGCATGCCGATGTCGTGTAAATAAATCCCAGCGAGAAGTAAATACGTCTCTTCGGGGGTGAGTTTTTTTCCCTGGAGTGCCTTGAGTAACTGATTTGCAAAAAAAACAAGTCGTTCACAATGCTTTATTCCATGATCAGTGAAATCTTGAATCACTCGGGGAGCTTCATTTGACCAGATTTTCTCGACTGCCTCCCGAATTTGGCTGAGGTTGGTCCGTAATGGACTGCTTTCTGGGATTTGCTCGAGTAGCTGTTTCTCTTCAGTACTGAATTCTGCCATCGATTTGCCCTTTAAATTTCTCAACTTGATTACGATACTTCGACATTATCAAAATATTATTAATGTGCATTCGAACTGTTATCTGAATCTTAATCCAATAGTTACGCTACCCTTATGTGTTTCAAGAATCAATAATTCCATAGAGGAATATGACCAGGTAATAACTGTTTCCCAGACAATTATATTTGTTCGCCAATAAAAACAGGCTCTCGATCGTAACCAGTCATCACCTGGTAATAGTGTGAAGAGGGCTGCAGGAGCAAATAAACGTAAGGCTCATTATGCTGATCGTGTATGACGACTCCTCTAATGCCTTCAGGGACTTGATACCAGACACCTTTTTCAAAACCAAACGTCGCGAGTATTTCTATGGGTTCCGGAGCATATTGTGTCCAAGCACCGGATTCCAGCGTTGCCATATCACAGTTCCAGGCTAAAGGAACTTTGATATCTCTTCGACGATTGCCCCACCGCATGACATGAACCGCGCCTTGATAGAAGACGGGAAGTAATGGTAGTCGATGGCGCTGCATGAAGAGGATTTCTTTCTGCGCACGCTCTGAACGTTGAAAAAAACGTTCTTCCAAATTGTACTGTTTAATAAATTCATCCGGTACAGCGTGCCTGCTGACTGTAATTCCGGTACACATTCAAAAACACATCTTTCCCGACACATCGCATATGTCGTAATTATGGGTGGAATCATGATAGACTTCATAAAGCGGTAACGTTTCCGCACTTCTAACTGAGAACCTGCCGAGCTTTTGGTTAATGTTACGTTTGAGATGGTCTAGCTCGCATTGTGGTTCTTCGAAAAAGAATGTTCGTTGTACTTTGGTTCGCCAGGTCAGGCCCTCGGCAATAATATGCATGTGGCTAATGGGATGCTCTCGTGGTGCGGCTTCCAACATCGGCATCACTGCATCGTAGATCGTGCGAAATGACGCCGTCGGCATCGCTAAAGGGGTTCGACCTAACCAAAGTGCTGTTTTGTTTGCGTCGATCTGTAGACTTATTTGACTCGCGTAGACTTGATTGTGATCCAGCGTTTCAATCAGGCGTTCAATGTTGCGGACTGCCCAGGCTTTGATTCGTAGCCAGTCCTTTGTCTTACCACCGCATGAACCACCCCGGGCAATTGCTTTGTGTGGCGGCCTAGTTGTTTGAAGAGGGGTAACAGCATCCCCCCGTAGCTCCCACCAAAGAGCCTCGCCTTTGATCGTGAGTAAGTCACGAATCATAAGCCGGTCTGCCTGCCTATACTGCCAACAGTTGCGAATGTTTCTATCTCGCAATTTACGTTCGCTTTTAGTGCCAATGCCACACAGCTCTCCCACTGACTGAGAGTTGAGAAAGACTTCACAATCCTTTTCCAGAGTCCGCACGCCGTAAGGCTTAGCTGAGTCGCTTCCGAGTTTGGCAATCGTGCGAGTAGGTGCCACTCCGATCGAAACAGGTATCTTGACCTCTTCTTTAACTCGTTGTTGCAGTGCTTTTGTGGCTTCGAAGATTGGTAGACCGAAATAACGTTCTAATTCAGACGCATCGAAAAACATTTCATCGATTGAGTAATACTCGACCGATGGAGAGACTTGTTTTAGCAACTCAAGTAGCCGCCGTGATATGACCTCGTACCAACGAAAGTCACGCTTCACATAGACAGCATGAGGGCAGAGCTCTTTGGCCTGCCAGATCGCGTGACCAGTCTTCACACCATATGATTTAAGCTCGTATGACTTAGCAATCACACACGCACCCTGATTGCCGAGTATGCCACAGGGTACGCCTCGTAAACTGTAATTCCTGACTCTCTCACAGCTTACGTAGAAGCAGTCGGAGTCGATGTGTCCGATTAAACTAGTGCCCATTCGGGCATAGTATCAGAATAAATAGAGGTGACCAGTGAACAGTGTGTTAATTAATACCAACTACTACAGTAGAACTCCAAAGTGCTCGGTAAATACTCATTTTCTCGATACTTTTTATAAAACACGAATGTCAGCCATAGGGCCAAATTATGACATAGGTGAATATGAAAACAACGAAGACTGCAAAAACGACTGCTAAATAAAGGGCGAGTATCTATTTTGCCAACTGATAGATTGAAAGGGACTCGATTCCCATTTGTCCCTGGCCCGAAAATGGGTCGAAGCGAAGTGCCTTGATTGCTTTGTCTGAATCGATTTGAAATAAATAATTATTGATTTTCTGACTTGGATTCAATGTGCGGGAGGTGGTTTCGGCTGCATTGAATCCCCGCGAAGCACTGGCCCAGAAAAATTGTACCTGTGATCCTTTAGAAGGCCGCGCTTTCAGGGCAATTGCTAACGGTCCCGAGATGGGTTTCTCAAAATCAACAACCATTTGTGGGTCACCTTGATTCGACTTCAAAGATAAATTATTTGAATCATGGTCTACTTTAAGGCTGTTTAAGTAATGCCACTTTGCCACGTCTGATTTTTTGGAAAAATCCCATGCCATGATTAATTTCGCATGATGCAGATCGATTTTTTCCGGATTGATGGACTGATCGGGAGGGGTGAATGTTTTTAAAGCCTGCTTTGCGTCACGAATTCCACTTTTAGAGGCGAACTGATAACTGCCTGATTCGATCAATAGTACTGCGCTGCCATTCTCGTATCGCAAGAGTTGAACTCCTATAGCGTTTTCGATTTGCGCGCCACTCTCAGTAATGCTTTTAATAGAATCAGTCGGTAGAAAAACCGTAGCTGTAGTATTTGCGGGGATAGTCACATTCAGATGAAACTGGTTCCCCTCAAGTTTCCAGTCACTCTTAATCATTCCGTGAATAGAGTCGTAGGAGGCACGAACCCAATGAATCGGTTGGTGGTGCGCATTACTGCCGGGAGCAGGGGGATTCGGCTGGATGATGATTTTCTGAAATCCCGGACCTGCTGTTCTAATGCCCGTTAGTGTTTTGAACATCCACTCACAAACGGCACCAAAGGAGTAATGCGCGAATGAGTTCATGGCAGCATTATGTCTTCCAAAACCATCTTCTTTGGTATAGCTGTCCCATCGTTCCCAGATCGTAGTTGCACCTTGATCAATCTCATAACCCCAGGAAGGAAACTCGCGGCTTTGGAGCAAAAATGTCGCTAAGTCATGTTGCCCTGTTGATGAGAGTGCCGGCAACAATTTTCGTGTTCCCAAAAAACCCGTCGCCATATGGTTGCCCTTGTCCTCGACTTTTTTCGCCAGATGCTGTCCTGTTATCGGAAGTAGTTCTTCTGGTATCAAACCAGCATAGATCGCCAATGCGTAGGCCGTTTGTGTATCGACTTTGAGAGTCGCATCTTCATTGAGATATTTTTTGATAAAAGCCTTTTGAATGTTATGGTAGAGCTTCTGATAAGCGTCAGCTTCTGCTTCATGGCCGATCGCTGCTGCCATTTCGCTCATCATCTCTGAAGAAATGGCAAAATAAACGGTGTCAATATAATCCAGTGGAGTTGTTTCTCCCTGCGATAGCCAGTCCCCCCAATGATTACCATGATTCACACCCAGATAATTTTGGCTGGTCCGTTTGCGCCATTCCATAAAACGGGTCATCGGCTTCCAGCAGCGTTCAATGATTCTGGTATCGTTATAAGCTTGCCAGATGGTCCAGGGGCAAATCACCCCGGCGTCACCCCAGGCTGTTCCAAAATCCAATCCATGCTGAAAAGGAAAAGGAGCATAGCCAGGGAAGGCACCACTGGGTCGTTGTGATTCCATCAATTCACGCAGCCATTTCGAGTAGAACGCTGCGACATCAGCATTATAGATGGCTGTGCCGACGTAAATCTGAGCATCTCCAGTCCACCCCATCCGCTCATCACGTTGCGGGCAGTCGGTGGGAAGATCAAGAAAGTTCGCGCGTTGTGTCCAGACGATATTCTGAAATAACTGATTCACCATCGGGTCAGAGCATTCGAACTGACTCGCTAACGGAGTATCGGAGAGAATCACCAGTCCCGTCACAGTGTCTCGATTCGGTTCACCAGGAAAATTCGAAACTTCTACGTATTGAAAACCGTGAAATGTAAATCGGGGAGTATAAACTTCGCCTTCGGGATCTCCTTTACAGATATAATAATCAGTCGCACGCGCTTTTCGCAAATTTTCAGTCATAAGACGTCCATCGGGATGCAGCATCTCACCATAACGTAGCATCACACGTTGACCGGCTGGACCTTTTAGTTTCAGCCTGACGACTCCGGCAAAATTTTGCCCCAGATTAAAGATATAAGTCCCTTTGGACCGTTGTTTGATATCCACCGGTCTGATTTCTTCAGTGACGCGTACAGGGACACCCGGAAACGCCTCTAACTCGGGGCGATGAAATCCCAGGTCGACTTCACGCCCTTGAATTTTGACTGGTTTACCAGGCTCGGAAGGGTTACGAAATTCGTAAAAATTTGCTGTAGGGTGACCGTTTTGTTCTGCTAGAATCGCCTGTTCCCAGTTTTGATCATCAAAACCAGGTGTTGACCAGCCTTTGAATTCGTTACGAGCATCGTAAAATTCTCCCATCAACAGATCGGCTTGACGAATCGGACCCTTTCCGGTGACTTTCCAGGACTCATCGGTTCCAATCGTTTGGCGTGTGCCATCGGTGTATTCAATTTCCAATTGTGCAATCAATGATGGCGTTTTTCCATAGGTATAACGACCGATTTTTTCAGTCCCGATTCCTACTAGCAATCCAAACCCGACATAGCCACTATACCAACCATCGGCGACCCAGGCGCCAATGGCGTTCTCGCCGGTGGAAAGCATGTTGGTCACGTCATAAGAATAGTAGTAGGCTCTTTTTCGATAGTCACTCCACCCTGGTGCAAACCAGGCATCTCCGACACGCTGGCCGTTGATGTGCAATTCATATATACCCAAAGCCGATGCATAAACCGTAGCCCGGCGAATGGTTTTGTTTTGCGATTGAAACTGTTTACGATATTGTCTGGCAGGAGGTAGAAAGTGAGATTTTCGATCTTTGGCAATCGGAGTTTGATCTCGAAAACTGATATATTTAGCCGACCAGTCATTCTTTTGAAGCAGTCCCATGGACCATGTGGCTGGCTTCTCTGCGAAAAACGATTTTCCTGACTCATCCCAGACTTGAACCGTCCAGAAACAGTGTTGACGTGATGGCAGCGGCTTGCCTTGATAGGCAATTTGTGTTGTTTGCTGTGAAACAACTTTACCGGAGTCCCACAAATCAGGGTGATTCGCCTGAAGTCGTTTCTCTGTAGATGCAACAAGTATGCGGTAGGCAGTTTGCTTTTGCCCTCTTTGTGAAGATTCTAAACGCCAACTCAGCCGCGGTTTTTGCTCATCAATGCCGACAGGATTCGTTAAGTATTCACAACGTAAACCAGTCACAGTCAACTCCGGACTGTTGGCGAGAACTTGGTTCACGTAGAGTAACGCCAACAAGAAACCAATAATCAACCCGCGATTCATGAGCGTACCTTAAATCGTTCTCTATCGTTTTAAATCACTCTTATATGGTTATGGGCCCGCAGCCTTCAATTCAAAATTGAATTCATTGGGACCACTTTCGGTTACCGATGCTGTCAATCCAGATTTTTTTGTATCCGCATAAGATTTATGAAGCATCGAAACCCCTTTGACGCTCATGTCAGGGTTACCATCTTTGTCAATTCCCGGTTTTTCCTTCCAGGATGTGACAGAAATTTTGTATTCGCCGGGCTTTAATCCCGCTTGGTTCCTACTGGTGCGTGCGCTGTACTTTCCGTTAGAGTCTAAGACGCCAATTCCCGTGCCACCGCTGTCGGATTGAAATGAGACATGGCCGGTTGTCAGCGGTTGACCGTCAAGAGTGACTGTTCCCGTCACATCGGGATAGTCGTTGAAGTCACCTCCGCCGCCACAGCCGGTCAAACAGCCAAACATTACACCGATATAAAGAAAAGATTTCATATTTGTGGGTCTATTCATAGCGCTTCTTCCTTAAAACTCATTTTAAAAGTCATACACCATCTGATTCGATAGTGTATGACTTTGTCTGATTATGTTGCTGAATGAATTCGTGATAGAAATCGAGATTAATCAAGCGTCACAGGATTTCCATCAGCTTTGTCTGTGAGGCGACAGTAGTTTTCGTAATCGATGTTCTCACTAAGAAATCTCACAGAGCCATCAGCCAGCACAAAATGAGCTCCCCCGACGTGGTGACTGGAATGACCTGGACCAGCTGTAGGCCAGCCAACATAGACATCAGGATCGAGAAAGGCACTATTAATTTTCCATGCCTGAATCGATGTGGGAACATTATCAGACCAGACACTGCCCCAAGTATGATTTTCAGGATTCCGCTCGCCCATCATTAATACATTGGAAGTTCCGTCTGTAATATTTCTGATTCTGGTGTCGGTCGGACCCCGGGCAAACATGCCTACAATGAGTTGGTTTGGCAATACGTGAGGAGCACTCCAACCACCATTACCACCGGTAACAGTGGAAGTGATCGCTGGACCAGCAGTTCTACAGAAAGAGTTCGGTGGGTTGGGGCAATCTCTAGCTTGACCTGTATTCATGGAACCACCAACACAGACATAAAAGGCACCTTGTGCAGCGACACTGATACCACCATGAATCGAACCGTCTTTACGCCTTCCCGAACCGGCAGTTGGGTTTGTAGGGCATGTGTAAACAGCAAAAAACTGTTTCTCAATTAATGCGCGGTTGCCGGAAGCAGCATCATTGATGCTTACATTGAAATTGATCTGATTGTATAGGGGTGCCTGATCAACAAATGGTAGGATTAAGCCAAACAGAGTATGACGCGGAAAAAAGCCGGTAGAAGGGGTATGTGTGATTCCTGGGTCATTATCATTCCAGCTTGATGCATAGGGAAAGACCGAATGAGTCTCGTGGTAGTTATGCAAAGCGATACCAATTTGTTTCAAGTTGTTTTTGCACTGACTGCGACGAGCTGCTTCGCGTGCCTGTTGCACAGCAGGCAACAATAACGCAATCAGAATAGCAATGATGGCAATCACCACTAATAATTCGATTAATGTGAAGCCTCTAGGCTTGTGTCTGGTTCCAAGTGTGGACATTAGTGGCGCCTCCTAAATAAAAGAAATAAAAAATATTCAACATGCCCCTATGCTGAAACATGCTGATAGGGAAAACTTGATGATCAACAGGGTGTTTTACTAATACAAAAGTGCTGAGAGGATTTGAAAATCACTAAAAGGATTGGCTATATTCAATTTTTCAAGCAAGGCTCATCACTCTCAATATGGATTCAACAAAATCGATGAAGTATTAGGTGAAATACCTATGAATATGTTAATAATCTATCTGCAAAAACAAGGGATTTACCTTGATTATCGTGCCAGTGTTCTGGACAATAACGCCAAGGCTTGTTTTTGCATGGGGATTTTCTAATGGTCTGGATTGCAAGAAATACACTATAAATAGTTTTTAAAAACAATAAGTCGCGTGTTTATTATTTAAGTGTGCGTATTGCTGTGTAGGACGATATTGCCATGGATTAGCACACGCGATTTTGGATGGTTTACAAGTGTAAAGTAGATGGTCGCAATTCTAAAAAAAGAAAACTGGTTTCATGAGGATGGTTTTCCCATTGTGGTTGAACGTCGTGATCCACAAGAGCCTTTTGGTTTGCATGCGCACGAATTTTCCGAAATCGTGATCGTGACGGGAGGTGTTGGTCATCATGTCACTGGTTCCGAATCTTACCTGTTGACGACAGGCGATGCATTTGTCATTGGAGGCTCTCGTCCTCATGACTATCAGAACATGGAAGACCTAAGGCTGATCAATATTCTATTTGATCCTCTGGCATTACAGTTAGACTTGAATGATCTCGGGACATTGCCTGGTTATTTGGCTTTGTTTACTCTCGAACCTGCCTGGAGAAAAAGGCACAATTTTAAAAGTCGGCTGAGGCTCGATGCAAAATCGCTGGCAACTGTTGTTTCCTATGTCGACACGTTAGAAGAGGAACTTTCGAAAAGAGAGGCCGGCTTTCAGTTCCTGGCAACAGCTGCGTTTATGCAGGTTGTTGGTTATCTATCTCGGTGCTTTAGTAATTCTGAAAATCCTGATTCCCAATCACTGTTATTAATTGCTGAAGCGATTACCTATCTGGAACTCAATTATTCTGATGAGATTAACTTGGATGATTTAGCAGAAATCGCACATATGTCTAAACGGAATTTCATTCGCACATTTCAAACGGCAATGGGAAGATCCCCGATTGCGTACTTGATTCAGTTGCGAATCAACCGTGCGATTGAACTACTCAAACAGGGGGAATTCAGCATTACCGAAATTGCCATGCAAGTCGGCTTTAATGATAGCAATTATTTCACAAGACAGTTTCGACAGCAAATGGGGACATCACCTTCTTTATACCGCAAGATGAACAAGAGCAGCAAATAGCTGAATGGTGTCTATGTATTCAGAAGTGGCTGAAAGCGTTTGGTTTTCGCGATAAGTATTTAAGAAGGCTACTTGCACAATTATGGAATCGTAGCAGTATCGGGCTTCTCTGGTTCTCTACCCATCCACATTGGAGTGTGCACAAACCAAATGATCGTCGCTAATAGTAGGATTCTCTTCGATTGTTCAAGATCAATCATCCCCGCAACAAACAGGACGGGGGAAAGGAAAGTCCCTGCCAAAGCCAGCCATGATATGATTTGAATAATTCGTCTCATGAGAGTCTCCTAGGCGTGATGAACTTGACGTTGGTAGAATTTACTAATCACCACATAAAAAGCAGCCGCGATAAACCAGCCCGGTAGACTCACGAAATAAATTTGAACACCGGCAAATTGCACTAGTGCGACACACATACCCAGTGTGAGAAACCAAGTGAGTCCAGCAGCCCAGTTGAACGATTTCTTACTCAGCTCAGCATAATTACTTTGTAGTCCGAATTTCTTTAACAGGTAAAAGTCAACAAAAATCACAGCCCCCATCGGCATTAACAGCATTCCATAAAGTGCCACAAATCCCAGCAGTTTCATAGCAATAGCAGGGAACATTCCTGCGAAGGTAGCCAGCATGCCGGTTGCAATGGTGACTTTGAATCTGGATAAAGCAGGCACAATCGCTTGAAAGGCAAGTCCAGCTCGATAGATTGTTGGGTTCGCGGTGGTCCAGCCAGCAATAATCACACACAATAAACCCGCTATCCCTGCTGCTTGAAATGCCATCGGTCCGGGTAAGACATCAGTATTTGAGGGGTGATTGTGAAGTTGTAAAGCATACAACACTGAGGCGGATAACCAAGCCATGAAATGTCCTACGTACATGCCTGAAGCGGTAGCGACTCCATACCAGGAATGTTTCGCGTATCGGAAAATGGTGAGGTCTGACATACCAATGTGCATAGCCATATTACAGAACCAGGCAAAGAACATGACGTGCCAGAACGTAAACTTTACCTGACCTGGTAGCGGTTCGCCCCCTTCCCAGATATGTGTTTCGCACAAAGTCCACAATGAACTAAGAGAATTGACTTCTGCTCCCGTGACTTCGATAAATTGTTTGAGCCCTACTAATCCGAACGCCAGAAAAACCAACACCATCCAGGGGGCCGCGATATTGGCAAATTTTGAAACCGTATCGTAGCCAAATGCAGCCACAATTGAGATAAGCATCCCAATTCCGAAAACGGCTAACACCCAGCCGATACTATTAGGATACACATCATTGAGTCCTGGCATCGGAAATTCAACCCAGACTCCGACTGCAGTTGCCGAAACGGTAATCATCGAACCGGCCAAAAAACAGAACATCACTCCGTTGGCCAGGTTATAGAGCGTTACAAGTTTTCGGCCACAAATTTTCTCCAATTGATAATACAGTGTGAGCCTGCATTTGACGGCAATGGGAGCGGTAAGAAATAACCAACTTAAAACCGCTAACAGGTTGCCGACGATCAGTCCGACAACCAAATCAAATGCACTGACTCCCGCGGCTACAAATAACGGGCCGATCATCAACTCTGTTCCGGCACAATGTTCGCCGGCATACATGCCGAGAAAACTTTTAAAGCCGAGCAATGCCGATTGCGGAACCGGCTCTCTTTCGTACTCGTTAGTGGTAGAGTTGTTTTGGTCTGTCATTGTTGATTAAGGTTCAATAAATCGAAGGGGGGTTAGCGGCGACTGAGTACATCTTGTTCATAGTGTTTGATCTCATTCAGCCATTCCCGCTCGGAAGGAACACCTACTTTCATACAATAGTAGTCCCAAACAGCACCCAGAGGCATCATCTTCAATTGTTCCATCAACGCCAATCGGGATGTGTAATCACCTTCCAATTCATATTGCCGCAACGTTTGAGTCGGTTCCAGAAATGCCATCAGTAAAGCTTTGAGAAGATTTCGAGAACCAATTACCCAGGCAGCAACCCGATTAATACTGGCATCGAAGAAATCGAGTCCCAGGTGAACGCGATTCAGATAATTTCCCCGCACCAGTTCCAGGGCTATTGCTTGTAATTCATCGGTCCATGTTACAACGTGGTCGCTGTCCCACCGTACGCCGCGACTAACGTGTAACAACATTTCATCTACCCATAATAAGACAGAAGAAATCTTGTCAGAAATCGACTCCGTGGGATGAAAATGTCCCGAGTCCAGGCAGAGTAGTTTCTGATTTTTAATTGCATAACCTAGATAAAATTCATGCGAACCCACGACATAGCTCTCTGAACCAATCCCAAACAACTTACATTCGACCGCATCCTTATTGAATGTAGGATCGATTGTTTCTGAAAAAACTTCATCAAGAGAATCAAGAAGGCGTAGACGAGGTGTTTTGCGATCGGCGGGAGTGTCTTTGAAGCCATCCGGAATCCAGAAGTCTGTCACACAGGGAGTGCCTAGTGACTTTCCCATGTATTCCCCAATTTTTCGGCAGGCGATACCATGGTCAATCCAGAATTGTCGTATTCCCTGATCCGGGTGTGCAAGTGTAAAACCGTCTTTCGCTTTTGCATGCGCAAAATAAGTGGGATTGAAGTCCAGACCAAGACCAAACGACTTGGCCCAATCAATCCAATTCTGAAAATGTTCCGGTTGGAGGTCATTTCGATCGATTTTCTGGTTGCCGGTCTCTGCATAATTGGCATGTAGATTCAGTCGGTGTTGGCCTGGAATCAGGGACATTGCTTTTTCAATATCTTCACGCAGTTCCTCGGGGCAACTAGCTTTTCCTGGATAGGCCCCTGTAATTGCTAAGCCGCCACTAATGTCTTCGCCGTTGTTTTCAAAGCCGGAGATATCATCTCCCTGCCAACAATGAAGCGAAAGCGCGATTTGGGAAATCTGATGAATGGCTGCTTCCGTATCGATTCCTAATTCCTCATACATCTGCCTTGCGACGGAATAAGCAGCTTCAAGAGTTTCGTTTAATTCCAGCATACAAGCACATTCCTACCTGTTTGACTCTTCAAATGAAATATGTTCAATAGCACTTTAGATCTTTTTTTAACTCTGTTTTTCATCAAGAACTTATCAAAAGATATCTTAGGACTTTATGTGTTACCTTCATTATTCTGCCGAAATATAGCATAATATTGCCAGGCATATTTGAGGCGTAAAGTCTTGATATGGCAGTGTTTTAGAACAAAACTAATGCTCATAAAAGATGATATGTTGTCGTGGGAAAAGCCGATCTGAGTCCTCCGTCCCACATAATGTAGCTAATTAGATTAACTCACTTTCTGAGTTTTGGTAGAGTTTTTTTTGTTTTTTCAGAGTCGCTCTCCGTATTTTCTGGTTCATTTTCACTCTTTTGTAAGTGCTTAGCAACACGTTCTGCTTCTCTTAACACACGCATCAGGTTTTCGCCCATGATTTGTTTGATTTGCTGGTCAGTGTAACCGCGATCCAGGAGTGCTTGGGTAATCAACGGATAGGTTGCCACATCTTCCAGTTGAGTTGGCAGCGATGAAACGCCATCAAAATCGGAACCAATGCCGACATGCTCCACGCCGGCGACTTTCACAATGTGGTCGATGTGATCCACGACATCATGAATTGTGCCTGGCTTCATTTTTTGTTTACTCTTCCATTGATTGTATTCGCGCCTGAAGTCGGTTTCCTTCGGGAATTTCTGTTTGAGTTCGCGCCGTTTCTGGAACATGTCAGTCATTTGTTTGGCGGATTCGGGAACCACAAAACCAGAGAAGTAGTTGACCATCACAATACCGCCGTTCTGTTTCACTTTCACCAGGATCTCATCGGGGACATTCCGCACATGATCGGCGATGGCACGTGCCGACGAATGCGAGGCGATAATGGGCGCTTGACTCACACGCAACACGTCGTCCATCGTTTCTTTCGACACATGTGAAATATCGACCAGCATTCCGAGACGGTTCATACTCAACACCACTTCCTCGCCGAAAGGTGATAATCCCTGACTTTTTGCCTCGTCTGTGGCCGAGTCTGCCCAGTCGAGTGAATCGGAGTGAGTTAGTGTCATATAACGCACGCCCAAACCATAGAAGATGCGCAGGAGTGACAACGAATTTTCTATCGAATGTCCACCCTCAATACCGATCATTGAGGCGATTTTGCCCGATTTGTGAATTCGTTCGATATCATCTGCCGTGGCAGCCATTTCAAAGGTTTCTGGATAGCGCCTGATCATACGGTGAATCAGATCAATTTGTTCTAGAGTATCATGCGCGGCGCGCCGTTCTTTGCGTGTTTCCGAGGGAACGTAAGCAGACCAGAATTGCGCACCAACATTGCCTTGTCGCAAGCGGGGGATGTCGGTATGGAACTGAGGTTGAGGGGAGGAAATATCAGCCTGCTTGAATGATGAGGCGGCTTTTTGTCGCATCGTCCAGGGGAGATCATTGTGTCCGTCAATGACAAGACATTGTTGATGGAGTTTACGAGCACGCTCTGTTAACACAACTGGTTTGCGAACGGGGGGTTCCGCCTGCACAGAAACAGGGGGAAGTAGCATTGATAGAAAAAGTATAGAGGAGAGTCTTCTCGAAAAGTGATGTCCTGGAAAGAAATGGATTTTCATAACGTCTCTTATCTTCGGTAGAAATGGGTATGGTGACTTCCTTAAAGGTATCACCGGGTGGTATCATTTAAAAGTAATAATCAATGTCTTTCATGATTCACACTGTATGTGAATTCAATTTAAAAGTAGTATTGATATGTCATCACGATCTGGTTAGTTTGGGCAGACAATCAATTGCATTATCACCGAATTATTATATCACCATCATTGGCTATGATGGTTTGCTTAAGGAAAAAGAACGATGAGCGAAGACCTGGAAACAGTGTATTACACACCGAATGTTTTGGAAGCAGAATTTCTAAAAATGACGCTTGAGGGAGAGGGAATTCGCTGCTTACTCGAAAATGAAAATCAGGCAGGCCTTGCAGGTGTGTTGGAAATCAAGCTGGATGTCGCATCGGCGGATGCAGACCGGGCAAAGGAAATTATTGAAGAAGTTCGTCACACGATTCAGCATGAAGGCTCAGAAGACGATTCAGACGAGGAAGAATAATCATTGTCTGAGCTAGAGGCTGATTTTCTTCACGATAAACAGCCGAGGTGCCTCTGTAGATTCTGATTGTGCGAAAAGCACTTTGACAATATACTGAGTAGTTTCAAGCTGGCTAAATAACACAGAAACCGCTTCTGTTTCTGCAGCGCCTCCTGGGTGACCGGGGTAAGCCAAGACTGTCAAAATCCCGCCAGAGCGTAACAAAGTCAGAGCGGCTTCGATTCCAGTAATCGTCGATTGTTCTTGTGTGATCATAGTATGATCGCCTCCTGGTAGATAACCTAGGTTAAACATAATCGCACCGATTTGCTGATGACATTCAGCGGGAATCAGTTCATGCAGTCGACTGTGGTCATCATGCACCAGTTTGTAATTAGAAAAGCCGGATTGCTGAAGTCGATCTGCCGTTTGATCGAGGGCTGCTTGTTGAATATCAAATGCATAAACCCTCCCGGTAGATCCCACAGTCTTACAAAGAAAGTGACTGTCATGTCCGTTGCCAGCAGTCGCATCGATGGCGGTTTCACCTGATTGTAAAACCGTAGAAATCAAATCCTGGGCTTGTATGGTTAAACGTGTCATGTGCGCACTTCAATTTTATGATGAAGGTCTAATTGTTTTTCCAGAGGTATCTTTTCCTCCAGGACATTGACAAAATGATCGGCCATCCAGGGAGTCTGTAAACTTCCTTTTGAGGCGAACCCGTTAAAAAATCCTATGTGAGGATGCACTGGGTGTAGTCCCATCACAGGTAATCGACCGCGAATGATCGGTCTGACTGCTGCACTGTGATCAATGACTTCTACTGGTAATTTCAGAAATTCAGACAGTCGGGTACAGATTTCAGCGCGACCGGCACTCGTAGGTATGCAGTTAAGATGTTCGCGATCATAGGTCGAACCGGCTCGATAGAGATCCTCTTTCCAATGTGCCAACCAAACGCCACGATGTACGACGCGGCGTTCAGTCAGCCCTGGAATTTTTAAGGTAAGAATTTCTCCTTTGGCGCCTTCGAAGGGGATCGTTTTGAACCAGGGATTCTGTTGACCGTGGATGCCTTCGCAAAAAATGACTTTCCTGGCTGTCACGTTCCACTGAGGCAACGAGATTCCGTTTGACGCAAAATCCAGATCTTGGAGGGGATCAATATCGGCTTCCAGAAAACGGTCCTGCTGCGAGAAGAAAAGACGGGATACGTTGAGATAGGTGGGAACATCAAGCTGTGCTCCCTGACTCATCTCAAAGCCTCCCCTGGAAATTTCGAACATTGATTCCGCTGCCAGAGGTTCAGGTGTCGAAACCAGGTGTGGGAAGTGAGTTTGTGACCTCTGTCGATATTGCTCCTGTTCTTGGTCTGAAGCAAACAGACGTAGCATCGGTTTTAATTTAAAAAATGAAGAGCCCGTTTTTTGTTCAATGTTGCGATAAAAATTGGTAGCAAAGGGGAGAAACTCATCAAGTCGCCAGGAAACAACCAACCGTAGTCCTGTGATCGGAGTCACTAGACCTGCTGCGACATGTGAAGAAGTTGTCTGCTCACAACGATCCACGATGAAAACATCATATCCTCGATTTGCCAGAGTCCAGGCGAGTGCCGTACCTGCAAGACCTTGCCCCACGATGATGTAATCAACTCGTTTCAAAGCAGGCACTGTTTTTGTTTCCATTTACGATTTTGCATTGTAAAGCTATCTCTTGGGGCCGATCGATGAATGAGAATCATCATACAGCAGCAAGATCGTATTTGAAAACACAGATAGACACGAATCCCGGAATCGCAATATTTTCAATATTCTGTGCTTTGAATGGATGAGTCTAAGTAAAAAAATTACTCTAATTCACCATTCCATTTTTTGAGTCGATTCAGATAAAGTTGTGACTCAACATACTTACGGTGTGATTTGTCCGTCATTTTTTCCAGGACTAGTAACGCTGAAATATAACTCGTCAGGTTGCCGTTGGATGAAATAATATTTTCATCAATGACGTGAGTTGTGTTGGAATCGTTTTGAACCTTAAGTTTTGGAAACGTACTCCTGAGTACCTGACCACCTCCAACATAGGTCACGATCTTTCGATTGTTGGCTAGCCCGGACTTTCCTAATAAAAATGCTCCGGCACAATTGCTGGCGAGATACTCTGCATCCTGTCCCGATTTGCGAACAAAATTGACAATGGTCTGATCTTCGAGAATCTCCTGCATCTGAAAAGCACCAGGAACAATTAATGCGGTCAACGGGGGCGCATTAGAAAATGAAAAATCTGCAACGAGCGTCAGCCCTTCTTCAGAAAGATAGGGACGCTGCTCCTTACCGATTAAGATGACATTAAATCGCTGATTACCATTGGCGTCATGCTTACCAAACACATCAAAGGGAGCAGCAACTTCTGTAAGCAGAACGTCATCGACCACGAGCACACCGATGGTAGGCAATTCGGGATTTAAAGATTGCGATTTCTGATTGCCTTCTGGTTGTGAGGCGACGACACATTGCCCCGGCTGCGATTTGATGTTTTGTGATGAGCTATTTTGATTTGTTGTATTTTCATCATTCTGTCCTGTCACGACAGAGAACGTAATGGCTGCAAAAACGAGTAAAATGAAAACAATAACGGTGATTCGTGAGAGCATCAAAATATTCCTTTGTATTTATGGTTCTGTGGGTTTCTAGACTCAGAAATGGTAAGAGTTGATTGCTGATTAATTAGTTCGTTTAGCTGGACCTTGTTTCATGCTGATAGCCAGGCGATTCCAGGCATTCATCATGACAATGATAATTGTGAGGTCGACGATCTCCTTTTCAGAAAATTCAAGACACATTTTTTGATAAAATCCTTCCGGGACTTGCCCTGCAGAGAGTTTGGTTACTACCTCAGCCCATGCTAGTGCTACTTGTTCCCTGTTATTGTAAAACGTTGTCTCGCGCCACACGGATAAGCAGTCCAGTCGTTGCTGGCTCTCCTCTTGTGCACGCGCTTCCTGGCTGTGCTTATCGATGCAGAACGCACACCCATTAATCTGAGAAACCCGCAATTCAATCAACACTTTGAGCTTGGTATCAATTGAACAGGTTTGAGTATATTCGTTAACTCCCAGCAGTGCTTGCAGACCTTCCGGGGCAGCGTCGTTATAGTCGAGTCGAGGTGGGGACATCAGGGACTCCTTTATTTTTCGGGGATCGTTAAGCGTTTCGTTGCGCGATCGTGAATTTGAATCGCTAGAATCCGCGCACGATTTGATTTACTCGGATTTCGAGTCTTGGAATGCAGGATCATTGTGGGTTCATACAGAGTGTCTCCCGCTTTCAGATGTAATAGAGGGCCATCACCAACTTGGGTTTCTAATTCTCCCTCAAGTACATAGACGAGTGTCGGACAAGGGTGCCGATGCGCGGGCGTGGAAGCACCCGGCTCCCAGGTGATTTCATGCATGGTGGCTCGAGCCGGTTTGCCGTCAAATGTTTCATCAAGATCACGTACTAAAATTTTTTTGACCTGAGCGGCTTTTGTCTGCTGTTTGGAATTCGTTGTGTTCTGGGCGACTGTCGTAAGCGAACCGACCACGACAATCAATGCTACCAGTGGGATGAATCGATAGTTCATTTACTGTTTCTCCTCTTGAGATTCGAATTTTTAATGCAACCTTGATTACAACATTTGTTGCAATGGGAAAATTTTACATCTAAAATGGCTCTTGAATAAGATCCAATTACCAAAGAATGTATGGGGCCAATTTATGGGGCGCCGAAATCCTCAGCGCTTTGATTTTGCGACGATTCTGATCGATCATGAGTCGGCTCAGCCGCTCTATCGACAACTGGAAGATCAACTGCGCGACGCCATTTTGCAGGGACGGATTGCACCGGGAGAACGACTCCCTGCAACACGGCGTTTATCCGGGGACCTTCACGTCGGGAGAAACACGGTTTCGCAATCCTACGAACGGTTGATCGCGGAAGGCTATCTGCAGGCAGAAATTGGTTCTGGGACACGTGTTTCCACAGAACTGCCCGAGACACTGCTCAATCGTCCTCAAGCCCGGAAAAAGAAGGAGAACAAAACACAACGGGATGGTGCGTTACTCTCTCAGCGTGGAAAGCAAATGTTTGAATTTGGTGACTGGAATCAACTGGGTATTAAACCGCCTCGTCCATTCCGCCCTCACGTACCGGCATTGGATTTGTTTCCTCGGCACATCTGGCAACGTCTTTCAGAACGGCGGCTGCGACGTCTGTCCCGCGATCTTTGGGGAACCGGAGATTCACAGGGGTATCGCCCACTTCGTCAAGCGATTGCCGACTATTTGAAAATCTCTCGTGGTGTGAATTGCTGCTCTGACCAGATACTGATTACAGCAGGAGCTCAGCAGGGCTTGGAGCTCGTATCGCGGTTACTGCTTGATCCTGGGGATACGGCCTGGATCGAAGAACCCGGCTACACACCCGCACGACTGGTTTTTGAATTGAACGGTGCCAGAGTCGTTTCGATTCCGGTTGATGAAGAAGGACTCATTGTCAGTGAGGGGGTTAGGCAGAAGGCGAATGCACGCCTGGCCTATATCACACCGGGAAGTCATTGGCCGTTAGGAATGACGATGAGTCTTTCTCGCCGACTGGAACTTCTTAACTGGGCACAGCATCATTCCGGGTGGATTCTGGAAGATGATTACAACAGCGAGTTCCGCTACGATGGGCGTCCTCTGCCCTCCATTCAAGGTTTGGATCAGCACGAAAGTGTGCTCTATATGGGGACCTTCAGTAAAGTGTTGTTCCCCGGACTCAGGCTTGGTTATCTTGTCATTCCGGCCAAACTCGTTAATGCGTTTGTAGGTGCGCGTTGGCTGGCCGATCGGCATTCGCCTCCCTTTGAGCAGGCAGTGCTGACAGACTTTATTGAGGAAGGCCATTTTGAACGCCATGTGCGAAAAATGCGCACCTCGTATGCAAGTCGACAGGCTGCCCTCTCTGAAGCAATCAGACAGAATTTCGGGGATGAGGTTCATTTCAGTCGTACGGAGACAGGGCTGCAACTCGTCGTTTATGGGGCGAATGAAAAGAAAGAGGCAAAGCTCAGACGCTCAGCCGATCAATTGGAGATCGAGTATCATCCAGTCTCATTCTATGCTTCCCCTGGTACAAATCCGGCGGGGATGATTTTGGGTTTTGCCGCATTCACAGAAGAGCAAATCGAAAACACGATTCGCAGTTGGGCGATGAATTACCTGAAACGAGCATAAAATCTATTGCCGAATCATTTGAGATTGGAACATTTTAGATTTTCAAAATAACACAATCAAAACGTGACTATCGAAATGAAACACTAAATTACTATTTTTTTGATCATTAAATATTATGCGACTTTGGAATTGATTATTAGTGAGGTTCGCTGAATAATTAAGTTTACTAATAATCTTATGTTCCCTGTAAAGAGGATAATCATGAAGGATATGTTCAAGATTAAATCGTATGTTTTTTTGGCATCCGCTTTTTTGATCACTGTGACAGTTCAAGTGATAGCATTTGAAGAGAAGGGTGTAGAAAAGACGGAGACCTCTCCCTCTAATCTGGATATCATGCGTCATTTAATGAATTCCTGGTCCATTCGGACGAAAGAGAAACGAAGTGAGCCGCTGGCTTTCGTACAAGATCCCGTGCTGCGATATACAGACCCAAAGTACAAAATGACTGACTGTGCTATCTGGCGTCTTGGCAAGAAAGGGCGCCCACGTGCTTATGTTACCGTCGAAATGGGTAACCCGAGAGGAAACACAGGTCTTGCCACTTTTGAGTTCCTTGCTGTCTCAGAAGGACCTTTTCGGATTAACGGCCGTGGAGTCAGTTGGCAACCTTGGGAATTGGGTGTCGATTTCAAACCACTTCCGGGAGCTCCCCAACCTGCTGCAACCGCACCAGAAAGATTAGAGCAGATGAAGCAACTCGCAATTCGTTTTTCAGCTGAGGAGATGCTTGGCAGAGAAAAAATCTATTTAAATCTACATCCCGAACCGTTCGACCGATATCAGCCAACTGATGCAAAAAACTCGGATGCTGCTGTATTCTTGTTTGAGAGAAATTCTAATCCAGAAGTGATTCTATTTCTCGAAACCGATGGTAAAAAATGGTCTTATGGGTGTGGAAAGTTATCAGCGACGGCAGTTTTGGTAAAGCTGGATAAGAAAGAAGTCTGGTCCAATCCCAAAACGAGTTCAAGACCCAAACCAGATCAGGTGGGGTATCATTGGACTAACGGGTATACTGCAGGCCGTGTTGTGTTCCAGGTTCCACACAAATTAAGAACAACGCCAGTTAAGGCCATCCCGGTTCAACCAATACCTGCTCGAGCGAACTTACTCAAATTGAAGACGAAACAGCTACCCGTAATTCAACCTAAAAAAGTGCAACCTAAGGCAGTACAACCCAAGGTAAAGCCGCAGCCACCTCAACCAGTTTCGAAGCCGGCGAGTAACAGTAGCTCTCATTGTTGTTGATGCAGTCAGAGATGCGGGTTCATCAGATTTACTACTTGTTGAATGAGTTTTGTTAGTACTTGAGCTTTTGCTCTAATGGCGTTGAAGAATCACTTCCCAATACAATAAAGCGTTTCCTTGCGCGTTCCTGAAGCGCGGCTGGCAGCGCGGTGGAAAATTTGATTGCCACATAGCGCGGGGCTTGCAAAACATTCATCGCCGAGCTGATTTTCTGCGACCAATTCGAATTTATTTGGATTGGCGCGGAACACGAACGTTTTACCTTGTTCATTGGAAAGGTACAGGTTGCCGTTAGCCAGCACGAGCGAGGAAGAAACTTTTCCACCGAGTCGGCTTTTCCACTGCTCTTTTCCTGTCTGTGCATTCCAGCAATAGGCGATTCCATTATCGTCGACCGCGTAGAGGTAGCCGTTGTGAGCCAGCATCGATTGTTCATAACATTTGACTCGGTTCGTCCAGACGACTTTTCCAGAACCGTCGGCTTTGACTGCCAATGTCCCCTTTGTGGGAAAGCCGCCACTGGCGAAGACAAGATCCTTGTCCCAGACCATTGTACCACAGGAGACAACCCAGAGGCTGGGGCTGGACCAGAGTTCGCGTCCCGTTTGGGGATCAAAACTGGCGACTTTCGAATTACCACTTAGGAGTAACTGGTCGCGTCCAGCGATTCGTGCCACGATGGGCGTCGAAAAATTGAGTTTATTCGGTCGTTTGATTCGCCAGACTTCTCGTCCAGTTTGTTGATCAAAGGCGGCGATGTAACCATTCACTTCAAACTCTGCCGCAACGATGACTTTATCCTCATAAAGGATGGGAGAAGGAGCATAGCCAAACTGATACGCACGGGGCAGAAAACCACCAGCGGTGATCTGCCACAGTTGTTTTCCATCAAGATTTAAGGCAGTGACTTGAATACTTTTATGGTGAGGGAATGCAGCGAAAACGGTTTCTCCATTCGATGCTAAGGTAGGAGAAGCATGCGTATTTTTTTGATGAATCTTGGCAGCAAAGCCTCCCTGGCTCACATCGGTTTTCCAAAGTTGCCGTCCCGAAGTGCGATCAAAGCAGACAACGGATTGGATTTGTTGTTTTTCATCAGCTGTGGCAATCAGTACACGGTCATCAACGACAATGGGAGAGGCATGACCCCGTCCGGGCAGAGGCGCTTTCCAGAGAATGTTTTTGGATTCCGACCAAATCACAGGCGGTGTCTGGTCTGAGGCAGCGATTCCATTGGAGTTGGGGCCGCGCCAGACCCTCCAGTCATCTGCTGCCCAGGTATCAATTGTAGTCAAGCATGTTATGAGCATGCAGCAAAATAATCCGCTTCGAGTGTGAGTGCGCATTGTATGACCTTTAATTTCGTAAATGGACCAGAGCAATGGAGGCAATTTCTGGCAGGGTTCGAATTGGTATGATTCGTATCGAACCTATTTATTTTGATCAAGCATGCAACCTCATGCAAGGTGCATCCGAAATCTTCTTCATTCATTCATCAATCTGTTGTGAACGCCAAGCTTATATTCAACCGTTTACTGAAACAATGGATAATCTTTGCCTGGTTCCTTCTATAGAACGTGACAGATTCACTTTCAGTTTGCTACAATGACGAAGTTCCAAAATGCGTTGAGTACGTGCCAGCATTTCAATATCACGGTTCCCGTGACATCAACGCTTTTTAAGCATGGCAATCCATTCAAAACTAATTTTAACATGTTGAGACACATCTGGATTCAAAAGTGCCTCACTGACTGGTGTTTTAGGCAGGTTGCATTGCGCTCTATGAGTCATATTAGAGTAGGGGAGGGTTGCCCAAATGATAATCGTAAAAGACCTTACGCGAGTATTCGAAGCGAGTAACCAGGATGTCCTGGCGGTCGACCAAATCTCGTTTCAAGTACAACAGGGTGAGGTTTATGGTTTATTGGGACCCAATGGAGCCGGTAAAACAACCACGCTCAGAATGATTCTGGGATTATTGAAACCTACCAGCGGCGATGCAGAAGTGGAAGGGTTTCTGGTATCAAGCCATCCCGATGAAATCAAACGGAGGGTGGGCTTGGTATCGACCAGTGCGGGTTTGTATCAATGGTTGACCCCTCGTGAAATTCTATTTTTCTTTGCTGACGTTTATGGTGTTTCCAAGCAGCAAGCTACGGAACGCATTAGAGCACTCTCTCGTCTCTTTGATATTACCACGTTTCTGGATCGCCGATCTGCCACTTTGAGTACGGGGCAAAAGCAACGTGTGAATCTGGCAAGATCGCTCATTCATAATCCTCCTGTCATGCTCATGGATGAACCGACCCGTGGCCTGGATGTGGTTGGCAGTAAAGTCATTTTTGATTACATTGACCACCTGCGCGATGAAGGGAAAGCGGTCATAGTCTGTACGCATCGGCTGGACGAAGCAGAACAACTCTGTGATCGCTTCGGCTTGATGCATCAGGGGAAAAAACGATACGAAGGTACTCTGACAGAATTGCAAGAAGTGACATCGTGCCAGACATTGACGCAGATTTTCTTGCAGTTACTGGACACCCCTTTTGAACAGGATGAAACCATACCTGCTACTCAAGAGAAAGTGATTTAATGTCGTCGCCTTCTAGTTCAGATTCGCAGGATCACATGCCTGGCTCAACGATCACGTTTCGGTTTTCAGGTCTCTTAAAAAAAGAACTGCGCGAAATTCTGCGCGATCGTCGTACTATTATTACTTTGATTTTAATGCCGGTGCTGGTTTATCCCTTGTTGGGGTTAATGCTGCAAAAGTTCTTTATCAGCCAGATGACGAATCTGGGAAAAGTGGAATATCAGATTGTGCTGCCCAATGAACCTGAAGCGAAGCTATTCCGTGACGTGTTTGCTCATGGAGAACAACTCCTGACGTTAAAAGAATATCAAGAGTTTTCGGATTCAGAAAAGACAAAGTCAGGCGAAACACTCGAAAAATTCCAGCAGGAAGATCCAGAAATCAAGATATTGATGGCGGATCACGAAGAGCATGTCCAAAGCCTGGAAACTTTAGTGCGCGAAGGATCTGTTGATATTGGAGTTCGCTATATTCCCAGTGATGAGCTGGATCAAAATCCTGATATCAACAAGCTGAGAGGGCGATTTGAAATCATCTACGGAGCTCAATCGAGACACAGTCGTCGTGTTGCTGACTATGTGGAGCAACGCTTGCAGGCGGTCAGGTGGAATTACCGGAACCGGCTTCTGAGAGATTTTGGTGAAAGCGATGCCGTCCCTTTCGTGACATCGGTTTCTGCGGTCAACTCAGATTCGGCACAGGCATTCTCGCTGGTCACAATTGTGCCTCTGATTTTAATTCTGATGACGGTTACAGGTGCCGTTTATCCCGCCATTGACTTAACTGCAGGGGAACGTGAACGAGGCACGCTCGAAACCTTAATGGCAGCTCCCCTTCCACGGATGTGGATTTTAAGTGCTAAATTCATCGCGGTCTTATTTGTGGCGATCCTGACAGCGCTGGTCAATATGACGGCCATGCTGGCGACCGCTTATGCCAACGGATTGGAAACGGTCTTGTTTGGTGCAGGTATGACTCCTTTTGTTTTGCTTGAGATCTTGCTGTTGCTTGTGATTTTTGCAGCTTTCTTTTCTGCTGTATTATTGTGCCTGACCAGTTTTGCGCGCAGTTTTAAAGAAGCGCAGGCGTACTTGATTCCACTGATGCTGATTTCAATGGCACCCGGGATTTTGGGAATGGTACCCGATTTAAAGATGACTCCGATGTGGGCCGTCATTCCCTTAGCAAATATTGTGTTATTAAGCCGCGACTTTCTTCTCCAGGAAGCACAGCAGGGCTTAGTGTTTCTCTCCGTGATTTCAACTTTGTTTTATGGCGTCATTGCGCTCGGAATCGCGGCTCGTATTTTTGGAGCCGATACGATTTTGTACCAGAGTCATACTACCTGGACTGATTTACTGAAGCGATCACAAAAGAAGCACTTAGTCCCCGCTCTCAATAACGCCATGATTTGTCTGGCGGTCTTATTTCCCGTTTTTATTCTTTCTTCGTCACTTGTCGGGCGTCTGGGTGAGATTTCGATGTCCCAGCGTTTGTTAGTTTCAGGAACGTTGACCTTCAGCCTGTTTCTTTTGATTCCGTTGTTATTCGCACGCATGGGAGGTGTGAAATTAAAAACGGGATTCCGCTGGTTTCCCCCTAAAGTCCTGGCATGTCTGGGGGCAATCCTGCTGGGCTTCACCTTGTGGCCCTTCGCGTATGAAATTGAGATTCTCTCACTCAACAATGACCGGATTGAATCACTTTCCAAGATGTTTGAATCATTAAAACTGGAGCTGGGAAGTGTACCTTTGTGGGTGAAATTGATCTCATTGGCAGTCTTACCTGCAGTGTGTGAAGAATTATTTTTTCGCGGATATTTGTTAAGTGCCTTATTAAATCGATTTTCAAGTACACCTGCGATTCTAATTTCTTCATTCCTGTTTGCTTTGTTTCATGTGATTGTCAGAGATTCCCTGTTCATTGAACGTTTTTTTCCCAGTTTTTTAATGGGACTCAGTCTGGGATACGTGAATGTTCTCGCCCGCAGTGTGATTCCGGGTATCATGTTGCATATGATACACAATGGGCTGTTGATAACGATTGCCAATTATCAGGATGCGTTTTCCGAATGGGAAGTCAATCTGGAGAATCAGAAACATTTACCGATGCTCTGGTTGGGAACTTCTCTGATTCTGGTGATTGTTGGATTCACACTGATTTACCTTAGCAATCGTAATCAGCTGGCTGCTGCAAAGAGCCTGACTGAGAAAAACTAATGGGAGATATCAATGGCTGTGAAATGGATCGTGTTCATTCTGGTTAGTATCAGCGTCTCTTCGCTACCCGCTGCCGATCAACAACGACCAAACATTGTTGTGATTCTGGCTGATGATTTTGGCGTGGGAGATATCCAAGCACACTATCCCCAAAATAAGATTCCCACACCTTATCTGGATCGTCTTGTTCAGCAGGGAATCAGTTACACCGACGCGCATAGTGGATCCGCGGTTTGCACGCCGACTCGCTATGGTTTATTAACGGGGCGCTATAGTTGGCGAACACGCATGCAGGAATGGGTGGTTGCCGCCTATGAGCCACCTTTGATTACTGAGGATCGTCCGACACTTCCTGGATTTCTAAAGGAGCAAGGCTATCGCACCGCCTGTATCGGCAAATGGCACCTGGGTTGGAATTGGCCTGGGGCGCAGCCGAGTCGGATGACAGAAAAAAGAAACGGGCTGTGGAAACTTCAGTGGGATTTTACAAAACCGATCAAGGGAGGACCGACTGCGCGCGGCTTTGATTATTATTTTGGAGTCGATCTTCCCAACCTTCCTCCATTTGCATTTATTGAAAATGATCGTCTTACGACTCAGCCAACTGCAGGCTTTCAATTAGACCACAGTGAAGGGATTGTTTTACCGAGAGGTTTCGTCGGTGCACCCACGGCACCCGGTTGGCGCATGCAAAAGATTCTTCCGGAAATTACGAAACGCGCGGTTCAATATGTGCATGACCAGGCGCAGCAAGCCTCGCCGTTCTTCCTTTATTTTTCTATGACTTCGCCCCACGAACCGGTTGTACCGTCGGCAAAGTTTCGTGGAAAAAGCGGAATTGCTCCGATAGCAGATTTTGTGATGGAGACAGATTGGTCTGCCGGTCAGGTGATAAAAGCCATTGATCAAGCGGGCATCGCCGAAAATACCATTGTGATTTTCACGGCAGATAACGGCCATTCACACTACACCGGTTGGGATGATTTGATTAATGCAGGCCATTTTCCCAGTGGTCCCTATCGAGGACATAAAGGAGATATTTGGGAAGGTGGGCATCGTGTTCCGCTTGTCGTGCGCTGGCCGAACCGTATCAAACCTGGTTCTGAGAGTCACCAAATGGTGTGCCTCACTGACCTGTTTGCCACGAATGCAGAAATTGTGGGAGCAGAATTACCTTCAAACGGGGCAGAGGACAGTATGAGTTTTCTACCCTCTTTACTCGGTAAGAAATCAGACCAACATCGCACATCACTTGTTAACCACTCCAATCATGGGGAATTTGCCTATCGTGATGGTCCCTGGAAGCTTGTCTTTAAAATGAGTGGCCGCAACCTTCAACAATCTCGCGGGAAACCAACCATTACCGAACTTTATCATTTGGATGCTGATATTGGTGAGCAGAAAAATTTAGTGAAACAACGTCCGAAAATTGTTGCGCAAATGACCGCCGATTTTCAAAAACTAATCGATCAAGGCAGTAGTCGTGCCAGTCAGATCAGTGCCAACGACACGCAGGTTCGTTTTGACACGATTCAGGAGCGACGTTGGGCCCCCGCTCAAAAATAATAACTCAGCCAGGTATGAACAGAGAACACAAAAGGGAAGGTCTTCTTTAAGTCGTCGGCTCATCTTCGGAATCGTCCTTAGAAATTCGGGTCCCTCGTTTTAATGACTCTGTCCCAAATCGTTGGGCGATTTGATCTTTGACATGATCCAGACGAGAGTTTTTTTGCTGATCTGCTTCATCAAATAATGACCGCTGCTGTAATGGTCCGATATCAAAGCCCGTAATACCGATTCCAATTAGTCTGATTGATAAAGTCCGCTGTGGAAGTCGATTTTCCAGTAAGAGTAATGCCGCCTCTTCAATTTCCCTTGTAATATCTGTTGGTTGGTTGATTGTCGCGGCGCGCGTAAATGTGGAAAAATCATCGTAACGTATTTTGAGTTGAATCGTTCTGCCGCGTAATCCATTTTTGCGCAATCTTCGGGCAACATCTTCAACCAGTTGAATCAAAACGGTCTTCAGAATGTCTCGATCAGTGACATCTTGAGAAAAAGTCGTCTCGCGTGAAATCGATTTTGCGCGTCGCTCAGAAACAACAGGCCGCTCATCAATTCCCCGCGACAGTTCCCAGAGGTGTTGACCTTGTTCGCCAAATAGCTCACCTAATAATTGCGAGTCAATGGCTCGCAATTGTGCAACGGTTTGAACGCCTAGCTTGTCAAACCGTTTGCTGGCTACTTTACCAATGCCCCACACACGAGAAATGGGTAAGGGGTCGAGAAAGTCTTGTATGGCGTCCGGTTGCACAATGACGAGTCCATCTGGTTTATCAATATCACTGGCGATTTTTGCTAAAAATTTATTCGGCGCGACTCCTACCGAGGCAATCAGATTCAATTGCTGCTTTATTTCCTGTTTAATCGTGACCGCGATTTCTTGTCCGGTACCAAACAATAATTTGCTGCCGGTGACATCCAGAAACGCTTCATCAAGAGAAAGGGGTTCAACAAGCGGGGTGTATTTTCGAAAAATCTGTTGAATGGATTGTGAAATATCAGCGTAAGCATTCATTCGGACCGGAAAATAGTGACCATGGGGGCAAAGCCTGCGGGCGGTTTTCATCGGCTGCGCACTGTGAACTCCGAATTCCCGCGCTGTATAATTGGCTGCCGAAACAACACCACGGTGATCGGAACGACCACCGACAATAATCGGTTGTCCTTTTAATTCCGGGTGATCCCGTTCTTCAATTGACGCATAAAACGCGTCCATATCAACGTGCAAGATTGTGCGCATCGTATTATTCGGACGTCAGTAAATTTAATTAACTTCACTTATAAAGAGTTCGCTTTGCAGGCTTTGTCAGTCTAACATTGATTTCTTATTACTCTTTTGAGGTGATTGCTATTTTCTGAAGTTTCATTTTAGCAAGGATCTCAGTAGAAACGTACTTAAAAGAATAGAACACAAAACAGATATAAAAACTGCTTGATCTTTGCAAAGCGCATTCTCTGTTCATTATAATGAGCAGGTCACGCTATATCTTCCTGCATTAAAATGATTCATTCACTTGGATCAACGTGCACAAATCTTCGTAGATAAGGAGTCTTCAGTGAGTAACCAAAAGCAGAATCGTCGTGATTTTATGAAAACAACCGCTGCTGCCGTCGCGGGTAGCAGTGTTCCATTCTGGTTTGATATCGACCCTGCGAGTGCATACAAATTTAAAGCAGCCAATGATCGCCCCGTTGTGGGATGCATTGGAACGGGTAGTCGCTGGAATGGCGTTGGTCCCAATGCGATGAAATATGGCGATGTGATTGCTGTTTGCGATGTCGATGCTGCTCACGCGAATAAAGCCCGTGACCGAGTGAAAGACATACAGGGCAAAAAAGGGAATAATAAAGAAGTCGCTGTCTTTGAAGACTATCAGAAGGTGCTTGAAAATCCGGAAATTGACATCGTGACGATTGTCACAACCGATCATTGGCATACGAAAATTGCCATTGAAGCCATGAAAGCCGGTAAAGACGTTTATTGTGAAAAGCCGCTAACATTGACGATTGATGAAGGCAAGCAGATCATCAAAGCTTTGAAAGAAACCGGGCGCGTCTTCCAAGTTGGTACCCAACAGCGTAGTGAAATGGGACAGCGTTTTCTAAATGCATTGGCTATTATCAAAGAAGGTCGGTTGGGTAAGATCACCGATGTGGAATGTGTGATTGGTGGTATTGGCCCTAGTGGTTCGATTCCCGTGGCCGAAGTTCCTAAAACATTGAATTGGGAAAAATGGCTTGGACAAGCCCCGATGACGGATTATCGTTGGAAACCTAAAGAAGGAGACAAAGGTAATCCCAAAACGCGTGCTCATTATGAATTCCGTTGGTGGTATGAATATTCCGGTGGAAAAATGACTGACTGGGGAGCACATCATGTTGATATTGCCCAGTGGGGGATTGGCATGGATGAATCTGGACCTACACAGGTAGTGCCGATTTCCGCAGTACATCCTGTTCCTCTGAAAGACGGGATGCCAACGAAGGATGACGCTTACAACGTGGCTTCAAAATTTGAAGTACAGTGCACATTCCCGAACGAAGTCAAAATGACGATCAAAAGTGATGGTCGTAATGGAATTCTCTTTACCGGTACGGAAGGCCGAATCTTCGTCAGTCGTGGTGATTTGACCGGTAAGCCAGTCGAAGAACTTAAGAACAAGCCGCTTTCCAGTGATACGATCACCAAACTCTATAAAGGGCGGAAACCTGGTGACCATATGCGTAACTTCTATGAATGTGTTGATGCACGGGAGCAACCCATTTCCGATGTAATGACACATCATCGTGCGATTACAACCTGCCATCTGGCTAACATCGCAATTCGCTTGAATCGTTCTCTGGAATGGGATCCTAAAACCGAGCAGATAATCGGCGATGATGAAGCTAACCAGTGGCAATCTCGCGAACAACGCAAAGGTTACGAGACCAACGCGTAACTGCTGCCTTTTAGATGTAGAAAAGCGCTCAGCCTGAAGGGAAACATTTCCCTTCAGGTTTTTTTTCTGATAAAAGTTTCCGTTTTCGACCATACATGAGATATACCTGTGCTAGTGTCGTCAACTACAGGTGACGGCACTCACTTGCTTTTTAAGTCAAATGTGAATGAATTTTCATTGTTTGAACCGACTTCAATTTCAAGGATACTTTTTTCATTGTATTTGCTTGGGAGATACTGTTCCATTGCTGGTTCCTTTCCAGTCCCTTCTGCGTTGTCGACCATCTTATTCTTGGACTGGCGGTTTGCAGTGATGAGTACTCTTCTTTTTCCAGCTTCCATTTCCGAATTGAAGGAACCGTTCTTTACATTTGCAAAGTATGATTTGTTTTTACTGGCTGGATCTTTAAAAAGAATACTTGCGTCAGGTATTGGCTGGCCATCAAGTGTTACAGTTCCTGAGACAGTATACAATTTCGGGCCACTCTCCCCACTTCCGCATCCAATTACGACTATGACCAGCGTGATGATGAAACTTATAGAAAAAAACTGTGTACGTAGCATGATTGATTTCCAATTGATTTTGAGAGATTAACAGCTTAACCCCGGAGAGAATCTACGAGAGATCGCTTGTTTTATTAGATTAGGTTGTGTGATTAAAATTCACCAATCACTTCTTCTCCGCTACGAGTAGCTAACGCTTGCCAAGTGCTGAGATCAATATTTTCTGAAGCGAAACGGACTGCTCCATCAGCCAATAAGATGTGCACGCCTCCTATGTGATAACTGCGAGCATAGGTTCGTGCAGACCCCGTGCAGGAAACAGTAGGAGATGATCCCGAGTTGTAACCAGCACACGGATAATTTGACAAATCATAATTCGCACAAGTGTAGTTACAATCAGGAACTGGACTATTGGGTGGTTCTGCATTGTTGAATGCTGTACCGTGGTGGGATGAGCCACCACCCCAATAATTACCCACCTCACCCCAAGGGGTATGGGCAACAGTAAGTCCATTTAAACGTGCGACTCCTTCGCCTCCCATGATCGTGTTAGAGGTCCCATCAGTCACATCTCTTAATTTTGTTTTCGAGCGTAGGTAAAACATTCCATTTCCCGTTGCACTGCGCCAACTTGAATCTGTTGATCCAGAACACATCCCGTAATTTCCTCTGAAGGCAAAATTGCTAATCACAGTGGGGTTGGAGGGACAGACTAAGGCTGGAATTACTGTAAACCGGTGTGAAGATCCATGTACGTAAGCAAAATTTTCCTCAATGTAAGCGTTGTATAAGGCACCTTGTTCTATATAGGGGAGAAGTTGTTGCATCCAGGTCTCACGACTTCTGGCTAATGGTCCTGCACCATCATCCCAGCCCCAACCGTAGGGAAGTACTGAATGTGCATCATGGTAATTGTGCATGGCCAAGCCAACTTGTTTCAAGTTGTTTTTGCAAGAGCTGCGCCGTGCTGCTTCGCGTGCTTGTTGTACTGCAGGTAATAATAAGGCAATCAAAATGGCGATAATGGCAATCACTACCAGTAGTTCAATCAGTGTAAAACCGCGCTTCAATGAATGATTCAACTTCACGTCTTTGCTCCTTCGAATAAAGAAATAAGTGGAAAAACGTACCAAGAATAATGACATATGATTTTTTAAAATTTGAAGTAGTAATTGGTAGAAATTTGTTTCTAATAAGCTGATTTATCGACTACGACTTGTTAGTTCATTAATATACAAGTGTATTAATATAAGTATATAATTAGCCATGTCTTTCTGTCAATAAGATTTAAAATATAAATTAAATTTATTGAACAGGTGTTTTTTAGGCGTGAGGATTTGTATCGATATTTCCCCAATATAGAATCGATGGGGGGATTATGGGGGGATGTATTAATCGCCCAGCAGTTGGGCTTTATGCTTACGAAGTCTCATCAGATTCTTTCAGATTTCTGATGACCCTACATCCAAAGGTGCACGCGCTCCCGTAATTCAGCGGGCAGATGTTTTTTAATGGCGCTCATCACCTGATTATCGTGATAGCGAGTACTGAAATGCGCGAGAATGAGCAATTCATTCTGAAATCGATCCGCACGTTCGATGAGATCATCAAGGTGCATGTGACCGAATTTATGAATCTTTTCACGGCGGTGTTCAGGACGATAAAAAGTCATCTCGGTGATCAAAACTTTTGACTGAAAGGATGTCTCGAAATGATCCAGGCCTGCAGGAGCTGTATCTCCAGTATAACACACTAAAGGTACACGAACCTCTTCGCTGACATCAATTCCTGACATACGGGCATCGCGGATTTCCGTTTCCGGTTTACCGATGAACTCTGATTTTAGTTTTTTGCGACAATCCCAAACCTGGAATCCAAGCGAAGGTACTGTATGCTTTGTTCGAAAGGCTGTTACAACGTGTTCTCTGGAAAGCTGAACCTCTTGCCCATCCTTAAGACCAACCAGTTCGCATTCCATACGCCCGCGATCCAATTGCTGCCAGCTTTTTAGCATATTCCAAACCGGATCCACTACTTCTTCGGGCAGATAAATAGTGGGAGGACTCATTTTCATCATACGTCGGCGCGCCACATAAGCGGGCAAGGCTGCCATGTGATCCAAATGTGCGTGCGAGATAAAAAAGGTCGAAGTCCCCATAAATGACCAGGGGCTTCCCCCCATGTCAAACCCCAGCTTGAGTTCGGGGACTCTCCAGTAACTCTGTACTGCAGCGCGCGAATACCCCTCGATTGTGAGTCCTTTATATTTCACGGATTGCAGAGGTAAGTTTTCAAGCATAGGAGCTACATAGCCGAATCATCAAGGAATTTAATATGGAGGAAGTCAGACTAACTCAATTTCGCTGACGAACCAAGAAATACACCGCCGTATTTCGAAAACCTTTCGATGTTCAGCGGTGAAAGCGTGCAAAAGAATGCATGACAGACCGAAGGACACTTATTTCACCGGTATGGATCGGCCTGTCTGGATACTTTTAGCTTCGGCATAGCAAATTTTCAGCGCATCTCTTGCGAGTGCTCCCGATAATGCCTCTGGTTCTTCCCCAGACTCAAGGGCATTTACGGCCGCCTGTAATTCCAGCGTGAAGGCTGCGCACCAGGCATCTCCTCCTTTTAGTTTCGGGTGTTGCAAACGGCCTTTTTGAGTAATCAGTGTCAGAGGCTGGCTGACAACCCATTCTTTCTTTTTACCGACGCCCATTGTGCCAGCACCAAACAATACTGTGGCATCTTCGAAATAAAGTTCATAGCCATGAGCAAATTCAAGACCACGTGCCGCAATACCTCCGCTCACACAACTAATTGCCAGGTTGGGTTCATCGTAATCATAGACAGTGTGAACATGATTGACATAACCCTGGTTTTCAATTCCACGCGAAGTGACTTTTCGAGGGACACCACACATTAGGCTGATCAGATGATTGTCATGAATATGCAGATCGATTCCCCAACCTCCCAGTTTCTGGAAGTCTTCTATATTTTCCGACCATTTCGGAGGCGCCATGACTCGACGAAAATGAGCGGCTAAAAGTTTTCCGTATTTATTACTACGAACACATTCGACAGCGAACTGGAATTCGGGGAAAAAGGGGAGTACCTGGGCCACCATGAACTGTACACCCGCTTTCTTGGCTGCGTTTACCATTTTATTGGCTGCTTTAAGGTCGATGGCGATTGGTTTCTCGACGAGTGTATGTTTTCCAGCCCGAATTGAATCAAGGGCAACTTTCTCATGCATTTCTGTTGGCAGACAGATATCAACCAGGTCAATCTCAGGGTCGGCTAACAAATCGTGATAGTCTTTGTACTGTTTGACTTTGGATAAATCTTCCTGTCCACCGCGTGGTCCGAAATTCCCTTCGATGCTGCTCCAGTCCCCCGCCAGTTTTTTGGAATCACGAGTCGCGATTGCCGTAACTTTGGCTCCTTTGAGTTTTTTTGCTCCCTCATAATGAGCCATTCCCATAAAACCAATACCGATAATCCCGATCCGAATCATAGCTTTCCCCTGCAGTTGCGGCAGACTTCTCAAGTAAATTTACACAATTGCTAAAGACTGACGATCAGTAATGAAATCGTCAAGCGGTCGCCAGCCCGTTTTCTTGCTTCTTTTTTTATCTTCTTAAATTTTAAAACCTGATCTTCTGGTCGCTTTATCTCCATCATTCAAACTGAGTTGTCATGAAGACCTTCCTTCAGGCGGTAGTCACCGGTTTCCAGTATAGTGGAACTCGATATTTGGAGCTGTGACTCGATGAGTTTTGGTGATCAAAAACAGGTGTCTTTGGGTCTCATTTAGTAGCAAAAAGAGCTGTGTCGATGCCCGTTTATTAGGCAGTCGCTGTGGTGCGCGATTTTTAGGCACATGTTGGGTTAATTTAGGTGGAATAGGCGTGCTTTGTCCTGTGTTTTGAGGACTCTTTGTTATTTTTCAGTCTGGGCTAGACACATTAAATCAAAAGGTGTTATCATACTGATGTCGACATCGTAGTGATGGCAGTTTTGGTGTAGATATAATTGTTTTCAGCAAGCTGTCGAGATGAGTACTCTTGAACTACCCTCATCCTTAATGTGGCTTCAACCTTTCTGGAAAGGTTACAAGGAAGTTTGAGGGAACAGATAACGAAGGATTCGAAAAGAAATGCTTGTATTATCACGTAAGCCCGGCGAACGAATTCGAATTGGCGATGATGTAACTTTAACGATTGTTCGAATCGGCCCTAATTCAGTTAGATTAGGGATCGATGCTCCTCGAAGTATGAGTATCGTGCGCGAAGAACTCTGTATTGACTTTTCTGATTTACCAGAAGCCAGCCAATTGACAGAGAAAACTCCTTCGCCTTAATTTGAATTGCTGTCTTAACTCCCCATCTCACAAGGCCTCAAGTCTTTCTTGATCGCTTAATCATTCGATTAGAGTTTTGCTGATCGATTTGTCATTACTGCACTCGATAAGAAAAGCATTGGTAATGTCCACCGATTCGCACTCACCAGGTTCCTCACCGACTTTAGTCTGCCTGCATGCTGTTTTTCAGGGGCGTGTGCAGGGAGTTGGCTTTCGTTATCGAACTTCAAAATTGGCAAAGCAGCATCCCATTACTGGATTTGTCAAAAATTTGTCTGATGGAACTGTGGAATTAGTGGCTCAAGCGAATAGGAAAGCAGAGCTGGACCATTTTTTCGATGAAATGATGTTGATGTTTGCAACGAATGTCACCGATGTGGCGATTCAGGAAATCGATCCAGATTCGACCCTGCAGGACTTCAGGATCGCACGCTGATTGATATACCGTTGAGCAGATGGTGGTTAGAGTGAAGCCAATTTGGCAAATTTTAGCGGATGTATGCGACAGATTAGGGAAAACGTCTCCCGAATTACCTTGGATTCTTTACTTTGACCACCTTTTCTCGGTAAAGTAGGAATTGCTTGAAATGCTTTGCAGCATTTCCTTTGATAGTTGAAATCTTCATCGGTTTCTGAAGGCAGTTCTCACTCTTTCAGGGTTCTGTTTCTCAGCTGGAACATTTTTTCAGATGAGACCTGTCAAAAGCTTGTTTGTGGAGACTGAAATTGATTTGTTTTCAGAACTTCAAAAATAAATCCAACATCTGAAGCGGTCAGATTCGTACAATTCGTGAGTGATTCTGTGCCTGTTTTGGCTTTGAAATGACGTCGCGTCTTACTTTATCAGTTCATATTATTTAGTTGAGTGGTGGATAAACGATGGAAAACCTTTTGGTTTTTTCTGCTGAAAATGCTGACCTGACTGTGCAATGGTGGATCACCGGAGCAGGGGTATTGCTCTATTTCATGGTGTTATTTGGAGTGACGGCATATACCCAGGCAGGAGTCATTGCCAGAGCTACGACGAAAGAAGCGATTCGCCAGCCAGTGTTTTTGCTTTTGCTCTCCTTGGGGTTGGTTTTGCTTTTGTTGAATACGTTTCTGCCATTCTTTTCGATGGGTGATGATGTCAAAATGTTAATGGACTGCGGCCTGGCTACAATTTTGATTTGTAGTTTGCTACTTGCAATCTGGTCTGCCAGTACAAGTATTGCGGATGAGATTGAAGGTAAAACCGCAATGACGTTATTATCCAAGCCGATTAATCGTCGTCAATTTATCGTCGGGAAATATCTGGGAATTCTGAAAGCCGTTGTTTGGCTAATGCTTCCTTTAGTGATTACCTTTCTGTTACTTGTTTATTTTAAGGTTGGGTATGACGCGAGAGAAGCTTCCAAAGACGTTCCGACTCACGCAGAAAAAATGGCTGCTGTCTGGCTGATTCTGCCAGGGATTCTTTTGATTTATATGGAAGTTGCAATCTTGACCGCAATCAGTGTTGCGATTTCTACTCGATTACCGATGATGGTGAACATGATAGTTTGTTTTGGTGTCTACATCATTGGGCACCTGACACCAAACCTGGTCCAGGCCAAAGCAGAAGGACTGGAATTCGTAAAATTTACAGGTCAGTTGATCGCTACGATTCTGCCGAACCTGGATAACTTTAATGTCTCACCAGCGGTAGCAACTGGGACAATCGTTCCGCCAGTCTATATTGGTCATTCCGCTTTAAGCTGTCTGCTTTATTCCGGAATTGCGATTTTGGTTGCATTTATCCTTTTTGAAGATCGTGACCTTGCCTGAACAACGGGGAACGAGCTTCGTTTATCAGTAATTTCAAACAGATTCGGTGGGTCCCGTGTCAAATCGTCAGCCCAACGCATTCCATCGTGCATTTCCTGCGCGGGAATTCTTTCGCGGGTCGGCTAGATCAGTATTGTTTTGGTCACTTTTTAACGGCTTGTTGCTAACTCTGATACTGGTCGATTTATTTCTCATTATCGACTTACTCAACCATCGAGGCAAAATTACGGTTCGTGGAGAACAAAATGTCCTGGCGCTTCAGGATATCAGATCCGTTGAAGCTCCTGTTATTGTTCCCGAGCAGGAAGCCAAACCAGAGAATGAGCTAGATGAAGCAGGACCAGATGAAGCCAAATCTGAAGAAGGGCCTGGAAAATCAGCAGAAATAGAAAAAGGCAATACAGAGACACCTGCTCCCGAAAATCCGAACTACCTTATTTTGACTGATACGGGGATTTTGCCATCGGTGTGGTGGGTCCAAGTCAAATATCAGAATGGAATACTGAAGCAACTCTACCAGCGTTTCCCTTTACTTCAGGAAAATCAGTCTGCCCTGTTTACCCTGATCCTTGTGGCATTAGTTCTGGCAAGTTTACGAGTTTTAATTCGATGGAGATCCAGGCAGCTGAGCCTGAAAATTTCTCGTCATGTTTCAATGACGCTCCGAAGTATGATTCATCGACAAGCGCTTCGATTGGGACCGGGAGATTTATCAGGCAAAGAAACCGATCAGGCTTTCAATTTGTTTATTAAAGATGTCGAGGTTGTGGAGAATGGCGTTTTCCAATGGGTCTATCGCATGTCTCAACATCCCGTCACACTATTAATACTGTTTTTATTCGCGGTATCAATTGATTGGAGGCTGACCTTTCAATGTGTCATACCATTAGCGGCCGCCTGGTACTTTTTACTGCAGTACCGCAAAAATTATGAACTTCAACATGCCAAAACACTCGTCTCAATTGAATCTGAATTGTCATTGTTAGCTGAAAACTTGCGAAGTACACGTTTGGTTCGTGGGTATGGAATGGAAATAGTAGAGCATGATCGTTTCCAGAAACATCTCGAAAAATATTCGGAGAATACAACCAATTTAAAACGAGTTGAAGGTTGGGTTCACCGCATTGCCCGCGGACTGGCGGTATTCTGCTCGTGTCTGGTGATATTTTTGGTAGGCTATAAAGTGCTGCTGAATCCAGAGAGTTTGCCGTTCTCTGCGGCGATTTTAATTGTGGGCATCTTTTCCTTTTTCTATTTGCCAGTCAACGGGCTCTACGAACTGATTGGAGTACGTTCTGGTGCTAATATCGCTGCAAGCTCTGTGTATCGATATCTCAACAAGATTCCCGAAGTGAGTCAGGCGGTAGGCGCCAAATTTCTGGAGCCGTTATCGCAGGCACTTCAATTTGAGAATGTGAGTTATCGTCTATCCTCACAAGAGCCTGAAATTCTCAGTGGCTTTGATTTAAAAATTCCTGCGGGAACGAGTACCGCTTTTGTCTCTCTCGAAGCGCTTGCACCGCGTGCGGCGAGTTACCTGATTCCACGATTTATAGAACCGAAGTCAGGACGGGTACTAATGGATGGTGAAGACAGCGCCTGGGTGACTTTAGAATCTCTAAGAGCCGAAGCCATTTATGTTGGCGGAAATGACCTTTGTCTGACAGGAACGGTAAAAGAAAATATTCGATGTGGTGATGAACGTTATTCATTACAGGAAGTAATTGCTGCTTCAAAAGAGGTACGCGCGCATCAATTTGTCCAAAACTTACCACAAGGGTATGAGACTGCTTTAGGGCAAAATGGCGAGGAATTAACGATCGGCGAGTGCTTCCGTTTGGGTTTAGCAAGGGCTTTGCTAAGAAAGCCCGCTTTATTAATTATCGAAGAACCAGAGGGACCACTCGACGAGGATACAAAAACACTCTTGGAAGATACGTACTCACGAATTTTTCAGAATCGTACCATTTTTATCATTCCTTCTCGGATTACGACGCTCCGCAATGCAGATCAAGTGGTACTGATTCATGAAGGAAAAGTGGAAGCAGTGGATACTCAGGCAAACTTATTAAAGAAATCAGCTTTGTATCGACATTGGGAATATACTCGATTTAATCAGTTCAGGCACCTGCAAGAACCTTCGAACGGACGTTGAACCTAAGCATTAGTTATGGACATTCTTCATTCTCCTGTGGTCGAACAGGCGATTCGATTGGCTGCGATGGCCCACAAATCTCAAAAGCGAAAAGCATCAGGAATTCCATATATTTCGCATCCCATGAGTGTGTGCCTGATCTTAACAAAGGCTGGTTTTCACGATGAGGATATTCTTGCCGCCGCAGTCCTTCATGACGTTGTTGAAGATACAAACTTGACGATTGAGCAACTCACAGAGCATTTTTCTGAAGAAGTGATTCAGTATGTCAGTGAAATGACAGAGCAAAAAGAAACAACCGAGGGGGAAAAGCGGAATTGGCGTGAGCGTAAACAGGACCATATTGAAGTCATGCAACAGGCAACACTGGGAGCGCGCGCAATTGAATTAGCGGATAAGCTTCATAATCTGGAAGCGATGCTGTTCGATTTACGATCAGAAGATATTAATGAATTTTGGAAACACTTTGGTGCCAGTCCGACTGAAATTTTTCAATATTATCGTTCTATGATTGATGCGGCTGGGCAGTCGGACCAACAATTAGAGACCCTGGTACACAACTGTAATGCACGACTCGACGAATTGAAAAAATATCTTCCGTGAGCACTGCATTTGCGATACAACACTTTATGATAGTTTGGTAGAGTTTTGGGGTAACCTGTATTGCATATGGTAAGTCCGAACATCCAGAACTCTCGTGGGAAAATGCCCTTGATTTAGAGCAGATTGTCAATCGTAACGGGATGGTAGCGTGAATAGTGGTTCGTCAATGCCGTTCAAAACGGAAGGTAAAGTGAACGATGAGGCAGCAGAAAAGAGAATATTCAAACAGTTTTCTCTGGTTTTGGAATAATTGGATTGGTCTGTTTTTTTTCGTCTTCTTCGCATTTGGTGTTATTGTCGGAGGCGCTCTTTATCTTGATTCTCGACTTGCAGAAATTGAAGATCATCTTCAATATGTTCCACCACGGAGCTATGAGCCACCCAATCTGGATGACTATCAAGCAGGAAATATCTCATTAGAGAAATTACCAATACGGCAATTGGTTTATGTCCCCTCTTATTCGCACATTTACTATCACGGTGGATCACCGTTGCTGCTTGAAACAACACTCAGTATTCGTAATATCGATCTTGAGCAGCCGATTTATCTGAACTCGATTGAGTATTTCAATACTCAAGGCAAACTGGTTAAGAAGTATCTTGAGCAAAAGATAAAATTAGCTCCTCTGCAAACGATTGAGTTCTTAGTCGAGGATCGCGATAGTTCTGGTGGATCTGGAGCCAATTTCCTTGTCGAATGGTTTTCGGAGAGCGAAGTTAACAAACCAATGATAGAAACGGTAATGATTGGGACATCTGGATCGCAGGCGATCAGTTTTACAAGAACGGGAGCCGATATTTCATCCTCAAATGGTGGAAGCACCCGGTCAAAATAGTATTTTAGATCATAGTGACTTACCACTTGAATACTGATAAGTGCTGCTAGAATCGGCTTTCATAAATCAATGGCGCAATTGCTTCATCTCTGATTAGGCGTAGTCTCAAAAGTCGACGATCCTGAATCTTTTGGCCGTGTCTCATTGGGTTTTGTATCGAGGGAGTTTTGCAAAAACGCTTTTAGTTTAACCTGCTTGTCGTCCGCATTGATGATCCAAACCTGTCGATCTGAGAAATACTCTCTGAGTTTCTTGTTTGATTCCTCGTCTAAAACATGTGCCCAAACAACTTCAGCATCATCAATATTTGCACGATTATAAATCCATTCGAAATGGGGATCATGATCGTCCGAGTATTTGACAAAGACAAGGTCTTTCTTCTGATTCTGTTTCAATTGTTCAATCAGTTCTGATCGCTGTAATGCTATTGGATATTGAGCAGGGAGCTCTGGTGTCGACGTGAAAAGCCAAATCTTGGTAAAGCTCATAGCAACAAAGATTAAACCCAGGCCAAATACTAATACCGGTCCCTGATTACGATCTTGCCACCAGGCAACACGCCATTGGCGTGCACCTTGAATCAAAATGAAAAAAACAAGAGGAATCACTGGAGCCAGATAATGAGGTTGAAAAAAAGTCGCTCCAAACAGATCAATGAAACTGATCAACAACACGATTGTCACTGCAATGCATCCCCAACGCTCTTTGATAATCCAGGGGATTATGAGTAAGAAAACACCCAAAGGGAAAACGATTAAGTTGCCGAGAAGTCTCGATATTTTTATTGAAACAGTATCCCAATACCCGCTCAGTTCTTGTTGTCTCTGGTACATTTCATATGACCATTCGGATTGGAATTTTCTCAAATGCGGGTTGGCGACATTTGCATCACGTGGTGTTCCCCAAAGAAAAAGTGGGGTTTGAGAATAGGTTTCTTCATGCACTTGATAAGGAAAGCGAAAGCTGCTTCCTGTGACTTGATCGTTATAAAACGCAATGATTCCTACGATACATAAAGATGTAAATCCCAGGGGAAAGAGGATAGAGCGAACCAATACCATTTTGGAAAATTCTGTTTGTTTTATCATCCAGATCATTAAGATCACCGCTGCTGAAACAGCGGTCAGAAACCCTTCAAAAGGACGACTCACAGAAAGAATCAATAATCCTGTTCCCAATATTAATGCGGTCCCTGAATAAGGGTGTTTTATTAGACGGCGTAAAGCGCCAAACAACAAAGCCCCACCCAGCATCGCAACTGCCCCACCCCAATAATTTTGTCCCCAAAGTAGTATGATAGGGTGGAGGGCTGACAATAGACCACCGGCGAATGCCCATCGAGGGGGAACCCAGGCATGGAGCATCCAGCAAATGGCAGCGCACGCGAGTGCGACACTCAACCAGGCTCCAACAATAGGGTGTCCCGTCAGTACTTGACCGAGAGCAAGAAACAGACCCTGGCCGACAGGATATTTGGAAGCATACGTTGGTTGATGAATTATGTGAAATGACTCAAAGTGCTTCCAGAAGGGGTGTGTGGGATTTGTCAATCTCCCCTGTGAAATCGTATCGGCAGCGAGCAAGTAACTAAACTCATCATGAATTCGGGGGATTGGTTTTTTGAAGCTTGAAATACCCGCCGAAAGTAAAAAGCTGAGCAGGAAGACCGTTATAACTGATGTTACAGGGGAACTAAATGTTTGAAATACCTTACGAAAGCGATTTAAAATCTTGAATCGAACAAACTGATTGGGGACCACTCTCGTGAGAAGTAACAATGCGGCTAGAACATAGCAGGTTAATAAAATCAAAGTTGTTTTCATGGAGCATAACCTGATCAGACATGCAAGGTAGTGCTTGAGTCTGTTACTCAATATCGACAGCTCAGTCTAATCAAGATATTTTTACCTTAGATCTTAGACTTCTTTCCACTTCGAGATTTTCAGAATTCGAGCATTTTCTTTGACCACACCCCTTAATGGTCCTATTATGAAATAGGCGGTATATGAAGCACAAGCAGATTATCTAAGCGAACAGAGCCTTCTTTTTTAAGACTAATGGGTATTTAGAAGAGCCGATTCTAACGAGAATGAGTTGTAAACTATGAATGAGAAATGGCTTACAATCGTCATTCCTGCATTAAATGAAGAAGATGCGATTGGATCAACAATCTCTCGAAGCCTCGAAGCTAGAGAGGAGATTCGTCAGGCAGCTGACTTAGATGGTGTAGAATTTATTGTTGTCAGTGACGGATCAACAGACAAGACGGCTGAAATTGCTCAAAGCTTCGATGATGTGCAAGTTATCGTTTTTGACGATAATCAGGGATATGGGGCCGCCATCAAAGAAGGTTGGAGACGCGGGCGTGGAGATCTGGTCGGATTCCTCGATGCAGATGGAACCTGTGATCCACGCTTTTTTGCTAACTTATGCAAGACCGCGCAAGACGAAAATGCTGATATCACACTTGGCTCGCGGTTGGGAGCAGATTCACAAATGCCGGCAATTCGTAAAGCGGGTAACCGGATGTTTGCATTCCTGCTAGGCTTATTATGTGGCAGAAAAGTGACGGATACAGCCAGTGGTATGCGGGTTGTACGTCGCTCGGCACTGAAACACCTTTATCCGCTCCCTGATGGATTACATTTCACTCCGGCGATGAGTGCGCGCGCCTTAATGAACGATTTACGGATTATAGAACTCCCGATGAAATATGAAGAACGGATCGGGGAAAGTAAACTGAGCGCGCTTTGGGACGGATTTCGATTTCTCAGAGCAATCGGTGAAGGGGTTCTGTGCTATCGGCCCGAAAAGATTTTCTTGACAGGCTTTTCTATTTGTATGTTATTCATACTGGTCCTGGCGGCCTATCCAACAGAGTTTTACTTTCAAAACCAGAGACTGGAAGAATGGATGATCTATCGGTTTGTGGTTTGTCAGTTCATTGGTTCATTGGGAATTACGTTATTACTTGCTTCAGCACTTGCAAATCGGATGGCTTTGCTCAGTTCACGTCGTGATGAATCTATCGGCTTCTGGTCATCAGTTGTCGCCAGTCTGTTTACCGGGAAATCTCTTTTTGTAATGGTGACTCTCTTTAGCGGATTGAGCATCGGATTTTTATGGCCAGGAATCATTGAGTTTGCAACTTCGGGCAAGATTACTTTGCATTGGTCACGTTTAATTGCAGGAGCATTTACTCTTTTCACTGTGATGCAAGCACTGATCTTTTTTGTACTCATGAAGGTAGTTGCGATTTGGAGCATTGAACAAGTTTCCATAGAAAAAAACGCTTTTGATCCAACTCAGAAAGAATCTCTTGAAATTTTGAATAAGAAACATCAAAAACTCACTTCCATGACTGAGACTTCACAACAGCTAATGAAGTGAAATTGCTCTACAAATCCATTTCTAAACGTTACCGGTTTGATGTCATAAGATCCGTTCAAAATAAATCCTGTCATTGCGAATAAGAAGTACTAATATAAGTCAGTCGTTGAGTCAGATTCTTCGTTACTTTTCTAATCGATCTCCACTGATAATGATTTTAAATCGAGGTAATCATGCAAAATCGAATTAGTGAGTCTTCTTCGGACGTCATTTTTTGGCATCCAGGAATGGAATGCTGCGATGAAATCTGGGAAGCCGCGTATTGTCGTTTTGAGACGCCAAAACAAGAAATGAAAAAGTTTATCAAAAGGCTTTGTCAGTTGGGCGTTGATCGGTGGGAGAAGCATCAACAAGTTGTTGAGTTATTTTGTGGACAAGGCATGGGACTACATGCCCTGAAAAAATTAGGGTTTTCTTCAATTGAAGGAGTTGATCTATCACCACATCTACTCAATCAATATCAGGGAACGGCACAATTATATGTTGGTGATTGCCGGGATCTAAAATTTGAAGAAAATAGCCGGGATGTTTTAATAGTTCAAGGTGGATTGCATCATTTACCGGAATTACCTTCGGATCTTGAGCAGATTTTAGAAGAAATGAGTCGAGTCCTTCGTCCAGGGGGACACGTCATTATAGTTGAGCCGTGGCTGACTCCTTTTCTTCGTTTTGTACTATGGGTCAGTAAAAATAAACCATTAAGAAAGCTGTGGCCCAAGTTAGATGCATTTGCTGTCATGACTGAGCAGGAGCTGACAACCTACGAACAATGGTTGGGCCAGCCTGAGGAAATCTTGACGCTCTTAAACCGGTACTTCGATGTTGAACAGCAAAGAATTACGTTTGGGAAGTTGATGTATGTCGGTCGAAAGTCCTGATCTTAAAACAGACTGGCTTTCTGTAGATCTCAGGTCAACTCGAATTGTTCCAATGCGTGGTAATACATCTCAGAACCACTATAATAATCTTTTTTAGATGTGAGGAGATGCTGATGCCATTGCTGGGAGCACACCAGTCTATTGCTGGTGGATATTATAAAGCCGTTGATGCCGCAGCCGAATTTGGAATGGATTGTGTGCAGATCTTTACCAAAAACAATAATCAATGGCGGGCTAAGCCATTGACTGATAAAGACGTCAGTCTCTTTCAAGAACGATTGAAGACGACCGGAGTAGGGCATCCTTGCTCACACATGAGTTATTTGATTAATCTGGCAAGCCCCAAAGATGAGTTATGGAATAAATCGATTGATGCCGTCGTCGTTGAGTTAGAACGTGCAGAAGCATTAGGGTTGGAGGGGGCAGTCATGCATCCTGGCAGCTTTGTAACTTCCAGTGAACAGGAAGGGTTAGACCGGATTGCTGCTGCCATTGATCAGATACATCAGCAAACGGAGAATTTTAAAACACAGATCTGGTTAGAAACAACAGCAGGTCAGGGGTCAAATCTGGGGTTTCGATTTGAACAATTAGCTTATCTACTCGATCAGGTGCAAGAAGGTGAGCGATTGGGAATTTGTGTTGACACTTGTCATATCTTTGCCGCTGGTTATCCATTAATTAAAAAAAAGGAATACCAGTCTACGATGGCAGAGTTTGATAATGTGATTGGCTTAGATCGTATCCGCGCATTCCACCTGAATGATAGTAAATGTGAATTTGGAAGTCGCAAGGACCGACATGAAAATATCGGACAGGGCTTTCTAGGATTGGAACCATTCCGTCACTTACTGAATGATCCGGTTTTTCAGGACCGTCCTATGTACCTTGAGACTCCCAAGGCCGAAGAAGACGGCATCCCGCTGGACCAAATCAATATGGAAACGTTACGCAAGCTTTGTAAAGCCTGAGCTATTTTCAGAAAGACCGCTAAAATCACTAATACCCTCTCATGTTATCAAATCATTAGGGTCGATAAATGATACCAGGCGTTTGTCTGGTGCGGTTGCGCGCTTGATGAAATAGCCTCCCAATTCCTCAACTCCCCATTGAGGAAACTTCCCGCGACCCAGGCAGAGAATCGGGCTCAAGTCTCGAACTTTGCATGCAGAGAACAGGATTTGTCGTTGTGAAGATCGGTCTATTAACACGAAGCCTTACAACGGTTTATGCGTTGGTGATTGCCCTCTGTTGTCTCATGGTGGGCTGCCTTCGAACACCAACAGAAGTCGTTTCTCAATCTGAGAAGAGCCCCCATGATCCTGTTATAAGTTCAAAAAGCAGCTCTAGCTTTAATTATTTTCAGTCGAAAAAGAAATCTTCTGACGATGAGGCAGTGGCCAGGGTTAAAGTCAATGAACCTTCCTCAGTCGATCATCGGACTCATACGAAGCCAGTAGATGACACGGGGCGTGTAGAGATCATTGCTGACACTTCAACGAGACCTCACTATTCAACAGAGAAAATAAGGAAAACGGTAAGGCATCCGTCTGAAAGCTGGCGATCGAAATCATTGATTGAATCCGCCAAAAAGTATCCTTCAAAGGTTTCTGGTTCATATTATCATCGTAATTCAGATCGCATTAAACTGGCAACTCGATACGGTTCTGTTGCTCAAAGCGGCTCGTCAGGCATACGTCGCGTATCGAATCTCAAATTTGATTCTTTGGATCATGATGAGTCCACAAAGAAAAAAGTGGAAGCAAAGATTTCGACAGACCAGTTGAGGTCTCGCGAAATGAATCGCTATTTTAATCAGTTAGCTCAGGGAAAAGTTAGTTCTTCACAGATTAGTCAATTGGAGAATGAATTACATCAGGATCTGGAACATGCAAAGCCGGCGTTCGAAGGAATCAGTGACGAAATGCGACGAATGCAGGTTTCGTCCATCCTGGAGCGCGCGAAGCGTGAACTCAAACGAGAGAATTACGAATATGCCGCATTTTTAGCAGAGCAAGCATTAGAGTCCAGCTATCAGGGACATATTGCCTTTGGCCCTGAAGAAGAATCGCCGCAGATGTTACTCCAGCGTATCAAAAAAAACATGCCAGCCAATTTTGATTCTGAAGTACAAAAAATTGAACATACCAATCCACAGATTCAAACAAATGGCGGTCAAAGAGTACAAAATTTTCAATTCTCGCCTTCCCCCGTTCATCCATTGAAAAGACGTTCTGTAATCAATCCAAAACAGATGCGTCCTCAAACTCGACCTTCAACTGATTCCATACAGGAATTACCAATGATCGTTCCCCGTAATATGGGGACAGATCGTCCGCAGACAGCGAAACCTAACAATCGTCAACAAGTTCCAGTTTCCCCCGGAATTTCTTTGGACTCACCTGCGTTTGAACCATATCCAGCTTTTGAACAAAAACCGGCAGATCAATTGGAAATCCCTTTTCCTGAAAAGACGACACGACAAGAGATGCCCTCCAGATCGCAGCCTGCTCTAGGACTTGAGCTTGAAGAAGTTCCAGATGAGCCACCAGCCAAAGTTTGCCTAAGCGGACCAGAGCCTGTGCATCGAGATCCAGTAGAAGATGCTGCTGATTTATCGAAGCCAGGACCTCAATTGATGCTTCCTAAGCTGCCTGTGATACCTCAGGATCTTACATCCCAATCTTTCGGTCATAATCAATCTCATCAGGCAACAGTTCTCAACCGCTCAGAACAAAACCGGACGAGTCAATCCGTACCTGTTAAATTTCAATCAAAGAAACCGAAGACTGTTCAAGGCGTTCAGTCACCAGGCATGGAAAATAGTTCGATTGCAGGGGAGAGCAAGTCAGGTCTGAACGAATCAGGACTGACGTTGGATGAAATTGAGTGGGAGCTTGATGAGGAAAAAAGACCAGAACGAGAAAGTCAGTGGTCGGGAATGTCGACGTTGTTGCTCATTGTAGGGGGAATGATCATTCTCTTATTGTCATCAATTATCGTCATCCTGTTACGACGCAGTAATCCTTCAATCTGATTTTTCTCTTGATCAAATCAATCTTCTGGTTTGGTAATGAATTCTCCGCCACTGATGAACATGCCGTTCTCACAGGGGGTACACCACATAATTTTGACGCGGTATTCAAATTCCCGAGTTTCACTTGCCAGCTTCACGGTAACTTCTCCGGGGTTGATCATCCCTTTGTGCAGTAGACCTAGTCCTTGACGACTGATTTCTCGGGTCATCGCAGAAATCGTATTTCCACGTAATGTCTTCACTTCAGCAGGCACAGAGAGTTCAAGGCGGTCTACGTCTCTGACATTGACGGCTTCACTGTTTCCGAAGCTTTCCAAGACTTGTTTAAGGTCATCCATCGTAGGACGGCTCCATGGGGTCTGTTCCATCGAATGTACTCCTGGTCTTGCAGTTGTTTCTGAAAGGCTAATAGATTTGTAATAAAAATCTGCTACTAAAATATAGGATACAAAATAATCAAGGTTTCTAATTACTTTCAAAATGCGACTTTGCATGTTTTCTATCCAGAGTCTCTCTTAACTACAAGCAATTAGTACACTTAAGTTTGTTAAAGGCTAACAGTTATAACACCAGGCGAAGCAGTAGAAAATTACAAAGCCATGCGCCTTGTGACGATTATTCATCCCGCGATGGTGCGCGTTGTATCAATCGTTCCAAATGCTCCTGCAAAATCTGCTATAACGTTTCCGGTTTATAAAATCTGGATGACGCTTTGAGCAAAGCCTGTTCGATATGAGTGTGGGATGATCTCGGTAATAAATAGTTCAAGTTTATTTCAATAGATGGTTCTCGCCTGTATTCATGTTTATTGTGGCATCTCCAGGGGTAATTGATCGAGGATCACCTCTTGAAACTGCTACGATCAAATGGAACATGTCCTAGTAAAATTGCAACCTGATATAGAATTTCTCCATTGATTAATTCGATGAGAGAACTTGAGCTGGCTCAAGCAAGAGAAAGCAGATAGATCTACCAATACTTATGATGATCTCTTCTTTTTATAAAAAGTATAGTAAGCAATTAATCTGGGGAGTGTTTTGCACACTTCCCATTTTGACCTTTCTTGCAGAGTTACTACCCTCCAACAATGACATCGAAACCTGGTTGCCCAAAGATTCCGATGTTCGCGTGGTCTATGATCGGTTCAAAGCTGAATTTGGAGCGGAAGAAATTATTCTTGTCGCGGTACAAGATGGCTTAAGCAAAAAACCACTCATCGAAGCGACCGCCAGTCGTATTGAAACACTACCAACAGTTAGACAATGTTGGACACCAGAACGACTCAAAAAAATCTTAAATGAGTTCAAAGTAGAGCCTGAGGAAATCGATCGACGCTTGAATGGGCTTTTGATTAACTCTGAAAAGAATATTGCCGGTATATGTGTTCTCCTTTCTGATAGAGGAATTAAAAACCGTGCTGCGACGGTGGAAGGAATTCGCGAAAAGCTCGAATATAACCAGTTGACAGGGAAAGAAGTTCAACTCGCGGGGGCCCCTGTTGTAATTGCTGAGCTTGATCGTCTGGGTAGTCAGAAGAATAATAAAAAATTCTTCATAATCACATTACTGATCAGCCTGGGATTACTATACTATTCATTCCGAGAATGGAAGAAAACGCTCGCCACACTCGGGTTGACCATTTGGGCCATCAATCTGACCACGGCTTTAATTTATCTGGGAGGGGGTGAAATGAACTTCATCCTGGGGGCTCTCTCAGTCATGGTCATGGTCTTTACGCTCGCGATTTCCATCCACGTACATCATTATGTAGCCAGTTGTATTCACGAAGATGATCCCTTGGCCTCTGCATTACGTATTGCGTGGAAGCCTTGTTTCTTGGCGACACTCACTACTACGATTGGTCTTTTTTCTCTAACAGTTAGTGAAATTGGTCCCGTAGTCCAATTTGGATATGCTGCTTCGATTGGGACATTTGTTTCTTTGATTACAGGTCTTGGACTTACTCCGGCTGTGTTGACCATTTGGCCCATTGATCCTGAAACAATTCATGTCGGTGAGAAAAACTGGAATTTTCAAAGGTGTGCCAACTGGGTGATTGATCATTCCGGACGAGTTTCAATTGCAGCAATTTTCCTTGTTTTGATTTCTGGTGCTGGACTATTCAACCTGAGAACGAAAATTGACCCTCTCGACTTTTTACCCGCAGAGGGAAGAGTCATCCAGGATGTACGTTCGATACAGAATGACCTTACCGAATTAGATTCAGTTGAAGCGATCGTCGATTTTGGAGATAAAGAGATTCCGTTCATTCAGAAAATTGAGCGGGTTCGTGAACTGGAAAAAACAATTAAACAACATTCTGCGGTCAGACATACGATGTCGCTGGCGAGTTTTTTTCCGAAAAAGTTTCCGGAAAGTCCATTTGAAACAGCACGGTTGTTATCGCACGCGAAATCTTCGCATGGCGAGAATGATTTCGTTTCAGATGGCGAACGTTTGTGGAGAATTTCAGCGAGAGTCAGTAGTGGTGCTGATTTACCACAGGACCAAATTTATGACGAGCTGGCAGTCATGATTGATGATCCTGATGTGATCCTGACGGGGGTTGCTCCATTATTGAGGCGGGCACAAAAACAAATTTTCGTTGGATTTTGGGAAAGCTTTTCAATGGCGTTTCTCATCATTACTGTAGTCATGATTATTTCACTTCGCTCAATTAAAGCCGGTTTAGTTGCGATGGTCCCCAACTTGACCCCCATTTGTATTGTATTCGGAATTCTGGGTTGGTATCAAATTCCCATCGATATTGGAATCATGATGACTGCCAGTATCGCATTGGGGATTGCCGTCGATGGAACATTTCATTTCCTGGTGCGTTATCAAAGCCAGTATCGACTGACTAAAAATTCAGCACAGTCTTCGAGAGACTCGCTACTGATGACGGGAGAGCCGATTTTCACAGCGGCAGTAATTACAGGTGCAGGTATGATGGCTCTCACACTGAGCAATTTTGTCCCCACGGCACGCTTTGGATACATGATGACTTCGTTACTGATCGCTGCTTTGGTCGGTGATCTCATTTTACTTCCAAGTTTATTGGCACTTCGTCCTCAGAAACCAACAGATGATGGAAGTACTGATCGCAATGACAGCAGTGATCTGCTTGAGCGACAACATCCCAGTGCCCCTCATTTCCTCAAGGACAATCGACAGGGAACGAAAGATCAATCAAAGAAAGCAGTTGCATAAATTCATTTCCTGAACGACTAACAAATGCTCTGCGAAAGTATCTGCTTTTCAGTACCCTTTGATTGATATATGAAGCCAGTTCATTATTATTGATTTCTCCCAAGCTCGAAAGTTTCTCCCCTCTGTTCTACCACAGTCACAATCTGTTGCAGGTTCTGAGCAGTAGGCAGGAGCTCGAAATGGACCTCTTTGAACAGAGTTTTTTCAGGCAATTATCAACCTCGATTTTTACATCAACGGAAATATAGCGGATAACAAAATGGGATATCATCTGATAACAGGTGCTACAGGATTACTGGGAAGATACTTGATCCGGGACTTAGCGTCTGCTGGTGTGCCTTTAGCTGTGTTGGTTCGTCCAACGAGACGCATGACTGCTGATCAGCGAATCGACATGATCATGGGGTTCTGGGACGATCAAATGGGACGGGAATTACCGCGGCCTGTCGTTCTGGAAGGTAACATTAACGAGGAGAACTTGGGGCTGAGTGAGGAACAACTTGAATGGGTAACTCAAAATGTTGAGCGAGTCCTCCATTCTGCTGCCAGTCTTTCATTTTACAGTACAAGTCAAGAAAGTGAGCCTTGGCGATCAAATGTCGGCGGAGTCAAAAAAGTTCTCGACTTTTGTAAAATTGCTGGAATCAAAAAATTCGACCATGTTTCCACTGCTTATGTTTGTGGGTTGCGTACAGGCAGAATTATGGAGTCAGACGTTGACGTCGGGCAGGAACCGGGAAACGATTATGAGCGCAGTAAACTTCAAGCTGAATTACTGGTGAGAAGTGCAGAGCATCTCGAATCGTTAACCGTTTTTAGACCTGCAATCATTATTGGAGATTCAAAAACAGGATTTACGAATACATTCCATGGCTTTTATGCTGCTTTACAGCTAGGCCATACTTTAACTCAAATGCAAACTCCGGATGAAACAGGACGACTCTATGCAAAGTCTCGCTTCACTCTCGACGGTGATGAATCAAAGAATCTGATTCCTGTAGATTGGGTTTCAGCTGTGATGGCATATATTATCACTCATCCCAAGCATCATAATAAAACCTATCACTTGACACCTTTGAACCCGGTACAATCACGACTAGTGCACGACGTGCTTCAAGGGACGTGCAATTTTTATGGATCAGAATTTGCCGGAGCAGGGGTAGAACTTGAAGATCCTACAGAAGTCGAACGACTGTTCTATGACCATATTCGTGTCTACAATTCGTATTGGCGTGATGATCCCGTCTTTGACAGTACCAATACACAAACAGCGGCGCCACACTTGCCTTGTCCACATATCGATAGAGAGCTGTTGACCCGACTGTCTCAAGTGGCGATCGATATGAACTTCAGTTGGAATGATCGCACACCGCATCGATTTGGTGTCAAGTAGCCCAGGGGTTATCCAGTTTGCGATCAGTCTTCTGATCGGGTTGGGTTTTACCGGGAATGAGCTTGTCGAGAATTCCATTAACGAATTGCGAAGACTGCGCACTACCAAACTCACGTGCCAATTCGATTGCTTCATCTAAAACGACTGAAGAGGGGGTTTCGGTGTGTAGTAATTCGTAAGCACCAAGCCTCAGAATATTTCGATCTGTGACAGCCATTCGTTCAAGGCTCCAGTTTTCAGCAACTTTCACAATTTCCTCATCAAGTTGCTTTTTATACTCTGTCACACCCGTAAACAATTTCCAGGCAAAGGTACGAACAGTTTGATTGCGGCCATGCTCTTCGATCATACGACGAACCTCACCTGCAGTAATATCAGGGTTGAGATCGACTTGATATAACATCTGCACAACTAGATGTCGAGCCTGTTTTCGGAGAGACATAGAAATATCACTAACACTATTTGGGGTAAATTAACTCAGAGACTCAAAATTCTCTGACTTTTGCCAGTAAAGCAAACTTACTGCGAATCTTGATCAATGGTTTTCAGAAGGTTTACCATCTCAATTGCTGCCAGAGCGGCTTCACAGCCTTTATTTCCTACTTTTCCTCCGGCGCGATCGAGCGCCTGCTCCATCGTTTCGCACGTGAGCACTCCGAATAGGACAGGCACACCACTTTCCTGACCGCTCCGCATAATCCCTGCTGCCACTTGATGATTGATATAGTCATGGTGCATCGTACTACCCTGGATGACAGCTCCCAGACAACACACCGCCTGATAACGACCGCTTTTCGCCAGACGATCGGCAACAAGAGGTAATTCGAATGATCCAGGTACCCACACAACAGAAACATTTTCTTCCGAGCCACCATGGCGGCGGATTGTTTCTAAGGCCCCTTCCAGCAACTTACGAGTAATTAAATCATTCCAGCGTGAAACGACGATCGCAAATGTTGCTTCGCGGGCCAGTAAATCGCCTTCAATCAGTTTATGGTTCATCGAAGTAGTAACTTAAAAATATTTTATTGAAAACTGGAAAAACCGGACTGTTGGTTCATCAACGATTAATTATCATGTGAAAAGAGTGACAATTGATGTTTCTTTTCTGCTGCTTCAAATGATTGAAACAAGCTCCCCACCGATACACAGTAGCGGTCTAGCACTAACCTAAATTCATACTCAGCAAAAACTCTTCATTTGTTTTGGTACGACGCATTCTGTTTGTCAGAAGCTCCATCGCGTCAACAGGGTTCATGTCGTTCAGCACGCGTCTGAGAATCCAGACTCGACGGAGTTCCTCTTCATCCATCAACAATTCTTCGCGTCGTGTTCCCGATTTATTCACATCAATCGCCGGCCAAATTCGCTTTTCGACCATTCTACGATCTAAATGCAATTCAGTGTTACCGGTTCCTTTAAATTCTTCAAAAATGACTTCATCCATGCGGCTCCCCGTATCGACGAGCGCGGTCGCAACAATCGTGAGACTGCCACCTTCTTCTACATTACGGGCGGCACCGAAAAATCGTTTGGGGTGTTGTAATGCATTCGCATCGACACCACCGGAAAGAATCTTGCCTGAATGAGGAACTTCCGTATTCCAGGCACGTGCCAGTCGAGTAATCGAATCCAGAAAAATGACAACATCTTCACCATACTCCACCATGCGTTTGGCTTTTTCAATCACCATTTCAGAGACTTGAATATGCCTGCTGGGTGGTTCATCAAACGTACTGCTGACAACTTCGCAACGGTCTCCACCAACCTGGCGTTCCATGTCAGTCACTTCTTCCGGACGCTCATCAATTAATAGAATAAATACATAGGCACTTGGATGACTGCCGAGTACACATTTTGCCATTTCCTGTAGCATGACAGTCTTACCAGCACGAGGAGGAGAGACGATCAGGCCACGTTGTCCCATTCCCACGGGCGCCACGAGATCGACAATGCGAGTGCTCAAGTTGCCTGCAGGAGAAGACAGTTTTAAGCGTTCCTTGGGATGGAGTGGTGTCAGGTCGTCAAAAAAGACTTTTGTTGTCAATAACTCGGGATCACAGCCATTGACTGCTTCCACTCTGAGTAGAGCGAAATAGCGTTCGTTTTCTTTCGGTGGCCGAATTTGACCTGCGACAATGGCTCCTGTTCGTAGCCCAAAACGCCGAATTTGACTGGGGGAGACATAAATATCATCAGGGCAGGGAAGATAGTGGTAATCAGGGCTGCGTAAAAATCCAAATCCATCTGGGAGTATTTCCAGAGTTCCTTCCCCAAACATTAACCCGTTAACTTTGGTTCGTTCTTTCAGAATCTTGAAGATCAGATCCTGCTTTTTCAAGCCGGTGTATTCCGTGAGTTTTTCCTCTTTGGCCAGTTTCATGAGTTCTTGCATCGTCATTCGTTGCAAGTCGGCGATATGAATTTCGCTTTGCTTAATCTTTTCATAGCGTTCATCAGCCGATTTGGTGATCGTCGCTGCTCTTTGCTCAGATGAATTTGCTTTCATCCGCTTTGCTTTCTGGTCAAGCTCTTCTTTTTCTTTTGATGCCACAAGCCCGTCATTTTCAGATGTCTGAAGTTTTATGGATTTGGCCATGCTGATAACTTTCCGAATTACTAAAAATTTGAGATGAAATGGAGTGGAGTTCTTGAACCAAAACAGATGTGTTTACTGTGAAGATCAATGGACTTTTGGAAAGGTTCCAGTTTTTTTAAATAGAGTGAAAAGTATTTTAGATAATTATGATACGATCAGGGACGAGACTGGTTAATAACCAAAGATGCTCAGAATGCTGATTAGACATCGGGAACTGGGTTAATTGTTTGTTTTTTGTCTTTTATGTAATACTTCGATGAATTGAGATAAATCTTGACCTGCTGCTTCCAGATTGTCGTCATGATTATGAATAATGTAGTTTGCCAGTTTTCGTTTTTCTGAGAGAGGCAACTGCTGATTCTCTCGTTTTTCCAACTCTGCTGGAGACCACCCTCGATTTTGAGTGACTCTTTTCAATCGTTGTTCAAACGGGCATTCAATGAAAACAATCTGATCGCACAATTCTTTCCAGCCTGCTTCCAAAATCACCGCTGCGTCAATCAGGATTGCATCGACGTTTTTGGTTGTTTTCGCCGACAAAATCTCCTGCTCAAGGACTCGATGAATTTCGGGATGGACTATTTTCTCTAGTTTTTTTAATGATTCTTGATGTTGAGTTTCTTCTCCAAAAACAATTTTGGCAAGGACTGAACGATTTACCTTCCCATGTTCATCAAACACCGCAGTTCCAAACTGCTCTCGAATATTTTGTTGAACCTCAGGAAAATCAAGTATTCTATGTCCGATTTGATCGGCATCAATCACTTCAACAGATCGCAAAGTCTTGAGTTTATTGGCTACCGCACTTTTGCCTGATCCAATGCCTCCAATCAGAGCTATTGTGGGAATGAATGTATGAGAAGACACAAGATGATTGTGACAACTTGCATTGGTGGAAAATGGTTTTCTTACACATTCCTTCGCAACAGAAACTTACCACACAGGAGGTTTTTGATTGCTGAATCCATTAGCAACATTTAGATGAGACACATTGGTATGTAATAGTATGGTTACCGATACCCAACTGATTGTCAACAAAAAAAAACAAACTTCCTACTTTTCTACTTAAATTTTGTGGTTTTGGCTCCGATTCTAATCTTTGGAGATCAAGGTATCTTGATATGATTGCTGGCCGATTCTAGTACCTAAATGAGACTTAGGATTTAGAGGCTGGGGATTTCTAGATTGGTTTGTTCAAGCCAGTTAGATCCGAACGACATATCCACAATCAGCGGGACATCCAGTCTCATTGCGGATTCCATTTCTTCCCGAACAATCTGGCTCAGCGATTCGATTTCCAATATCGGAGATTCGAAGACTAATTCATCATGAATTTGCATTAGCATTCTTCCTGGATGTTGCTCCTGCTTCAGTCGCTCACTCACGTTGATCATGGCTTGTTTAATCAAGTCGGCAGCCGAACCTTGGATTACTGTATTGATCGCCGTTCGTTCGGGCATGTTCAGTTGTTTTTGTAAACCAGGTCGTACACCTTGTATGGTCCGTTTTCGACCGCAGATCGTTTGCACAAATTGATTTTTTGCGCAATCTTCTAAAATCTGGTCCAGGAATTCCCTGACACCTTGATAGCGCTGAAAATAGTCTTCAATGAATTGAGCTGCTTCAGATTGCGGAATACCAATCGATTCTGACAACCCGAAAGGGCTCTGGCCGTAGATGACACCAAAGTTGACTGCTTTCGCTGTTCGCCGCATTTCGCTATCGACATTCTCAGGTGAAACGCGAAAGGTCTCTGCTGCTACAGCGGTATGAATATCCGCACCTTCACGAAAAGCCTGGCTGAGTGCTGTATCCTGACTAAGATGGGCAAGAACCCGTAGTTCAATTTGAGAATAGTCAGCGCAAAGCAATTTCCAATCTGCGTTCTCCGGGACAAATGCCTTTCGAATTTGCCGCCCCTCTTCAGTTCGGATCGGAATGTTTTGTAGGTTAGGATCACTGGAACTTAATCGGCCTGTAGCGGCGACAACCTGATTAAAACTGGCGTGAATGCGACCTGTTTCAGGGTTCACAAGATCGGGTAAAGCATCCAGATAAGTACTTTTTAACTTGGAAAGATGCCGGTGCTCAGTGATTTTTGCCGGTAACTCATGCAGGGGAGCTAACTTTTCCAGGACACTTTGGTCGGTACTGGGACCGGTTTTCGTTTTTTTTATGACAGGCAGCTTTAACTCCTCAAACAACACCTTCCGCAATTGTAGCGGTGAAGCGATATTAAACTCGTGACCGGCAATTTCATGAATCTCTCGAATTAAATCCGTCAAGCGAAGGTCAAGCTGTTGACTCTGGTGTTTTAATTCCTCTGGATCGACTCTGATTCCATTGAATTCCATTTCTGCGAGAATGGGAATCAAGGGGCGTTCCAAGTCCCAGTATAGATCCCACAAACTATTTTGTTTCAGTTCTTCTTGCAGGATCCGAGATAATTGCCAAGCGATCTCGGCATCCTCGACCGCGTATTCGGCGACTTTCTCAACATCGATTTCAAACATCTTTTTCTGTTGTTTCCCGGATCCAATCAGGTTGGAAATGGGGATCATCGTGTGTTGTAGATATCGTTCAGATAATTTATCCAGACTATGCCCACGCTCACCTGCACTAAGCAAATAACTGGCAACCATGGGGTCGATACTCACTCCCTGCAGATAAACACCGGCCCGCATCAACACTACCATATCGTACTTAATATTCTGATTCGAAATCAGAATTTCGGGGTCTTCCAGGATTGGTTTGAGTTGTTCCAAAACGATTTGCGGGTCAAGAGCTTTTTGACCTGTTGGCCCTTCAACGGGAATATAATAGCCATGATTTTTCTGCCAGCTGATGGCCCAACCTACAATTTCTGCTTCGGCTGGTTTTAAACCGGTTGTTTCCAGGTCAACACAAAATTCGTCTTGTTTCTTCAACAAAGTCACGAATTTTTGAAATGCCTTTAAGTTATCGACGGTCTCCCAAATCCGTTTTGAAGGTCGTGGCTCTTCCTGTTTTGTGAAATCTTCCTTCATTTCTTCGGCAAAACGGCGAAAACCAAAATCGGTGAATAGTTGGCGTAAGCGCTCACGATCCGGGTGAGTTAAACGCGAATCATCCCAGTTCACATTCAGATCGAGATTTTTATTTAAGGTCACCAATTCCCGTGACATACGCGCTTGATCCGCGAATTCTTTAAGATTTTGTTGTAGTTTTGGGCCTTTGGCCTGATCTGCATTCTCAAGAACTCCTTCCAGGGTACCAAATTGCTCGATCAGAGTTTGTGCTTTTTTAGGACCTACCAGGGGAACTCCAGGAATATTATCAACGGCATCGCCTACTAATGATTGAAAATCAATCACTTGCTCTGGACGAACTCCCCAATCCTTAACAACACCTTCTGCATCCATAAACGTATTTTTGCGAATATTATAAAGCTGGACAGACTCATTGATCAGTTGGCGCGCATCTTTATCATTCGTGACGATGACGGTTTGAATCCCTTTTTCCTTGGCTAATTGCGCGATTGTGGCAAAGACGTCATCGGCTTCCCAGCCAGGCGATTCAATGATGGGAACCTGAAACCCTTTGACCACATCCATTATCGAGGAAATTTGTGCCGCCAGATCTTCGGGCATTTCGGAGCGGTTCGCTTTGTATTCCGGGAAGATTTCATTTCTGGTTCCCGGCCCACTCGAATCCATGGCAAAGATTAAATAATCCGGGGAATGAGTTTTAATAATGTTGAGGATATCGCGTGTGATTCCAAAAATGGCATTGGTTGGTTGACCGGCTGGACCAGTCATTGCCGGTACAGCATGAAAAACCTGAAATACCAGAGAAAACGTATCAATGATGTAAAGTGTTTCTTTCATAAAGATTTAGCTTTACCTGTAATTTTGAAAAGAGATTGCCGAAAGTGAAAACATAGAGGACGTTATCATCACAACATTATTTTTTACAGTATTGAAATGTGGAGAGAGAAGCATTCCATTTTTATTATTGGTGAGATGCTATCTATTCGCCATGAACAGGCGAGCCGAACTCCAAACTCAATGAAATCTTTTAACAATATCTTGGCTCATTACTTCTGTGTATGTGTATGTTTGTATGCTTCTTGTGGGGGCAACCTATCCAGCGAAGTTGGAACTAATTGCGAACACAATACATAGAATCAGAAACCTGCTTGACACTGCTTTTACTCCACTTAAAATGTTGTATAGGGCTTGTTCTTTCAGAGTTTTCTGATTCACTTCATCTAGTTTTCCTGATATTTGTGCGGGTCGCTGCACTGATCTATTGTGAGATGGATAGACATCTCAGGCTCATTAACTGCGAAGGTGCTACTTTGCATCTGATAGTCACTTAAAAACTTTAAGGTTCAATCACATGGCCGCCAGTAAACCAACCGCCGTTCACTTTTCGTTGATCTTCTTTGTCATGGCTGCTCTTATTGGTGCAGTGATGGCATACTTAAATCATAAAGATCTAGGCGAGGCAAACGCCAAGCTGGAGCAAGCTCAGAAAGATTCACAGCGAGACGGTGCAGCAGTTCGTAATCTGGATGAAGAGCTCCAGGAATTAAAAAAGCTGATCGGGAATGAGCAGGAAGAGGTAGGGCTTGGCAGCAAGACTCCTAATACTGTGCTTGGTGCCACCGAGCAGGATATCAAAACTCACGCGGGAGTACTGGCAGAGGGGACAATCAAAAACACGTTGATCAAGCTTTCGGGGCAGTTAAATCAGACTAAAAGCCAATTAGCTGAGGAGCAAGCTGCCAAAAACGCACTGGAAGCACAATTCCTGGCATTGAAGGGTGAGTTAGACAAAGTCGTCGATACCCATAAAACCGCTCGAGATAACGCAGAAAAAGATTTGGCAGATAATCAGAAAATCAAAGAAGAAGAAGTCTCTGCCAAGGACCAGCAAATTTCTGCACTGCAAAAGGAGAATGAAGAGATTTTGATCGAATTGGACCAGTTGCGTGAAACAGATGCCAAAAAGATTAAAGATCTCGAAAACAAAAATAATCGGCTAGCCAGCCTGGTTGATACGCTTCGCAGTCGTCTTGATCAAATACAAAAAGTTAGTTTTGAGAAGCCAGATGGTGTGGTCAGAACCGTAGACAACAGTACTGGAGTTGTGTGGATCAATCTGGGACAAGCAGATCGTCTTCCTAAACGAATGACGTTCAGTGTGTACCGAAAATCTCATCAGGGAATTGGCCGAGGTGAAGAAGACATTATTGGAGCCATCGAAGTCACTAAAATCCTGGGACCACATCTTGCTGAAGCACGTATTGTGGGTGATGATATTTTTCAGCCAATCAGTCCCGGCGATCCAATCTATACACCGCTCTGGGGTGTCGGTCGTCCAGAAACATTTGCCATCTCTGGAATCATTGATCTGGATGGTGATGGAAAGTCTGATATGGACCAGCTGCGTCAAATTATCGAAAACGCGAATGCTAAAATCGATAACGAAGTCACCGAAGATGGTGAACGACTCGGAAATGGGTTAACTGTGCACACGAAGTTCCTCGTCATTGGTGAATCCCCCAATTTAGATAATGCGAAAACAGATGAGCAACGCGACAAAATGCAGGAAATTCTTTCTAAGATGAAAGAAATTAGTGACGAAGCGCGTTTGAAAGCAGTTCGTGTGATCGGGATTAACGATTTTTTGAGCTACATTGGCTATAAACCACAACGTCGCCTCTATACGCCCGGTTCTGGAGTTCCCTCTAAAATCAGAGCAGGTGCCAAAAAGACGGGGACCACTGCTGGTTTAGCAAACAAATCATTGACAGGCTCTGGTACTGTTTCAGATGTGTTCAAAGGTAACAAAGGTCGTAAAAAACCAGCAAATCGACCTTATTGAAACTGATAATTAAACAGAAGTATTTATGCTTGACAATAAGAAAACCGTGCTGTGTTCACAGTACGGTTTTCTTATTGCTTATGTCTTTACAGAAAGTGGTAAGAATCAAACCTTCTGTTGTTTATGCTTATGCTTACCTTTGAATCGCTTGCGTTTGACAGGCGAAGATGAATCAAATTGTTCATATCGAGAAATGTTCAACTGCTGACCAGCCACCCAGACACTTTTCAGAGCTCGGAAAATATCGCGAGGCATCCCTTCAGGCAGGTCAACCGTACTGTATTCATCAAAGATGTTGATTCGACCGATATATTTGCTGTCCAGTTCTGCTTCGTTAGCTATTGCACCCACAATGTTGCCCGGTTTCACACCATGGCTATGCCCGACTTGTAGTCGGAATCGTTCCATGCCTTCTTCAGGTGCTTCGTTGGTAACACGTTTTCGAGGGGTGCGCTCTTTTTCTTTTTGAAACGGACGCTCGGTTCGAGGTTGCCTGTTCCCCATTGGCTCGCGTTGTTTTTTAAGTTTCTCTTTACGTGGAGTCTCTTTCAATAATAATGGTCGCTTACCCTGAGCCATGCAAGCTAACGCTGCGGCAATCTGAATCTCGGAATGATTCGATTCCGATTGATATTCCGTCAGCAAGGTCTGATAGAATTCAAAGTCTCGTGAATCCATCGCTTTGGTTACCGATTCTTTGAAACGCTCCTTGCGTCGTTCATTAATCTTATCAATCGGAGGTAACTCCATACGCTCAATTTTGTGTTTGATGGCCCGTTCAATACCTTGGAGCGATCGTGTCTCACGAGGAGAAACAAAGGTAATTGCTTCACCTGTTCGACCCGCACGACCGGTACGACCGATGCGATGCACATAGGATTCGGAATCACCAGGTAGATCGTAATTGATGACGTGGCTGATCCGGTCCACGTCCAATCCTCGCGCGGCGACATCAGTGGCAATCACGATATTAACGTGTCCTGCTTTGAGACGGCCCACCGTGCGTTCGCGTTGTTTCTGGGGAATGTCACCGTTTAGCGGTGCAGCCAGAAAGCCACGGGCTTCCAGTTTTTCGGAGAGTTCGGTGGTAATCGTCTTAGTACGTACAAAGATCAGCACACCATCGATTTCTTCTGCTTCCAGGATGCGTGTGAGTGCATCCAGTTTATGGAGGCCTCTTGCTACCCAATGTCGCTGGCGAATGGTATCAGCCGTCCGAGTCTTTACTTTAACAGTCACTTCTGCCGGTGATTGAAGATAGTTTCCTGCTATGCGTCTGATGGCTGCTGGCATAGTAGCGGAAAACAAGGTCGTTTGATGTTGATCTGGTGTTTGTTCCAGAATCCATTCCACATCGTCGATAAAGCCCATTCGCAACATTTCATCGGCTTCGTCTAGCACCAGACAGCGTAAGGCGTCCAGCTTTAATGTTCCCCGACGCATGTGATCCATGACGCGACCAGGAGTTCCCACAACCACCTGTACTCCACGTTTAAGGGGTTGTAATTGAGTTTTAAAGTCTGCACCCCCATAGATGGGTAAGACTTGCAGGCCTTGTAGTTTGGCACCATATTTTTTAAACGATTCTGCAACCTGAATTGCCAACTCTCTCGTAGGAGCTAAGACCAGGACCTGTGGTGCCTTTAAATTTAAATCGATTTTCGAGAGCAATGGCAGGGCAAACGCAGCTGTTTTTCCCGTTCCTGTTTGCGCCTGTCCTACCAGATCTCGTCCATCCAGTAACATCGGAATCGTTTGTGCCTGGATGGGGGTAGGGGTATCGTATCCAAGATCCTCCAACGAATCTAATACGGGTTGGCAGAGCGCTAAATCTTTGAATTTCGCCTGCAATGAGACTTCTGTCGACATGTGTGTACCTTTTGACGAACCCTCAGCCTGTAGACTAAGCGTAGGCGTCACGTAAAAAGAAAATGGGTTGTGTTATGAAAGAAATAGGTGAGAGTCTGTGGTTCCGGACTCAGGATCCATTTTCAGGCAACGTCCTGAAAACAATTCTCCTCGAAGCTCTGCCTCGTATCACCCCATTGCTACAGTTAAATGCGGGACTCCGGTCAGGGAGTTCAAAAAAGTAGCAAAAACAACACGAAAAGATAGCAAACAGCTAATTCTTTTATCCTAGAGATTAAGGAGATCAATCAAAATTTGATCGAGCATTCTTTCTTGAACTCGACATTTTGACTATTCAACAGGCGGAGATTGTATCACCGGTACGATTTCATTGCACGCCCTGATTCATTAATTCCTGAGATTTTCTGGTTTCCAGGTTGGTTCGCTTGAAAAATATAACATGACCTTTCAACTCACATAAGACTCATCTAAGATTTAGCCTATAATTGCAGCTGTTTACATATTGATTCCATTTATAAAATCATTGGAGATTAATGATGGGTTCTTCTGATATTCCTTCTGACAAAAGCTCAAAACCTGAGAATAACACTGAAGAGTCACTGCTCTGGTTGGAAGAAATCGAAGGGGAGCAGGCACTTTCGTGGGTCAGGCAGCAAAACGCCAGTACCTTGAACGCTCTGACCAGTGATCCCCGGTTTGAACAATATCAGCAAGAAGCCCTGAAAATTCTTACTGCTTCAGATCGAATTACCTATGGAACCTTACGCGGTGATTTCGTTTATAACTTTTGGAGAGATAAGGATCATGTCCGCGGCATCTGGCGTCGCGCCACATTGCAGCACTTCAGAAAGCATCAACCTGAGTGGCAAACACTGCTGGATGTAGACAAACTTGCAAAAAAGGAAGATGAAAACTGGATCTATAAAGGTGTCGATTGTCTGGGCCCCGACTATCAGCGTTGTATTGTCGAACTGGCACCGGGAGGTACTGATTCTGCTGTTTATCGCGAGTATGACATTCAATCCAAAACATTTGTCAAAGATGGTTTTCAAGTACCACTCGCCAAAACAAATCTTTGCTGGGAAAATCAAAACCAGTTGTTAATTGCAACGGATTGGGGCGAGGGCAGTCTGAATACTTCTGGATATGCTCGTATTCTGAAACGTTGGAAACGGGGGACACCACTCACGGCCGCAGAAACGCTTTTAGAAACGGATGTGGAGGAGACCTTCATTTATCCCATCAATGTAGAGCATGACAAAGGTCAAACCTGTTTTGTGTTACGAGGACATGACTTTTATCATTTCAGCTTTTATCTTGTTCCAGAAACAGGCGACTTGAAACAAATCCCGTTGCCTCAGAAGTGCAGCTTGTCCGGTCTGTTTCAGGATCAATTGCTGGTCGAACTGAAACAGGACTGGCAGGGTTTCACGGCAGGATGTTTAATCAGTTTTTCATTGACTGATTTTCAACAAGCCGGAAAACTCAAAGACATTCACCTGGTTTTTGATCCAGGGCAAACAGGTACGATCTCTCAGGTGCGACGTGCTAAAGATGCAGTTTATATCACTGGGATCGAACATGTCTCCAGTCAGATTCACGAGTTGACATTTCAGGATCACAAGTGGAAGCAACGGCTCATTCCTTTTGGGAAAAATGATGTGATTTCAATCAGTTCTTCTGATAGTCACAATAATCATCTGTTGATTTCCCGAGATGGATTCCTTCAACCGAGCAGTCTGTATTACGTGAATTTTCAAGCAGGAACTGAAGAACTCATTCAAGAGACTCCTGCGCGCTTTGATACAAGTGGTTTGAAAGTCGAGAAAAATTTTGCCATTAGTAAAGATGGTACTGATATTCCCTACTTCATTGTTTATCCAGAAGAAATCAAGCTCGATCATTCTACGCCGGTCCTGCAATACGGTTATGGTGGATTTGAAATCTCGATTTTGCCTCATTATAGCGCTTTGATGGGCAAACTCTGGCTGGAAAAAGGAGGCGCATATGTGCTTGCCAATATTCGTGGTGGAGGTGAGTATGGGCCACGTTGGCATGATGCCGCCTTATTAGAAAATCGCCAGCGAGCTTATGACGATTTCTTTGCGGTTGCCGAAGCGGTTCAAAGTCGCGGTTTTAGTTCACCACAACATTATGGGGCGATGGGCCGCAGCAATGGTGGATTGCTAATGGGAGTGGCATTCACACAACGCCCTGAGCTATTCAATGCCATTGTATGTGGAGTTCCCTTACTCGATATGAAACGCTTCAATAAACTGCTTGCCGGAGCGAGTTGGATGGCAGAATACGGTAACCCCGATATCCCTGAGCAATGGGAGTATATTAAACAGTATTCTCCATTACAGAATTTGAAAAAAGAGCAAGCCTATCCCAAAGTCTATTTCTTTACTTCGACTAAGGATGATCGTGTTCATCCAGGACACGCCCGAAAGATGGCCGCCAGAATGGAACAAATGGGACATGATTTTTATTATTATGAAAACATTGAAGGCGGACACAAGGGAACGGCCAACCAGAAGCAGGAAGCAATGCTGAGCGCACTGGAGTATTTGTATTTGATGCAACAACTCTCAAAAAAAATGTCGTGAATGGCATAGTTGCCCATACCATTGATCCCACTGAGTTTTTCTTCTTTGTTTAAAATCTTGAGAGAATCTTCTATGAATCATCGACCAGTTTTATATTTCATTTTAGTATGTTTGCTTTGCCTTAGCTCCATCAGGCAGGCTTCAGCAACCGAGAAGCAAACGCGACAGCGTCCGAACATTTTGCTGATGACGGCAGACAATCTGGGTTACGGTGATCTGGGCTGCTATGGCAATCAGATTATGAAAACTCCTCAACTTGATCGACTAGCCCAACAGGGAGCTCGACTGACCGATTTTTACACTGCGTCCCCGACCTGTACTGTTTCAAGAGCGACACTGTTAACAGGTCGCTATCCACAAAGGATCGGTTTGAATCATCAGTTAAGTAAGGACGAAAATTACGGGGATGGCTTACGGAAAAGTGAGTTACTGATTCCTCAGTATCTTAAACAACAGGGGTATCGCACTGCCTGTTTCGGAAAATGGAATGTGGGATTTTCACCTGGAAGCCGTCCGACAGAACGCGGCTTTGACGAGTTTTTCGGATTTGCAGCAGGAAACATTGACTATTATCATCATTTTTATGCCGGGAGGCACGACTTATGGCGCGGATTGAAAGAAGTGTTTGTTGAAGGCTATTCCACAGACCTGTTTGCCGACGAAGCCTGCAAATTCATAGCCGTGAACAAGCAACAACCGTTTTTTATCTATTTACCATTCAATGCACCTCATTTTCCTGGAAAACGTAATAAACAACCGGGACAACCTAATGAGTGGCAAGCTCCAGCTACTGCTTTTAAAGCCCATGGCTATTCTCCTCAAACCAAAAAACCTCAAGAACGATATCGTGCCGTTGTGACGGCGCTAGACAGTGCCATTGGTCGTGTTTTGCAGCAATTGGAAGAGAGTGGACTCAGTAAGAATACAATTGTCATCTGGTATTCGGATAACGGTGCGTTCATGCTGAAGGAACGAGGATTGGAAGTGGCCAGCAACAAACCGTTGCGCGATGGTGGTGTTACATTATGGGAAGGGGGAATTCGAGTTCCGGCAATAGTACGATATCCCGGACACATCAAAGCAGGAACAGTGAACTCCAGTCAAATCATCAGCCTTGATATTCTTCCAACATTAATTTCATTGGCAGGAGGAAAAGTTCCAGAGGATCGGACACTGGATGGCGAGAACATTCTGCCAGTTCTCGAATCACCGGAATCAGCAGAACCACGAAGGTTCTTTTTTGAATATCGGAACTTTAGCGCGGTCCGAGATGGTAAATATAAACTGCTACGCACGAAGCCTGGCCGGAATTTTATGTTGTTTGATCTGGAACAAGATTTGGGGGAAACAAAAGATCTGTCTGCGAAACACCCGGAGATTGTTGCGAAATTAAAGAGTGCTTATCAAACCTGGAAGAGTGATGTCACATCAAGGTAAGAAGAAACGGATTTCATACCATGTGGAAAAGAGCTATCGATCAAACGATAGGATCATCATTGTTCTCTTCGGAATCGCGTTTTAAAGATTCTTCAAACAGCAATTGCCGATCAGAAAATCCTTCGTCCAAATGATGCCAGTAGGCGATCTCTTCTTCACCATATTTCCAGCAGAGGCTGATTTCTTTACCTTCACGTAAAGCCGGAAAATTGACGACACCCATTCCAGGATCTTCTAACTCTACTCCCAAATCGACGAGTTCGGAAACGTATCCTTTGAGTTGTTCCAAATCATTTTCGATGTCCAATTCAGCCTGGATGAGTTCCTCACTATAGGCTGATTCTTCATCGCGAGCGGAAGCACCCGGTAGCCGCTTGATTTCTGCGATTCGTTCTTGTCTATCATTCAGATTTTGAAAGAGCTCAACGATGTCTTTGACAATCGCTTGCACGAGTGGTAACCGAAGACTGGCCTCTTCTGGTGTGAAAATCAGCTTTCTTTGTGCTTCAGCATTCATGACAAGACCTTTATTTCTTAAAGAAAGCAATCAACCCAAAAGTGTTGTTACTTGCTACTGATAATTACTCTTTGCTAATGATTCGAGCTTTGAAGAATTATAAGAGGATCACCAGATTCGGCAAGTCAACACGATTCAAGACAGTCGCATTTTTGTTTCTCTGTTACTTTTGACGTTTTAATCCCTATTAATATTACTGGTAAATTCGATGAGATGTTTGAGTTTTTTCAATACTTGTCCTTCATCGATCAGTCTTGAGACATTTTGAACAGCGTCATGCAGATTTGAGGTCTTTTCCGCTGCCATTAAGGCAGCTGAGGCATTTGCCACAACCATATCTCGCGCTGGCCCCTGTTCACCATTAAAGATGTCAAGAATCACTTGCGCGCTTTGTTCTGAGGATTCGACAAACAACTGACTTACGTCACATTCTGGTAGTCCAAAATCAGCTGCAGACCATTCATAGGATCGCAAGTCGGAACCAGTTACTTCATGAATCAATGTTTTTCCCCAGAGACTAATCTCATCAAGTTCTCCATTACCACAGACAACCAGTGCATGTTTTCGGCCTAATTTCAGTAATGCTTGAGCAATTTTTTCTGAGGCCTGTACAGAATTTGCACCCAATAATTGATATTCTGCATTTGCTGGATTGGTTAAAGGACCTAGGTAATTAAAGATCGTACGAATTCCCAGTTCACGCCGAACAGGGGCTACGTATTTCATAGCAGAATGTAGAAGTGGTGCAAAACAGAATCCAATCCCAGTCTCTTCCAGGCACTTTCCAATTTCTTCAGGTGTTAAGTCTAAGCGGACCCCTAATGCTTCAAGTACATCTGACGAACCGCTGGAACTGGAAACACTTCGGTTTCCATGTTTTGCGACAGGAATCCCCGCCGCCGCCGCAACCAGTGCAACGGCCGTACTAATATTGAATGTATGAAGCTGGTCTCCGCCAGTTCCACAGGTATCCAGGAGCCCGGAGCAGTGTGTTGGTATTGCAAATGCCCGTTCATGCATGGCTTGTGCTGCACCAACTAATTCTTCCGAAACTTCACCCTTCATGCGGAGCGCAGTCAAAAATGCAGCAATTTGTATTTCACTGCATTCGCCGCGCATAATGGAGGAGACTGCGTCGTAAGTAGCAGATTGTCCTAGGTTTTCTCCCTGAAGTAATTGATTAATCGTATTTTTCAGCGCTGTCGACATATGCTAAATCCAAATACCCAAAAGCGGCAATTCCTGTCTTTGTCTCAAATTGTATCTAGCTATCATCATAGAAACTGCCAATGATGGAGTGAATGGTGAATGTTAATTTTAATTAAACAAAGTCCCATTCTTACCTTACTGACTTGAATCTACCGAAACCAAACTGTCATACTTGTCGATGTGGGAATGAAGTTGATACAATATCATCTTACGCTCCTTCAATGAATTAAAAGATCCTCAAACAATTGGCGGGTCAGTACTATTACCGCGATCAATCTCAGGAGACTCCGATGAAGCGAAGCAGTTTTTTATTCTGCCTCATATTCCTTTTCAGTTCTCTGATGACAGTCTGGGCTGATGACGTTGAACAACAAATTGTGCAAATCAAGCAGGTTCAAAAAGAAGGCCAAGGAAATCTCACTGCCTCACAAGCGGTTCAAAAGCTTTCAAAATCAAATGCGTCGGCCCTGATACCTATACTTTCCAGTTTTAAAGATGCAAATCCCATCGCAGTCAATTGGTTGCGTGGTGCTTTCGAGGCGATTGCTGCAAATGCCATCAAACAGAAAACACTTCCCACGCAAAAATTGGAAAAATTTATTCAGGATAAATCACAGAACCCTCGTGCCAGACGTTTGGCATACGAAACTCTCATCAAAGTTGATCCACAGGCTGCGGACCGAATCATTCCTGGTATGTTAAATGATGCCAGTGTCACTCTACGACGCGATGCCGTGCAGCGATTGATTGATGAAGCAAAAAGTCTAGAAAAGGCCGGTAAAAAAGACCAGGCAAAGAAAGTGTATCAACAGGCTCTCTCCGGCGCAACTGATTCCGATCAGGTCAAAGTGATTGTCAAACCCTTAAGAGGTCTGGGTGACAAAATCGATCTACAAAAGCATTTTGGATTTCTAACTGACTGGATGATTGTAGGACCTTTCGATAATCGTGATAAAAAAGGCTATGACACAGTCTATTCTCCAGAAGATAAAATTGATTTCTCTTCAACTTTGGAAGGAAAAGAAGGAAAAGTAAAATGGAAATCGGTGAACACTAAAGATGATTATGGGATTTTTGACATCGCAAAGTCGATTTCTCCCTATAAAGGAGCCGTCATGTACTGTGTGGCTGACTTCTATAGCCCACAGGAACAATCTTTGGAAATTCGGTTGGGAACTCCCAATGCCTGGAAAATCTGGGTGAATGGAAAACTGCTGTTTGCACGGAACGAATATCATCGCGGGATGGTTGTAGACCAGTACAGTGTACCTGTGAAATTCAAACCTGGTAAAAATGTGATTTTGCTCAAACTCTGTCAGAACGAGCAAACTGATAGCTGGGCTCAACGCTATCAGTTTCAACTTCGCATCGCGCATCCTTCTGGAATAGGGGTGCTTTCACAAAAAGCAGAAACAACGACGCAACTGAGTCCCTGACATTCGATATGCCATTATAATTATGATTTATACGCTTCTTTCCTGAAGAGGATGAACTGATGAAATACGAATCCACCAAATTTCTGATACCCTTGATTGCAGTTTGTTTGAGTTGCGGGGCTGATTGGCCTCAGTTCCGGGGGCCTTTAACAAATAATGTCGCTATCTCAGAAACGCCTCCTGCTAAAGTAGATCAGGAAAACATTGCCTGGACTGCTGAACTGGAAGGGCGGGGAGCCTCTGGCCCTATCGTGGTGGGTGATAAAGTTTTTATTACCAGCACAACGGGTTTCAAACAGGATCAACTGCATGTTCTTTGTTTTGATGCCAATTCAGGAAAACGCCTTTGGGAACGTCAGTTTTGGGCAACCGGTCGCACGCAGTGTCATAAGAAAATGTCCGTGGCCACTCCAACTCCCGCCAGCGATGGAAAACGCGTCTTTGCTACCTTTTCCAGTAACGATGTGGTGTGCCTCGACTTGGATGGGAATTTACTCTGGATACGTGGACTGTCACATGATTATCCCAATGCCAGTAATAGTCTCGGCATGGCTTCTTCTCCCATTGTTGTCGGCGAAACCTTGATTGTACCTGTTGAAAATGATGATGATTCATTTACCACTGGACTCGACGTGAAGACGGGAATAGCGCGTTGGAAAATCAATCGTCCGCGTGTTGCGAATTGGACTTCACCGGCGATTCTGCAATCATCTCCAGATGCTGAGCCTGTTGTATTACTCCAGTCAAGTGAGGGTGTCGATGCGATTTATCCTGAAACAGGCGAAACTGCCTGGCAGTATGAACAAGGTGCTGGTCGGATTCCTTCTACCACTGTGGGGGATAACATTCTGTATGTTCCCTCTAATGGTTTGACAGCATTAAGCCCCGGTTCCAGTAGTGATCCCCCTAAAGTGCTTTGGAAGGAACAAAAACTCTCTCCCGGCACTGCCAGTCCTCTTGTTTATCAAAATAATGTATTTACTGTGAATCGGGCAGGTGTATTAAACTGTGCCAATCCAAAAACAGGCGATTTGGTTTGGCGATTGCGTTTGAAAGGCCCCTTTAGTGCAACACCGATTGCCGCTGCAAACCATCTTTATCTGGTCAATGAGAAAGGATTGTTGCAAGTGGTACAATTGGGTACAGACAAAGGAGAAGTCACGGGAGACATTGATTTGAAAGAAACGATTTTGGCTACACCAGCAATTGCCAATAACTCGCTATTTATCCGCAGTGATAAACACCTTTGGAAAATTTCTTCTAAATAACTAGTGTCTTCTCTCCAGAGGGTTGACTGAGAAAAGGAACGATTTGTGTCACAATTGCTGGCTGTCGGATTAGGTGGATTCGTCGGAGCCGTCGCGCGATATAGCATTACGGAATTTATGGCAAAGAAATTTCCCGGTAGTTTTCCTGTAGGAACACTCGTTGTCAATTTAGCAGGCTGTTTTGTGATTGGAATTTTGATGGCTCTCATCCTTCATAAACAGCAGGTTCCCCCCTCGATTCGTATGCAAGAACATGTCAGTTTATTCTTGATTTCAGGATTCCTGGGTTCATTGACCACATTCTCAACCTTTGGTTATCACACAGTGAGCCTGTTAAGAAATTCCGAAGTAAATCTTGCCTTTCTCAATATCTTCGGAAATGTAGTCGTTGGACTCTTTGCCGTCTGGCTCGGTTGGACTTCGGTCATCTTCTGGTTGGAAAAGTAATACCGACTGTGACTCAATTGGATCTTTTAATACTTCGATTTCTTAATTATGTCTCAGTTAGCTGTGTCCCCTAATTTCTCACAAGCTCTTTTTAAATGTTAAGATTTTCTGATTATAACGATTAAGACGTGAGTTATTCTGACCGATAACAAAACTATTCGGGGGGAGTTCTGCCTGACTTTCTAGTCAGGTAGAACTATTTTTAGATTCCCTAACTCCATCAATAGTACGGAGTATCCCCCAAAATGTCCTATTGGCTTCGACCTTTGCGTTTTCTCGCTAGTGCGCTCAGCGGTGCGTCTTCTCCCCGTCAATTGGCACTCGGTTTCAGTATGGGGATGGTGATTGGACTTGTCCCCAAAGAGAATTTGACTGCAGTTATTTTGCTCTTCATCCTGGCTGGATCAAAAGTCAATCTCTGCTCTGCGTCATTATCAACAGTTCTTTTTTCCTGGCTGGCATTAGTACTCGATCCACTGAGTCATCTGATTGGACGCAGTGTTCTCCTGGCTGCACCATTACAGGATTTTTGGTACTCAATTTATGAAGTCCCTCTGATGCCTTGGACAGACTTCAATAATACCATCGTAATGGGCAGTCTGCTTCTGGGACTTTTCTTGTTCTATCCCACTTATCGGATTTCGAAGCCACAGTTTGAAAAGTATACCCCCTTGGTTTCTCAGAAATTAAAGAAATATCGAATCGTTCAAATTCTCTGGGGCACTGAAATCAGTGCGATTACGGGGGAAGTCGCATGAGATGGAATTACTTACTACCTCGTTTCACAATTGCTGCCATAATCTGGTTCTTTTTTGCTTTTGCATTCGATCCTCTTATACGAAGTAGTCTGGTCAGTTTGGGGCAAAAGGTAACTGGTACGAAAGTGGATGTTTCCAGTTTACAAACAGGTTTCTTTCCTCCTTCCATCAAAACCGGGCCTGTTTTGATCGCCAGTCATTCTAACGAACAACGCAACCTTGTTCGATTCGGTCGGGTCGAAATGAAACTTGCCAGCAAACCACTTATGCATCGAAATCTGATTGTCGAAGAGGTGACAGTTTCCGGTATGGAGTTTGATACTCCTCGAACCACATCAGGAAAACTCTCAGAGACGACATCAGACCAGTCGGGAACCAGATTCCATTTTGACACTAATCCGTTTCGTAAAACGTCAAAAGAACTAGGGGAATCCTGGTTGAGTAGTCTGATGAGTTCAGTCACCGAACAATTGGATCCCAATCGCCTGGAAACAGTATGTGTTTCCAGAATCGTTCAACAAGAGTGGAAACAACGTTTTGCCCAATACGAAACCCGGCTTCAACAGATTAAGCTGGAAGCGGATTCGGTACAAAATAAAGTAAAAACGGCAAGTGGCAAGACGTTGAATAAAATCAAGACCTATGCCCAATCAGCCGAGCGTGTGGATCGACTTATCAAGGAAGGCAAACAAATTCGCAACGAGTTGAAATTGCTTCCTCAAATTGCACAGCAGGATTACAAACGCATTGAAGATGCGAAAGAGCAAGATCTGACAAACCTTGATCAGATGTTGGAATCTATTTCACCCGATCCACACAAGATCTTACATGCATTGCTCGGTGAAGAATTATCCCGACAACTAAATCAAGTATCGGGTTGGTCAAATATGATTCTCCAAACTGTCAGAACTCTACAGGATGAACAGGAACCAGATCGCTCTCAGGGAGAATGGATTGATTTTCGTCGTGATACCAGTTTACCGCAAGTTCTGTTTAAAAAAATTCGACTAACAGGTGCCGCGCGAGTGAATCAACAGAAATATCCATTTGTTGGAATGGTCAAAGGTCTTTCCTGCTCTCCCAAACTGTATCAAGAACCAATCACAATCCAGGCACAGGTCGAGGCCGAAGCCTATATCAAAATGGCAGGAGACCTTAATTTTTATCAAGAATCACCCACGCACGAATTTGTTGTGTTATTCAAACTTCCACATCAGAAAAAAATCACTCTCGAAAATTCAGAAATGCTTTCACTTTTTTTGATTGCGGATCAGACAGAATGTAAAACCCACATTTCATTTAGAGAAGAGGATTTCCAATGTCGTTTGGAATTTAAACAGACGCCGGTTCGTTTTCAGCTTTCCAGCCCGAAAAACGATCATCACGCAATGGGGAACATCCTGGAACATTCTTTAGATTCCATCGATTCTATTTCCGCTACGTTGAATTATTCTGGTTCTTATGAAAGTCCAGAATTGAAAATTGAATCTGAGTTAGGGCAGAAAATCGCCGAAGGTTTGAATATGGCGTTAGAAGTCGAATTCAATCGGCAAAAGCAAGAAAAGGCATTGAGAATTGAGCACTTAGCAAGTCAGGAACGAGAGAAACTGATCCAAAAACTCAATGGACAATATTCTGAAATCATCGCTCATTTGGAAGAGCAGGAATCGAAAGTGCAAGCCGTCATTCAAAAAGTATCAAATCGTCCTTTGGATATCCGCCGGCTGCTGCGTTAAGCGAACTGCTCATTTGCTCAAGCATTGTCAAATCGCTGTAAAAAAAGTGGCTATGCTTGCTTTGGTTCCCATAAATTCCCCTTGATTTCTCTCTGATTCTGATATTATTAATGATATCAGGAATGGAGTGCGATGCAGGATGCTTTTTTTCGCCTTTTTTATTGCCTTATCTGGCTGCACCTCTCCAGTTCACTTTTCGTGATTGTTTGATTCATTTCTCGAATCGTCCGGTTCTTTTATCGATGAAATCTGGTTTACATTTGATTCATAACAATAATTGATGCGAAACTTAAGATTCTTGAGTTATAAACTCGAGAAAGACTTGACTTAAACAATGTTCAATACAAAACTCATTTAAAGAGATCAACATTCAAACATACGTGTCTTAAAGGGTCTGTTGCGTGTATTTGATAAATAGTCTGTAATTTATCCAGTCTGGAGTTTTTTATGACTATCGTGGCAGTAAATGCTCATGCCCCTATCTCTTCAGGAGAAATACCTACGACAGACCCTCGACGTGCACTCGACGTAGACCAGAAGCAGCAACAAGTTGTCGAACTTCTCGAGAAGAACCAGCTTGATGCGTTGCTTTTGCAAGCTCCTGATAATATTGCCTGGTTTACAGGAGGGGCAGATCTCACGCGTCCCGGTTCAGTAGAAAGTATCGCAGCGGTATTTGTTACCACAGATGCAAGGCTAGTCGCCTGCAATAATGTGGATGCCGATCAAATTTTTGATCGCGCAATTCCCGGCTTGGGCTTCCAGGTAAAATCCAGACCATGGTATGAGCCATTATCGAAACTAATAAATGATCTTTGTAAGGGAAGAAAAGTAGCCAGCGATACGGGGGTTGATCAGACTCTGAATATTTCTGAGCAATTAAAATCCCTGCGGTTTCCATTTACTGAGCTGGAAGGCGAGCACATTCGGGAAGTAGGAAAACTGGTTGCACATGCAGTGGAGGCTACTGCGAGAAGTGTGGAACGCGGTGCTACAGAACAGGAAATCGCCGGCTCGCTCTCTCATCGACTACTAAAACGTGGTGTCACTCCCAAACGCTTGCAGGTCATGGCTGATGGCCAATGCATTCGTTATCGTCATTGGGGCTTTGGTGAAGATCGATTGGAACGATATTGTATTATCTCTGCCGTAGGTTCGCTAAATGGCTTACATGCCGCCGCGACAAGAACTGTTGCATTGGGGAAACCTCCATCCAGCTTTATTAAGTCGCATCATCTGGCGTTATTAATGCAAGCGACCGGCATGTATTTTTCCAAACCCGATTGGGCTTTATTTGATACTTGGAAACGTGTAAAGCGAATCTATGAAAAATATGACTGTCCCGATGAATGGCAGCACGCCGATCAGGCAGATATTATTGGATATCTGCCTGCGGAAACATCAATTCTCCTTAATAGTGAGTTTAAATTGAAAACAGGCACGGCTGCGTTCTGGCACCCTTCAGTAGGCCCGGCGATGACCGGGGATACGATTCTTGTTGAAGAGGATAATACCATCCTGATTACGCCGATGGAGCAATGGCCGACTGCAAAAATTATGGTGAAAGAACATCAAATTGCTTTACCTGATATTTTGATCCTGCCAGACTAATTCAAAATGTAGAATCGGTTACAGGCTGAAACGAGAAAACATCAGAGTTTATTTCATACTCACCATTTCTCACTTGTCAATTCTTCTTGGTCGAATCAAGATAGGTCAAGCCGGGCCAGCAAAGGAAATCATTTGACATGTTTTTTTCTGCATATACCAGAATTCACTTTGATGTGATACTATTTTAATGGTTGCTTCTGATTCCCCAGATCATTCCAGCTCTACCACTCAAACCCCTATGTTGGACGTGTTCCCCGAACGCTTAGAACTATCACAAGATGTTTCTCGTCTCCGTCGAAGGAGAACAGCCCGACTCATCAAAGTTTCCTGGATGGGGATTTCTGTTCGTTTGTTTGTCATTATCATGGAGTTAATCGGGCTTTGGTTTCTGGGTCATTCTGTTCTACTCGTAGATGCACTGGCGAGTAGTGCGGATGTTTTAACATCATTCGCCATTTTATTCGCAATTCGTTTAGCAGAACGCCCACCTGATGATGATCATCCTTTTGGTCATGGTCGTTATGAACCCCTGGCAGGCTTTCAATTAGGCTTACTGATTCTTGTGGTGGGGGCAGGCACTTTTGCCTATCAACTGTTCGCTGCGATCAGTCATGCCCAATCAGAGATAATAGGCTGGGTCAGTTGGATGATTCCCTTGTTCGCTACGATTTTGCTGGAGATGACTTGCCGTATTGTCTTGAAAATGGCGAAACAGGAAAAAAGCTCAGCGATGATAGCGGAAGCCTATCACTATCGTGTCGATGCAATTACGAGTCTGGTGGCTGCCTTCGGTTTACTCATTGCCAGCCAAATTTCTGAGTACGGCCACTTGATTGATCATATCACTGCAATGATTCTTGCAATCATTATGATTTATTTGGGATGGATTGCTGCCAGAGAAAATCTTAATGAACTGACAGATAAGATTCCTCATCAAAATTATTTCGATCAGGTAAAGTTATCTACATTAAAAGTGGAAGGTGTTCTGGATGTGGAAAAGGTGAGAATTCAGACAGCCGGCCCTGATGCGCACGTAGATATCGATATCGAAGTCAATCCTAACGAAACGGTTGCCCAGGCCCATTTAATAGCGCAACGAGTTCGCCACCAGATTCAACTCGATTGGCCGAATGTGAGAGAAGTGGTTGTGCATGTAGAGCCTTATTACGAAGCGGATCATTAGCCCTGGTTTAAGAGGTTTCCAATTCACACCTCAATTAGAACCGAATGATTACATCGCCACCAAGTAATACCTGATAGTCGGCCTGGAAGTTACGGTAGGGACCTTGGACGTTCAGTAAGGGAGAACTCGTATCAGACCAGTCAAATCGTAGTTCTGGTCGAACTGTGACACACGGATGAGGCTTCCAGTTGGCTCCTACTGTTAATTCAAAGTAGTTGCCACCTGAAGCAAACGGGGGAGATAACTGAACAACACGAGAGAAATCCTGATCCCGGAACCATTCAAAGCGGGCTCCCCATGCCAAAGTATCAGATACATCATAGTACAGATATTGATTGATTGAATACCATTTCGCAGGGACCACTTGAAATTGATTATTGATCGCTCCGTTGTCCTGGATTCCGAAGTCACTCTGAAACACATAGGTCAGGCAGTCATTGAATTGATGAGACAAAACAAAGCTAATGATAGTGCGGTTCGCACTGGCGTCGACATTTGTGTCTTGGTCTCCAGAAGATAATGCAAGATTTACATTTGTTGCTTGATCACTGCTGACCCAGCCAATCCCCGCTAGTAATTCTGCATCATCATTGGGATCTTCCCAGGCATCCCAGCCTCGAGCAATACCAGCTAACAATTGGAGCTGATCGCTCACCTGGAATGTCGACAGAATACCTGTGTGGGTGAATGGCTCTCCATATTGCATGGAATAAGAGTGTGAATAAAAGAAGTTGTCTGGTGCGGTTACTTTTTCATATCCAATGGGAGTATAAAAGTGCCCTGCTTTGACGCTCACACCAGAAAGCCAGGGAATATAAAGTTCTGCATACAATTGGGGTAATGCGACACCATACATGGCAAATGTGTTGCCACCGCTACGTCGTGGTCCATCCGAGCTGTTCCAGTGAGCCGAACCATCAGTGTTTGTTTCAAGCCCAATTGCAGTGGTAAAGAAATAGTCGGTACCATAGAGTAAGTCGGCGCGGAAGCCCCAATCCAGTTCATCGCCTCCAAAATCAACTTCACGTTCCATGAACAGATAAAGCTGGTTCATCTGATATTCGTTAGAGCGATCATTGAAGGTGACTGGTAGATTGAAATTGTTTGATGGTTTCTGAAAGTTCCCGGTAAAGCCCTGGTCGAGCCAGCCACCGACTCTGATTCTCTGAGAATTCATCGAAGGGTATATTGGTGAACGACTCATAAGGAACTGTTCAAGGAAATTACAGCACTGGCATTCCGGCAAACATAATTCATCAACGCAACAGGTTCCAGCTTCATCAGTGGTGTCGCAGCTTGTGTTAACATAGTCTAATGACACAGGTTGGTATACGCTTTGATCTTCTTCGAACTCAAGTGCAGAGTCATAAGAGAACGCATTCTCTCGCTGATTTTGCTGTCCGAAAACAAGTCCAGGCATACATATAATGACGCCAAACACAATCCATTGTGAGTATTTTTTTATTCGCATCGTAATCCAAACTTGTGCGATAAAATGGCAAATGAACTGCGAATCTTTATAATTCGCATATCGCTGGTAGTATTCCGTCCTTGGAAGCTGTTCTTTCAGCTCTCATTGAATGAGTCTATATAAATTCAATCGGCATTAAGTGTTTTGAAGGTATATAGTTATATGGTTTTGCTTTTTCCCTGACTTAGTGATGGTTTAAACAATGAGGATAAAGACTCTTCCTCTTTCTATTTCGGTTTGGATGGTTAGGGAGACAGAAGCTATTTATTTGTAAAGTAATCTCTTAACACTCATTTTGTGGTTTAAACGTCAGGATCGCCTTTATTTTACCTATTTTATCAAATCTTTATTGAAAGCACTTCTTCTGCGGCTAAACGATTTTGACCTAAATTGTTCAATAAGATTTGCTAAAGGTTTGATTCCCAGGTATGGAAGCTGAATACTTCATGAAATGTACAGTATTCTTGACGAGCATGTTTCTTAAGTTAAACAATCACGTTGACTTAAAGTAACATTACGGTCTATTTCATTTACTGAACAAGACTCTTCTCTTTGTGATGACCTTCACGATGTCACTATAATCTGAACAGCATTGTCTAAACAGCGCAAATTGCCTTTTTATTAATTGCAATTGGGTCGCCTATGAGCAAAGATATTTCTCATGCTGGATTATTGTTGAAATCTTTAGCGAAATCTGCGTAAGCAAAAAAGAAAAACCTTTTAGACGAGGCATGGCTTACTGTTAGATTTAATTCGTTTAATCGTCAAACTAAGTGACTATTTCGACAGTAAATACCCTCACGAATCATACCATTCAAAATTTGACCACTATTCAATTCAGTTACGAGTAAAAATCATTATGAAGAGCCTGAAAAGATTGTTTGGCCGTAAAACTGCTCGCAAAGTAAACCGTCGTTTGCCATTTCGGGTTTCTCGCCCGATTGGCTATGCAAGCCATGTCGAGCGGCTTGAAGATCGAACTTTACTCGCCAGCAATATTTTAGCTTCGCTCGAAAGTTCAGTAAATCAGCCCAATGACACAACGGAACTGACTCTGAATGTCGGGCCAGGTAGTTCACCCACATTGGGATTTGAAGTTAGAGCGGCTGCCAACTCTGTCTTTGATCCGGCAGCGATCCGCATTTTCGATGCTAATACAAATGCGGTTATTCCGCTGGAACTTGCGGAAAATGATCATAATGGTTCGACGAACTCACTTGCCTTGGCAAATTTAGGTCCTGGTGAATACCGAATCGAAGTTACTGGTCAGACTTCAGACACCGGTGGTTTTGTTATTGATGTATTCTTGCCTGGTGATTCAGATGGTAGTGGTTCTGTCTCAGATACCGAATACCAGCACGCATTAGCGGCCATGCAACAGCATTTGTTTGGTTTCAATAGTGTCACTGCACACTTGATCGTGCAGCAAATGGGATTGGACCCCAGTACGAACTTCTATTCAGAAGAGTTGGATAGTGACAGAGATGGCGATGTCGACAACGATGACTTGTCTTTGATGACCGCGAATCGGAATATCCCTGCTGTTCAATTCGAACTGATTGGTGATCAGGATCCACCTCAGATCATTGCTGGTTTGCAAATCGATTCTGGTGTTTCCAATTCCGATGGGATCACCAACGATTTAACCATCTTGGGGAATATCTCTGATGAGAGCTTGATTACACAATTTAAAGTAGGACTGGATGGGGCTCCCCTGGTCGATTTCGTTGATATCTTCTCACTCATTTCTGGTGGTGCGAATGGTGGCTCGTTTACGCTAACTCGCAGTTGGATAGAGACCAATCTGAACAATGGGAATTCTCTGGAGGGCGGCACGCATACTCTCAGCTTCTTTGCACAGGATGAGCATGACAACAATAACGTCGATTCCTTCTTCGATGTGACTTTCGAGTTGGATGTGACCGATCCCACTGCTACGGGAACACCGATCACAAATCAGAATGAAGATGAAGACTTTGGTTCTTTGGATTTGGGACCTCTGACCGATTTCTTCAATCAGAATGGTGGTACTGCACTCAGCTTCCAGGTCGATAGTATCACGAATCCGATTGTCACCGTGGACTTCTCGTCTGGAAATTTAGTTTTGAACTCAATTCAGGATGCCTTTGGCTCTACTGACATTGTGATTCTGGCAATGGATTTAGCTGGTAACTCTGTTCTCTCAAATTTATTTACCGTTGATGTAAATCCACAGAACGATGCGCCAGTCGCCATCGATGATGCTTTTACGACAGACGAAGACACGGTATTGAACGGTGGCACCAATGTATTTGCCGCGAACCCCACAACGCCTGATTCGGATGTCGAAAATGATCCCTTCACTGTTACGGAAGTCAACGGAAATGCTGCGAGTGTCGGTAATCAGATTACATTAACATCGGGAGCATTGTTGACTCTGAATTCAAATGGTACTTTCACCTATAATCCTAACGGTGCGTTTGACAATTTGGCGGACGGCCAGAGTGATACAGACAGTTTCACGTATACGATTGATGATGGTACAGGTAGCCTGATTACGACCGATACGGCCACTGTGACAGTAACGATCAATGGTCTGAACGATGATGCCTCGATCGGTGGTGACAATGCGGGCGACATGACGGAAGACGAAGCGGGTGACAGCGGCACGCTGACAATAACGGACGTGGATGATGGGGAAGATGTGTTTGTGACACAGTCATCGACAGTGGGAACGCATGGTACCTTCTCGATCGACGCGGCCGGTAACTGGACCTATACCCGGACAGCGGATCTGAATGCGCTGAACGCCGGGGATCAAGTCACCGACACGTTCACCGTGACCTCCAGCGATGGTACGGCAACCGAGGATGTGACGATCACGATCAATGGTCTGAACGATGATGCCTCGATCGGTGGTGACAATGCGGGCGACATGACGGAAGACGAAGCGGGTGACAGCGGCACGCTGACAATAACGGACGTGGATGATGGGGAAGATGTGTTTGTGACACAGTCATCGACAGTGGGAACGCATGGTACCTTCTCGATCGACGCGGCCGGCAACTGGACCTATACCCGGACAGCGGATCTGAATGCGTTGAACGCCGGGGATCAAGTCACCGACACGTTCACCGTGACCTCCAGCGATGGTACGGCAACCGAGGATGTGACGATCACGATCAATGGTCTGAACGATGACGCTTCGATCGGTGGTGACAATGCGGGCGACATGACGGAAGACGAAGCGGGTGACAGCGGCACGCTGACAATAACGGACGTGGATGATGGGGAAGATGTGTTTGTGACACAGTCATCGACAGTGGGAACGCATGGTACCTTCTCGATCGACGCGGCCGGCAACTGGACCTATACCCGGACAGCGGATCTGAATGCATTGAATGCCGGGGATCAAGTCACCGACACATTCACTGTGACTTCCAGCGATGGTACGGCAACCGAGGATGTGACGATCACGATCAATGGTCTGAACGATCCTCCGGTCGCGGAAGCGGATGCGTTTACAACGGACGAAGACACGAGTACCGGCGGTGATCTGTTTGCTGATAACGGGAGTGGTGTGGACAGCGATCCGGACAGTAGCGCGAGTTTCACGATCACGGAAGTGAATGGTGTTTCCGGTAATGTGAACAGCCCGATCATCCTGGCATCGGGTGCGACGTTGACAGTGAATACTGATGGTACTTTCACTTACGATCCTTCGAGCTCGAGCCAGTTCAATGCTTTGGCAGCCGGTGCGCAGGACACGGACAGCTTCGCTTATACGATCGACGATGGGCTGAGTGGTACGGATACGGCCACGGTGACGATTACAATTAATGGTGTGAACGATCCTCCGGTCGCAGAAGCGGATGCGTTCACAACGGACGAAGATACGAGTACCGGTGGTGATCTGTTTGCTGATAACGGGAGTGGTGTGGACAGCGATCCGGATAATGGGGCAAGTTTCACGATCACGGAAGTGAATGGTGTTTCGGGTGATGTGAATAATCCGATCATCTTGGGATCGGGTGCGACGCTGACAGTGAATGCAAATGGTACGTTTACTTATGATCCTTCGAGCTCGAGCCAGTTTAATGCTCTGGCAGACGGTGAGCAGGACACGGACAGCTTCACTTATACGATCGACGATGGTTTGAGTGGTACGGACGTGGCAACGGTGACCATCACGATCAACGGTGTGAACGATCCCGTCACAGCACAAGATGACGCTGTCACGACTAGCAAAAACAACACGATTAATATTGATGTAACAGCCGACAATGGGAATGGTCCTGATACGGATCCTGATACGAATGATATTCTTTCTGTGACTCACATTGCAGATTCATCCATAACCACTACGCCGATAATTACTAATGTTCCGTTCCAGTTAACATCTGGAGCACTACTCACACTTAATGTAGATGGGACCCTAACGTATGATCCGAATGGCCAATTCAATGGTTTAACCCTACCTACTGATACAGCTGAAGATACATTTACCTACACGATCGATGATGGAAATGGTTCAACCAACACGGCGATTGTAACAGTGACTGTTACAGGAAGTAATGAATTACTGATGGTGGTTGGTGCTGGCTTACCTGATATTGAGCGGGATGGTCTCACGTCAGAAGTCATTAACCTGGATAATTTCTTTAACGATGCTGATGCCGGTGATACTATCAGCTATCAGGTTGGAGCAACTCTGGTTGGCGGGGATCCTTTACCAGCAAATTTCTGGGCGAATAATATCTCAATTGAGAATGGGAATGAATTACACATCGACTATAGCATTTTTAGTGATGCCCAGGTTCGGCTGCCTGTGGAGATCACCGTAACAGCTACTTCTAGTGATACGGTATCACCTGACGTTAGTAGTACATTCACGTTAACACCAGATCCTCAAATAACGGCTGAAGTTCGGTTATTGACTCGATCTACAGCATCTTCAGGTCGTGACTTTGTCTTTTTCCGGGCAGAAGCGCCGCTCGGTCCCATACCGGGAGCAGCTCAATTACAGCTTACTAATAACCTGCAAGATCTAGATTTTACTATTTTTCTAAAGGATTATGTCGATCTGGGAACACTAGATTTTGACGGAACAGCGACTCCCAGTGATTCGACTGACGACTTGGGAGTTGTAACTATTGTTGATACAACTACTTTTTCAACGGTGTTTACGATTTATAATTCTGCTTTATCCAATGATGGTATTGTCAAAGATGACGCTGCCTTCACTCTGTCTGGCACATGGGAAGGCTTAAGCAGTGAGATGGTAGACAAGTTGTATAATGGAGATTTGGCTGTTCGGCTTCAAACTCAAGGTGGTTCAACGAGTACTGTTGCAGGTGAAAACATTTCAGCATCACCTGAAGCTGCTAATGTGAATTTGCTGCCTACAACACAGACAGAGTTTGTTAATGGAGAAAATTATGTTGTAGAAATCTGGGTCAGTGATCAATTAGCACAGTCATTGGCTGCACAGTCGGGACTCGAATCAGGCATCGGAGGCCTTCAGGTCGATCTTGAATGGGATGGCAATACTGTTTCGGAACTTCTGGCAGTATTTGTTTCAGGAGAAGCGACCGCCTTTGGCAGTACTTCGGGAGTCACCAGTACTAATGGCGTTACAGGAGTTATTTCTAATATTAATGCCGCAACGTTTGTCCCAGGTATTGCGAAAGATGGAGGTTATGCAAGACTCGGATATGCATTATTTAGAGCGAATTCTATTGTAACAGACGCCGATCCTGCCGAGTTTACAATTTCAATGACTCCCGGACCTAATGTTGATGATGATGCTATCTCCAGGTCGTCGTCAATTGATTTCAGCCAGATTTCACTTGTTGGGGCTTCTGTGACTCATGTTCAGGCACCTGCAGCTCCCTTGCATGGTACCAACGGTCAGGATCAAGGAACCAGCGTTGATTTGATTGTCGTTCAGGAACAAACAGAAATCGATTCAACGGGTCATGCTGTAGCCTTACCCAAAAGTGATGCCTGGGTTGATGAGTGGAGTTCGTTCTGGGTCGAAATTTATATGGAAACTCCGGATGCCAGAGCAATCGCGGAAGCCCTGGTTGATTTGAATTACAATACGGAATTCTTCACTGCCACAGAAATTGAATTTGGTAGTGCTTTTGCTGACAATGGTAATGCTTTGATTGATGATTCCACAGGAATTGTTACCTCATTGCATGCCACTGCAACGTTTGAAGGAGCGGGAAGTCAAAGAACTGCCTTGTTGGCGCGCGTCAAATTTGAATCATTAGAGCAAGATGATGTTACGATTGACTTCGAGGACAAATTCATCGGTCCCCACGATCTTGGACTTTCACTGAGTAACGTCCAGGTTGCGCTCACTGATGGTTTTCATACTTACCTAACAGATGACATCATTGTTGGCGATAGTCCAGAAACAGATTTATGGGCCATTGCCTATGATGTGAATGATGATGATGCCATTAACTTCCGTGATTTGATGATCCTGGCTTCAATTTACGGTGATAATGTACTCGATACGAACTCTCCTTATGTATGGGCTCTTGATGCGGATAAGAGCGGCACAGTAAACTTTAAAGATTTGTCGTTCTTTGCAACGAACTATGGTGTGTACAAAGGCGGTAATCAACAGGTTGCTTATCCTCCTAACTTCCTGCAACGCTGGTATGGTAACACAACAGACATTACAGGCAGTTCCTCCATCAATGAAGTCATGGACGAAGCCCTGGAAATCTGGCAGGATGCACTAGGGTTGGAACAACCGCTTGATATTCAACTGGTGATTACCGACCTAGGTGGAACCCAATTGGGTGAAGGTCAGATTACAGCCGTCGATGAAGAGGGACGTCCCATTGCCGGGATTGTGACACTCGATGATGATGCCGCCGGATTAGGCTGGTATTCTGATATCAACACCACAGCCTTTGGCGGTACTGAATTGGAGGGGGGAGTCGCTCACACGGCTGATGGTAATTCGGATGCAGTCGGCCGTTACGACTTGCTGACGGTATTACTACACGAAATTGGTCACGTCGCCGGGTTCACTCAAACATATGCACCATTCGGCAGTCATGTCGAAGTGGGTGTGGGTGGAACTTTAAGCTTTGTCGGTAGCGGATTTGAAGCAACACTGACGAATGATGGCTTACATTTGGATGATACCGTTCATGCAGGCGACATCATGAATGCGACCTTGGATCCGGGAGTTCGAAAACTGCCTTCCGTGCTGGATACACTCATTCTGCAGACTGCTCATGAAACGGCGGCTAATGGGAACTTCGAAATTCAGGTTGGTGTCAATGCTCCTCTGATGGCGAATCTGCCGACTACTGAGCTGTTGGCAACAAACACTGCCATGAATCAGGAATCTGCTCCCGTTATTACTGGTGTTGAGTCACTTATTGACTTGGAAATTGGTACCATCCAAATTTCCAGCGGTCTTTCAGGTCAGAACAGCCCTGTGTTAACACAATTCAATCTGGCATCAAACCACTTGAATCTTAATGTTTCTGGTTTGAATCAGGGGGAACTCGATCTGACGGTTCTCGAAGATTTCAGCGAAGAATTGGTCAGTGACCTGCGTCAAAATGGCTTAGCAATTGTGGGGAGTGGTGAAACGAACACTGCTCTTGACTCCGATTCGGATGAGACAGAACTAAATCTATTCGGATTGAATGAGCGAGTTGAAGCCGGATTTGATGATGTCTTCTCTGACTGGTCAGGACCAATCCTCTAGGCTCCTGTTTCTAAATCATCGTTATCTATGAGCCCTTATGTGTTTTTGAGAATACCATAAGGGTTCTTTTTTACTCGAGTAATCATCAATTGGCTGTTGTAGGGGAGATGGGTAGTCGAGTTGTTTTTTGTCAACATACACTTATTTTTGTCAAAGTTGAGTGATTCTATTAGAAGAGTTTTGAAGTCTGTGCCTTCTGTTCTTGAATACTGAACAGGCTGATGTTATGTTTCAAGAGTCTTGGAACACAGCAGGACGGACGAGTTAATTATGTGGGTTGTGGGCTGCTTTTTAAACAGGCAACTTCAATTCCAGATCAGTTCAGGTCCCTATTTCTGGAACCAATTATCTCTTAAGATTTTGTAACATTGAGGAGAAATGAAGCGTGAGTGCTAAGAAAGATGACAAACCAGCTGAAGAAACAATGGAAACCGCTCCAGAGGAGGCTCAAGCTCCAGCCCAACAGCAGCAACAGGTCAAAGTCAATGATACTGATGTCGCTGCCAGCTATGCCAATTTCTGCCGTGTTTCAAGTACTCCAGAAGAATTGATTCTGGACTTGGGATTGAATCCACAACCTCTTGATCCTGCTAATACAGAGATCAATGTCGGTCAGCGTATTATTCTGAATCATTATACTGCGAAACGATTGCTGAGTGCCCTCTCAATGGCATTGCAAAGGCATGAACAGGCATTCGGAGTGTTGGAAACAGACATTCGTAAGCGAGTCGTACGTCAGCAGACTTAGTGTTTTCAGACAAAGTAAGTTGAACAAGACTTATTTCCTGACCGTCCCGATGCAGTTTTCATCGGGACGGTTTTTTTGTGCCCCAGAAGCACTCATCTTTTACAAAAATTTAGACTTATCATAAGTCGATTCTGGGGTATCATACCTAATATTCTGGTTTTTCCTGAGATTTTGAATAAAAGTTTAGCATCAATTGAGTAGGAAAGCGAAAACGAGTTTGGTAACTTTCTGTATGACAGCGCAAGTCAACTAGAGTGGAGCACTTTAAAACTCTGATGTAAGATATAATACGATATTGTAAGTCCGTTTCATACAAGGCTTGTTTCCACAATAAAGCATTTGTTTTTAAGTGCGAATTTTTGATATTTAAGACACGTTCTTCTCTCAGCCCGGAGAGGGCACAATGCTTGATAAACCAGATTCTGCTTCATCCAATTTCAATGGTAATGGTCACCATGAAGCTCAATTACCGACAGAGTTGATCAATGAACTAAGCTCAGAGTCATTGACGTTTGTTGAATCCCTATATACGAGCTATCTGGAGTCACCAGCTTCCGTTTCACAGGAATGGCAGGACTATTTTGCCAGGTTTCCCGCGAAAGTCACCAGAAGTCAAAAATTGAGTTTTGGCCCATCGTTCAAAAGACATACGATGTTCAATCCTCCCGGGAAGCAGAAGCGGGAGGGATCCGAACGTCAGACAATGAAAATTGCGGATCGTCAGGAACGTCTCGACCAGCTGATTCGAAATTACCGGGTGCGTGGACATATTCTGGCTTCGCTGGATCCACTGGGGAAACAACGAGCCACTCCTGCAGAACTCATGCCCGAATTTTATGACTTTTCTGAGAAGGACTATGACCGGGTCTTTTCTACGTCGTCATTTGCGGGGCCTTCGCAACGTACTTTGCGGGAGATGATCCAATGGTTAAGGAATACGTACTGTCGATCGATCGGTGCTCAATTTATGCATATCGACAGCTTACGTGTGCGAAAGTGGCTGCAAAACCGAATGGAAAGCACTGCCAACTTTCTGAAGTTCGAGCGTCCTGAAGCGATTCGCATTCTGCGTCGCTTAACGGATTCTGTGGTTTTTGAGGAGTTCATTCAGAAAAAGTATGTTGGTCTGAAAAGCTTCTCTCTTGAAGGAGCCGAAAGTTTAATTCCTCTCTTAGACCTGGCTGTCGAGAAAGCTGGTGAGCAGGGGGTCGATGAAATCGTTTTTGGAATGGCCCACCGAGGTCGTCTGAATGTGCTTACAAACATCATGGGAAAGCAGCCTCGTGAAATCTTTCGCGAGTATGAAGATTCAGATCCAGAAATGAGTGTCGGGCGTGGAGATGTCAAATACCATCTGGGGTATAGCTCAGACTGGATGACCGAGTCAGGCCATAATGTCCATCTCACACTTTGCTTCAACCCCAGTCATCTGGAGTTCGTGAATCCAGTGGCAATGGGGCGGATGCGTGCCAAACAGGATCGTTGGGAAAACATTGATCGTACCAAGGGAATGGTTTTACTGATTCACGGCGATGCAGCATTTGCTGGTGAAGGCATCGTTCAGGAGAGTTTGAATCTTAGTGAATTAAGAGGGTATCGAACGGGGGGAACGATTCATGTCATTGTGAATAACCAGATTGGTTTTACGACAGACCCCGTTCAAAGCCGCTCTTCGACATATGCGACTGATGTAGCAAAAATGCTACAGATTCCTATTTTTCACGTGAACGGCGAAGACCCGGAAGCAGTGGCCCAGGTTGTCAGGCTGGCGATGGATTTTCGAAAAGAGTTCCATCGTGATGTGGTCATAGATATGTATTGCTATCGTCGCCGCGGTCATAATGAAGGAGATGAACCGGCATTCACACAACCGCAAATGTATGACACTATATCGAAACGGCCTTCAGTTCGAGATAGCTTCCTGCAACGTATGCTGGAACGCAAATCAGTCACTCAGGAAGATGGTGACCGTTTACGGGAAGAGAGTATTTCTCATCTGGAAGCAGAATTGGCTGCTGCCAGAGTAGAGAACTATCCGCATACTGTTGAGCTACCGGCGGGTATCTGGGCCGGTTACCGAGGAGGAGACGAGCTACCTGCTGATCAGGTTGATACAGGAGTTCCAGAGGAAAATCTCGTTAATCTTTTATTAAAGCAGACTGAGGTACCCGAAGGTTTTACTCCGCATAAGAAAATTCAACGTCTCTTGAATATCAGAAAAGAGATGGCAGCGGGAGAACGGAAGCTGGATTGGGGAACAGCAGAGGGGCTAGCTTTTGCTTCGTTGTTAACAGAGGGATATCGCATTCGGGTGAGTGGTCAGGATGCCCAGAGAGGTACCTTCAGCCATCGTCACTCGGTAATTCATGATGTGAAAACAGGTAAAAAATATACACCTCTTAAGCATTTAGTAGCAGGACAAGGGAAGTTTGAGGTTGTGAATAGCCCGCTTTCAGAAGCGGGCGTGTTGGGCTTTGATTACGGATATAGTTTAGATTGCCCCGATGGCCTGATTATCTGGGAAGCACAGTTTGGTGATTTCTGTAATGCGGCTCAAGTGATTATCGATCAATTCATTGTGAGTGCCGAAGACAAATGGCAGCGCTATAGCGGAATCGTGCTTTTGTTGCCTCATGGATTTGAGGGGCAAGGACCAGAGCATTCCAGTGCGCGATACGAACGATTCTTACAGATGGCAGCAGAAAGTAATATTCAGATCGCCGTTCCCACCACACCCGATCAATTTTTCCATTTATTACGACGTCAGGTCATTCGAAAGTGGCGCAAACCTTTAGTTGTGATGACTCCTAAAAGTTTACTTCGGCATCGGGACGCAGTCTCCAGTTTCAACTCGATGAAATCAGGATCTTTTTTCAAAGTGATCGCCGATCCTTCGGATATCGATCCTAGTCAGGTAAAACGAATCCTACTTTGTGCTGGAAAGATCTACTATGATCTCAATGAGCATCGCAAGCAAGCAGAGCGCGATGATGTAGCAATCGTTCGGATGGAACAACTCTATCCAGTTCCTAGTGAAGAGTTGGAAAAAGCGTTGGCTCCCTATCCTGAAGGGACTCCCATTTATTGGGTTCAGGAAGAACCTGAGAATATGGGCGCCTGGAGATTCATCTATTGCCAGTTCAAAGGAAATGTATTTGGCCGACATCCTCTAAAAGGAGTCTATCGTGCAGCAAGTGCTAGTCCGGCGACTGGTTCGAGTAGAAGTCATCAATTCGAACAGGAAATGTTGATCTCAGAAAGCTTTCGGCAAGAAAAGTAAGCCATTATCACTGTTTGATAGCTTTAATCGATTAAGTCCCGAAGATGGAAGTGGTGTTTGCCTAGCTTGCCTCCATAGTTACCCGCAGTCACCTGAAGAATACCAGGTTGCTGGCAGATCGTGTATAAACCTGCTTTCATCGCCTGCTGAACCGGATCGAATGAAACGCCATCAATCACAATTTCATACACACAGCCTGTACCCAGAGGCAAATCTGAATTCGTTTGCGCACGGATTGTAGGACAATAAGCGTCATTGGTGCTGGCTTTCAACTTAGGATAGCGCGATCCCACTTTGCTGCCACTTCTGACAATCCCTCCCGGAAACGGAAGTATTGTGTGCTCTACTTTTTGCATCGCTGATACGGCTGCTTCAGTAGCGAGCAGCCCGTTTTTTTGATCTGTTGCACAAATGATGAGATTGCCTCCAGCGACTCCTTTAAATGATCCCACCTGATCTTCACAAATGAATTCACCATCCATGACTGGAATCCTCCAGAGACGTCGGTTATCCCATTTCTTGGACACTTGAAAACCATCGCCAAAAAAACGTAACTGATTTCCTAAAGCGATGTTTTTTTCTTTGTTTGAGTCTGAATACCCTGAATAACAGGCTGTTGAGGGGCAGGTGAGTATGCATTGACCAACACGATTCGCGACTGCTTTTTCCAAAGCCGAGCGGCTGAAAGCAAAAAACATCAGACTCGCACCCGGTCGACCATCGGGGCTTTCATCGGGAGATAAGAATCTTTCAATTCCCGCTTCTGCATCACAGGCAATGACACTTGTCGCATATCCACTTACTTCAGCTGCGGCAGTTCTGACCCAGGATTCTGTCATTGCAGTTACAATAACTCGAGTTCCCACGGTTGTAAAAGCTTCTGCAAACGTGTCACAAATGGAAACACCGTTTAATTCCAATTCAGTATGAGTATTCAAATTCGTTCCCAAATCACCTATAAAAACAGATATATTCTAGCATTTTTTTGTTGATTTTCGCACAAGATCTAAGACTGAAAGCGATCAGTCACTTAACAATTCTTGTTAAACATCTCTCTTAATTTGCAAGTCCATTTGAATTAGCTTGGGAACACTTTTGGCCTTCATTTTTTTCATGATTTTTGCGCGATGCGCCTCAATGGTTTTAAAGCTAACATTCAATATTTCAGCAATTTCACGACTGGATTGGCCGGAAACGACGTGTTCCATTACTTCAAGTTCCCGACGTGTTAGAGACTTTTTTCGTTCCATCAGTTCTTTGTTCTCTAAGCGGTTCTTTTTATTATTGATATCTCGTTCAATTCCTTTTTGAATATAATCCAAAAGGACTTGATCGCTCACGGGTTTCTCCAGAAAATCGACGGCTCCGGCTTTCATGGCACGCACAGCCATTGGAACATCACCATATCCAGAGACAATGACTACGGGAATGTCATAGCCTCGATCCCTCAGTTTCTCTTGCAGTTCCAAACCGCTCATACCAGGAATTCTAACATCGAGTACCAGACATCCTGGTGAGTCCGGCGAGTAACTTTCTAAAAAATCACTTGCCAGTTCATGTGTTTCCACTTTTAAACCGACAGACTCTATAAGCCAACGCAACGATTTTCGAATTGCAGGGTCATCATCGACGACAAATACAGTTGCTTCTTTTTCGATTGTCATTTCAGCTAGCACCGTGTGTATCTCCATTTTTCAGGGGAAGAGTGATGATAAAACTCGTTCCTGTCTTATTTCTACGAGGGGACAGCGTACCTCCATGGGCCTCAATGATAGTTTGGCTAATAGATAACCCGACACCCAGTCCTTTTTGTTTAGTTGTATAGAATATTTCAAAAATAGATTTTTCTTCCTCTTTTTTCAAACCTATACCACTATCTGTAACAGTAATCTGTAAATTATTATCTTTATCTTGATCAGACTGAATAAGTAACTTTCTTTCTTCTGGGGGTATCTCAGACATGGCTTCAATAGCATTGAGTAACAAATTGACCAAAACCTGTTCAATTTGGATTGCATCACCAATTGTTTCTAATGGTCCCGGGCTCAGTTCTAGATGTAAAGTAGTTGAATTTCGCTGGATTTCATGTTCGAGTAGGGAAATGGAATTTTCAATGACGACATTAATATCAAGTGGTTTATACTCTACTTCGCTTTTTTGTACGTGGCGACGCAGACGTTTAATTGTTTCACTGGCACGTTGTGCTTGCCGAGAGGTCTCTTCAAGTGGTTCTATCAGCGTTTCAAGACTGGTCGTTCCCGAACGAATTCTGCGAATACAGCCGTTGGTATAATTATTAATCGCCGCCAAAGGCTGATTTAATTCATGCGATAATTCTGCAGCCAGTTCCCCCATTGTGGAAAGCCGCGAAAGATGAGCAAGTTCTGCACGACGCCTAACTAGCTCTTGTTCTGCTTGTTTCTGTTGAGTGATATCTGTGGCAATGACCATTGCGGCAATCGTTTCTTCGCCGCTTACCATCGCTCCCACCCGACAGGAATAGAGAGCATTATTTCCTTCGGCACTTTGTCCTTCCGTGACCATTACCTGTGGCTTACCGGTATCAAATACTTCTTTTAATAATTTTTTTGCTTTCGGGACTTCTGCTTGATTCATATATTTATAGATAGAAGAACCAATGATATCTTCGATTCCCATATTCGAAATAGTATGGTTGAGATAGAGAATTGTTCCATCACTATCTAAAGTCAAGATGGTATCTGGTGCATTGGTGACCAGCGAACGCCACTTTGCTTCTGTTTGCTGAAGTGCTCGGTAAAGTCGGTTTCTTTTTTTATGTTCTTCATTCAGAATCGCATGCGCATTTTGGAGTTCTGCAGTTCTGGCAATGACTCTGGCTTCGAGGTGTTCATTCAGAGTTTCGAGTTCTTTCAGCGCTTCACGTTCTCTGGTTACATCTTTGATGCAGGAAAGTAAAAACGTTTCTCCTCGGAAATAAATCAGAACTGCTGACAATACCGTACATAATCGATTACCAGCGGGATTGATGAAGTCGAAATAGAGGTCACTCACCTTTCCTTCTTTGATCACCGTATCGATCATTTTCTTGCGTTGTGTTTCACTAGGCCAAAAACCGACATCAAAAGCGCTTTTTTTGAGCACTTCTTCACGGCTACACTCTAGCGCTGATAGAAAGCTATCATTGACTTCGATAAATACACCCGTTTCGATTTCTGAAATGCACATCGCAACAGGATTTACCTGAAAAATTTTACTTAAGCGTTCTTCAGAAAGGCGAATCTTTTCCTGTGAGGCAATCTTTTCAGTGATATCGATTGCTACGGATAGAAAACCATCTACTTCATTCTGATCGTCGTAGATCGGCGTATATTCGACATCCAGAATCAAGTCACCAGTACGTCTTTCAATATGGCTGGGTTCACCATTCAGGGTTTTTCTGAATATTGCAATTAATTCCTCATCTTCAGCGAACTCTTTAAGAATCGATCTTCCTACCCATTCGCCTGATTCATAACCGAGCTTTGCAAGACCACCACCCTCAGAGAGTGTAACGACTCCATTTCGATCGACGGCCCAAATGATTAAAGGGGTATTCGAGAGAAATTTTCTCAAAAGTTTATGATCAAACTCAGCGATACTCTGTAAGACTTCACTGGTTGTCAATTTGGAAAAATTCTCGATCGATGACTGAGAATGAAGAGCCGTATTCTGAGGCGATTCATCTTGCTTCATTCTTCACCTCTTAAACGCATTTTCTCGATTTCTTTCACTTCAGTAGGTAACAGAACTGTGCTTACACACCGCATGATATGATCGTTTCTGGTCACTGATCTCGAGCAAGTTATTTGGTAGGATTTTCGAAATGTAGATTTATGCACTATCCATTATCCTACACAAGTAATAAGCGAAAAGTCAAACTTTGGTATGGAACGAAATGTTGATACAGGATCAATTATAGTAGTCTGGATCATGTTCTAGATGAAGATCCCTACCTGCTTGTCCATTCAGAGATTGGTCTAATTGCTTATGGTCTGTTAAATCGTAATTGAGAGGGGTGACAGTTACAAATCCCTCTGAAAGTTCCTGGATGTCAGTACCATCTTCTAACTGATGATTAGAAGATGGATCTAATCCACTCCAATAATAAGGTCGTCCACGTGGATCAATTCGTTTTTCCATGACATCAATGTGACGTTTGACTCCCAGAGAAGTCCATTTTACTCCACGTGGCCAATTTTCTTTGGTTTCTGGAAAATTCACATTCCATAGTCGGCCTGATTTGTAATCCTCTTTCAGTAGCCTTTGAATAATGGGAATGCTCTGCGCGGCACATTCATCATAATCAGGTTTGACGTCATTGGAAAAGCTGCTGGCAGCAGAAACTGCGATAGAAGTGATTCCAGCAAAAGCGCCTTCAATCGCGCCAGCGACGGTACCAGAATAGAGTACGTTGATACCTACATTCGAGCCAGAGTTAATTCCACTGACAATGAGATCTGGACGTCGCGTACAGAATTCCAGAATCCCCAGCTTTACACAATCTGCCGGACTGCCGGCTACCGCCCAACCCCAGTGCTTCTCTCCTTCGTACTCTTGGTGTACCATAAGAGGGTGTAAATAGGTGATGCTTAAACCCACTCCACTTTGTTCAGACAAAGGAGCAACGACTTCTACCTCTCCCAAAGCCGAAAGTGCTTTTTGTAAGCTGCGGATACCGGGAGCATGAATGCCATCATCGTTGGTTAGCAAAATTTGCACAAAATTACCTCAAATCACGAACGAAACCAGTTATCAATAGAAATGAAGATTTTTACTCTGCAATCAGTGAGTGATATTTATCAATTATCTAAGGACATCTTATCCGAATGGCCACTTTAAATATACCGCCACGACTGTTTGCTATTATTCCTGCCGCTGGAATGAGCCGTCGCATGGGAACGCATAAACTGCTGCTTCCTCTTGGTAAAGAAACAGTCATTCAACGATTGGTTCGGGTGTTAAACGTTCCTTTTATTGCTAAGATCATAATTATTGCTCGAAAAGGAGATGATTTATTAAAAGCACATCTTTCTGACTTAGACATACAACTAATTCAACCTGAGATCGATCCTCCCGATATGAAAGTTAGTGTGCAACTTGGATTGAGATGGATCGACTCTCATTATCATCCGACTGAGGATGATAGTTGGTTATTAATTCCTGCAGACCATCCAGTTCTCAGCCATTCTGTTATTGAGGACCTGACTCAAGCTTGGCAGAACAATCAGGCGTCAGTCATGGTTCCCACGTTTCAAAATCGAAAAGGCCATCCTGCTTTTTTTCGTTGGTCTGTTTCAGATGACGTTTTTCAACTCTCAAATGATGAAGGGATTAATGCACTATGGAAAAATCAAAGAATAGTTCCAGATTTGTTTGAATGTATTCATCCGGAAATACTGATTGATCTGGATACACCCGAAGATTACGAATACGTGAAGCAGCAATATTCAATTGATACCTGAACTCCAATGTATCCAACAATTTAGATGTTTCTATGTCAAAAAGATATGAAGGAAACAGTGTGTGGTATTACATACTCATGTTGATATCTCGCAATACTTTAAGTCTCATGTATGTTGATTTTGTGAAACTTTGCAGGTGATAACGATTATAAAGTGAAACAAGACAAGACCTCTCAACTAAAGTGGCATATCCCCCTTTTTTCCTCAAGTTGCCAAAACTATGTGATCTATGTTTGAGTGCTAGATGTAACAATCCGATGCGATTTTGTTTTTTCCATATGAGACGTCAGCTTTTGGTTTGCATCTTTTTTCTGGTCATGTCAATAATGCAGACAGTCATGTATGAAATGGAAATTCGGAAAACGCACGCTTTCATCATGTGACGAAACTTTTTTGGAGGGGAAAAAATGAGTAAAACTTTGGCCTTGGCATTTGCCACCGTGGCAATGTTGGCTGTCAACGATTCCGCTGAAGCTTGCAGGTATTTTGGAGCAGCAAGTTATAACTGTTGCCCTACAGTAGCTTGCCAACCCACTGCCTGTTATACGGCTTGTCGTGTTGAGCGCAAAACATGCTATCGTACTGTTTATGATAGAGTTTTAGAGCCTCAACAGTACACCGCTTATCGCACGGAATATGAGACAGTTTACGAAGACAAGCAAGAAACTTGTTATCGCATAGTAAACGAAACCGTTTACCGAGATGAAGAATACACGGTACAGAAACCTGTATTTGAAACATCAGAACGTGAAGAACGTTACACAGTGCGACGTCCGGTCATGGAGACGAAGTACCGCGATTGTAGCTATCAGGTCCAGCGTCCTGTGTGGGAAAATCATGAGCGCGAGTGTCGTCGTACGGTGATGCGACCGGTTGTGGAAACAATCGAACAGGAATGCCGACGGACGGTAATGCGTCCTGTGACAGAAACCGTTAATCAAGAACGTTGTTACACTGTCATGAAACCGGTAACGACATACCGAACGGTCCATCGTTTACGAGGAGTTTGGGAAACTCGTCAAATTAACAAGCCTGGCAAGTGTCGCCCCTGTTGGTCGACAGATGCTTGTGGACGGCCTGTGATGAGCATGGTGCAAACTCCTGGTCGAACTCACTGCCGTAAGGTCTGGAGACTGCGAAGAGTTGCCTGTCAGGTTCCGTGTACACGGTATGTTCCTCAGATTGTTCGTCAGAACTGTCCGGTACAGGTGACGCGGTATGTTCCTGAAGTGATCGTGAACAAAGTCCCTGTTAAAGTTTGTAAAATGGTTCCTGAAGTGGTTGTCACAAAGGTTCCTTACCGAACTTGCCGTTGGGTGACTGAAACCGTAGCACAAAAAGTTCCTTATCAGGTTTGTAACTGGGTTTGTGAGGAAAAAGTTCGCAAAGTTCCTGTTCAAACTTGCAGAATGGTTTCTGAGAAGTGCACCAGAAAAGTCGCAGAGTGTGTTACTCGAAAAGTTCCTTTTACTGTAACACGTCGTATTGCACGTTGCGTACCTAAACAGGTAGCAGTCAACTGCACTCGATACGTTTCAAAATGTGTTGCCCGAAAGGTTCCTTACGAAGTTTGCACCATGGTTCCTACGACAGTTTGTCCAACATCTGCTTGTGCAACCGGCAATTGTAATCTCGCTCCTGAAAGTCGGGAATCGGCTAAGCCAGTCGCTCCAACACCAGAGCCTGAAGCAAATCCGAAAACTGTTCCGGCAAAACCAAAAGTTTCTGCCTGATTTCAAGAGACAGATAAGCAATTTGCTTACGATGTAATTAAAAGAGACAGGTTTCATATGAAACCTGTCTCTTTTTTATGTCCCCTCATCAGGAGGGGCAAACGAAAAAGAACAATCTCTTTCTCATCACCGATTGAGTTTTATCTTCCGTTTTCGGAAGGTAGGCCTTCTGCACCACAAACGATGTCACAAGAAGTGTTTCTATCGCAGTCATCAAAAGCATCGTCAAACTCACTGCCGAGTACATAACTTTTTGTTTTGCCGCGGCTCCCTGCCCAGAATCCAGTAAATGCATATGTTTGATTGAGAGCGCCAATGGCGTTAGAAACGTCGTTTAACTCCGTATTGACGGCGACAGCCACTTCGCTTAGACCAACGATCATGGCCAATACAGCAATTGTTAAAACCAAGACAAGTTCAGCAGAAACGATAAAGCCTGCTTCGTCATTGTACAGACGGTGCATGATATGCAACATTTTTGAGTCCCCTTAAATGGTAGTAGGCGCCGAAACGTTCACTTTCGGCAGAGTGAGAGAGTGTTTCTTTTCGTGAGAGAGTAGAAAACATTTTTAGCCGATTTATTTTGAGACATCACTCAAACAAAACCAACGCGAATAACTCACGCAGGGTATGTGCCAAAAGGGCAGTCATGATGAGAAAAATACCAGAATTGAGGATTTAGGAGAGGCTGTATCTATAGAAATATATTATATTTACGACTATTTGTGTTTGAATGGGTTCAAAGCATCAATTACAGGCAACTCTTGCGAAATGTAAAGCAAAATGAACACGTTTCTGAACAAAGTGTTTTACCCTTTGATCGTAAAAAGAGATATTGTAAAGCTTAAGGGTTTGCTACGTTTGGAGCGGATCTTTTTTGAATTATGGAGTTAAGGCTTCAGAAGTAGTTACAACAACAGCACCGGTTACTAAATCACACGTCGTGTTCAGATCACAGTCATCAACAGCGTCATGAAAGCGAGAGCCAGCAACAATGCTTTTGACTTTGCCATCCACACCATCGATACCAAAAGTACTTCCTAAGAATCCGGTATACGCGTAACTTTGATTTAAAGCTCCGATGGTATTTGAAACATCGTTCAATTCTGTATTTAAAGAAACTGTCACTTCGCTGAGTCCGACGATCATGGCTAAGACAGCAATCGTCAAAACAAGAACTAATTCCGCAGAAATGACAAATCCACTTTCTTCGTACCATAAAGTATGTATCATGATTTTTGATTCCGTTTGTGAAAGACTCTGTTCAAGAAAATCTCGAACAGAGTCATCCAAATTAATTGACACCCAATTTATAGATTAGGGTGTTTCTGCTACAGTCACACCGGCAACACCTGTGACCAGATCACAAGTGGTGTTAAGGTCGCAGTCATCAATGGCATCATTCCATCGTGAACCAGCAACAACGCTTTTTGCTTTTCCATCGCAAAAACTGCTACCTGAAAAGCCTGTGAATGCATAGCTCTGATTCAATGCTCCGATGGCATTTGAGACATCGTTCAATTCTGTATTAACAGAAACTGTCACTTCGCTGAGTCCGACGATCATTGCCAAAACGGCAATTGTCAAAACAAGAACTAATTCCGCAGAAATGACAAATCCACTTTCTTCATACCATAAAGCCCGCATCATAATATTTGTTCCTTTTATGAAAAAAGACTCTGCTCAGGAAAGCTCCTGAACAGAGTTGTCCAAATTCAAGAAAAACCCAAATTATGATTAGGGAGTTTCTGCTACAGTCACTCCTCCAACACCTGTAACTAAATCGCAAGTTGTGTTGAGGTCACAATCATCAATGGCATCGTTCCATCGTGAACCAGCGTAGTGGCTCTTTTGTTTTCCACCAGTGCCAGCAAATCCAGTGTAAGCGTAGCTCTGGTTTAAGGCTCCGATGGCGTTTGAGATGTCATTTAATTCAGTGTTAACAGCAACAGCAACTTCGCTCAGTCCAACGATCATAGCCAATACAGCGATGGTCAGAACAAGAACTAGTTCTGCTGAAATTACGAAACCTGCTTCATCATTCCAAAGTTGATTTAACATTCTAGTGAGTTCCTTGGTTTTTAAAATTAATTGAGAGACTAACTTGAGGATTGATTTCTATAACTCTGAAAAAAGAAAATTCAGATGCGAAAACAATCCACAACAAAAAATAAATATTACGGGTGTAATATCTATCCCTGAACCGGAATATGAGCGTTAGCTCCATTCAGGCACGTGTGTGAAATTACTGGCCGGTAATTTCACGGTACAAACTGCAGTATTGTTTCTTTGAATGATCCAGTAAGCACACGTTATGACCCGTGGAGCAATGGAAGCCCAGTAAATGACGTAGTTAACATCATTTGCATTGGATGCTCTCTCACCTTCATACAATGCAGATGGCTTCTCTTCTTCTTTCGGGGACAAATCACATGAAAATGAAGAAGCCTCAACACGGGTCACAACGCTGCGAATCAATGAGTGATTTCTATTTGCTAACTCAGATCTATATATTTCTTCTTAATGAATTTGAATCGACTTATTTTACTCCGTTCGATTCATGTCGCAGTCGGTGTGCCAGATCTTGGTGAAGAATTGATTACAGAACTCCACAGAGGGTGTGTTACAAAAGAAACACATCTGTGAAATCGATACAAATGTAATCAGCAATAGAATTTAGATAGAATGACTTTGAGTGAGTGACAAAGACGTGGAAAGAGTGGTTGGTTGCTTTTAGGCAACCTGTCTTATCAATGATTTTGAACAGTGTGTTAAAGAGACTGTCAAAATATTGAGTGTGTTTTATAACTGGAAACCAGTTAGAGGAGTTCGTTCTCTCCTTGGGTCTGGTTCCAATTATGACGATTATTACGGAGTTTCAGCTACAGTGACAGTTGCGACGCCGGTAACTAAATCACAGGTGGTGTTGAGGTCGCAGTCATCGACTGCATCGTTAAACCTGGAACCAACAATTACGCTTTTAAGTTTACCGCCGACTCCATCAACGCCTTGAGAACTCCCTGTAAAACCTGTATAGACAAAACTCTGATTTAAAGCTCCGATGGCATTTGAAATGTCATTTAATTCCGTGTTAACAGCAACAGCAACTTCGCTCAGTCCAACGATCATAGCTAAAACGGCAATCGTTAGCACCAGGACTAACTCTGCTGATATCACAAATCCACTTTCTTCAAACCAAAAGGCCCGCACCATTATTTTGTTCCTTTTGTTGAAAGACTCTGTCCAGGAATATCCTGAACAGAGCCCTTTAGATCTAACTTATAATTCGAACTATGGAGCTTCTGCTGCAGTAACAGCACCAGCACCGGTAACCAGATCACAAGTTGTGTTTACGTCACAGTCATCGACTGCATCATTAAATCGTGATCCAGCGTATCGACTTTTGAGCTTTCCTCCGTTACCAAGAAAACCAGTATAAACATAGCTCTGGTTTAAGGCTCCGATGGCGTTTGAGATGTCGTTTAATTCAGTGTTAACAGCAACAGCAACTTCGCTCAGTCCGACGATCATGGCCAATACGGCGATAGTCAGAACAAGAACCAGTTCTGCAGAGATTACGAAACCAGCTTCGTCATTCCAAAGTTGATTCAACATGTTGTGAGTTCCTTAATTTTTAACTTGAGAGTAAATAAATTCGATTCAGATCAAGAGATCATAAATCACGAGAGGCAATCCCTATTTGAAATCACATAGAGATTCAGCATCAGCTATTGGCTGTTCAGAGAAGCCAAATTGGCTTATCAGATACATCCAATAACCGGGAACTTGAGTCGACCGAACGGAAATATGAGAACCGGTTACTCACATAGCGTTTGGGGATAGGAACCAGTGATTCACGGGCCCATTTCACAGAATTCCCTGTCTGCTGATCGAGATGATCGCACAGGTTATGCCATAGGGTTAATCTTTACAGACCCTATAAAGCACAAATGTGGAAGAGTTTACCTAACGTCTTTTATTGCTCAAGTTTAACAATCGTTAGTCTAATTAACTCCTGGGAGAAATGGAGTGTCGAGAATTCGATATTGTAAGAATATTGAAACACTTCTTTTACACTTCATGTTTACAATTTCCTACAAAGACTTACATTGAATATAATTTCTACCTAAAACATGAACTCCGGAAGAGATGTATCTCTTCCAGAGTCCTGCCTCTCAAGTATTTTAAAAACTAAGGGTTTCTATCTTCCCTTTAGATGTTTAGAAGCCTGTCTCTATTCCAGTCACAAAGATCGCTCCTGTTACCAGATCACAAGTGGTGTTCAGGTCGCAATCATCAATGGCATCGTCCCATCGTGAACCAGCATAAAAGCTCTTGAACTTCCCTCCATTTCCACGAAAGCCTGTATAAACATAGCTTTGATTCAGGGCTCCAATAGCGTTTGAGATATCATTTAATTCCGTGTTAACAGCAACAGCAACTTCACTGAGTCCGACGATCATGGCCAGCACAGCGATCGTCAGTACCAGGACTAGTTCCGCAGAGATAACGAAACCGGCTTCGTCATTCCAAAATTGATTTAACATGTTTGAGTTCCTTTACTTCGTAATTTGAGAGTAATACCGATTCGATTCAGACTGAGAAATCATGAATCGTGAGAGACTACAATAAGGAAATGAGAACCAGTTCACTCATATTCCAGTTGGGGAGAAGAAATCAGTTATATTGAGAATTTCAAATCCACCGGTTATATCGATTGCACAGATCATGCCGGATGATCTGCTTTTATCGATAATTTGGAATGCAATATAGAGGAATTTCTCTAACACATTTGCTATTCAAAGTTAACAGCCAATTTCTTCAATAAGCATTTTCTTTTTTGCTCCGTATTCCTATTTGAAGTGTAAGAATAATGAAACACTTCTTTACATTTCATGTTTACGATTTCCTACAAGGGCCTACATTGAATATGATTCATTGGAGATCGTTTCGAATCTGTAGCACTGTTTCACTTAAATCTCGGTGATTTGCTAAAATGTTATAAACTTAATTGAGAGCCACAATGTGTGTTCACTAAATGTGGAAAATCAATAACTCGAGAAAGTCTTTGAAGATATGCAGGTCACTATTACAGCAGTTGGACCCGATAATCGTGGTTTGGCCGACCCCATCGTGCATTACGTGACCGGTGTGGGCGCGAACATTCACGAAATCCAAATGTATGATCATGACTCAGAACGGCTGTTTGCTATGTTTTTGCGGCTGGACTGGCCGGCTGATGTAGAGCCAATTCCCGTTTTGAGAGAACGGATCATGCAGATTGGCACACAAAAAGGACTCACATTACGTGTCTGGGCGCGAGATGAACAAAATCGGCTGCCTCGTATTGCCATTTGCACGACTTATCGTAGCGAACCTGCTGAAGCCGTACTGAATGCCATCAAAGAGGGGGTGATTCAAGCACAGCCCGTTGTGATTATTGGAAACCGGGACCGCTGCCAATCTTTGGCTGAAAAACATAATCTGGATTTTCATAACATTGGTGACGAACGTGGAAATCCTGACAACACTGAGATGGTCAATCTCTTCGATTCCTACGATGTCGATTATGTCTTGCTTGCTCGGTATATGCGTGTGCTACCCCCCAATATCTGCTGGAGCTTTGCTGGCGGGAGAATCATCAATCTGCATCATGGTTTACTACCTTCGTTTCCAGGGTTTCAGCCCTATGAGGATGCATTCAGCCATAATATGCTCACATTTGGTGCCACCATTCACTTCATAATTCCGGAGCTGGATGCTGGTAATCAAATCATTCACCAAAATGCGTTTGCTGTCTCGCCGGGGACTCCGTTAAAAGAGATCAAACGCATTGGCGAGACTCAACATGAGCCGGAATGCCTGGTGGAAGGAGTGCGTCGTGTCATTGATCGTGAGGTGGAGCTGCATTTTCATCGCGTAGTAGGTATTGAAACAATCTGATTTTGCCAATTGTTTTTATATCGACTCTTTACGGTTTTTCTTTCAGTTTTGATTCAACCAGCTCAAAAACGGAATCAAACATCGGTTCGGTTAGTCGCCCTGTGAATGTATTTTGCTGACTGGGGTGATAACTACCCACCAGCCAAATACCATCCGAGAACTGGTAATTCGCTCCATGTGAAAATTGAGGACGCTTTCCATTCAATTTCCCCTGCCGTTTTTTGAAATCAACGACTGATTTCCAGCCGATCTGACCCAATGCAAGGAATACTTTCACGGGTAGTAATTCGACCGTTTGTTCCATCCATGTATGACAGTTTTCGATTTCATCTCGGCTTGGTTTATTGGCCGGTGGTGCGCAGTGGCAGGTTGCTGTAATAGCACAGTTTTGTAGTCGCAGACCATCAGAGCAGCTTTGGGCTTCCGGCTGATTGGCAAATCCTGCTTTGTGCAAAGCACGATAGAGCCAGTCGCCGCTTTGGTCACCGGTAAACATTCTGCCTGTTCTGTTGGCACCATGAGCGGCGGGGGCCAGTCCTACGATTAATAACTCTGCTTGCGGATCGCCAAAATTAGGGACAGGTTTTCCCCAGTAATCCCAGTCCTGAAAGGACTTTCGTTTTTCCGCTGCAATCTTTTGGCAGTGGGCAAGTAGTCGATTACAACTTGTACAACGAATGATCTTTTGATTTAACTGATGCCACTTGGATTCAGGTTTCATTTTCTCTTTGTTTCTGGCTGATGAGGTCGATTATAAAAGTCTGACTATACCGGTTAAACGAAATATATCTGCACTACCAATACCAACAAATAGGAGTTGCAGTCAAACTGGACTCTCTATTTACAGTAGGCATTTTGAAATCCAGGCTTGAAATATCACCTGAGTCCTATTTACTATAGAGAACAACCTCTCTATTTTCCGGTCACTACCGGAATAGACTTAGCTATAAATTCACTGCTCTTAAGTCCTTTTCAGGAAAAGTGATTGTGTCGAAACTACAACTTCCATTGATGTCGCTGGTGGCTGCAATACCTGGCGCCTATGTGGCCTATTTGTTGGTCATGGCTTTTCTGAATCATGCAGAATCCATGTCTACCGCCTTACTTGGAGTGGCAGGACTGACTTTGCTTTTATGTGGCTTTCTGGCGCTGATGCCCATCGGTGCCCTGGTCTTAGGACCGAAAGGTGCTGCAAAGAAAAAAGGGAAAGAGAAGGATCAGCCAGAAGAGGAAGCTCAAGATGATGAAGAGGAAATGATAAGCGATTCAGCCGCAGAACTTTCAGATGAGTTTGTCGATGATGAACTTTCTTCAGGAGATGAGTTTGATGAAGTCGATGAATTCAGCGATAGTGAAATGAGTGACAGCGAAGCCAGTGGTGAAATCTCAGATGGTGATTTTGACTTCGCAGATGATGACTATGAGTTCGATGAAGAGGACGATGAGGACATTAAATAAATAGTGTCCCCATCCATCCTCACTGTATTCGGTTATTTCAGGTGATTCTGAAAAAACTGGTCCATATCTGTCACCATGTCATTGAACCAGGGCAATTGGTTCCAGCAGCCATGTTTTCCTTTCGGATAAACTTTTACGTCAGTATCGACGCCGAAAGATTTCAGTTTCTCACGAGAAGGTGCATTGCGTTCTGGTTGATCAAACTCACCCACCATGAATAAGAGCGGTGGTGTCTTCTTCGAGAAGTGCAAGTACGCATCACTGAGTTGATACAATTCTGGGGCTTCATCAATCGTCTTGCCCAACCACTGATTCGAATTTGATTTTTTCGGATTCTTGCGAGAGCGATCAGCTACCGAGCCAGAAGCCATTTGCATCGGACCGGCCATAACGATTGCAGCCTGTAGATTTGAAGGTTGATCTTGATTACCTGCGCTACCTTGCAACTGTTTTACATGAGGTGCTGCTGCCATCAGGCCCACCAGATGTCCTCCCGCTGAGCCACCCACGGCACCAATTTTTTGAGGATCAACATGGTACTTTTGTGCTTCTCCCCTTAAAAAACGAACCGCAGCATTGCAATCCTGAATGCCTGCGGGAAATTTGGCTTCATGTCCCAGTCGATATCCGACTGCCATGGTAACATATCCACGTTCACACAACGCAAGAGCCAGTGCGCGGAATTTTGCTTTGTCACCGTTTAGCCAGCCTCCACCATGTACTACAATGATAGCAGGAAATGGTCCTTTTCCTGATTTCGGGACAAAAATATCGGCTAATAATTTTCGATGTCCTACTTGACCGTAAACGACATTCAGGTGAGGAGAAACTGTTTTGGGAATCGCTGTCGAGGGGCGTTTGGGGTTTTTAGTTTTTTCTTTCAGAGCCGGTTCAGGAAAACACCCATAAGTATTCATTCGCTGACGGTATAAACCACCAAAGCCGGTAATGTATAAAGAACGCATATCTTGATCGCCGAATGTGCAGTTTATGGGACGTGTTGGTGTATGGATCTTTGCCAGAAGTTTGCCTTCAGGATTCCAGATCCATATATCAGCAGGTCCCGCACAGTAGACATTACCTGCGCGATCAACTGTCATTCCATCAGCACCTTTTTGAGGACCGGAATCCATTTTGGCAAAGAGGCGACCGTTTTCTACAACTCCAGGTTTGGTTACTGTATACGCCCAAATTTCTTTAGGTACATAAGCCGCTACATAAAGTGTTTTACCATCGGGAGAAAGAATCAAGCCGTTTGGCGTTTTAATATTTTTAATAACGATGTGTTGCTTACCTTCGGGTGAAATCCAGACGACTTCACCTGCTCCTGTGAGTGTATAATAAATCCCACCTTGCTGATCGACCACGAGATCGTTGGGCCTGCGTGAAGGCTTGGCATCTCTCGGCTGGCCCGCGATTCGTGTTTTCTGTTTGCCATTTAGCACACTGATCTGGCTGGCACCATTATTTGACAAGAACAGTTTTCCATGGTTGAAGTAGGTAGCACTGATACGCCCGGCATTGTTGAGAAAAACCTGAACCTTGCCTGACTTCGGATTGTAGCGATATAGCTTTCCTCCTTTGACATCAGGAAAATAGAGATTTCCACCTCCATCCCAGGCAGGGCCATCTGCCAATCCAAAATCGGTAGCAATTGTTTCAAGAGGCGACGAGGTATCAACAATCGAATCCGCGGCGTTATTGGTATTGTTAATAAAAGCGAGCGATAATAGAAAAATAGCAAGCCGTTTCATAAATAGTTCCTGTAAGCTGAGGCTGTGATGAAAATTCCGTGATCTTCTCTTGTTGAAGCTTGTTTATTGACGAATCAGACGTATTTGACGTACGTCCATAATGGCGTTCTTCGTTTTTTGTTGTGGTTTTAGCTGTAAAGAATAGACACCGGTTTTACTGATAGTCAGCTTGCCAATATGTCGCTCTTTAAAGTTTTGAAAATGCCCAGTATCTTCCACGGTGAAGTTGAGTTTGCTTTCATTGACAGACAGTTCGACTTTGCTGCCTCCTTGTCCCTTACCACATCCTTGAAGAATATAGACATCAAAAACGCCGGGAGCATTCGACTTGAGTTTCCATTCGCACCAGTCTTTCTCTTTCACCCAGTAGCCAACTGTATTTTTATGCGGTTGCGGTTCAAATCGTAGCATTTCACCATGTACGATCGCATCTTTTGCATCCAGGATAATTTGTTTCTTCTGGTTCTCTTGAATCACTCTGGGCTTTACCGGTAAGTAAGGGGGCTCTTTAAATTCAACAACCACCGATGTAGGGAATGTCAATTTGTTTTTTGCAGGCAAGCGGATTTCCCATTCATTTACGCCAGGTTTCAGATCAAGTGGTTTCTTATCAGCGTCCTGAGCAAAATAAACAGATTTGATGCGATTATTCATTCGCGGAATCAGGAGCTTTTCTTTTTGCTCTAACTGAGAGATCTCCAGCTTCAGACCTTGAGGTAGAGTGCTGATCGTACCCCACTTTTTCTGGATAGGAAATGATGTATTACTGATCTGGGATGCGGACTTCGTCTCACCTACAAGTTCGATGCCATAGAAAAGACAAACTGCTGTGCTTATAATGAGAATCAGGGAAGAGGTGCGGAGAAGATTTCTAAAATTGGGGGTGAACCTGAACGGTAAGTTGAGCATCATCAAACTAGCGCCTCTTTATCATAAATGAAAACGACTTACATGTCTGAGTGTCTATTCTTGATGATCTGAATCTTCAGTTCAATCAATAATCATGTGAATGAGAGAGTTCTCCTGAAGAAACATAACTGAGCAATGTTTCTAAAATACTGCTGGGACTGGCAAGGAATACAAATATAGATGAATGACAAGGATCAGGAATCCGATCAGATCATTGCTGAGACGCGCTTCTTAAGATTAATAAAACGGGGACGCTGGGAATTCATTCAGCGTGCGAATGCAACAGGTGTGGTTTGTTTGTTCCCACTCACTTCTGATCATCAAGTGATTTTTGTGGAACAGTTTCGACCACCTGTGGATGCGCCAGTAATTGAATTTCCGGCTGGACTGGCTGGTGATATCGAGGGGCAGGAGTCCGAAGCCTTTCAAACCGCAGCACTACGTGAACTCATGGAAGAAACTGGCTATGAATCACAGACAGTAATACCACTCGGGCTAACAGTTTCTTCGGCTGGACTGACAGATGAAACGGTTCACTTTTTTCTCGCATTGGATCTGACAAAAGTTGCTGTAGGTGGAGGCGATGATTTAGAAAACATTACCGTGCATACCGTTCCTTTTGTGGATATTGAAGAGTGGCTGAACGTAGCGGAAAAGCGAGGTTGTCTGATCGATGCGCGGATTTATGCCGGGCTTTATTATTTATCTAAATACATCACTTAATACCGCTCGCACAGTTCCTCATTTCCTTAGTAAGCCATTATGTACTAAAATGATCTCAGCTTGATGATCTGAAAAAAAGTCCTTAAAGAAAAGAATGTGAGCGATATGACTGAAGAATGGATTTCCGACCGCATGCATCTGATTGATGCATCTGGAATTCGCAAAGTTTTTGATCTGGCTGCCAATATGAAGAATCCGATAAATCTCAGCATCGGGCAGCCTCACTTTGATACTCCGGAACCAGTTAAGGTTGCTTTGTGCCAAGCTGTGAGAGATGGTAAAAATGCCTACAGCCAGACTCAGGGGATTGCGCCCTTAATTGAGAAGATCCAGGATCGTGTGGATGCTGAATATCATCACGACGATCGTCAGGTTTTCATTTCCAGCGGTACCAGCGGTGCGCTGATGCTGGTTTTAAACGCACTCGTCAATCCTGGCGATGAAGTGATTGTCTTCGATCCGTACTTTGTGATGTACTCACATTTGGCGAAAGTGGTTGGAGCTAAACTGGTTTTTGTGGAAACCTATCCCGATTTCTCGATTGATATAGAGAAAGTTCGAGCCGCAATCACAGAACGTACAAAATTAATTTTGTTTAATAGCCCCAGCAATCCTACTGGTTATGTAGCAACCGAAGCAGAAACCCGCGATTTGGCAGAGCTGGCTGCGGAAAAAAATGTGGCACTGGTGAGCGATGAAATCTATCGTTCCTTTTGTTACGACCATTCTTTTGTTAGTCCAGCGAGATTTAATGAAAATGTGATTGTGATTGATGGGTTCAGTAAATCACATTCAATGACAGGTCACCGACTTGGTTTTGTGCATGGCCCTCAAAGCATCATGCAGCAGATGATCAAGTTACAGCAATATACGTTCGTTTGTGCTCCCCAGCCAATTCAATGGGCAGGCCTGGCCGCGCTAGACTATGACGTTTCTGAGCGAGTCGAAGAGTATCGCCAAAAACGTGATTTAATGCGTGATCGATTATCAGGGCGGTACGAGATTTCAGGCGCTGAAGGAGCATTTTATATGTTCCTGAAAGCTCCGTGGGGAACAGGGACCGAATTCTGTATGGAAGCGATCAAAAACAATCTCTTGATCATTCCCGGTAATGTGTTTAGTAACCATGATTCGCATTTTCGCATTTCTTATGCTCAGGAAAATCCGATTCTGGAACAGGGAGCCGAAATCCTAAATCGGCTGGTAGATCAGATAGGTAGTAAATACTAGTGAAAAAATGATGAGATCAGTAATGGGGGGTAAGTTTTTTCTGACAAATAAAAACTTTCTCTATACCTGAAAGGGTATCACCTTTATTATAGAGAATGTGTGTAGCTTTCCTTCAGGCATTCATTGACTTACTATATTGCCAGATAACGACTTATGCCAGCTGACAAACCGCAGAAAAAAATGAGCAATGTCCACACGGGGGCGTCTGGTGAAAGTTCCGCATCACCCCCGGTGAAAGGGGCAGAATCTCGTACTCAACGATTATCTGGTGTTGAAGATTCTGATCCCATGGGCCAGACCGTCCACCAGACCAGCGACTCCTCTCCGTCACCTCGTGAAACCCAAGCAGTGAATCTGGTGGGCAAGCAGTTAGGTGACTTCAAAATTTTGAGGAAATTGGGGCAGGGGGGGATGGCGACTGTCTACCTGGCTGAGCAGGTTTCTCTCAAACGGGAAGCCGCGATCAAGGTCATGCATGATGAATTGTTAAGCGATGAAACGCATCTCAAGCGTTTTGAACGTGAAGCAAAAGCGGCCGCGGGACTTACACATCCTAATATCGTACAGGTTTATATGACGGGAGAGTTTGAAGGAACGCATTATATTGCTCAAGAATATGTGCGTGGTATTAATCTGAGAGAATATCTTGCGCGTTATGCTCCCCCAGACTATGCTTTGATTATCAGGATCATGCGACAGATCGCTGCTGCATTAAATGCTGCAGCAGAAAAAGAAGTCGTTCATCGGGATATCAAACCCGAGAATATTATGATGACGTCCAAAAAACAGATCAAGGTTGCCGATTTTGGACTGGCACAAATTGCTCAGTCTGATGAACGAGTCAATCTCACTCAAGTTGGCATGACGATGGGGACTCCTTTGTATATGAGTCCAGAGCAAGTCAATGGTGGAGTACTTGATCAGCGCAGTGATATCTATTCACTAGGGGTAACCTGTTATCACTTGATTTCGGGGCGGCCCCCCTTTCATGGTGAAACGGCACTTTCCATTGCCGTCAAACATTTAAATGAGGCGGCTCCTCCACTAACAGATCGACGTCCGGATCTACCAGTGGCGCTTTGTGATTTAGTCCATCGTATGATGGAAAAGGATCCCGATAAACGGCCTGCGAACGCCAGCGAGCTTATTCAGGAAATAAAAAAAATTCCGGAACAGGTTTCTGACAGTCAGCAAAACAACTGGAGATCGTTTCTTCCTTTTCAGGGGAATCGAAATATTCAGAGGCAACTCGCCGCGTTTCTGTTGGCTTTCCTATGTGTGGGCAGTGTGGCTGCCGCCTTTGGATGGATCAATCGTCCCGGAGATCCGTTGAATGCTCCTTTTCTCCAACAAGGGGACAATGCAACTGATCAAAATATAATACCAAAAGAAAAATCAGCCATGATTCAGTATCTCCTGGCAGTCAGGTTGGGAAACAGTGAACATGCATGGAAGGCCGTTATTACAAACTTTCCGGATGACGAATTTTACAAATCTCGTGCACAAATCCGATTGGGACTGTTACTAATCAGAGAAGGTCGATATGAGGATGCAAAAAAGATTTTCCAGGAACTGATTGATTCTGGTCAGTCTGTTTCTACTATAGTGAATGGTTATGCAGGCCTGATGGCACTCGAAAGCATAGGGGGCGATGCTCAAAAGTCTCAGGAAATATGGAATCTCCAGGTTGAAAAACAACTGAGTGATCCGGATATAGAACTGGATACAGAAATGGTTGAATATGTTTCACGGGCTCTTAGAAATAACCAAAGTGTCCTTGGTATTGATAACGGCAAAGAACTCGATGAAATCTTCGATCTGCCTAATGCAGATGAAGCAGATCGATCATAAAATTGATTCATGAAACATCATTTCCCTGAAAAGAAAGAATGACTTTTATAATCTTGAGTAGTCTTGATGACAGGGAAGATTTCTTTTAGAACGGAACAGATTATAATAGTGTAATGTTCAGGTGTGGTAACAAGCTGCTTCGCATCTGAGGGAATTCAAAGAATGGCTGTCGTCGATCAGTAACCTAACTGATAAAACCGCTCCTGACAGTCAGTCGCATTCAAGTTAAGTCGGGCACTATACTATCGTGGCGATTTTACAAATATTAAAAGGGAAAGTTCCCGAACAAATCATCGAGTTAAGTGGCGATCGTGTGATTATGGGCCGCCACCCTAACTGCGAAATCGTGCTTGATAATGTCGCGGTCAGCCGTTATCACGCGCAGATTCTGGAGAGCCACGGTTTCTTTTACCTGGAAGATCTACATAGTCGAAATGGGACGTTATTGAATGGGGCTCCCATCGAAGGAAGAACCGAACTGCACGAAAGCGATACGATTAGTATTTGTGATATCCAGATGCAGTTTTTATTGAACTATCAGGATCATTCCGATTTTCTCGATTCATCCATTCAACAGACGATGGAAGTTAGTAATTCTTCCTTGAAACAGGAAGCACATTTGCTGGCCATCGACGAGAATTCGGAAGAAGGTGTTCTTGATGGTTCATCGATTATCAGCCAGCTTGATTTGAATACTAGCAGCCAGTTACGTATCAGTGTGAAGCCAGAGGTTAAGCTACATGCCGTTTTGGAAATTAGCCAGACGCTCAGCCGTGCTTTAAAGCTGGATGAAGTACTTCCTCGAATTTTGGATGGGCTGTTCAAGATATTTGCACAGGCTGACCAGGGTTTCATTATGCTCCAGAGTCCCGAGCGCAAAAAGCTCGTAGTCAAAGCCACAAAAGCCAGACGGTCAGAGGACGAGGATGCGATTCGGATCAGCACGACAATCGTGCGACAAGCCATTATGAGTGGGGCCGCGATTTTGAGTGCCGATGCGGTAGAAGATGATCGTTTCAAAATGAGTGAGAGTATTACTTCACTCAGAATTCGTTCCATGATGTGCGTTCCACTCATTTCACACGGTGGTGATATTCTGGGAGTGATTCAAATTGCAACGCGTGATATCGGCCAGCAATTCGATAAAGATGATTTGGATGTTTTAGTGGCAATTACGCAGCAGGCGAGTCTGGCCGTAGAAAATGCGAAGTTGCACGAAGATCTGGTGAAGCAACGAGATATCGAGCGTGATTTAGAGTTTGCACATCAGATTCAATTGGGCTTATTACCCCATAGCCGCCCCAAATTTAAAGAATATGAGTTTTTTGATTATTATGAATCAGCGCAAAGTGTTGGCGGTGATTATTTCGACTACATCAAACTACCTAATGGTAAACTCGTCGTTACTTTAGGTGATGTTGCCGGCAAGGGGGTTCCGGCGGCAATTTTAATGGCACGTTTGTATGCCTCGGCACGATTTCAAGTTCTTTCAAAACCATCTGCCGATAAAGCTTTAACTGAATTAAATACAGAGATTGCTTCAAGCGGTGTTGGATTACGGTTTATCACCTTTGTAATTGCAGTCCTTGATCCAAAGAAGCATACTGTTTCGCTTGTGAATGCAGGACATATGGCCCCTCTGCTGAGAAAAAGTGCAGAAGGGACTGTAGTACCAGTCGCACAAGAAAAATCAGGGATGCCCCTGGGAGTTTTAAAAGACCAAACTTTCCATGTAGAAACCATAACATTGGAAAAAGGAGACACATTAGTCTTTTACACGGATGGAGTCACTGAAGCCATGGATCAGGATAATCATCTTTATCACCGAGATCGCCTGATTAAATATATCAAGTCTGGCCCTGAAGAGGTTGAGCCGCTTGTGAAAGGAATTCTGTCAGATGTGGATGCTTTCAGACAGGATTCGATGCAAAAAGATGACATTTGTGTTGTCAGCTTTCGGCGTAAAAAGTAAGCCGTATAATCAGTGCTCTGCCAATTTATTGTTGAGCAATGGTTTGTTTCAACTCAGCAGGTGAGGCCCACTTTTGACTACAGATGTATTTTCAATTCTCGGAAATGATGGTAAGGTTGCCCAGAGACTCGATCAATACGAGCATCGTCCTGAGCAATTGGAAATGGCCGAAGCAGTCGCAGAGGCCATCGAACAGAAAAAACATCTATTGGTCGAAGCCGGAACGGGGGTCGGTAAGAGTTTTGCCTATTTAGTCCCGGCCATATTAGCAACCTGTCAACAAAACGAAGCTCAAACTGGAAAAGATCGGAAACGGCTCATCGTTTCTACTAATACCATCAGTTTGCAGGAACAGCTAATCACCCGCGACATTCCCTTCTTGAATGCAGTATTACCGGTCGAGTTTTCAGCGGTTTTAGTGAAGGGACGCTCTAATTATATGAGCCTCCGACGCATGAAAGGAACGGTAGATCGAGCCGGCAGCATCTTTTCCCGACAGGATGAATTGGATCAGCTCGACGAGATTGTGCAATGGTCGCGCAAGACTACTGATGGCAGCCGTGCTGATCTTGAGTTCCGACCGATTCCCAAAATCTGGGATGAAATTCAGAGTGAACATGGTAACTGTCTGGGAAAACGTTGTGCGACCTATAATGAATGCTTCTATTACCGTGCTCGCAGACGTGCCTGGAATGCAGATGTACTGGTTGTCAACCACGCATTATTTTTTTCTGATCTCGCTTTACGCCGAGACGGAAGCAATATTCTCCCAGATTATGACACCGTGATTTTGGATGAAGCGCATACGATTGAAGCTGTCGCCGGGGATCATCTTGGTTTATCAATCACAAACAGCCAGTTCGATTATTTATTCAATAAGCTGTATAACGACAGAACACAAAAAGGTCTGTTACTACACCATAATCTGGTTGATTGCCAACAACATGTCACGCGGCTCAGATTTATGGTCGAAGATTTATTTGATCATTTGCTGGAATGGCAATCCAGCCATGGCTTATCGAATCGACGCATTAGACAACAACCACCTATTGAAAATACGCTTACTCAGGAGATGAAGTTATTAGCGGCACATATTTCTGAATATGCTTTTACATTGAAAAATGAAGAAGAACAGATTGAACTACACTCTGCTGCAGAACGGAGCTCAGCATTAGGAGATGCTTTGAATAGCTGGTTAACCCAGCAAGCAGAATCCGATTCAGTATACTGGATTGAAGTTTCGCGTGGTAGAAATCAGCGAGTTAAGATGGTCAATGCTCCTGTGGATGTAGGGCCAGTTCTAAGAGACGAGCTATTTAACCAGGCGAATTCAGTGATTCTTACCAGTGCGACTTTAGCGGTTGGCAGTCAGGATTTTGGTTTTACTCGCTCTCGACTGGGACTCACACAATGTGAAGAGCTGAAATTAGGTAGCCCTTTTAATTACCAAGAGCAGGTTCGATTGATATTACCCGAATCGATGCCCGACCCTGGTGATGCGCCAGCTGATTATGAGCTAGCAGTTTGTGAAAAATTAAAACAGTATATCCAGCAGACAGACGGGCATGCATTTGCATTGTTTACAAGCTACAAAATGATGACACAATGTGCCGATCGTATCAGTCCCTGGTTGCAGGAGCATAACCTGGCGCTCTACCTGCAAGGTGATGGGTTACCACGCTCACTGATGCTGGAGCGATTCCGAAACAATCCAAGAGGAGTATTGTTTGGCACTGATAGTTTCTGGCAGGGAATCGATGTTCCCGGTGATGCCTTAACCAATGTAATTATTACCAGGCTCCCTTTTAGTGTTCCCGATCATCCGCTTCTGGAAGCACGGGTGGAAGCGATTCGCAATCGCGGTGGTAATCCATTTATGGATTATCAGGTGCCTGAAGCCATTATCAAACTTAAACAAGGGTTTGGCCGATTAATTCGTAGTGCCAGCGATCATGGGCAAGTCGTTATTCTTGATCCGAGGGTGCGTACTAAACGCTATGGTCAAATATTTCTGGACAGCTTGCCCGATTGCACTATGATCATCGATAAATAAGATGACTAGCGCTCTACAAGACGGGCTGATTACACTTTGTCTCAGTACTCATGATTGAGCTATGGAAAAAAGCTGAGCTACTTGTGCGGAACAGTTGTCTTTTAGTCTAAAATCCGGTTGGATGTCATTCTGAACTAAAAATGACATCACTGCTACAAAACGAACCGCCAAAATTATTAGCCAGAGTGACCACTTGATCCAATCCATCTAAGAATAGATTACGGCTCAAGTCTGTCAGAGGATGCAGAAACACAGACCATAAAAGACCATCACCAATGGCATAGCGTGCATCAAGCGAGCGATCAAAGTTTGCTTCCATCACATCCCACAAATCATCTTCTTCCAGATCTTCTTCCTTGAGAATGGGAGTCATGATGCGTACTCGATCATGGTCAGCATCGACAATTAGAAACAAGATGCGTTTGCCATACTCGACTTTCCAACAGCCCTCTCCTGTTTCCACCAGAGTACACACTTCATCAATTAACTCTGAGATCGATTGCGCGTTCAACGCCGTTTTTATTGTCGCAATCATTGTCCTACTCCTTGAACAAATATTTCGATCCTTTAAAAAAGGGTCGACCGAGAAAAGTTTTTCAAACTGAACCTGATAGCTTGATATTCTGTCCAATCTATTACTTCCAGGTTGTCTGACCTTCATTTCTGTTTAAGATGTGTTACGATTCCTGAAACAAAGCCGATTTCAATATCCCTCTACTCTATATTGTTTAACAACTCCACTCAAAAAAGCAACATTATTTTTGTAAGGTGGCAAGATTCTAATTTGAGTAAATGCTGCCATTAGAATTAAACTGGAAAATAACAAATAGTGTCAGCTTGTTTCTTTACCTGTTTTAAGGCAAATACCTGAAGTCAATCTTTCAAAGTTCACGCGGATTTCCTTTGACCACACATGATTCTTCACAACCAGTACAATTGTCAGACCTAGACAAGCATTATCAGAAATTGCTCAACAACAATCTTCTGCAATGGAATAATGAGCGGACATTCTCGCGCTGCCTGGGAATTGGAGGTCAGGGGGTTGTTTATTTGAGTGCTCGCAAAGGGGCAGATGGGTTCAATATACCTGTTGCACTTAAATTGTTTTCTCCTAAGCGCTATGCAAGCAGCCAGGAATATCAAAATGAGATGGGGCGCATAGCTCAGGTTTCAGCCCGTGTAGCTCGCATCCAAGAAAATCATCTGGTTGCTGTTCAAAATTTCGTAAAACGAGATCACATTTATATCATGGAAATGGAATGGGTTGATGGATATGACCTGCGCAGCTTGCTGACTCCAGCCACATTTAAACAGATCCGAGAACAAGTGACTTCGCGACGCTGGAAAAAAATCAATAGCAATGTTTTTACAAAAGGAGTTCAGCAACCAAGATTAAAACCAGGTATTGCAGTTGCCATTCTTCGTGAATGTCTGGCGGCGCTGGCGGCTTTACATCGAAGCGATATTATCCACTGCGATATGAAGCCTGCGAATATTATGCTCAAACGTAGTGGAAATGCAAAGATCATTGATATTGGTTCGGCGATTGATTTGAACAACTTGCCTTCCAATCAACCCTGCACACCAACTTACGCTGCACCTGAAGTACTCTCAGGAGGACGAGCGACACCGCAATCAGATCTTGCCAGTTTGGGATATATTCTGATTGAAGTGATCACTGGATTTCAGCCTTTTGCCAATCTGAAATATGCACAGTTGATTAAAGCCAAAGAGAACATTCTACGACAGCTTCCCCAATGGTTTCCAGCTGAAGAGTTTGCATTGAGTGAACCATTAATGAAGCTAATTCACAGACTTGTTCATCCCGATCCAGGCGAACGTTTCCAGAGTGCAGAAGCAGCAGACCTGGGAGAGGATGGAGCTGCTGACTTCCATCGGCTACTCGTCAAAAGTGATCTTCCCAGTGATTACGAAAATGAGTTACGCCTTTGGGTCGAGGAAGTCGAAACGGATTATTTTGATAATGGTCACTTTTCCTCTGATCCGGAAACAACAGTGTCCACAACACGCTATATTGAGCAACCATCGCAGCACGACTCCTCACTGGAATCTTGATCGATTCTGAATTTGAATGATATCTTTACAATGCTAACAAAGTAGACCTCTGAGCATTGAAATTTGGTCGTATTTTTTAGATTCCTGATTTGCCGTTCCCCTCGCAGCCTGTTATTTTAACTAATATAGATTGTGATCTTCTCTCGACTAACTTCAGAGGTTCCTCCGTGAAACAGCGTCTCTCCCTACTACTGCTCTTTTTTGTTTTTGGCACCACTCAACAAGTTTCTGCTGAAACCCAATTATTTGAGTTAAAAACCGGAGATCGGGTGATCTTTCTTGGCAACACGCTGATCGAGCGGGCTCAAAAGTTCGGAAATTGGGAGAGTGTATTCTTAAGGAGCTTTCCACAGTCGAAACTATCATTCCGAAATTTAGGTTGGAGTGCCGATACAGTCTGGGCCGAATCACGAGGAATTTTTGATCCTCCGGCTGTGGGGTATCAACGGATGCTCACACAAGTGAAAGATTTGAAACCAAATATGATTTTGCTTGGTTACGGAGGGAATGAAGCATATGCAGGTAAGGCAGGGTTACTAGCATTTCAGAAACAACTCGAAAAGCTGATTGCTGATCTGAAGCCAACTGGAGCCAAAATCGTTATTCTGTCCCCACATCGATCTGAATATGCAGGTCATCCCCTGCCTGATCCAAAATCTCATAATCAAGATCTGAAGCTTTACTCCAATCTGTTACAAGAAACGGCGATGCGGGGTAATCACTATTTCATTGATCTCTATACTAAGTTGATTCCTGAGCCAGCTGGAAAACCGCAACTGAAATGGACAACGAATGGGATTCATTTAACTGACGCTGGTTATCAGAAAGCTGCTGAAATCATTGCCGCTGATCTTGGATTACGACCCGTTATCCTGTCTCCGGATACTATGCATAAAGTAAAAGAGTTAACATTTGAGAAGAACCGTCATTACTTTCACAATTGGCGACCCCAGAATATCACCTACCTGCTTGGCTTCCGAAAGCATGAACAAGGCCAGAACGCGAAAGAGTTACCGCAGTTCATTCCATTGATCGAAAAAAATGAAACTGCGATTCATCGCCTGATTTTGTCTCAGTAATTATGATCAACAATTAATTATCTCCGAAATAGTTCTACAACCGTTATTTGATCTCAAGAGGATCGTTCCCGTGATAAATCAACCCAATCGTTCGTTGCGGCATTTTTTTCTTTTCTCACTATGTGTGTTTTGCCTGCTAACACAATCAACCACATGGGCACAACGCGACCTGACGGACATTCCTCCTCCTGACCCGGAACTTGAACGAAAGTCGTTCAAAGTTGCTGAAGGCTTTGAAGTCAACCTTTATGCGTCTGATCCACAAATCGCGAAACCGATTCAAATGAATTTCGATCCCCAAGGCCGACTCTGGATTGCTGCTTCCGAAATTTACCCCCATATCAAGCCAGGTGAAAAAGCCAACGACAAAATTCTTGTAGTGGAGGACGAAGATGGAGACGGAACCGCGGACAAAACGACTGTTTTCGCCGATGGACTGTTAATTCCAACTGCAGTTATGCCCGGTGATGGTGGTGCGTATGTTGGAAATAGTACGGAGTTATTGCATCTCAAAGATACAAACGGCGATGGCAAGGCAGACGTAAGAAAAACCGTTTTAGCAGGATTCGGTACGGAAGACACTCACCATATTTTACATACACTTCGTTGGGGACCTGGGGGACACCTTTATTTCAATCAGTCGATCTACATTCACAGTCACATTGAAACCCCCCACGGCGTACGCCGTCTCAATGGAGGTGGTATCTGGAAATATCGTCCCGAAACGATGGACCTCGAAGTCGTCATGCGAGGTATGGTTAACAGTTGGGGACATCATTTTGATCGCTGGGGACAGTCGTTCTGTACTGATGGTGCTTATGGGCATGGCATCAATTATACATTCCCAGGCGCTGCCTTTGTGACGGCAGTCGGCATGGACCGCATTTTAAAAGGTTTGAATCTTGGCAGTCCCAAACACTGTGGTTTGGAGATTCTGAGTGGACGTCATCTTCCAGATGACTGGCAGGGGAATATGATCACGAACGATTTCCGTGGGCATCGCGTGTGCCGATTTGTGGTTACAGAAAACGAAGCCGGGTATGTTTCGCGAGAACAGGTAGAAGTCATTAAAACGGACCATGTTGCCTTTCGCCCGATTGATGTCAAAATGGGGCCTGATGGTGCAATCTACATCGCGGATTGGTACAACCCAATCATTCAGCATGGCGAAGTCGATTTCCGAGATCCCCGCCGTGATCATACTCATGGACGTATCTGGCGCGTGACCTATAAAGGTAAACCCACATTACCCCGTCCCAAACTGGTTAATGCAACCAATCAGGAATTACTGGATGCATTAAAGCTGCCTGAAGAATGGACACGTCAAAATGCTAAAAACGTTCTAAGGGAGCGTGGACAGGCGAAAGTAGAGAATGACTTAAAAGTTTGGCTGAAAAATCTCGATCCTAAAGACTTGCAATTCGAACACAACCAGTTAGAAGGCCTTTGGGTAGCACAATGTATTAATAGTGTGCAGCCGGAATTGTTAAAGCGTTGTTTAAAGTCCAAAGATGGCAGAGCACGTGCAGCTGCAGTCCGCGTAGCACGACATTGGAAGGACGAAGTTCCGGATAGCTATCAATTGATCGCACCCTTAGCCAATGATGCCCATCCAAGGGTTCGTCTAGAAGCAGTGCGTGCGCTTTCTTTCTATGATCAGCCTGCTGTCTTAACTGATGCTTATCAAGCATTGGATCATCCAGTAGATGAATTCCTGGACTATGCTCTCTGGCTGACTACTCGCGAAACAAAACCGATCTGGCTGCCACAAGTACTGGAGGGGAAATCAACACTTCAAAAAGATCCACGCAAGCTTATATTTGCATTAACGGCTGTCAATTCGCCAGAAGTCGCACCAGTCATTACTAAATTGATTCAAAACAGGCAGATTCCCGATAGTGAAATGCAAACCAGTCTGAACCTAATGGCCAAATTTGGTACCTCAAATGATTTGCAACCACTGTTTGAACTCGCTTTGAAAAAAGATACGAAAGCAGCTCAGAAAGCCGCTATTTTACGAGCATTGGCCCAGGCATTTCAATCAAGAAAAGTACGACCTGCCGGTGATTTGAGTTCATTGCAAAAGTTGTTTACCTCGCAGAGTCTACCTGTTCAACAGGCGGCCATCGATTGTGCCGGGCTCTGGAAAAACGAAACTTTACGAACGCCGATTCGTGATCTGGCACAGTCGGATCAGACCAATTTAGAGCTACGAAAATCGTGTCTCTTTGCATTAGCCCGCTTGGGAGGCATACAGAATCAGGATCTTCTAGAGAATCTGAGTATTGACAGCGATTCACAAGATCTTCGCATTGCATCTGTTGCCGCACTGGCGGAGATGAATCTTAATCTTGCTGCCAAACAAACAATAAGCTTAATGAAAGACATTACTTCGCCTCAGCAGCTGTCCGCATTGTCGAACATTTTCGTGCAGAGAAGGGGAGGCGCAGGTGTTCTGGTTCAAGCACTCAATGGGAAAACGATCTCCAAAGACGCTGCCATACAACTGGGGCGCTTAATACAGTCATCCGGTCGTGCCAACCCGCAATTGGCAAAAGCCATTGCTGTTGCAGGAGGCTTGACCAGCAGCGGCGCGCCGCAAGCGGTGAATCTCTCACCAAAAGAGATGGCCAGTATGGTCAATGCCGTAAAAACCAAGGGGGATGCAAAACGGGGCGAAGCCATCTTTCGCAGAGCGGATTTGTCTTGCCTGAAATGTCATGCGATTGGAGGTGCCGGTGGTAAAGTAGGCCCTGACATGATCAGTCTCGGCGGGAGTGCCCAGTTGGACTACATTGTCGATTCCTTATTGAATCCGAATAAAAAGGTCAAAGAGAATTATAATGCGGTGACTGTCATTACCGATCAGGGAAAAGTATTTTCTGGTGTTTTGGTACGTCGTACAGATAGTCAACTGGTGTTACGGGATGTGAATGACCACATCATGAATATTCCCCTGGATCAGATTGACGAAGAAGCACCAGCTGCATCTCTGATGCCAGTTGGTTTATTAGATAAGTTAACTCGGCAAGAATTAGTTGATTTGACTCGGTTTCTTTCCGAGTTGGGAAAAACAGAAGCATACAGAGTGGGTAAAGAGCGTGTCGTACGACGCTGGCGTGTCATGAAAGGCACACCTGCGGCAATGAACGCGATTCGAAGAACAAGGCATGCAACAGCCGCTACGGAAAACCCTGCGTTTGTCTGGGAGCCAGCTTATAGCCAAGTAAATGGAAATTTACCCGTTAGAAACTTTGATGAGATCGGCAAGTTGCACGTTTCGAATCGAGCGAAAGGCGCTGCCTTTGTGCGATGTGAACTGGAAGCGACCTCTCCTGGAAAAACGATTCTCAAGTTCAACTCGGTTGATGGTCTCAAAATGTGGCTCGGTGAAAAGCCAATCATTCTCAAACCCGAAACTGAACTCGAACTCACCAAAGGCAAACACCGCCTGACCTTTGCAATTGAACTCAGACCCGAGCGAGACCTATTGCGTTTGGAACTGTTGGATGCCCCCACTTCACCAGCACAAGTAGCGATTGTAAATGGAAAGTGAGTGAGTCTATATAGTATAGGTGGTAGAATGGGGGGCGTGGTTGGTGTTTGCGGTGTTATCATTCTTTTAGGCATTCTTTATTACTTATTTGTGAAAGGGATTCCTGACTCGAAAGTAACGTTGATTCTGTTATTTGTATTCAATGTTATCGGCCTCTTTTGGAGTAAGATTACTCTGGCCTATTATCTAAATCATTTTATGCTAAGAACGTTTATTTATCTGTTTTCAATACCAGAAGGATTTCTGTTAGCTGCGTTAATCAATAAAGACAACAAACAGACAAAGAGGGTAAAATTTTATGTAATTGCAGGCTGTATTACGGTTCTGTGCATAATGTGGCAGGAGTTTGCCTGGATGCCGAAATTATTTGCGCTCCCTGAACTCCCAAGAAAATCTGGTTAAAATGCAATTATTCTGGAAACTCCTGTTTTCAAGTATCTCTCAACGTGTTTGAAGTTAATATTTAGAATGATTCTGGGTATGATGAGTTTAAGCAGCAGGACGCGGCTGGGGATTTAATACGCAAGAAATCAGCCTTTGGTCAAATTCTTTTTGTATGCTGAGGATCAAAGGCGCGAATCAGACTATTCTGGAATTCAATGAACAGGAGCGCGCGATGTCAACTACCACAGCAAACGACCTTTATCCTGAAGTGAACGCTTTCCTCGAAAGCGGCATCCTAAAAGGAATTGTTGGCGGTAAAGAAGTGGAGTCTACGGGTGGTGAAACCTTCATCACCTCAGATCCCGGATCAGGGGCTAAACTCGCAGAGGTCTTTAGCTTTCAAGCGAATGACATTGATCAGGCCGTCGATGTCGCTGACGAAGCATTCAAGAAAACTGGTTGGGCACAGCTGCCTCAGAACGAGCGCAGCGCGCTGTTGCATCGTTTAGCGGATGCAGTTGAACAAAAGAAGCCTATCATCGCGCAACTGGAAGCGTTGGATGCGGGTAAAATCGAAGCACAGGCACAAGGAGATGTGCAAAACTTTGTGGATACCATTCGTTATTTCGCCGATTTGGCACAACACGTTCAACGACGCTCGGTTCTCGCGGTGAAAAATCATGAAGCCTGGACTGTGCGTCAGCCTTATGGTGCTTGTGGATTTATCTTTCCTTGGAATTTTCCATTCCTGCTGATTGGTTGGGGAATTGCTCCTGCACTCGCTGCGGGAAATACGGTGGTGATCAAACCGGCTGAAGATACACCGATGTCGGCAATCTATCTGGGACGTCTGGCTAAAGAAGTCGGAATTCCAGATGGCGTGATCAATGTGGTTCCAGGAATTGGTTCTGTGGCCGGAGCAGCGTTGTCCGGAAATCCCAAGCTCAAACGTATGTCATTTACTGGTTCTCCTGAAGTGGGTCGTCTGGTGGCTGAATCCTGTGGACGGAATCTGGTACCGGTGAAACTGGAACTCGGAGGCAAAGGAGCTGCAGTAGTCTTTAATGATGTCGACATTCCAGATACGGCAGAAAAGCTGGTCAATGCGATTACCTTCCATACGGGGCAAGTCTGCTGTGACGCAACGCGCTGGCTGGTCCATAAGAATATTTACGATGAATTTGTCGGTGAGTGTGTTGATCGTCTGCAGGATGTGCAAATAGGTTATCAATTAGACGATACCTCGCAAATGGGGCCGGTTGTGAATGAGAAACAACACAAGCGTGTGCTGTCTTATCTGGAAAAAGGGCAGGCCGAAGGTGCTGAATGTATTCTTGAAGGTGGTGTTGCTGAGGTGCCCGGTTACAAAGGGTACTACGTGAAACCAGCACTCATGGCTGGTTCTCTGGATAATGTGGCCGCACGTGAAGAAATCTTCGGTCCTGTAGCATATCTGGCTCCTTTTGAAAGTGAAGATGAAGCGATTGAGATGACCAACGCGACTGACTACGGTCTGGCGAATAGTGTCTGGTCGACTGACCTGTCGCGTGCGGCTCGCGTTGCTGAAGCGATGTGTGCCGGCAATAGCTGGATCAATGCACACAATGTATTTGCACACGGAATTCCCTACGCCGGAATCAACAAGAGTGGCATGGGTGGTGGTGTGTTGTCTGTTGAAACACTGTTTGATTACTGGCGCGGCTTGTCTGTCGTGCGACCGCTGTAAGACGTTCAATTACAATTAGGTTCAGGCCCGCAGGTCATTTCTTATGGAAACCTCTGCGGGCCTTTTTTGGACATCATTGGCGTGCCTGTTCGTTCAATTAGTCCAAACCACTTTAGTCACAAGAAATGGTGATAGATCGTAGATTCATTGCTTGACAGGCCTTATTCTCACGCTCTAAGATCAAGGATAACAATCTGTTTGCTGGGACCCACCTGTTCTCCCGGACTATGATGGCATGGTTCGGCTTCAAAGAGACGCACCAGGATTGTGTTAAGCTCATTATCAACAGGGTATGAAAGTATGCGTTCCCTTTTGCTCCGAATCGGTCTGCCACTGATTTTTGCTGGCATAGTTTGTATTTCCTTATTTGCTGCTGAGAATGAGAAGTCAAAGATTTCCACGACAAAATCAAACATCGATTTCAGTCGCGACATCCGTCCTATTCTTTCCAATAATTGTTTTTTCTGTCACGGACCGGACGAATCACATCGTGAAGCAGACCTGCGTCTGGACACAAAGGCGGGAGCCTTTAACAGTACTGACGGAAACGCGGCGATTGTGCCGGGAAATTTAAAAGAAAGCGCACTGATTCAACGGATTCTTGCTACTGACGTGGATGAGCGAATGCCACCCGCAGATTCAGGTAAGAAGCTGAAGCCTAAAGAGATTGAGCTCTTGAAGCAGTGGGTAAAGCAGGGAGCTACCTGGCAGGACCACTGGGCATACGTCAAACCGGTTCGTTCTCCACGACCTACAGTCAAACAAAAAAATTGGCCACAAAATGAGATCGATTATTATGTGTTATCTCGATTGGAAAAGGAGGGGATTTCACCCGCAAAAGAAGCGGACCGTCCGACTTTAATTCGTCGACTTTATCTTGATCTGATTGGTTTGCCACCAGCGATTGAGGAAGTGGATGCTTTTGTGAATTCGAAGGACCCGAAAGCTTACGAAAAACTTGTTGATCGATTGCTGGCGTCACCACAATACGCAGAACGGATGACGCTAAAGTGGCTTGATCTGGCCCGCTATGCAGACACCAATGGATTTTCAATCGATGGGGGCCGTCACATGTGGCTTTGGCGGGATTGGGTGATCGACTCGTTTCACAAAAATAAGCCCTTTGATCAATTTATCACCGAACAGATTGCTGGCGATTTAATTCCGGAAGCATCTACCTGGCAGAAGGTGGCTACCGGTTTTAACCGCAATCATATGATTACACATGAAGGTGGTACGATCCCTCAGGAAAATCTAGTGAACTATACCGTCGATCGTGTAAAAACAACATCGGAAGTGTTCTTAGGTTTAACGATGGGGTGTGCTCAATGTCACAATCATAAATATGACCCCATTACGATGAAAGACTTCTATCAGTTCTTCGCGTATTTCAATACGTTGGAAGATCGTGGCCTCGATGGAAATAGCGGAATTAACGCCGGCCCCAAGTTGAAAGCGAAAACAGAACTTCCTTTTGTTGCAGCTGAGTTAAAATCTCTTGATCAAGAAATCGCCCGACTTCAAGCTAAACTCAGGCATACCAATACAGAAAAATTAGCGGAATGGGAAAAGAAAGCGCGTCAAGAACTATCGCAACGCGGACAAGGCTTAAAACTGCATGAATTGGAAGTGGTTAAAGTATCTGATCCCAATACTCGTAGCGCGTTTGAAATCAGTAAAGAAGGGCATGTGCTTGCATTAACTGCCAGTGGACGTTCTCCCTCCATTTCTTTAAAGGTAAAACCAGGTATCGATAAACTGACCGGTTTGCGACTTGTATTCTACCCAAATGAAAAGTTATCTCATGGCGGGATTGGGCATGGTAAAAAAGAAACCTTTCCCGGCGGATTCATTTTGACAAGTTTTGCTGCTTCCGGAACGACTGTTCCATCAGATCAGGTCGACCTGTACGCGATGTTTAAAGTTGTCAAAACTACCGCCAGTGCTTCGCACCCCGAATATCCTGTTGAGGATTGTTTGGATCCACGTGATCATACGGGTTGGTCGCCTGCACCACAAAATCAGAGCCAGCAACATTTGACCGTGACTTTTGATCGCCCTTATGAAACAAAAGGCTCTCCTTACCTGACAGTCATGTTAGTTTGGGGTGATGGAAAGTTTGGTTACGGAAAGAGATTGATGGCCGGCGATTATAAGATCTTCGGTATGTCAGGCATTGATGATGGAACGAATATTCCGATTGAGATTCAAAAAATACTGTCCATTGCTCAGAATGAACGCGATGAAATCCAATCGGCAACACTGAATCTCTACTATAGCCGGATTGCTCCTGAATTCAAAAACATTCATTACCAACTGACGAATTTGAAAGAACGTCGACTGATGTTGACCGATTCGTTCGAGACGATGGTGATGAATACCGCAAAGAAGCCGCGAGAAACGTTTATTTTAAATCGTGGTCAATATGATCAACCTACGGAAAAAGTAGAAACGGGAGTGCCCGGATTTTTGCCTGGGTTGCCGAAAAATGCGGCGAAAAATCGAACAGCGTTAGCGCAATGGTTGACTTCGCGTGAAAATCCACTAACAACACGTGTGACTGTAAACCGATTTTGGGAGATGTTATTTAGTCAGGGAATTGTTTCGACTTCGGCTGACTTTGGTTCCCAGGGTGACCCCCCCACACATCCGCGATTACTCGATTGGCTGGCAGTTGAATTTTACGAATCGGGTTGGAATGTTAAACATATTATGCGCAAGATCCTGTTGTCAGCTACCTATCGTCAGTCATCAGCGGGTTCTCCCCAACTCTGGAAAGACGATCCACAAAATCGGCTTTTAGCCCGTGGTGCACGATTCCGGTTACAAGCGGAAATGATTCGTGATGCTACTTTGAAAGTTTCAGGTTTATTGGTCGAGCGCATCGGTGGGGCGAGTGTGAATCCATATCAACCGGAAGGTCTGTGGCGGGAAGTCAGCCACTATGGAAGTTCACCTGCAACCGCTCAGGTCTTTGTGCAGGATCACGGTGAAAAACTCTACCGCCGCAGTATGTATACTTATTGGAAACGCACAGTGCCTCCTCCGAATATGCAAACTTTTGATGCACCGAATCGTGAAGTCTGTTTAATCAGTCGGGCACGGACGAATACTCCTCTACAGTCGCTGGTATTACTTAACGATGTGCAGTTTGTTGAAGCTTCGCGCAATTATGCGGAACGGGTGATGAAAGAAGGGGGACAGGATGTCAATTCTCGGGTTCAGTTTGCGTTTAAAGCAGCGCTGGGCCGGCTCCCTGAAACATGGGAAGTAGATACTCTCAAAGCAGCATATCAACGTGAACTGAAATCCTATCAGGTAAACCCAACAGCTGCACTCGCTTTACTTTCGCAAGGGGAATCAGACCGTGATGAGTCATTGCCTGCTGCCGAAATGGCGGCCTGGACGGCTGTAGCGAGTATGATTTTCAATACATACGAATTTATTACACGAGGATAATTATGGATCCTGTATTTGAATACGAGCGAAATCTAACGCGTCGAACGCTATTAGGGAAATCTGCGCGGGGCATTGGTGGTGCCGCTTTGGCTTCACTGCTCTATCCTGAATTGTTTAGTCAGAACGCTAACGCCGAATCTGAACTGGTACCAGATGCCGTTAAAAAGATAGCACCCAAAGCGAAACGCATTATTTATCTGTTTCAATCGGGAGGTCCTTCGCATGTGGACCTGTTTGATTATAAACCGATCTTACGCAAGACACATGGTACGGATCTTCCTGATTCCATCAAGGGAACTCAGCGAGTCACAGGCATGACGGCCAGGCAAAAGTCGTTTCCTGTAGTGGCACCTTTCTGGGAGATGAAGCAGTGTGGGGCACATCAAACCTGGATTAGCGAACAACTGCCTCATACACAAACCATTGCCGATGACATTACCATTTTGAAATCAGTCAATACCGAAGCAATTAATCATGATCCCGCGATTACGTTTATCAACACGGGCACACAGCAAATTGGTCACGCGAGTTTAGGATCGTGGTTGAGTTACGGACTGGGTAGCGAGAATGAAAATCTTCCCGCTTATATGGTGATGCTCTCGCAGGGAACGGGAAAAAACCCGGGGCAACCTTTGTTTGATCGCTTGTGGGGCTCCGGTTTTCTACCTCCCAGCCATCAGGGAGTCAAATTGCGTCCTGGTTCGAGTCCCGTCTTATACTTGTCAAATCCGGCAGGCATAGATCGTAAACAACGACGGACCTTGTTGGATGATTTGGCAAAATTGAATCGAGGACAGGCAGAAGAGATTGGTGATCCCGAAATTCAAGCACGCATCAATTCATATGAAATGGCCTACCGTATGCAGACGTCCGTTCCCGACCTGATAGACCTTTCCAGTGAAACCGCAAAAACATTTGAAATGTATGGGCCTGAATCAAAAAAGCCAGGAAGTTTTGCCGCGAATTGCCTGTTAGCGCGTCGTATGACTGAGCGGGGGGTGCGGTTTGTCCAACTCTTTCATCGCGGTTGGGACCAGCATGTATCTCTCAAACGACAGTTACCTAACCAGTGTCTTGACGTGGATCAACCTTCGGCAGCGTTGGTCAAGGACCTGAAACAACGAGGATTGTTAGACGAAACGCTTGTGATCTGGGGGGGTGAGTTTGGACGCACCGTATATAGTCAGGGAACTATCGGCAGTCCGAGTGCCGGTCGAGATCATCATGGCCGTTGTTTTTCGATCTGGATGGCCGGTGGTGGTATCAAACGCGGATTTGAATACGGCAAGACCGATGATTTCTGCTACAACATTGTCGAAAACCCGGTACACATTCGCGACATGAATGCCACAATCCTATATTGCATGGGAATTGATCATCGTCGGCTGACTTATAAATACCGTGGTCTGGATGCCAGGTTAACCGGGGTAGAAGAAGCGCACGTGGTGCATGATATCTTGGTGTGATCGATTTAACTTCCGTTCGCACCTAGTACAGAGAAATCAGAAAATGTAACGTAAATGCTGAAAACAATCAGAATTAAAATCATTCCAGCTGGTTTGGCAAGTTGCCATGGTGTCATATCAACGGCTCCAACGTCTTCCTGGACAAATTCAGTTTCGCGGGGGGCAATCTCGCCAATCACCAACATCAGTATCATGAGCCAACTGAAGACAATTCCCAGAAAGTGATAGTCGTGTAACGAGGCGACGATCATGTTAAACGGTGGTACAAAATAACCAATGGCAATCACTGCGAAACCCGCGACAAGCCCGATTTTTGCTGCGAGTGAAGGGACACGTTTGGTTAACATTCCGACAAGGACTACCGCAAAGATGGGAATGAAATAAATCCCGTTCATCTTTTGCAGGTAACCAAAGATACTGGTTGTATTTGCTAACAAGGGGGCGATACACATTGCCACAACTGCGACAATCCATCCAAATATTTTTCCGGAATTGACTATCTCTGTTTCACTGGCGTCCTGTCTCAGAACGTTTTTGTAAAGGCCGAGGCTGAATAACGTGCAAGAACTATTCAGGGCGGAATTAAAGCTCGAAAGAATTGCACCGATCATTGCCGCTGCGAAGAAACCCGTCAAGTGAGGGGGCAAGACACGATTCACTAATAGTCCGTATGCATTATCTGCTTTGATATTTTCACCTGCGAACATGGTGAAAGCGATCATTCCGGGAATCACCAGATAAATTGGCCCCAATAGTTTCAATGCACCCGTTAACAAAACACCCTTCTGTCCTTCAGCTAAACTGCTGGCTCCAAAGGTACGTTGAATGATTTGCTGGTTGGTAGTCCAGTAGAATAGATTCAAGAGAAAGATACCTGAGAAGATTGTGCCAAACGGAACTGATGATTCGGGGCTACCGATCGAATTGAAACGTTCTTTCTGTTGATCCAAAAGCAACTGTGTTCCAACTGAAATACCACCCTCGCCACCAAGCATCGACAATACATATCCGGTGATCAAAAAACCGCCGACAAACAAACCGATGCCATTTAAGGTGTCAGAAACAGCAACTGTTCGCAAACCACCAAACAAAGCGTAGATTGATCCAATGATTCCCACGCACCAGACGATCAGCCATAGAGCGGTCGTTTCAGGATCGATTCCGAGTGCTTCCGGCAAGCTACCCAACATGAAATGTACGTTCAGAATTCCTATCATTCCGGTCGCCCCTGTATAGAGAATAATCGGGAGCAGAATACCCACATAAGCCACCAGGAAGATCAGATTCGTAATTACCTGTGTTTGGTGATCAAATCGAATTCCGAGGTACTCAGGCACAGTTGCTACGCCACTTTTTAAGAAGCGTGGAAGAAAGAACCATGCCATAAAGACCAGAGCGACAACACAGACCACTTCCCAAACCATCACACACAGACCATCTGTGAAAGCCGCACCGTTCAATCCAACCATCTGCTCAGTGGATAGGTTTGTGAGCAAAAGCGAGCCAGCAATCAAGGGAAACGTAAGCGTTCGACCCGCAAGGAAGTAACCGCTACTGCTGTCGTGATCATCACGGCGTGTAGTCCACCAGGTCAGGACGGCCACGAGCCCTGTAAAGAACAGGAAAGAAACGAGAGTGAGCAGCATATTAATGGGTCCAAATGTGTTCGCGAGGCTATGGTTTCGTATTTTAGCATTACAACAGCGCTTTTATTAAATGCCGTTTCAATAATGTACACAGCCTTCGTTCTAATTTCTACTAACACAACTACGATTCTTTTCTCAATATTTCGGTTCTACTTCTGATGCACTCCTCTTGTTTCTGGTTGATGAATTTGAATTGACAATTAACCGTCATTTAATGAAGGTTATTCTTCTTCATCGAGTTTCCACTCACGTTTATCAACATAATAGTGTTTGATTTCCTTATTCGAGACTTCTAGTAATTGCATGCCTCGTTTCATGTTAAAATACTGTTTGTAATCTCGATCAAATAAGATGAGAGCTTTCAAAGGGCCTTTTGGAGTCATTGGCACATTGACAGTTTTGTATTTTTCGATAGCGACCTCTGGGAGTTGAACAGCTAACGGTTTTATATAGTTACCCAGAGCCCATGACCTTACAATTGCATCTGAGGTTTTCACGAACTCGCAATATCTTCCGCCTTTAAATCCAAACTTTTGGAGATCTTTTATCCAATCTTCATTGTATTTGATGGCGATCTTCCTTTTTTGCCACTCATAATCTTCATTATATAAAAACAAACTGAGGCCATTGATCTCTTCAAACTTAGTTAGTTTTTCTTTTGTTTTTTTTAATGCAGAATTGGGAGAGATCTCATCGACTCTGAGTTCTAACGGTACTGATTTTCGAATTTGGTAGTATGCTTTTTGGATATTATCGGCAAGTTTTTGATTTTCACTTTTTAGTGATATTTTGCTGTAACCTGCGTATCCACAGAAAGCGGGTTCACAAACGAAACGATAGTATAATACGCGTTCCGGATCTTTATCCAATTTTTGTAATACGTTTTCAGTGATGATGCAGTGAAAGAACGCATCGCCGGGTAAAAAATAGTTGTTATTGGCTTCGGTCTTTTGTAAAAGGCAGCAGACGAGCAGAGTTGAAACGGTCCATGTTATGAGTTGCGACTTCATGGGAATTTCTTTCTTCACTAATTCTGGTTGCCAGTGATCCAATAACAAATGGAAGAATTCAAAGAAGAACTCTTTTAAAAATATGCCCGACTATCGTAATCTTTTTTAAAGATGGTTACGAGAACTTTTTATAGATTCTAAAGGCATATTGATTTTGTTGTATTAATTGAATTACATCGATGTGCCTGCCTTAAGAGTATGACTGTTACGGGTAGGTTGTTTCGTTCTCTGCTCGAACAGATGCCATGCAACGAGGAGATTTACCAAAACAAAAAGAGGGACTCCGATCATGGCAGCAATAGACATTGGGAAAGCAAATACGGCACGTGCATCTGGTTGAGCGTTAAAGACCTGTAGAGGTCCGGGTAGGCCAAGTTGAAGTAAGATCGGTGCCGCGGGCACGATGACGAAGGCGCCAATGAGATTCCAGTAATAAAACTGGCGGCTTGAGAGTCGATCCGCTTTTGTTCTTTTTAGTATCCAAAATGTGGATAGCGCAAACAGTAAATCAGGAATTCCTACCAGTAACTCAAAATAGATTGGAAACGAGTTTCTGCTGGCTCCGACTAAAGTTCCCACTGCCGCAAGTCGTAGCATATTAAAATAGATCCAATGTTCCCACATGGTTGCATCTACGGCACTTCTGAGGTCATGCCTGAGGCCCGGACTCAGTAACACGGGAGCAACGCATGAAGTGACTGTGATCAACTGAAGCCAGAAACCTGGAAAATAGTTGAGCAGTGCTTCAGAAACGTAAACTCCCTTGTATCCCAGGTACGTTGCCATTCCCGCATAAATTACAATCCAGAGCCAGAACACTAGAAGACGCCAGTAAGGAAATCCGTTTTTGCGATTTGCATTGCGGAAAACAAATAGTAAAAATGCCAGCTCTGCTAAAAGCAAAAAAGGTGTGAGTGAGAGTTTCATGAATCAACTCCTGTGAGAAAAGGGCTGTGATTATCGGTTGTTCGATCTCGATCAATATTAAATTAACCTATCAGTGATGTTAGTATGATTGGACGAGAAACCGCGGAGTACGCGTGATTGAAATCAGCGCAGCTCCGCGTTCAAAGGAATTCACTAGCAAGCGGCTTCCTGTCGTTCTTCGGCTAACTTATCACGCAAGCCTTTAAGACTATTAATGCGTGCTCCAGCGATCCAATCGCCTTCGCTTACATCCTCAAAGAAGACCCACACACGGTTGTATGCCTCTTCTTCATCCCACACTGAACCCTCAGCCTCATAAATTGCGCGGGTTACGTCTTCTCCCAATCGATGCTTATTTTCGTTGTTGAGTAACGATTGCAGTGTTGTGAATCGCAGACGGTAAATTGGTTTCGGAGGAGCGCCGGAAACCTGTGTCACATGGTTGGCAGGCATTTCGTGCAGATAGACCCAGGTAAATTCCTTGGCAAACTGACTGCCTTCAAGTCCTTCATAGCCAATTGCTATTTGCCCGAGCTTAGTTGGTAACTCTGTTTTTGCTGCTTCAGATAAAGCGCCCTTCTGATACTGGATATCGATGACTGGCATGACATTTCTCCTTGTGTTTTGATGAGATTTAAATCATTGAATTAGCTGACGGTTTCTGTAACGCGTTTGACTCTGGAACTTCCGTTATGATGAATTAAAATACATGTGCTCCTCCTTTTTAAAAATAAACGAAAATAATCTGTATATGCAGATAAAGGTAGAAAAAAATAGCAAATCATTTTAGTGTGTCATAGTTTGCAAATTCGGGAGCTCAACTATTCCAGTGCTTTCCTTATAACCTGGAAAATCAAACCGACTTCTGTCTCCGCGACTGTGAATGATTGATTTGTGTTGCAAATGGTCCACTGGAGTAGCCGCCATTGGTCGGGTGACATGGTATTCCTCTGTATTTACCATCAGGCTCAGCAGATCAGGTCGTGCATAGTGTCCTACGGCATCATGAAAATAAGCCCAGTCAGCAATCGCGCTAAAATCGAGATCGGCATACAAGATCGTTTCTTCATCTATGACTGGTCCTGCCAGCAATTTTCCGCCGGGAGCAATGATAGATGAGAGACCACCACCCATCCGTAGTTTGTCAGCTTGATAGTCGGTTTCGCACAGTTTGTTAAAGCCTGTCTGGTCTAACGCGCCATGTACATTGAGGACAAAACAGTCACCTGCATGAGCGTGGTATCGAGAACAGAGGTCCGACAGCATTTCAAACTGATCCCACCAGGGCGAAATTGCCATTCCTCCGACCCAGGCCCCCACGTGAATCTGTGGTCGTTCTGCGATCACGGCATGACGCATCAAGTCCATTGAGTGTTCCCAACAGAGTAAGCCGCTGAGACGGTAGTTTTCAAAATCATAGGTTTTGATGTTTTTGCCGCCACCTCCGAGTCCCCAATGAGTTCTTTCTGCATGTGTAGGCATAATTTTACGATGTTTACCTAGCAATTCTCCACGTCGGTTGATGAACAGCAGTGTGTTGTAACAACTATTTCCTTCTCGCTCACTCACTCCCATCACGATGTCGATACTATTTGTGCGAGCGCTCTCGCATAGTATATCTGTCGTTTTGCTGTTAACTTCAACGTTGTTGAGAAACCACTCTTTGAACAAAGACTGATACCAGTTAGGTGCACCAAGCCAGATATGGTAAGGATAACCTGGTAGAAACGATTCAGGAAATCCAACGAGTTCAGCGCCTGCGTTGGCCGCTTCCTCAATCAAGGCTACTGCTTTGTCGAGCGTTTTTTCACGATCATACAAAACAGACGCTGCTTGTACTGCAGCCGCTTTGACTGTCTGTGGTTGATTGGACATCTTTTTCTCCTTTTTGAAACGAATATCGAAATGTCACTCAGCTTTGAATAGAAACAGAATTATTCAAGAGACCATAACTATTTGTAAATTGGTGGCTGTTGCTGAACTTAGCAGCGTTAGGTTGAAATGGATTTGATTTTTGTGGTTTGCTCCTTGTTTTGATTAATAAACTTAAGTCTGTATATGCAGGTAATGGGTTAAAAAATATTATATGCTGAGCCCCTGTTGTCTGGCAAAAGATTGCAGTGTTGCTACCCCACTCTCGCCTAACAGTTCGCTTGCTTTCTTCTGAGCCTCGCTCCAGATGGGAATTGCCTGATGCAGTAGTTTTTTTCCCTTAGTTGTCAGTTGATATGGACGTTCACGAGCATCTTCTCCGATGGCTTCTTCTAGCCACCCATTGGAATGCATGCGTTCCAAGTTACGACTCAGAGTAGAATCATCAATTTGTAATTGGCTACATATGTCGGACTGTCGAAGTAGGCCCCGTTCTTCGGCAAAAGCGAGCATTGCCAACTGCGGCACTCTCAATTTTAAAGGGCGAAGTGCATCATCATAGATTTTAGTGATCACACGATTTGCCAATCGCATCCGTAAGGCGATACACGATTGTGAGATCAATTCTGCTTTTAGTGGTTTTTTACTACTTGACATATTAGTCTCCTATATCTGTATATACAGAAAAAAGAAATGTGTCAATAATCAATCTAAGAATTTGTGGATAATCTGGCTCTTTTGATACTGGTGATTCAAAGAAATTTTTGTTGGACTTAGAATTTTAATTATCAATACTGTGTATCGAGCAATTAATCATTCTGTAAGGACTTGTCATATCACCTGTTACATCTATAAAACTATTGAATTTATGTGCTCGTTCTGGACGGAATTAGTATAATAAACGGCTATTGATAGAATTAAGTCGGTGTAGCTGAATTTAGGGAGTTTAGTAATGGTTCGTTTTTTCAAAGACACGGTTCTAGTAGCGTCTGTGATCAGCGTCATTTTGACTACAAATACTCGAGCCATCGGTGGAGATCTTATCGACACTGGAGCAAATGCGAGTTCGTTCAAGTTACTCGCTAAGGTTAACTATGGTCTGAAGCCACGAATCTTATTTGATTTTTCAAATCAAAAGGCCGGTAACCAATGGCAAACTGTCAATGACGGTGTAATGGGAGGCATTTCAAAGGGGCGTTTTCGAATTTCGAATGAGGGAAGGCTGGAATTCTTTGGAACTCTGTCACTCGAAAATAACGGCGGTTTTGCTTCAGTTCGTTCGCGACCCAAACAGCTGAACCTGCAGGTTGGAGACACACTCCTGACTCGAGTGAAAGGTGATGGTCGGAAATACTCATTAAATCTATACCTGCCAATACGTCGTGTTGCATTTTCTTATCGTATGGAATTCAAAACGGAAAAAGACAAATGGATTGAATTACGCTTGCCACTTAAAGACTTTGTCGCCACTTCGTTTGGAAGAATTGTCGCGAATGCTGGACAAGTCAACGCACCACAAGTCAATTCGATTGGTTTCTTACTCGGTGATAAAAAAGCAGGACCATTCAAGCTGGATGTCGATTGGATTAAAGTTGAAGCTGCACAGACTGAAAAATTATAAGAGTGAATTCAAAATGGCTAGAAAAAGAATGATCTATTTCAGCGTTGTTATCGTCGTAGGCGTGCTTGGCTATTATGGCTGGAAGCTGACTGCCAGAACTGCGTATGAATCGGCGGAATACAAAGTACTTAAAGCAGAGAGCCCCTTTGAAACTCGCGAATATCCAGATCTGATGCTGGTGACGACCAATATGCAGTTTAATTCGCAAGGCGACGATGGAAGCTTTATGCGATTATTTCGATATATTGACGGTGCCAATGACGATCAGCAAAAAGTAGCGATGACGACACCCGTTTTCATGGAACCTAAAGGCTCTGAGGAATCAGGTCAAATGGGATTTGTTGTCCCAAAAACTGTCACGAAGCAAGGTGTTCCCAATCCGGCAAACAAGAAAGTTCGAGTACAAAAGCGTGTTGGTGGGCGTTTTGCCGTGGTCCGATTTAACGGAAGAATAAATGAAAAAACAGTCGCAAAAGAAGAAGAAAACTTACGCAAGTGGATGAGCAAAAAAGGTCTGATTGCTGATGGTGATTCTGAGTACGCGGGCTACGATCCTCCCTGGACTCCCGGTCCCTTCCGCCGCAATGAAGTTCTGATTAGATTGAAGTAGAACTATTCAACTAAAGCGAAAACGAAGATCTCATTACAGGCTTATCTGGTCGTGGAATCAGATTAATCAAAAACACTAATCTTCAAGGTTCAATTCATTTTTAACGATCTGCTTTTGCAAGGTCTAGAAAGACAATATGCGAAGGGTTGCCTACCGCAGCGTAGTGGTTGGTGAATTTCAATTTGCCAGTTTTCTTATTTATCTGAAAGACTGCAATACTATCTGCCCGTTGATTGCAACAATATAAAAACTGTCCTGTAGGATCAAAACTGAAACTGCGTGGGTAATTTCCTCGTGTCCATTCTTCACCAATGAAGGTGAGTTTGCCCTCAGAACCAACAGAAAAAATTCCGATGCTGTCATGCAAACGGTTGCCTGCATAAACAAACTTTCCATCGGCTGAAACAAGAATTTCTGAGCAAAAGTTGCTTCCCTCAAATTCAGCTGGGAGAGTGGAAATGGTTTGCCGCGAAGTTAGCTTTCCCACCTTAGAGTCATAATCGAACAAAACAATTGTCGAACCTTCTTCTTGAATGGAGTAGAACCAACAACCATTGGGATGAAAATGGAAATGCCGAGGGCCATCACCTGGAGGGAGGGAGATTGCGGGTGGATCATTTGCGGTCAGTTTTCCAGTTTTATCATTAAACTTCCAGATATAGATTTTATCTAAGCCCAAATCAACGTGCAGTACAAATCGTCCTGTAGGATCGGATTGAATCATATGTGCGTGTGTTCGATCATGACCACTGATGGCAAAGCTACCTTTCGGTGCATTTGTGGCTGTTGTAGGGCCAATTTTTCCAGCATCGTATTTAAGATCTGTCGTGTTTCCCAACCGACCATCCTGCAAAATGGGAAGCACCGATACTGAACCACCAAAATAATTAGCAATCAGTAGAAAGCGACCGGAAGGATGAATGCTCACATAAGTGGGACCTGCTCCACCAGAGCTAACCGTGTTGAGTGACTTTAATTTTCCATCTTGCTTGTTGATACTGAATGAGCTGACTGTCCCGTGATTCTCTTTTCCCACACGATCTGTTTCATTAGTGGAATAAAGATGAGTGCCTGATGCATTGACAGCCAGGCAACTCGGGCTTGTCCCCATTGCATGAATGCCCGCAGGTGTCATTGCCCCGGTCTCGCGATTGATCTGGAAAAGATGAATACCACGCCCATTGCCGGGTGGCAAGTCAACTTGAGTCGCCAACATATCGCGCAGGGGAGAACTGAACGTGCCTACGTAGGCAATCAGTGGTCTACTTGCCTCATTCGTTTCTGCTTGAACCAAGCCTGTGGTAAATGGAAATACCCCCGACATTGCAACTGAAGTTTTAAGAAACGCGCGGCGAGATTGATTGGGAGGATTCATGGATGTGATTCTAAAATAGTAAGGGTATAAGATAATATAAGGAAGTCATTTAATTATATTGTGTATAGAGTAGGCCTGGAATTCAATTCAAGGCAGATGAACTAATTCTTAGAACTTTTTCTGTAAGCCTTAAATATTCATGCACTTTCAGTCCTCACTTACAGCAATTCCTAAAATTGAGAGATTTCGGTTTGTGAGTAACAGAAACATATCATTTGATTTTGCACTCTTGCTTGAATACTCTCTCACAACTTTCTTCTTTCCATATTCAATGAGAAAGACAGGCTTGCGGACTCTTTGAATATTTTTGAGGAATCTGATCATTCCTTCGATGTGATCCTGCTTCTGTTTTTTATTTCCAGTTGTGAAGAGATCCTCAATACCGATTGAATCTATGGAATTTACATATTCGGGCTCTGTCAATAGTTGTGCCGCATTTTGAGGAATGATTAAAAAGTGAGGTTTGGTTTTACGCGCATGTAGTGCAATCTTGCGGACCCATGCAATCATGTCTTGACGGTAGGTATTGCCGGTTGCAGGGTTTATTCGATTGTCCACCCATTTATTGTTCTTCGCGTCATATTCGTAGAATTCAAAGGCATCGACAATATCCAGGTAAATCCCATCAAATCCTTGATTCTTGATTTCATCTACATATTTCAGGATGATATTCTGCCACGACCTGTGCCAATAACGTACCTTATAGTTTCCTTCCCAATCTGAATTAAGGGTATTCAAAAATGACGGTGCTCCTTTGTCAGGCTGGCCGTCCTGGTTTGTATCCCAATGACTTTGCCAATAGGGACGGTAATCTTCGGCCTCACCGATAGAAATGTACGCAACAACTTTGCGACCAAACTTACCTTTACGAATACTCTCAATTTCATCTGAAGTCCATAATCCATTTATATCTGTATTATACGCATAATCTAAAACGATGAGATCACGTCCGCTCGATGCCAGTCTCTTGACCGCCTCATTTCTAGAAGAGGCAAGTTTGTCAGCTTGAAGGACGTAAGTCATTGACCTTGCATTTAAAGTGATTCTTTCCTCCCCATGGAGAAGAATTGGTGTAAAGATAAAAAACAAATATAATAAGTGAGAAAGGTGATTCATTTGATTTCATACTCAACGGATTGTAACAGTGAAAAAAGTCATTTTGTAGTTTATCAAATAGCATTGTCATATAGAGCAAGAATTGAATCATCTCCATAGTACTTGATTGAATTTTCAAGATTCTGTTTTTGACCTTTCGCGATATTTGCCTGGGGTGATTGCATTTTTGGTTTTAAAGATTGTGCTCATGTGTTCGACGTGATTGTATCCAGAGAGCTTTGCAATTTTCTCCAGATTGAAATCGGTTTCCGTCAGCAGTTCTTTTACACGAATCATTTGCAATCGCATGATTTCTTCTTTGGCAGAGTGCCCAATATACTTTTCGAATCGGCGTGTCAATGTGGCTCTTGTTAATGGGAATCTTTTTAACACGTCATTCACATTGATTCCATCACAGGCATGATCGCGAATGTATTGAATTGCTTTTGCAATGAGTGGATCATCGATGGCAAAAATATCACTCGACTGACGCGCAATCACACCTTGTGGTTCAATCAAAATTGGCTCATCTGGTACTGCTCCTCCTTGCATAATTTGATCCAAAACGGAACATGCACGATATCCTATTTCCTGAAGACTGTGTGCAACACTGCTCAATGGTGGATTTGCAAGTTCGCAAAGATACTGATCATCATCAATTCCAATGACGGCAACTTCGGCTGGAACGGCAATCCCAAGTTCATTGCAAACATCTAACACCCGAACACCGATGACATCATAAGCTGCAATGATCCCTACTGGTTTGGGAATTTCCTGGAGCCACTTTGTCAATTCCGCTTGATGAGTTGGCCAGTCTAAGAGGCCACCTTCAGCGTTCGATGGATCACAGCAGGAGTGAAATATTGATTGATCTAGAAAATTGACGATAGCTTGATATCGAATGTCTGACCAGGTTGTGCCCTGAATACCCGCAAAACCGATTGTTTTATAACCTCGATGTAGAAATTCCTGTGCGGCCAAAATCGCCAGGCGTCGATCGTTCGTGTGTACGATGGGAAAATGGGGATCATATATTTCCCCAAGTGAAACTGTGGGAATCTTGAGTTTCTTGACTGCATCAAACACAGTCGCATTGGAAGTTCTTAACAAGATTCCATCAGTGGGGCGTTGCTCAATCCACTCAGGTAAAGGATCATCCAAACCTCGTTCGTTGATAAAAATAGACCAGTGCCGATGGCTCCTTACATATTGGGAAATTCCTTCAATAATCCCGCGCCCATATGTTTTGGATGTTTCCACAAGAACAGCAATCTGCGGTCGATAAGCCATAGTCAGATTATCTATTGGATTATTTAAGAAATAAAGTTGTGTGAAAAAACCTTAATATTTTATCTCATAATCTCATTGTCACTACACAATTTCAGCGTAAAAATCATTAAATATCACACAAATCATTTCTATCTATTTTCAAGGGAAGATTTCATGAAAAGCTTGACCAGGCGTCGTGGTTTTACGCTCATTGAATTGTTGGTAGTCATTGCCATTATTGCCATTCTGATTGCTTTGTTGCTTCCTGCAGTGCAACAGGCCCGAGAAGCTGCTCGAAGGAGTACATGCAAAAATAACCTGAAACAGATTGGTTTGGCACTCCATAACTATCATGATGTACACCGCACTTTCCCTCCTGCAATTTCAGCACAAAATGACGATGCGAATGGGTATACAGAGCAAGGAAACTGGGGATGGCCCGCTTACTGCTTCCCATTTCTTGATCAGGCTGCATTATACAATCAAATGGATGTTTCTGGTCAAAGTTTAGCACAGGCTTTGGCTGACCCCGTGTTGGCGAGTGTGGCAGCGACGCCACTTCCTGTTTTCTTGTGCCCCTCAGATCCAAAACCTGCCATAAATGATTCGCGTCGGATTAGAGATTCTGCTAATCAACCTCATTTTCTGGCGGGATCTAACTATGTAGGAAGCTCGGGGCATAATATGGCGAGAATGGTAGAACCAGTTGGTACGGAATTCTGGAATCGCCCTACAGGGGTCTTTTTCAAAAACAGCAATGTACGGATACGCGATATTATCGATGGGACAAGTAATACCATTCTTGTGGGAGAACGTGTTTACGGGAAGCTTCCCGTAGCAGCATCAAATAATGGAAGATCAGGAAGTGCATTTGGAGCTTCAGGTTCGACAGGTGATTGGAGAGGGATTCCTGATGTGAGCTTTGCAGCCGGTGTTCCAATGAATGATCCATTGCACTGGGCTTTTGACCGTGCAACTTCCAGTCAGCATGTCGGAGGCCTTCATTTCCTCCTCTGTGATGGATCGGTTCGTTTTGTGAGTGAGAATGTGAATCAAGGTGGTGGAGGTTGGGGGCACGATAACGCTATCTACGAGTTGTTATGTGCTATTAACGATGCTGAAGTGATCGGTGAATTCTAGAAAAGATTTCATTCCAATTGTAATGTTTTGATTTTACTAAAACAATCAGGGGGGGAAGGAAGATTCCTGTCGACTCTTCCTCTCTCCTGGATTAATTTGATATTTTTGCACGATGCATTCTTCAGAAATGTGTCAAACTTAAAAGTTGCTTAAGAGGAGTTTTACTCTTGAGTCTTTTTAGTTCTTTCCTGTCTCAATTGACTATCTTTTTATAGGGAGGTCAAACATGTCTTGCGCCAATCGCTTTGTTTTATTCTCGTTACTATTTCTGTTTTTCCAGGTTGGTTGTGGTGATCGTGGTGACCGCCCCGAACTCGCATATGTTTCGGGAACCGTTACACTCGATGGAAATCCTGTAGAATCTGCGAGGATCATTTTCATGCCCACCGAGGGGAGCGCACCGCGGGGCGCAATCGGGGTCAGTGATACTGAGGGAAAGTACGAATTGATCTATATCAATGAAAAAGGGTGCCCCCCTGGAAAGTTCAAAGTAGCCATCACGACGCGCGGACAAAAATATGATGATGAAGGGAATTTTGTTGGCGCGCGGGAAGAATCGATCCCGGCGAAATATCACAACGAAAATAAAACTAAGTTGACGGCCAACATTTCTCTGGATGATGAGAACGTGGTCGATTTTTCCTTAAAATCAGAATAGTGTCCATTATTTCTACCCCTTTGATTTATACTCTGATTAAACGATTAAGTGTGTCAGAACAATGTTTGTTAATGAACGATTGAGAAGTTAAAGCTAATGAAGGCGGAAAATTCATGTGAAATTGTTTCTGAGCATGTATTTAAGGAGGACTGAGCGGACGAATTTCAGCTGTATTTGCTGAGACAGAGAGTTATAATGGTAAGTACTGATGTTCTAGTGGTACTACCTCATTAGCTTTCTATCAAAGGCGAATTTTATGCCCTCTTCATGGGTCATTCAGGTTCTAATTTTATCTTCACTCATTGGCTTGGCTTCGTCTGAGGCCAATGCGCATGATAAGCAGCAGCCGATTCTCTCAGAAAGCGTACTTCTTGAGAAGATTAAAGCCATTGCTCACAAAGGCCCCTTTCAACCTGATTGGAACTCTCTCGAAAAATACAAGATTCCAATGTGGTATCAGGATGCCAAGTTTGGAATTTTTATTCATTGGGGGGCTTACAGTGTGCCCGCTTTTGGAAGTGAGTGGTATCCCCGCTGGATGTATATCGATAAAAAAACATGGCGTGGAAATACTTATGCACATCATGCCAAAACCTATGGTCTCCACAAGGATTTTGGTTATAAAAATTTCATTCCCTTATTAACGGGAGATAATTTTAACGCGGCGCAGTGGGTGAAACTCTTCAAAGATGCGGGAGCACGCTATGTAGTGCCAGTCGCAGAACACCATGATGGTTTCGCTATGTACGATAGTAATCTGACGCGTTGGAATGCAGTCGACATGGGGCCTAAGCGAGATATCATTGGCTTACTTGAAAAAGAAACTCGCAAAGCGGGTCTGAAATTTGGGGTTTCCAGTCATCGGGCCTTTAACTGGGCGTACTTTCCACGTAAGCCACATTTTGATAATGTTAATCCTCACTATTTTGATCTGTATGGTCGTGATCATGAATTTCTATACGCGGATGATGTGTATGACTTGAGTAAACCCTGGCCTCCACAGGACATGGCATTTAAAAACCATTGGCTCGCCCGTACGGGTGAACTAGTAGAAAAATATCATCCTGATCTGATCTGGTTTGATTTTGGGATTTCTCCGATCTGGGTGAAATCCTATGACACCAATCCGTTTCAAAAACACCTCAAAAAATTTGCTGCGTACTACTACAACGATGCAGCAAAAAATCATCAAGAGGTTGTGCTGAATTATAAATTGAACGCATTTCCGGAAAGCGCAGCTGTGTTGGATATCGAACGCGGCAAGCTGGCAGGGATTCGCCCGCTACTTTGGCAAACGGATACTTCTGTCAGCTTTAATTCCTGGGGACATATCCGTGATCAACACTACAAACCTGTGAATTTAATCGTAGATGATCTGGTTGATATCGTCTCAAAAAATGGAGTGTTGCTTCTCAATGTGTGTCCCAAACCTGATGGCAGCATTCCCCAGATGGAACAGAACATGTTACGAAAAATTGGCGAATGGCTGAAAATGAATGGAGAAGCAATTTATGAAACACGTCCCTGGTTAACTTATGGAGAAGGGCCCAGCGTGACCATCGAAGGGGAAAAACAGGAAGAGAAAAACAAGGGATTTACTGCCCAGGATATTCGCTTCACCACTCGAGGCGATACTCTCTATGCCATAATTCTTGGTTGGCCAGAAGAACGACAGGTTTTGATCAAATCTTTGGCGAAGAATGATAATGGTACTCTGAAGAAAGTCAGAAGGATTAAGCTGCTTGGCTCTGAAGATTCGGTGAAGTGGAAGCAAACCAGCACTTCTTTGAAAGTGACCTTACCTGAAAAAAGTCCTTGTGATTTTGCTGTGGTACTAAAAATTGAATAGAGATTGACCATAAAGGCAACCAGAGTGAATCAAAGTCGTGATGGGTACGACTCATGTCATTAACCATTATACTGAATATCTTCGATGACATGACAACAGCAAAACTTTGGCAATTCCATCACTGAATTTTTAGCTTCATCACAAGAAGCGTCAAAGAACTGTCTCGTGTTTTGATCGAGACGGCGTCTCATATTTTTGCTATGGTTCCGAAGTGTCATACTTTCGCTTTCGGGCCTCTTCCCGGATCGCACGTCGATTCGCTTTTGTCATGGGGACGTTCTTCCGAACCTGTGGCTGTGAAGATGTCAAAGGTTGAACAACCAAGGTAACTGTGTCCTGTGGTGGATGACCCATACGAGTTAGGAGTTCAACCAGATCTTCCTCGAATCTTTTGCGCCACAAGTCCTCGTAGGTTCGTTGGCTAAAGGCTACGATCTCATCGGCAGGTATATTGTTCAGCGATTCGAGCTTAAACCACTCCTCTCCGAGCTTGACTTCTGGTTGGGATTCCTGCCATCGCACTCCGGCGAAGGGAGATATCTTCGGATAGCCTTCACTGGTAAGGTGAGAGGAGTTTGAAGTAATCGCCATGTTGATCATGTAAACCAGGAACAGCATGATGACCACAATAGTAAACAAGCCAATGGCTATTCTGGCCGGAGAAGTGCAAGACGTTGGAAGTCTGTCTTGCGCAAAGGGCAGCCCAGGCAAGCTGACACGATCATTTACGCCTTCAACGTTCGTTTCATCTCGGAGGCTTGTAATCAAGGTCAATAGTTCCTGTCGTCTTGGTTCTAGCTGCAAATGTACGTATCTTTTATTTAGATAATAGATGAAAGAATATAATGCGAATAGAAAGATGGAGAGTCCGATGAAGAACATAAGAGCAGCCAACCAGCCTTCAGATCGTGACTCCCAGGAAACTTGGGCAAAAAAAGCCATGATTGAAATGCTGGGGGGGAGCAAATACCACCAGAAGACATTGCGGAGCAACCAGATTTGATCCTCCACCTCGGTTACTGAGCGTTTCACGCAAATAAGGAGTGGTTCATCCGGTTGACTGGGCTTTTGCTTGTGCCTCATTCGATATACCAGCATGAACCCGGCCATCCAAACGAGAACGGGGACTGTCAAATACCATGTCCATGGCGAAGATGTCACAGCTCCGAGATAGAACCATAACGGAATCATGAGCAATGCGATTCCTATTTCGCAAAAATCGCGCCAGAAGATCGCAGATCGGAAACTTAGCTGGTCATATTGTGCTTCTTTGCGTAGTAAATCGGCATCGATGATGACACGTGTCTGCGACGAATGCGCCTGCCAGGCTTGCTGATAATCGTCAGGATTCATATGGCTATCAGGGTTCATGTGACTGGCCTTTCATCAGTTCGTTTAAAACTTTTTTTGCCCGGTTCAATTTCACACCCACATTGTTTTCAGAGATGCCTAACACTTCGGCCATCTCTCGATAGCTGAGTTCATCAAGGTAAAGCAGTACCAACGCCGCGTCGGTTTTCGGTAACTGATTGATTGCTTTGTAGAGTTGTTCAACGGTATCTCGATGCTGAGCTTGCTCTGCGCTGTCAACACAGTCAGTTGCTATGGCCTGAACCTCCAGTAACGGTTGTTGTCTTGATCGTCGCGGTTTGTCCTTTCTATTCCAATTCATAGCGGTTTGTAGTGCGACTCGATAAAACCACGTTGCAGGAGCAGCCTTACGCTCGAAGTTTGGTAGGGATTGCCAAGCTTGCAGCAGTATTTCCTGAGCCAGGTCCTGACATTCCTCACTAGTGAGGGTATAAGCACGCGCAACCTTTATTACAGTGGCGCCATTCTCGTCGAGCCAGTTTAAGAATAATGACTTTTCATCATCGTTCAGCAACGCAAAATCTCCTTTCAGAAGTATTGGTAGCTCCAACAAGCGTTGACTTACAGAAAAGTCCAAAATTACATAAAAATTCCTGATTATGAAGTGACCGAAATGGATCTAATAGCTCAGGTACGTGAATTAATCCTTTAAAAATTTCTATCTTACTAACTACAATTTTAGAAGATCGCCTAGCTCTATTCAGGAATGGATAGAGACAGAATATGAATCCATCCTGCTACGAACACTGGATTCGATAAGCGATAGTCTAAAGCCAATTATGTTATCATTCTCCAGCAGACATTCTCAGGTGAATCGAACTGATAAATTAGAGTTCCTATCAACATGCAGTGCTTTTCTTTGATGAAGATTCGACACTAGATTAGATTGAGGGAAAATAAATCAATTAAAATAGGTTCGTCTGAAAAAATTGGAATGAATGGATATTTAAGAGTTAATTTTTCAAAGTTAAAAATCTCATTTTGCGATCAAATCGTTTTATACGGGCATTCAAAATAATGGAGAGCCGGGTTCTTCGCTGTTTTTAACATATTTTTTCAATACGATCTTTATTCAGAAAAAGTTGATCGTTAACTCTCATGAGTTCTTATGGTATTTATCTGACCAATTCTGAAAGCGAGTTCTTTGGTGCATTCTGAGTCATCGCAAAATTTGAAAGTCACTTAAGTGGCGTTATTTATACTCTACTTTTGAGCATAATCATCTCTTACGAATATCATACTCTCTTCACACAATTTTTATATTGCCATATTAAAATCATCAAAAATTCTTAGCGAAATTAAGCTCTACCCAAAGATTCTGGTGATCATATCAGAACCAAATTCATTAGTAAGAAATGCTTCTATCTAATCATGAAACGGAAGAAATATACGTTGTCATAAGACAGTCATCTCTTAGTAACCTATTTATTTAAACTTATTCAAAGAAGAGGGAACGATGAAGAATCAAAAAGGTTTTACTCTGATTGAACTCCTGGTTGTCATCGCAATTATCGCAATCTTGATTGCGTTATTGTTGCCAGCAGTCCAACAAGCTCGTGAGGCTGCTCGTCGTAGTAGTTGTAAAAATAATATGAAACAAATTGGACTGGCGTTACATAATTATCACGACGTCTTTAGTTCATTACCGCCGGGTAGTATCACTTTGCTTAATTCATCCGGAACAACTTACAATGGTCATGGTTGGACTTGGCATGCAAGTATTTTACCTTATATCGACCAAGCACCTCTTTATAATCAGATACAAGGACCTGATTCCAGTGGAATGGGCTCGGAGTCTGGTGGTTCAACCAGCACCAAGCAGCGCTTGGCGGGTAGAACAGCCATTCCTGTATTTCGCTGTCCTTCTCAGCCAGATGCTAGTCGGGGACCTCAGAAGGATTTGTATCAAACTTCAAACTACAACGGAAATATGGGAACCCTAATTGGTAGTTCTGGCGACAACTGCTACAGTGGCCCCATAACTACCGCGGCTCAAATGGCAGCACCGGGTGGGTGTATGAACGCCGACGGCGTGTTTTTCATAAGTAGTAACGTTACCTTTCGTGATGTTACTGATGGCCTCTCAAACACAATCTTTGTCAGTGAGGTCATTGATTCAGGTGGAGACGCCAACATGCTCGGTGGTGCAGGTAGTGATCGTAAATATTGTTTTTCTGGTGGGGCTGATAGCAATCCTCCGACTGAGATGACAGAGTACCTTATTGCCGCTGAAAATAATGACCCTATTAATTCATATGGTGAAGAAGCAGCGGGCAGCTACCATGTGGGGGGCGCACATTTTGTGCTTGGTGATGGTAGAGTGCGATTTCTTTCAGAGAACATCGATATGGCGACTTATCGAGCGCTCAGCACAAGAGCTAAAAGAGAAACATTAGGTGAATTCTAAAATGACAATACCACAATCAAACTGCGTTGCGAAACAGCGATGCAGTTTTTTTATGAATCAGGGTTATGAAAAGGTTAGTAGAAATTATGGAAATTAAGAAAACGGTTTTTTTAATGTTTACCTATTTGGTTCTCTATGTATGTGTCTTTGGCTGCGGCGGGCCAGCAAGTGATCAACCCGACCTGGGGTTGGTAAAAGGTGTTATCACATTTGATGGGGCACCACTTGCTAGAGCAACCGTCACCTTTCTTCCCGACTCTGGTCGCAGGGCGATTGCAACTACCGATGCAGAGGGAAAATATGAATTAATCTACATCCGGGATACTCCGGGATGTAAAATAGGCCACAATAAAGTCGCCATTACTACTTTGACCGAAGGGGAAGATGAAGTTGAACAGGAAGGTGACGATGCTCAGGTGGAGGTCGAATCAGTGAAGGAGAAGATTCCTGCAAAGTATAATACCAAGACTGAACTTGAGGCAGATGTCAAAGCAGGAGAGAACACGTTTGATTTCAACCTGACTGGCCTTTAATTTCAATTGTCATGCTGGAGTTCTATTTGTGATTGACGAGAAAGAAATTCGAAGAAGAAAATGAGGTGAAATTTTTTCGTGGCTTTGGTAATCTGGATATGTAAATTAAATTATTTACTTAAAAATCCAGAAAAAGAGGCCATCATGCGAATGAATTTGGTTATTAAGATTGTGCTGTCAGTTTTCTGTTTATTAGCGATCCGGGCGTCACAAATACAAAATAGCTGGGCTGATGAAGGACTATCTAACGGCTTGAGTTCATCTCAACGGACGGCTGTAGATGATGTCACTCATCGATCTGATGAATTGAAGGCCGTTAATCATGCGATCTGGAATTACGCGGAAATCGGTTTAGAGGAAACGAAATCGTCACAGTTGCTGATTGATAAATTAAAACAGGCGGGATTTCGTGTCAAAAGTGGTGTATCTGATATGCCGACGGCTTTTGTGGCCAGTTACGGCAGTGGTAAACCGATTATCGGAATTTTAGCTGAGTATGATGCCCTTCCTGGCTTGTCTCAAAAAACAGTGGCTTATCGCGAGCCCAAAGTGGAAGGGGGAGCAGGGCATGCTTGTGGGCATAGCGGTTTGGGAACAGCTGCTTTGGGAGCGGCTCTCGCGGTTAAAAAAGCGATCGATGAGCACAAGCTTAAAGGCACCATTCGATTATATGGAACACCGGCTGAGGAAACCGGTTTAGGCAAGGTTTATATGTTACTAGATGGGCAGTTTAAAGATCTGGATATTGCATTGCATTGGCATCCTTCTTCTAAAACGAACGTGCATTTAGGAAGTTCGAAAGCTTTGGTGTCCGTCAAATTTACATTCACCGGGCTGCCTGCACATGCTTCAGTTAGTCCGGAAAGTGGTGTGAGCGCCTTGGATGCCGTCGAGTTAATGAATACTGGTGTCAATTTTATGCGGGAGCATGTTAAAGAAGATGCGCGGATGCACTATGTGATTATCGATGGAGGTGGTCAGCCAAATGTCGTTCCGGCGAAAGCGACTGTCTGGTATTATGTGCGGGCCAATTCTCACGAAGATCTGGAGAGAAACTATAAATGGGTGGTTGATATCGCCAAAGGTGCTGCACTCATGACGCGAACCAAACTCAAAGTACACGTCGATACCGATAATCATGAGTTGATTCCCAACACGCCACTTTCAGAATTGATCCACAAAAAATTGACGGCAATTGGGCCTCCCGAATTTTCGGAAGAGGAAAAACAATTTGCTCGCCGGATTCAACAGCCATTGATTGATAAATTTGGTCAGGACTTTTCTGTGGCGATTGATAACCGGATTCATTCACTACTCGAATCCAAAACCTCAACAAAAGGTTCTACCGATGTGGGAGATATCAGTTGGCATATTCCCACTGGTGGCTTGCGTACTACTTGCTTTGCGGCAGGGAATCCCGGTCATAGTTGGCAGAATGTGGCCTGCATCGGTTCTTCAATAGGTGATAAAGGAATTCTCTATGCTGCCCAGGCATTAGCTGCTACAACAGTCGAACTGATGGAGAATCCAGCTCTGGTAACAGCTGCCAAAGCAGACTTTGATCAACGGATGCAAAAACGGAAATACATCACTTTGATTCCGAAAGGACAAAAGCCGCCCGTTAAAATTAAATAGTGAGTGGCAATGTCAGACAGGCCATCCATACTCTCCAATCAAGGGAACAAAAGCGAATGCTCCCAGGTTTTCCTCGGATAGTTTACCATTCTTTAACGTAAACCGATACATCGTTTGACCGGCATGTTCTGTTCCGATGGGTATGATGATTCTACCTCCTTCCTTTAGCTGGTTGAGGTAGGGGGAGGGTAATGATTCTGCTCCCGCTGTTACAATGATGGCATCAAAGGGAGCCGCTTCTGATACCCCTAATGTACCATCGTTAGAGTAGACGTGTACATTCAAAAAACCAAGACGACGTAGTCTTTCGAATGCCTGTTGTGCTAATTCTGGTATCCGTTCGATGGTATGAACCTCATGAGCCAGCAAAGATAAAACGGCAGCGCCGTATCCTGATCCACTACCAACTTCTAACACGCTTTCATCACCATTCAATTGAGCGGCTTCACACATAAAGGCAACGGTAAACGGTTGAGAAATCGTCTGGTTACAATCAATGGGTAAGGCACAATCGTTATAGCTAAACGTCTTTTTTTCAGGTGAAACAAATTCCTCACGAGGAACCTGGCTCATTGCATCCAGGACACGACGATCGTTAATGCCCCGAGACACGAGTTGAGTTGCCACCATTTTTTGTCGTGCTTCATTCCATTGATTCGTGTTTTGCTTATATGTTGAATTTTCCATGCTAAACGGACTCTATTAACGCATTGAATTTTAAGATTGAGCCAAACTTTCCGGGCTTTCCTTCCGAATCAAATTTCCAATATCCGTAAATTCAGAACAGAGTAGTTCCAGAATGTCATCTAGTGAGACAACACCGATTAGCTTTCCTGCTGCATCTACAACAGGTAATCGACGAAATCCACCAGCCCGCATTTTTGAGAGTGCGATTTCAATCGAAGTTTCTTCAGTTACATTGTATGGAAATTGAGTCATGATCTCGGAGACGAGTGTTTGGATCGAATCGCGCCCTTTAGCGACAACACGGAGAGCCAGATCGCGATCTGTTATCATACCGATCGGATGCGATTCTTGATCTAGAACGATAAGCGTTCCTACATTACGCGCATTCATTCGTTCTGCAGCTATCTGAACCGATTCGTGTGCATCTACTAAATCAACTTCCCGAGTGCAAATTCGTCCAACGGTCATGGTTTTGCTCCTTAAATTCAATGTTGTTTCAAGCATTACACTGAAAATGTTAAACAAAAACTTCAGGTCCTTGTACGAGACTTCGCGAATATTTTCACTTCGTCATGACAGTGCCCCAGATTATTTCTTCAACATAACCAGAGGAATGAGGCGTGTAAATACCTTGGGCATAGTTTATGATCCGTGTCATGTCCTAGGGGATTTCCCTATTAAACTTTACCTCAACTCCTGATTACTTGAGTTGAAAGAGAATTGTATTTTGATGTCATTAGGAAAAGGGTGTAAGTCTTAAATTCGTAAAGAAAGGAACTGGATATGACCTTAACAGCAGAACAACAAATGGAGCACATTGGCGAAACAAAAGGATGTGCAGATCACGATCATGATGTAATACATGAACTCAGCAAGAGGTTAGATTCTCTTTGGCGTTGTGATCAATATATTGCCAACGCAAAGGGGCATTCCGAATTGGAAGGATTTTGGAAAGATATCAAAAGTCAGGAAGAAGAGAACATCAGTCGTATGAAAGAGATCTTGGCCGACCACATTGATAAAGGGTGTTTTTAAGTAAAATTCTGATTTCATGTCGTACAAATAAATAATGAATTACATGGGAGAAAGTACTCAAGCTCTCATAATGATTATTAATTGCGATTGGATGGCTAAAGAGATCGGAATATAAACAAGAACTTTAAAACTCATCAATTAGGATCGATGTTGGAGAATATCCTCCAATGAAAGCCATGATATTAAGTCGGAGAGCTTCCATTAGTAGTTCCCCTCTTTCACTGGTAGACGTCCCTGTTCCTGAACCTGGTCTAAACGAGATATTGATCAGCGTAAAATGTTGCGCGATTTGTCGCACTGATTTGCATGTAATTGAGGGTGATTTGCCAAAAGCGAAATCCCCTGTCATTCCTGGTCATCAAGTTGTTGGGACCGTGGTGAAAGTGGGGAGGAACAGTCAACGTTTTCAAGCTGGTGATCGTGTTGGAATTGCCTGGCTTCGTAGCACCTGTGGTATATGCTCGTTTTGTCAATCCGGAAGAGAGAACCTTTGTGAATCGTCTTGTTTTACAGGTTATCATGCCGATGGCGGATTTGCTGAATTCGCTGTAATACATGAAGATTATGCCTATCCAATTCCTGAGGCGTTCAGCCATTTCGAGGCGACTCCTTTACTTTGTGCAGGGATTATTGGTTATCGAGCTTTGCAACGGAGTGAATTAAAACCGGGTGAACGTCTGGGGATTTACGGGTTCGGTTCCAGTGCCCATGTGGTAATTCAGATTGCCTTACATCGTGATTGTGAAGTCTTTGTCGTGACGCGCGGAGAAAAACATCGTCAATTAGCGCGTGCTATGGGTGCAGCCTGGGTGGGTGAAAGGGCGGATCAAATGCCTGTCAAAGTGCACTCTGCCATTGTTTTCGCTCCAGCAGGTGAACTGGTTCCCGTTGCATTGAAGTCTCTGGAAAAGGGAGGCACTCTCGCTTTAGCGGGAATTTATATGTCAGATATTCCTCAATTGAATTATGAGGAAACGTTGTTTTATGAACGAAACCTGCGATCAGTTACAGCGAATACGCGACTGGACGGACAAGCACTTTTGCGGGAAGCAGCCCAAATTCCAATACGACCTCATATTACAACTTATCCCTTGCAGGATGCTAACCGGGCATTAATGGATTTAAAAAATGATCAAATCAACGGAACCGGTGTTTTGGTAGTGGAATCGTAAGTCGTCTCAGTTTCTATCGCATTTTCAGGTTGATTTACTGTATACAAGACCCTGAGATCGTGTCAAACTCTTAATGAATATGTTTGTGATGTTTTAAATCAGTGAATTGTAATTCTTGTTTAAGATTCCTCCTAAAATGCTCTTTAAGAATATTCGTTTCTGTTTTCAGATTTTGGTTTTGATATTCCTTTATTTGGTCCTGTCTGTCGATGCACAAGAATCAAAGTCCGGGCAGCGTCCTAATATCCTGTTTATCGCCATTGATGATTTACGGACTGAACTGGGATGTTATGGGCTTCCCTATGTTCAGAGCCCATCGTTGGATCAATTAGCTTCAGAAGGAGTCTTATTTACAAATCACTTTGTGCAAGTTCCTACCTGTGGCGCCTCGCGCTTTGCTTTATTGACGGGACGCAGTCCGATGCAATCAGGGGTGACTCGCAGTAATCAAGCATTTTATCATGGAAAATCAGCGCTTTCTACAAGTCAGACTGAAGGGGCGCAGACACTACCAGAACTGTTCCGTCGAAGTGGTTATCTCACGACATGTATCGGAAAAATTTCACATACGGCCGACGGTCGGGTCTTTGAATATAATGGAAGCGGGGATGGCCGTATTGAGTTACCCTTTGCCTGGGATAAACTGGCTACTCCCTTTGGTTCCTGGAAAAGAGGTTGGGGAATATTTTTTGCTTATGCAAATGGCCAGAGCCGCGAAGATGGAAGCGGAATTCGTGACTTGATGGAATTCAACGTTGAGCATGATGAAGATCTTCCTGATGGTTTACTCGCTCGACAGGCAATCCAGGAGCTAAGAGCAATGAAACGACAGCAGAAGCCTTTCTTTATGGGGCTTGGTTTTTTCAAACCACATCTTCCATTCGTCGCACCCAAAAAAGATTGGGAGGCGATGTCTCGTGTGAATATTCCACCTGCACCGCATCCGGAAAAGATCAGTTCTTCCTACTGGCACAAGAGTGGTGAATTTTATAATTACAATATGGAATTTGAAAAAACACGGCCTTTGATTGAACCGGCACGCCTTAAAACACGACGTGCTTACCTGGCATGTGTGCGTTATATTGATCGACAAGTGGGTAAGGTACTCAGGGAATTGGATGAATTAGGACTAAGAGAGAACACAATTGTAGTTGTCTGGGGGGATCATGGATGGTTTCTGGGAGATTCCGCACTCTGGGCCAAGCATGCCCCATTTGAACGTGCTTTGAAAAGTACATTGATGATTCGTGCTCCTAGAGTTTCTCAGGCGGGGTTGAAATCAGCGGCATTAGTCGAAAGCATTGATCTCTATCCAACACTTATTGAGCTTTGTCAGCCTGCCTTTCAGAAGACTCAATATCCATTGGATGGTCTTAGTTTGAAACCGATCCTGACCGGATCTAAAACAGCAGTACGCGATGCTTCATTAAGTTATTGGAATTCGGCGATTAGCGTGCGTACAAAAACATATCGCTTAATCACCACTACCGAAAAAGGGAAGCCAACAAAAAATGAGCTTTATGATATTTCAAAAACTCCTGACCCGATTGAGAATCTTGCAGACGAACAGCCAACTACTGTTGAGAGGTTATTAAAATTCATTCCTGCTAAGAAATAAACTATTTGTCCCCAAGGTGGGTTTTTAGATATGGTTCAATTGCAATAAGCCTGTAGAGGTCTTGGTCATGGATTTACATTAAATGCGTTTTCATCCACGTTAAATACTCGCTAGCGTATGCATTCAGATTATCGAGACTACCCCCACCTCGGATGGGAGAACACATTTCGTAAGTTGCGGTGCCGTTGAACCCACCCTCTTTTAACCCGTGAAAAAAAGCAGAATAATCAATAAAACCGGTGCCAAATTTGACTGCGCGGACCATATCTGGTTGTTGTCTTTGATAATTGATTAACTCTGGTTGGTACGCAAAGCGGGGCATTTTGATGTAATCAGCACTGGTCGTGATTGCTGTATAAGGAGCCATTTTACGCGCCGCTTCGAACAGGTTTTCATTTCGCAGAGCAGGGGACCAGGCATCAAAGCCGAGTTTACAGTTTGGGCGGTCAATATCGTGGAACAGTTCCAGGAGGGCATCCGAGTGAACTCCGACATCGTGGTGGTTTTGGACAGCAATCGTGACATCGGATGTGGCAGCACGGTCGCAACATTCCTGAATAGCGGAGACTACCTGACCCCACAGAACGTGAGGCATTTGTAATCCAGCATCGTAAGCGGTAAAGAGACGCACTGTAGATGCTCCAAGTTGTTGTGCAAGATAAACCAGCTGTTGCACATACTGTATTTGCATTTCCAGAAAAGGGACTTCGGCGGCTCCCGTTCCAGAAAAGTCGGTATAGCCACCAATGATTGAACATTTTATTTGATGCTCATGGAGCGCACCTTGAATCGACTCGATTTCTTCGGGTGTGACATCGAGTGGAGATAGATGAGGCCGCTTACCCATTAACATTACCGAATCATAGCCCAACTGAGCCGCTTGCACGATGAAGTCATTCACACTCAATGTATGTTGACCCCAGAAACCGGCATAGCTTACGGAAAAGAGACACAGTTTCATATTCTGACTCCTTCAGTAAAGATGAATTCGAATCAATTCACGATTTCAACTATCCTAGTTCTTTTCCAACAGCTTCCGCAACTTTGCGACAGGCTTGCATTGTTTCTGCGAACGCTTGTGGTGTGAGAGATTGGGCTCCATCACTCATTGCGCGAGAAGGATCAGGGTGTACTTCGAGAATTAATCCATCGCAGCCCGCCGCAATTGCAGCAGCACACATTGGGGGAACAAGACTTGCGATACCTGTACCATGGCTTGGGTCAATAACAACCGGTAGGTGGGTACGTTCATGTAAGTAGGGTACGGTTGCCAGGGGAAGTGTGAAACGAGTATGAGTTTCGAAGGTGCGAACCCCACGTTCACAAAGAATGACCTGTTTGTTTCCTTGATCAAGAATATATTCAGCGGCAAGCAGAAACTCTTCGATTGATGCCGATGGGCCTCGTTTTAACAAGACAGGGAGTCGAGTTTCACCGACTGCTTGCAAGAGATGATAGTTTTGCATATTGCGGGCACCGATCTGCAGTACATCCGCATATTGACTAAGCATTTCAACATGATGGGGGGTCATGACTTCAGTAACAACAGCCAACCCCGTTTCTTCTCTCGCCAGGGCTAAAAGTTTCAAGCCTTCTTCTTTCATTCCCTGAAAAGAGTAAGGGCTGGTTCGTGGTTTGAAAGCTCCCCCACGCAGTCCTGTCGCTCCTGCCGCTTTTACCTGATGAGCGACTTGCAGAATTTGTTTTTCACTTTCGACAGAACAGGGACCAGCAATCACTCCCACATGAGAGCCACCGATCTTCAGATTTCGAGTTGAGACAATTGTAGGTTCTGGTTTCGTTTCTTTACTGGCTACTTTATAGGGCGCGACGATCGGAACGACCTTTTCTACTTCTTCGCACGATTCGAGTTCCGTTTGGTGTCTGTCCCGTTTTACGCCAGCCGCTGCGATGACGGTGCGTTCTTCGCCAACGATCACATGGGCTTTCAGACCCATTTCTTCGACACGCCTGACCATCGCCTGTACCATCTCTTCGGTGGCATGCGGTTTCATTACTACAATCATGACATTGACTCTTTTCTATTTCAGTTTCAGGGAATAAAAAAAGCCCTGTAACCAGTAAGGTTACAGGGCCAATCGAATTTTATGTTTGTTCAACTGCTATGAACGGTATATTTTCGATCGGTCAGGTAACCTGATGTGGTAAACCAATAGCCAAAAAAGTGCCAAGGTGAGTAAGAACTCAACTGCACAAAATTAAAGCTAAAAGTACCAGACCGATGTATCACGGAGAAACTCCAAAACAATTAAAAATATCAAATTCTAGAAAGATCTTCCTAGATAGAAATCATAATACTCCCGTCTACTGACTCAAGTCAACAGACATTCTGAAAAGAATTTTGATGTGTTTTTATTGTCAGGATGAAGACTCGTTGGGCTTTCGTTTTCTAAGTTTGGAAAAACTAACCGATTGATTGTTTAGGGATAAATGAGATTTTTTAGAGCTTTTGTCGAAGTTTGAGTTTAGAGACGTAGGCTCATGTATATCAATTTCTAACGAAGAATCAAATAAGAACGAACTAAATTTATCGGGTAAACGATCCAGAGTCGTTTCCGGGTGAATTCCACTCCGTTCCAGTCGAAGTTGATGAATTGATTTCATGCTAGAAGAGTGATTGAAGCATTCAGAGGGGTAGCATGCCATAATAGCTCCCAGCATCAATTCCCATTGATTTCCTATTTTGCTCGAGTGGCTACCTGGAAAAGAGATCCGTAACCCCGCGGTAATCAAATCCCAGATTTGTATCGGATGATTGGCATTCAGATTTGTTGACTGGTCCTCGCCAAAATCCTGGGAGCGGGCACCATCATGAGCGAATTCTTCAAGTCCAAATCTTAAGACGAGCTGTCCCAGCAGCAGGTCTGTCCAGCGTTCGATAGAGCGTCTCGTGCGGTTGATTCGTTTTAAGGTCTCCAGACTCAAGTACTTCTCTGATACTAGAATAATCAAAGCCAATCGTTTAACTTCAAGAGATGCCAGAAAAAGATTTCTGGCAATTGGCTCTGCCTGACATTGATTCCGTCTCTTATCAGCTGCTGTTAGAATAGCAGTAGCAACTCGAATCAGCATTTCTTCGGCAAAGAATTCCGTGAGGATAACTTCCAACTCTTTTTCAGAGATTTCAGTATGATGATTATCGCTGGTCAAGGGAGTGAAGTATTTGCGTCTTTGCTTTAGGTGTTCCTGCCCATGAAACCAGAAATCATAGAGCGCCGTCGGAGGGAACGGTCTTATACCTTCTACCAGTGAAAGGCTTTGTGATGCAATTAAGGCAGTGACTTCGGCAGTTAATTGTGAGTTCAAGACGATACCATTTTGCTTAAAGAATTCAAAAATTGATGAATGAGAAATCACGCAAATTTCAATGCATTCGCAGAATCAATAAACGCAAAAAAAGTACCAGTCGATTTCTGAATAAAGCTTGGTCTGTTAAATCGTTCCTATACAGGGATTTATGATGGGGTTTCTGTAACTCTAGACGTGCATTTTGGTGAATTAAACCATCGGTATGTTGATAAAAAACAACATACGCTCACTTTCGAGGAGCCGTTTTATCAACTTCTTCTTTGGTGAGCTTGCGAATTTTAATGTTTTTTAAAGCGGCTGTTGTAGAAAACGAAGTAATTCCAAATGGTTTTGAAAGCTCTACCTCGTGGCGTATTGAAATTTTACGATCTTTCAAATTTTGATCGATGATTTGTTTTCCGTCTAACCAGGCTTGAATTTTATGATTAGTAACTTGCAAACGAATTTTATACCATTGTTTCTTTTTGAACGTTTGAAAGCTGGTAGTGCTATTTTGAGAAGCATCGTCTCCATCGATACTGGAAAGCCCGCAAAGACTGCCTCCCCAGCCACCTAAAATGATGGAACAGGGATCTTTTTTTACAGGAAATGTGAGTCCGCAAAAGAAGTCATTTCCGTCAACACGCATTGCCTCCAATTCCACTTCATAATTTGTGAGGGGCAGTTTTTTTGTATCAGTTATCGTGACACCAGTCAGATCGACTCCCATTTCCAGAATCAGGTTTCCATTCGCAACGTGTACTTCTCCTTCACCGCCAAACTGTGGAACTTTCCAGCCATCAAGGCTTTTTCCATTAAACAGAGAGACCCACTTTTGAGATTTCTTCTTTTTTGAGTCTGTTGGATTTTGGGTTTGAGTGGTTTTCGATTTTGTGTTTTTGTCGGTTTGATTATCTGCGGAAACAGGCCCTGTACTGACCGTAAAAATAGTCATAAGCATCAGTACGTAGATCTTTATGAAAATAATTCGGGACTTAGGAAAGGTGAGTGTACTGTGTTCATTCATGATGGGCCTGCTATTTAAAAAAGAATTATATGTAGGAGGTTTAGAACCAATACCATTAGAAACAATCTTCGATTCGAACGGGAAGTGAAAAAAGTAATATTATTCGGATTATAACGAATTCAAGGCTATTTTGAACACAGTAGTAAATATCCCGATTCGTAAATGAAAAATGAACGAATCGGTTCACGTTTTTGAGCTAAGTTTAATGGATACCACAATTATAAAAATATCTACAAATTTTAACTAAACGGCCTGTATGTTAGAAAGCGCAGGAGACTGTTGTCTTACATCATTGCATCAATCGTTGAAGTATTTACGAACAATGTTGCCCAAGGTGTGTCCAGCATCAGTGTTGTGGCAATCGCCGTCGTCTGCTTATTGCAATACGTGGTTTATACATGGAAGTTAAATGCGATTCATAAGGAGAATGAAGAGTACCAACGGAATATTTCTGCTGTTGAAGAAGAACTAAATGAAGTCCAGTCTGATCGCGCAATGACGCTGATTGAGAATCATATTCTGAGAGAATTTGTGACTCAATCAGAATTCGATCAAGCCATCGAATTGCTCTTAAAACGATATGTCCCTTCTTTGCGTGAGGGTTTTGGGATTTACCTCGATGAAATGGGAGGTCAATTCAAGCTTAGAGAGTCTAGAGGTATTACTAAGAATTCGAAAGCAGTATACGAAATTGATGAGCATCTTCTAAAAAAATTACATACAGAAAATATTATTATTCTGCGTGGAAAGAAACTACGCGAATCAAAAATATATGCTTGTATTCATGATCAGGATAAGCCTCGAGTTCGAAAACTCATTCTGATGGCGGTTTATGAAAACGATAATATTTCTGGGATTTTCCTGACGACGGATCTCTATCCCAAGGGAGTCGATGAACAACAGCAAATCAAGCTGGCGAAACGGTTGTTGATATGTGTATCACGCAACATAGTGAAAAATCAAGATTTTGAGAACCACCGTTTTGAATTACGAGTTACCAGAGAACAACTTGAATTACGCTCTTTGGCTGATCAACAGTTTAAAACTCCTGTCAAAATGCTGGAGGAATTTTTAGATCGATTACGTCAATTCACTGAGTCTGGTAGAGCAGGCTTATTCCTATCTACCCCTGAAGAAGAAGAGCGCTGTAAAGCCATTGTTCAATGTGGAATTACACTTCAGACAGGGGTCAAAGCACGTTGGCGAGAGCATGAAATTAAGCTAGTTCAGATAGGATTAACTTCAGGGGAGAATACTTCACTTTCAGGGGATCAACTGGACAAACATGGAATTCGCTCGCTGATTGGGTCTAGTCTCGTCTCTCCGCTTGTTACAAATCGAAAGCGAATCGGTGCAATCTGTTTGTCACGGCAAGATAGCCAGCCCTATGATGAAAGATCGCTTCGATTGATTTCCTGGGCCTCTCAATTTCTTTCAAACACGCTACTCAAAGTACTCAGTCATGCTACGATTGAAAGACAGGCCAAACAGGATGGCTTGACAGGATTGGTCAATCGGCGATCGTTTGATGAGTTTATTGAAGATGAATTTAACCGTGCTCAAAGTATGCAGATGGCATGTTCATTGGTCTTGATTGATTTGGATCATTTTAAAGCAGTTAATGATACTTACGGTCATCAGGCAGGAGATGAAGTCCTAAGGCGGGTAGCACAAATTTTGAAAGATCGTATTACCGAGATACGGTCTTCAGATAATGTCATTGCTGCACGTTATGGTGGTGAAGAATTGGCGATTCTTTTACCAGATATTGGTTTAGCTGGTACTGAACGAATAGCTGAAGTCATACGCCATTCAATTGAATCTGCAGTAATCGAATTCAATGAAACACGGATCCCTGTCACTGCCAGTATTGGAATTTCGACTTATAGTCAACATACAATGGAGAATGTCGAATCATTAGTTGCCGCTGCTGACAATGCCCTGTATCAGGCCAAAGCAGAAGGCCGAAATCGAGTTTGCAGCTTGACCTCATCCACTGTGTGATAGTTTCTTCAAAACTTACGCTATTAGACTTGTTTACAGACTTCCTCTCGTAAACAATGCATGGCTGCTTTTGCTAAACTAAATTGGAATGCTCTGTGGATATTCGTATATTGCTAACGGATATTACAATACTTCCAACTTAAATTCGAAGAACATATTTCCGGCTGCAGCTCTTCATTTAGATCTTAATTATTTTATGTCTACAAACTCCTCCCATCAGTCTGAATTAACCTCTCCTAAAGGGCGGGTTGTCGCTGTGATGCCAGCTTATAATGCAGCCAGTACTTTGGAAAGAACAGTCGCTGATATTCCCACAGGTTCTGTTGATGAAATTGTGCTCGTTGATGATTGCAGTAGCGACAATACGGTAGAAGTAGCGAAGAGGCTGGGATTAACGGTCATTCAACATGAGCAAAATACTGGCTATGGCGGAAACCAAAAGACTTGTTATCGCTACGCGTTGGAAGCAGGTGCAGATTATGTGGTGATGATTCACCCAGATTATCAATATGACAGCCGAGTAGTGACCATTGCCGTTGAACTAATTCGATTAGGAATTTCCGACGTTATCCTGGGATCACGAATTCGAACCAGGGCAGAAGCGTTGGAAGGTGGAATGCCACTTTATAAATATATTGCAAATCGGATACTTACAATTGTTGAGAACATGGCGTTAGGGCAGAACTTAGGAGATTTCCATAGTGGATTTCGCGCTTATCGTCGCGAGGTCTTGGAAAAGATTCCTTTTGAAAAGAACTCAGATGACTTTGTGTTTGATAGTCAATTTCTCGCTCAGACGGTTCGATTTGGATTTAAGTTAGGTGACATTCCGGTACCAGTTCGATATTTTGAAGAAGCCTCCAGTATCAATTTCAAGCGCAGTGCCCGCTATGGTTTACTGACATTGGGAGTGCTAGTTCAATATTGGGGAAACCGACTGGGTATTTTGAAGTCAGAAATATTCTCTGGGAACAATCAGTATCTTGTTGACTGAGATTGCGACGAGCAAACTAACATAAGCTGTCTATTTATTTTGCTCGCTTTGTTTGGCATCGTAGTCTTTCCAGAAAAGTTCTGCTGCTTTTACGTTGTCAAAAGATGTTCCGATACCTTGAATTGACTCGCTTTCGCGAATGATATCCAGGCCCTTTGTAATTTGGGAGGGAGTGAAAATCAGGCGTTGTAACGGCATGCCTTTGAGTGGAGTTAGATCGGTGACGGCTGAGTTGGCCAGGTTCAATCGTAGCAGCTGAATTCCTTTGATAGGGCTTAAATCTGTGACTTTCGTATCCTGAATATCCAGGCTTTCCAGCAACATTCCTTTGAGAGGAGTGATATCTGTGATTTGAGTCTTAGGAATCCATAATGTTTTGAGTGGCAGGGTGTTAATAATACTGAGATTTTTGACTTTTGTACCAAAGAGATTTAGTTGATTGATGGGCATTTCTTCTAATGGAGAAATATCGGACACCGGGGCGTGCTCTAACCGTAAGATTTGTAAAGGCATCCCTTTCAGTGGCTCCAGGTCGCTGACATACGTTCCTTCAAGAAAGAGTTGTTGCAGCTTCATCCCCTTGAGAGGACTCAAATCAGATACAGGGCAATTGGTAAGATCCAGATATTCTAATTTCAATCCTTTGAGCGCGGTGATATCTTCCACATTCGTTTTGTGAAGATTTATCGAGATAATCTCTCCTTTCAACTTTCCAAATTCGGCGTTTCCCTTGTAGTCTGGATTATTTTTTAGCAGAAGCTCATGAATGTCTTCTTCAGTCAGAATTGCAGGTCCTTCTGGTGCTGTGGGAATAGGTGGGTCTTCTCGAACAGGAATCGTTGTAACTTGTTCATTGGAATTCTCAGTATTGCAACCTGACGAAATGAGGAGTACCGGAAGGAAACAAGCAAAGAGACCAAAAAAACTGAAATTGTGAAAGTTCATAGCTGTGAGTGCTTTCTGAGTCGGGATAATCAATTTTAAAAGTTTATTTGGTTTAGACTGAATCTATGAGCATTGTAGCGTTGCTAGAGTCTACGGGCCAATAGTAATTGAATGTGGGCAGTTTCGCGATCCTTAGATGAGACCAGTGCTAGTGGATCAGCTTCAGTTTGTGTTCATCGAACGTGAGCCCAAAGCCTGGTTGATCTGAGAGTTCAATCATCCCATTTTCTATTGATGGTTGTCCTTCAACCCATGTCATCCAGGGACGCCCCGTTTCGGCCAGAGGATTGGGATCAAGGGCAGCAATTGCATGTAGAGCCCAAATTTCAGCTCCACGATGGGGACAAACACGTAATTCAGCCGCTGTTGCCATTTTGTAGATTTTGATCAATTCCGTCAAACCACCACACCAGCAGACATCAGGTTGTAGGACAGAGTGTAGTTTTTGTTGAATTAAAGGTCTAAATGCTGCTGCTGTAAATTCATGTTCGCCTCCCGCAATAGGAACAGCTGACTCTTCTTTTAGAGTTTCATAACCACTCAAATCGTCTGGAGACAGTGGCTCCTCAATCCATTCTATATTGAACGTTGCAATTTCTTTTGAAATGGCAATGGTAGAATCAACATTCCACTTCATCCATGCGTCAACCATTAAGAGTCGGCCTGTTCCGATCAGTGACCGTGCCTGTTCAATGGCTGAAATCATTATTTCCTGCTGATCAGGAGCTGCCACCTTTCCAAGATGTAGTTTAAATCCCGCGTGTTCGGCAACAGACGATAAATCCTGAAAATCCCAGACGGTATGGTACGTCGGAATTTTTTCACCCGGATTTCCTCCCATCAAAGAAACGATTGGCAGTTTTTGGGATTTTCCACTAAGGTCCCACAAGGCTAGATCAACACCACTAATGGCCATTACCGCAATTCCCTTGCGACCGAAAGCCAAAGTTGCTTGGTACATTTCATTCCATAGCTGAGGAATTTTCTCCGGGTTTCGTCCAATTAGCAGATCTCTTAATACAGTTTTTACAACATGAATTCCTGACAGACCGCCTCCACCAACTCCATAGCCCGTCAGCCCGGCATCAGTATCTATGGCCACAAGAATTTGCCCTAAGGTTGTCCGCCAGTCTGAGGGAGAGTCTTTTCCAATGGGTTGTATCGCACGAACGTCTGTGATTTTCATGGGAGATACTTTACATGAACAGGAAGAAATAAGCAGCAAATGCTTTTAAACCAGACGTATGAATTTTGTCGTGTTTTAGGTAAGTACTAGAAGAAACCGGGATGGCATTCAAGTTGTGCTACTTGAACTAAATCACACGAGATTAGCTACCTTCAGCGACTTTCTGGTTTGGAGGCTTAACTTGACCGGGGGCGACTCGAAAGTTTTTAGGGAGATTTTTTTTCAACCAGTCATCCATAGCTTTTGTGACATTTGCAGGAATTTTTGGAGTTGGTCCAGGTTGGAGTATTATAGCAGCGGGCTTGATGATTTGCTTGTAAGCATCATTGACTACCGTTTGATTGACTTGTTTTTTGAACAAACCATTATTTTGATTGGCGAATTCGGGTTTGAAAGCGAGATAAACATTCCAAAAGCAACGTTTCCAGAAGCGGGCATTATTATTTTGATTATATGCTGCGACCATTTTGCGGGTTAGATCTACGATAGAATACGTGATCAGTTTGATATCAGAGTTCGCTTTGAGTGGTAGTTTACCAAGATTATAGGCTGCAGCCGAACGAACTCCCCAAGTGCGTTTCGGATCGCTCATGGTTTTCAATAAAGCATTCACAACAACAGGGCGTCGTGCCAGATTGTCTGTAATATCCAACGAACCCAATGCATCGACCAGGCTTCGTTGATACCAGGAATGTTCCTTTTGTGATTGTTCTAGTTCAGGAATGATCGCCTCTACGATTTTGATTCGCAAGGCATTCGTGGGGTCACCCATTCTTCCAATGCGACCCAGGCCATTTGCAGCGATAATTTTCAATTCAACGGGTTGAGTTTTTGAACTGATGATTTTTACCAGTGGAGCATAAGCCAGAGTGTAAGCAGTTCGTTTTACTTTCTTGCGCCTGTCTTCATCTTTCAGGTCCAGCTGTGACAGTAGGACGACGGCATTGAAACGAACGAGACGGTGATTATTAAACAGGTCTTCAGCGCGCTTGGTCAACTCTGCCAGGTAAAGTTCTCTCGCTTGACTGTTGCCTGAGACACGGCCAGAGAACTGAATGTCACGTAGAATATTTAACCGGAGCTTTTTAAGATCCGTTTTTTCTGCGGGCTTATGTGGATTCTGTTTCATTGTCATTAGGTACAGTTCGTAACGGGCTCCTTCGGCGATAAGTTTCTTATCTGCATTGCCACTGATCTTTCCGCTACGAAGCAAATCGTCGAATTTTCTCAATTTTGTTTTGCGAAAGTTTACCGCCTCTTCAGGCTTCATTAATTCCTTAATTTTATCAAGAGCGTCATCCTTGGGTGGATCAGCTGGATTTGCGTTTGGTTGGTCAGCAGCCGGTTTAGCAGGAGGAGCGGGCTGTTGGCCGAGAAGCGACGAATTGGACGAAAAAAGCAACCCAACCACCAGCAGAGAAAACCCTGCAGGCCTGGCAATCAGTGTTCCAACTCGTGAAATGACCTGAGACGAGCATATGGATTGTCGCACGGAAAGTTCCTTCATTCAACGTTCTGCTCGAACCCCGTTTCTATATCGAAAACGTGTGGGGCACTCTCGACTACAATAGGGAGCTTAACATTCAAGAAAAATATTACACTAATAAGGCAAAAAACTCTATGGCAGTCGATTAGATTTCCTGTGATTAAATACCGACCACAATACTAGTTCCGAACGATGCGGAATGAGGAGATGATATACTAATAATAATACGATAAATATCAGGCTGTTACCAATTAAATATGCCAATTAATATCAGCAGATACAAGGAATTACTCCTGAATTCACATTTGATATAAGAAAATCTTCATTACTCTAATGATAATTGTCTCAGTCAATCTTAATATTTCCAGATATTGTTTATCTTAAGTTATCGCCTTACCTTACGAACTGTCAAGAATTATCTGATTTAACTGACTGGTTTTCACTTTAGAATCGCTTTTGGATACTATGTTCGAGCGAAGAATTATAAAAGATTGGTACTTTTCATTAAGAAATTTCTTTTTGAAGTGCTCTGCTTTTGAGAAACAAATATGTTGTTGGAATGTTCAGTTTAAACTGAATCTTTTATTCCTTTTATACGGGACAATCAATTTATATCAGCTTAGAAGTTGATTATTTCAAGCTCAAATGGGTTTTTCATGACTGTTTTTTTTCAGAGTCATTTTTTTTTGCAGCATGAGACAGGTAACCATCCTGAATGTTCGGATCGTTTAAAAAACATTTTCGACCTTCTCTCAACAGAAATAATATCGGATCTAATAAGAATTGATAATCAAAGAAACGCAACTATCCAGGAAATACAGCTTGTACATTCTCCAGAATACTTGAATGAGATAAAGCAGTTCTGTACTGAAGGGGGAGGCAGAGTCGAGTCAGATACTGTTGTTTCATTACACTCTTACGAAGTTGCTTGTCATGCAGCGGGCTGCGCACTTGAAGCTGTAAAACAAGTTCTTGAGGGGCAAACACAAAGAGCATTTTGTGCAATTCGACCACCGGGCCATCATGCATTGATAGATCAGGCAATGGGTTTTTGTTTGTTGAACAACGTTGCTATCGCAGCGCGGCATGCTATAGAACGATATCAGTTGCGTCGGGTTCTTATTGTTGATTGGGATGTCCATCACGGTAATGGAACACAGGATATTTTCTATGAAGATGAAAACGTTCATTTCTTCTCCGTCCACCGCGCTCCATTTTATCCTGGTACTGGTGCAGCAAATGAAACAGGGGTAGGCAAGGGGCTGGGTACAATCTGGAACCTTCCTCTTGCTTTTGGAATTTCTCGAGATGACTATTTCTCTCGATTTGAGCGGATGTTAGTCGATGCTGCCCAGAGATGTCGTCCGGAATTGATTCTTATCAGTGCAGGCTTTGACGCGCATCGCGAGGACCCGGTTGGTTCACTAGGATTAGAAAGCGATGATTTTGGAGAATTAACCAGGATTGTTTTGAGTACAGCGAATGAATACTGTGAAGGAAGAGTAGTCAGTTTACTCGAAGGAGGCTACAACCCTCAAAAGTTAGCAGAGTCAACCGTCAGTCATCTAACAATATTAAGCGATGCATAAAGGGATCGAAACTACTTCTGGTAAATGGGTAGGTAACCATTATCCAATTGAAGTATGGTTGCATTAATCGCAGTAGTATAAACGGGACCAACATGGCCTTCCATCCAGGCTCCAGAGGCTGATTGTTTGCGGATGATTTGTTGGCCAATATCCTTAATATACTTTTCCCAATTTTTAGTATCTCCTCGGTACATCACCTGGGCATAGTAAAAGTGCGCGTAATGCCAGTGACCAAAATACCGATTCGAACTACCGCCGGGCCAAATGTTCTTTCGACTGTATTCTAACATATTTTTCAGTTGATCTGAGTCATATTCGCCGGCATTAAATAAGGCAGCACAAGCAGCAGCAGTAATGGCAGGTCTCGCTCCACCACCACGAATACTATATTGAACGCCACCTTCTGGAGTAGTGCAGTCGGCAATATATTTTTTTGCACGATCAATAATTTTTTTATCGACCGGGATACCCGCATTGCGACAGGCTCTTAATCCCTGGACTTGTGTTATACAGGTTGAGCCTTCGTCAAAATCGTTCCCATCTTTCGCTGAAACATAGCCCCAACCGCCGCGAGTCGTTTGCGCACTGGCACAGAAGCCGACTGCTTTCATCAGTGCCGTTTTCAATTCTTTACGTCGCACTGAGTCTTCTTCTTCACCATAAACTTGCGACAAAAAGACCATCGAATAACCATGACCATAGGTGTAATGGTAGTCGTTCTTATAACCAATTAATCCATTTGGCTGGCTCATTTCAAGAAGATAATCTACCGCGTTTTTAATGTTTTTTGCATATTTTCCACGCGTTGTTGTAGAGCCTTCTGCCAAAAGTGCGTTCCCGGCCAGTGCGGTCATGGCAACGCGATATTGACCGCCATTCGCTTCCCAGTATCCCTGTCGACGTTGTTCTCTTGCCAGGTATTCTAAAGCATTGGTGATTGCTTTTTGAACTTTCGGGTCTCGATTTTTAGCAGACAAGATCCCGGCGTCAGAGAGGCATAGCCAACCGAATATCAAAAGAAAAGTCAGAACTTTTTGCATGAGGTTTTCCCTCTCTCAATAAGAATCGATTCTTAAAAAACGATAAGAATTGATTTGAAGAAGTTCTGAATTGTGAGCAGTCATTACTGAGTATCAGAAATCTTCAAGTAAATTACTTGTCAGTCCATTCGACAGGTTGTGGTTCAATATCGTCTTTAGGTCTGTTACCGGCATCAGCTCGACCACTTCCTTCTAGGCGGCTTATTACACGGACAGTCATATCATGATCGCAAAGAATTTGACAACTTAATCGGCAATCAGATACTTCACGGGCTTCAAGGGTGTTTTTCTCGGCTACGGTCATTTGACCTGGCTCACCTTCAACGAACTCAACTCGACATGTCGTACAGCGACTTGCTCCACCACAAGCATGTAATTGATCAATATGGGCATCATCGGTTAAGGCTAGTACGAGCCGCTTACCTGCTTCCACATCAAATTCTCCTACATTTTCCACAGTCAGTTTTGGCATTGTTCCCTCAAATTTAAGTTCAGAGAAAGGTCATAAAATTTTTAATCGAGATACTATGGTACTATCATCGATTCCTAAATATTGTATACGGCTATCGGTAAAGTGACTATGGCAAATTATTTAAGTGGGCATCACAAATTCACGTTCTGGGTGAGAAACCGTTAGTACAGGGCAGGGTGCTTTTCGAACCACTTTTTCCGCAACACTTCCCAGTAGCATGTGTTTGATGCCAGTACGACCATGAGTTCCAATGACAATCAAGTCGATTTCTGCTTTGTTTGCATAACGTATAATTTCCAGAAACGCGGGACCTACTCGAACTTCACGTACGACCTTGATTTCTTCCATTCCGGGAAAATCAGGCATTTCTGCCAATTGTTTTTGTGCTAAATGCTGCATATCGGCAACCAGATCATTCATGGACGTTCCCATCATGTTTGGTTCCGGGAACATAGCAACCGCGTCCTGTACTACATTGAGCAGGTGTAACTCAGCACCAAATCGTTTCGCAAACTCGCAACCATATACAAGAGCTTGTTCGCCAAATTCACTGAAGTCAGTGGGGACGAGAATTTTTTTCATATCTATCATGTGTGCACTCCCGACTTTTAAAACGATATAAAATCCATCTCTTTATTGTAGAAAAAACCAGATTTCATTCCGATCCCTTGACCCTTGACTTCTCCAACAATTGTAGAGATATCTGGACTGAGTTTTGATAACAATCATTCAAAAATGAATAATCGATAAATTTTAACTGATTCCTGTTTTGATAAAAATCTTCAAAGCTGTTTTTTTAGTGATATTTCCTATTAGGTGAGCAGGTACAAATACTACGACCGTTAGAGACTGAAAAACAGAATTATCAATCACGACACTTGCATTTATGAGAAATCGTTTTAGCAAGAATAAACGGATGGTTGTTGAACTTATTCTAACTGATTCATCGCTTTCATATATTACAGAGCGGCAGAATTGACCGATTTTTATTTCGTGTGACATACCACATTTTATTACTTTGTCAAACTCAAAAGTGGTATTTTATATACGGTGCCTAATGCACGACATGGAATTAGGAAATGAAAATGTCAATGCCATATTCAAAAATTGTCTCGTTGTCTGCCTGCTTGCTAACTTTCACGGGAATCTATGGCTGTCAATATGCTCAACAGAAAGTATACCAACAGGCTGCGAATGCTAGTGTTGAGCACAATGTCATTCCCGATAGCGAAATAATATCATCGCCTTCACAATATGAATTTCCTCCTGAACCTGCTCCAGCGCCAGTTGAAAATAACTTTCCACCACCGGCTCCGCCAAGTTTACTCCTGCCAACTCCTGACAACGGCAGTAACGAAAATGTTTCATGGATTCGAAAAATCTCACAACAATTTGTATCCAGCGAAGATTCATCATTTTCTGAGGAAATACGCGAGTCAGAAGAACCCGCTCAGAACTACCTTGGTTTAGTTCCCCACCATTCGTCAGTTTCTCAGAAAATGAAACAGATGAACGGAAAGGTGAAAAGTTTCTATAGCATCATAAAGTCAAAAATGAAAACACCTCAGTGGATTCGAAATATTTCTGACAATCAGGAAATCGTTCAAGAATCAGAGATCGTGCATGAGGAACTTTCTTGTATTGACTCCACACCTTTTTTCCAGGAGTTGCCGCTTAAGTCTGAAACTAATCACCTCCAGCCAATACCAGTGATTCCAGAGCCTGAAGTGGATAAACAGGATCTCCCTCGATTACCTCCTCCAGGAGAAACAACATACTGGGAAAATTCCTGGAAGGTATCAGCTACTTTTGAGCAGCAGCCAGCCAAGGATTATTCAACCACCGATGATGAAATCGAATGGTGGCCCTATTCTAAACAGAAAATGCAGCAACAGACTGCAGATCATCGGATCGAGCTGGTAACACCTCAGGCTGCTACTCGTTTTTTGAAGAATCAGGAAACATTGAACTCATCAGGTAAATCAACCGTTCCTGCTGTGTTATCTCAAAATCAGCCGGTACCGATTCGAAAAATCAGTATGCAAAGATCGAAAGCGATTCAAAAAACCATGGCTTCGGAAACCTTGAATGATTCACCTGTGATCATTACCCCCAGAAGTAGCTATTAAACTAGGAGAAGCTTAGGGAGGGTCGAATCCGCCTGGATGAAAGGGATGGCATCGACAAATACGTAAGATGCCTTTAAAAGCTCCTTTTACGGCTCCATATTTCCTAACTGCCTGAATGAAATATTCACTGCAAGTTGGGTGAAATCGACATTGTCCTCCGATGAAATGGCTTAACGTCATCTGATAAAGTCGGACCAGGCCTATCAGGATCAAACTGGGGATCTGATACAGCAAGCGGGCGATTTGCAAAGCCATCCGTTTCATCCGCTTTGCTTATGCTCCAGTCGTCGATAAAGTTTTTGCGTGAGTTGTTTCAATGAGTGCTGATACTGCTTTAAATTTGCCTCAACCTCAGGACGTGGGATAACAATCAGGTCCAATCCTTTCGGAAGTTGATGTTGTACTAGTCGAAATGCTTCCCGAATCATTCTTTTTTTTCTAGCACGCATGACTGCATTTCCGTTTTTTTTGGAAACACTGACACCTAGTCTACATCGTTCGAGTTGATTTGTGATGGCAAATATTAATAAATTTTTGTCGCCTGCTCTCTGTCTTGCTGAGTAGACATCTGCAAAATCCTGCTGGCTGCGAATCCTGTCTGCTCTTGGAAAATCAAATTGATTCACAGAGAACGATGCCTCCCATAGTGGCGATGTAAACCATTTATAGTTTTGACTCATCTTCTATTGGGTTCGATTCATCATTTTCATTAGAAGCTGGATTCAATGAGGATTGCTGTTCAGAATCAGATTGTGTTGGATAAGGTCGTCTCACCATACTGCGTACTGAATGGCCAAATAGAGAGGTGAAGATAAGAATTCCTACACCTGTTCCCAATATTAGCCATACGATGATTAACATGACTCCTAACTCACGAGGCCGCTCATCTTTTTTTTCTTCTGAATCTTGATTTGCATGATCCAGATCTGAATCAGAATCTGTGAGCGTCTTGGAATCAGATGTGACCGACCCCGCTTCTGTATTTTGAGCCTGTAATTGATTGACGGAGAAATTGAATAAAATTAAGTTGATGACCAGCAATCGAATCAGACCGCTTTTAAAGATAAGATGGATTTGCATTGACTTCACCATGCTTTCGACCGTGGATTTTCTTCATCCAATTGCTTTAGTTGCTCATACAGGCTACGTGCTTGATCACTGAGACTTTTAGGAGCGACTATTTTTATCGAGCAGATTTGATCACCCGTTTTTTTAAATTTCTGGTCAAGAATACCTTTTTCACGCAGGCGTAATTTTGCTCCGCTCGATGTTCCTGGTGGAATCGTGACTGTGACTTCACCTTCGGAAAGTGTGGGGACGTCAACTTTGGAGCCTAGAGCGGCTTCGCTGAGGGTAATTGGTACTTCCAGGATCAGATTACTACCTTCCCTTTTGAAGTAAGGGTGGTTGCCTACCTTGATAGTAATTAATAAATCTCCTGCCGGTCCTCCATGAATTCCAGGGTTTCCCTGACCACTGAGCCTGATGACCGATCCATTGTCCACACCTGGTGGAATTTTGACTGTCAGCCGCTCAGAAGCCCCCCCTTTTTGAAGACTGATCTCGTGCTCTCCTCCGACAGCAGCCAGATGAAAGGGAATTTCAATATGCAGGCGTTTTGATTCTCCTTTTTGTGGACGTGGTTGTGCGCGCTTTCCACCTCGAAATGCACCTCCGAACAGGTCACCCAAATCAATGCCACCTCCACCGAACAGGTCATCCAGATCGACTGGACCTGCTCCTCCAGATTGATAATAACCTCCCCCAGGTCCTGCCTGTTGAAATGAGTGGCCAAATTGATCATATTGTTTGCGCTTCTCCTCATCGCGCAAGACATCATATGCTTCTTGCACCTCTTTAAATTTCTGATCTGCTGATTTATCATCAGGAGCCATATCAGGGTGATATTTTCTGGATAGTTTCCGATACGCCTTTTTAATTTCATCTGCGCTCGCGCTTCGAGAAATTTCCAGGATATCGTAATAATCGCGTTTGTTCATGGATTTAAAATTCGTTTTTTGTATTAAGCGTCAAATCATAAAATATGTTTTTAAAATGTCAGGCAAGCTGAAAACAACAAGCGCGTTCTGATGGGCGATAAAACTCAAGCAATAAAAACAAAAATCGTCAGAGTTTAGTGGCTCTTCCATATTTCAAAGTCAGCTTTCCAATTGGAAGCATTCTACGTTTGAAATTAACTGGTTTTCAAGTTAGTGCAATTATAACTCTATATAATCAGGTCTTTTATTTCGAGATTACGAAACAAATGGATTCTTTGCTGGATGTTATCAGCCTAGAATGACAATACTTCACTTTTTTTTAGACCAGATTGACTCAACTGATTGGGAAACAGCCTAAATGCTAAAATTCGCGATACGCAATCTTCTGAGCCGCTCAGTTCGTTCATTGTTATGTCTAATGGGATTGACGATCGCTATTGCAGGCATGGTAGGATTGTTTTCTATTGCAGGAGGACTGGAAGAGACTGTTTCCCAGACTTTTGGCAGAATCAAGGGAATTGTGGCCATGCAGCCTGGAGCGCCAATCCCATTATTCTCAAGAATTCCACGGTCATGGGGAGAAGAAATCAGCCAGATTTCAGGAATCGCGATTGTAAATCCTGAAATCTGGTCTCGAGTTAATATGATTGAAGATAAACCCGTTATCAGTCCTCCTCGGTTTTTGTTTGGAACCGAGCTTTCTTCACGATTGCAATTAAAACATGGAGTTTATCGTGATGCGATTTATGCGGGACGGTTTTTATCTCTGGAAGATCTGGGGACTCTGAATACAGTTGTTAGTCGACAAATTGCTGAACAGCATGACAAACAGGTGGGTGACACGATTAGCGTCAATGGTCAGGAGATGACAATTATCGGGCTTTATGAATGCGGTTCATTGCTGCTCGATGTCGCCATCATCCTGGATATTGATGTGGTTCGTGATATCACGCGATTTGATCCCAATAGTGTGAGTTGTTTTTATCTCGAACAATCGGGAGCGGTCGACAACGATACGCTTGTGAAACAAATCAAAGATCATTTTCGAGGTCGTGAATTGGCTTCCTGGCAACCAGCATCATTAGCACTTGCCAATACTTCACAGTCCAACATTCTTAAAGATTTTGTGGATGCCATTGACCAGAGTTTGAAGGGGATTTCAGACCAGAATTCTTCGCCAGACATTACCAATGTCAAAGCAGGACAAAAACCGAAAAATGATCCTGATAAAACGTTGACAGAATCTGATCAAGAAGAAAGTGCGTTAGAGGTGAGGGCTGCTGCAGACTGGGGAGAACGATTGGAAACGTTCACTGCTGATTTGGATATCTTTCTCAGTTTAATGACGGGCATTGGTGTTTTGATTGCCATGCTGAGCATCATCAACACAATGTTAATGAGTGTCATGGAACGAATTGTGGACTTCGGAATTCTGAAAGCAAATGGATGGTCTAATCGGGATGTGATGCTATTGATTACAGCTGAAAGTTCCTTACTTGGTGTATTGGGTGGTATTCTTGGAGGCATTTTAGGGCTCGTGGCAATTTCGATTGTAAACTGGAATTTTGCAAATCAGATTCATCTTTATGCCAGCCCAGGTTTACTGTTATTCGGAGTTCTATTTAGTACTCTACTGGGAGTTTTAGGTGGATTGTATCCTGCCTGGTGGACCACTCGCATGACTCCCATTGATGCCATCCGTCGTGGTTAAGAATTTTGAGAATGTCAAATCTGAAATCTTCGCAGAAAGTGACTGTTTTATGATTGAAGTTCGTGATGTAGCGAAAATTCATCAGAGTGGTGAGACTGAAGTACGTGCACTGCAGGGGGTCAGCTGTCATTTTCCCGGTCAGAGATTTTCATTTATTTTGGGTCCATCGGGAAGTGGTAAGAGTACCTTGCTTTATTTGTTGGGCGCGCTTGATGTACCTTCTGCAGGCGAGATCTTTGTACAAAATCGGTCTCTATCTACATTAAACAATAATGAACGTGATACATATCGCCGTGAAAAAGTTGGTTTTGTCTTTCAGAATTTTAATCTGTTAAAAAATCTCAATGCCCTGGAGAACGTTCTGGCTCCCTTTTTACCGTTGGGGGTTTCTATTGAGCAGAAGAAAGAAGCGAAAGAATTACTGGAACAAGTTGGGTTAGGGCACCGCATCACACATCGTCCCAGCCAGTTGTCAGGCGGAGAGCAACAACGAGTGGCGATTGCACGTGCTTTATTAAAGCGGCCCCTACTTATCCTCGCTGACGAACCAACGGGCGAGCTAGATACGAGAACAGGCGAAGAAATTTTCCATTGTTTGCGAGATATGAGTGAGCAATATAAGACCACTGTCGTCATTGTAACGCATGACGAACGTTATATTCGAGAAACTGATCATATTCTCAGACTACGTGATGGGAAAATCGCAGCGGCAGATCAACCGCTCTGAAATTTATGTTTTAATGAATTCGGGCAGCGGTTGTTTTATAGATATTACCATCAATGCGAATCCAGCTCCGATCCGCGTTTTGTGGCGAATCGGAGCTGAGCTGGAAAAGTGAGGGAAAGGTGTACCACGAAGCAGGCGATGTAGGTAAAGTTAGTTCGTTCAATGTGAGTGGGGATCAAACGGTGTCTATTGTGCCATTATGAGATTTGCGAAAGCCTGGTCCTGCCTCGGTTGGAGGAGTAGCATATACGTTCAAACGTACCAGCTCCAGGTCAGCGAGATGTCCTTCAACTGTAATATAGGCGGACGATGGATCGCAGGCATCGATTGCCTCTGCTTCTTCCACATAATTAAAATGAAATCGGTTAACTGATTCAAATCGGTCAAGAAGTTGCAATAAGTCGAATTGAAAGCTGGCAGCAACATGTTGACCGTCACGTTGTCCACCAACAATCTCCGTGCTTCCCAGGAAGAGGCCCACTTCCCAGTATTCTTCGGTGAACTGACAGTCAAAACCAACTCGTCCGACTTCTTCTAATGGATTGAAAATTTCTGCAACTTCGTCAACAAAACTATTGAGCCAGGCAGGGCGACAGTTTAAGTTCATCTGTTCTGAGGAATAGTGTTCCATTTGTTTCATCAGGTGTTGAATCGGCAAGTGTGAATGGGCCAACTTAGTATCTCCATCTCAATCTTTAAAATCTCTTAGTGGTTGTAAAGTTATGTAAGGGGCGAGTGAGTTCTACCTTGTTATGTAGAGTTAAGTATCGGGGGATTCCCCTGAAATACCACACACCAATTCTCTGGTTCTCAGTAGATGGATTGCATCTGATGTATGTGAGTGCAAAATTGCCGAAGCGGACTGTCGCACCATTCCCACTATATGCCGGGGCCGTAGAGGTCAGTCCGATTTTATTGCCTATGGGGGAGGCGATTTAAGTTGGGTTATGACAGATCGACAGGTCAAATTGTTGCTGAATTCCTGTTTTGAGGCATTTGGAATTGAAGTTGAGCCAAATATACGAATTCGTGAGAAAAAAATGGAGATCTTCGGTGAAAGCATAATTAAAGGGGTATTAGAACCACTCGTTTGACAGTTCAAGGAGGGCGCTTACAATGAGTTTTTGAATTATACAATTTCAAATCTGGAGCGATTTATCCCAGATTCAATGATTTCAATAATCGCGATTGACTTTAAAGTTTCTACCAAAAAATGAAAGATTCATAGTGGAAGACGCTGTTCGGAAAGCTGCTGTATTAATCGAAGCATTGAGCTGGATTCGAAGATTCCGTGGACGTTATGTTGTCATTAAGCTAGGAGGAAGTGCCCTTGAAGAGGAAGCAGCCGTCAAAAGCTTTTTGACTGATGTGATCTTTATGAGAACAGTGGGGATGCATCCTATTCTTGTTCACGGCGGTGGGAAAGCCATCAGTCAGGCAATGAATTCAGCGGGAATTGAATCACGATTTGTGCATGGACGGCGTTATACCGATGAAAAAACATTGGAAATCGCCACTAACGTACTCGCCAATCAGATTAGTGAATCATTGGCTCAAGAAATCAAATCTCAAGGAGCGAAAGCAGAACCACTTCATTTTGGAACGCGGAACTGTCTCCAGGGTGAACAATTAACACTCCAGGCTGAGGATGGTTCATCGATCGATTTGGGACGTGTTGGTTATGTAACTGACGTAGATGAAAGCCTGTTAGCAGAAGTTTGTGAGTCAGATGCAATACCTGTCATTCCTTCAGTCGCACTGGATAAATCAGGCCAGAAACTGAACGTGAACGCGGATACCGCTGCAGCAGCGTTAGCGCGGATTCTAAAGGCGGAAAAGCTAGTGTTTCTCAGTGATGTGCCAGGAATCTTTCTCGATAAAAATGATCCACAGACATTAGTTTCACATCTGGAAACGGAACGCTGTCGATCATTAATTGCAGACGGAACGATCGATTCCGGTATGGTCCCTAAAGTAGATGCGGCACTGGAAGCGTTGGCAAGTGGCGTTGGGAAAGTCCATATTGTTGATGCAAGACTCCCTCATTCCATCCTGTTGGAAATTTATTCCGATAAGGGAATTGGGACAGAGATCGTGAAATAAGAGATTATTCAGTAGCTTGCTGCTGTTTTGATTTTTCAATCGGTTTTGATACCGAATACTGAATTTCTGGGTGCCGAATCAAACCTCCCCAATGAGCGACGACTCCCCAAAAAATGGAAAGTAGTAGTATACTGATCAGAATAACCCATCGTTGCCAGCCAGGGATTTTTTCTCCCTGAAATCCCTGTACCAAGGCATTACCGACTACCATCGACAACACTACCATTGCCAGCAGACCGGAACGAGCCAGAATCGCATGAAATTCGACAGTCTCTGTCGTGATACTATAATTGTCTTTTAAAAGATCATATGCGGGAGGTCCTGAGAAGTATGCGATGGTGGCCGCTAATAAAAGTGTCAAGAAAAGCCAACAGCTGATTTTGAACAGTCTGTCATCTCGAAGATATTGTGCCAGAAGAAAGAGGATTGACAGCCCCCAGCAGCCAATAACGGGTATGTGTACCGTTAATAGATGAACTTGAGCGGCGTTCATTGTCGACCTGTCTTGATTGCTTCACTCGGATCAATTCCCTGATCGACCTGACTGTAGTCTAACTCGCTACCTCCCATACTATGGGGAATGAGATAACAGACCGTCATCACAATCGCGGCCAAGAACACGACAGTTCGTCCTGTCGCTGTTGGTTTTTTGAATGGGTTTAAGCCAATGACAGAGCAGGCAAAGACCCAGGCCAGAAACATGAAGAGCATCTTATTATCGGTCCAGTCACCGCCTAATGGAAATCCAGTCCAGTATTCCCCAAAGGCGTATTTTTGCACAAGAGGTCCTAGAATCATGCCTCCTACAGTCATACCACATAAGGTAACCCAGGCTAGTTGACGCATATTGTATGGAGCAAATAACGCGGCGAGTCCTGATCGCATTCCTAACAAAATCGAAAAAATCATTAACATGATATGGGGAAACAAAACGCCATCCGGAACAGGATCCTTAAATCGAATGAGAATATAGTCATCTGCTTGATCTGGAAAACGACGTTTTTGACCTTCAATCGTCGCATCAATATAGTATTCCAGCTTGCCAGCCGCAGGCTGTTTGGGCAGAGCCGCCTCAAGTATGTAATGAGAATCTTCCTCAACGGCCTTCATTGGGACAGAGGTAAATTCATCAGAAGTCCGGTACCGTTTATAGTACAGACTAGCGGAAGGCTTGTTCTCTTTGTTGCCGGGAGCCGGTAGTTCGACGATCGCATCAGCTGTTGATTCATGTGTACGAATGAGTTCCGCAGTGATTCCATCTTCCACCCGGATTTTCATGGGATAAGTCGGCCCCGTTTCTCGCTGGTAATTCATCGCTGAGGCAGCTAATAAAAAAGCCAGAAACCAGAGAACACTCCGTTTAAAGAGTCCGGGTTTGATGATGGGAGTTGTTTCGACGGTAACTTCTTTCGATGGCTCAGTTTCCGACGACGCCGAGTTTGTATTTTCTTCCATGGGATGCCCTTTTTTCTCAATCATCATGAATTCATTATTCGTAGTGTCTTATAAGCGGACCTCGATTGCAATTCTATACAGTTTATCGGTACGATCAAATAGTATAGAAATGTGAGGAATCCTGCCTGTTTATGACTTTCCTGCCAGTTTGGTCCGTGTTTTCCTAGTTCAAAATCTTAATATGAATCAGCCAGCTAAAACCTCACTTTATGAATTGCAAGCATTAGCTGGTCGTCGTTCTATTCCGAGATTTCGACCCCGTCTGATTATTTTGTCCTGTTTCATCGTTTCGACAGGTCTGTTTTTTCCTGTGATTAGTGAAGCACATCCCATATCAGTCAGTCAGGAAAATGTCTACGTCACGAGTGAGAAAGTCATGGTTTCGATGCAGATCTATGTTGAAGATCTCTATTTTTTTCAGAAGCTGGAACCAGATAAAGAGAATATTATTTCGACAGAGAAAATTAAGAAAGCCATTGAAAAACACAAACAATTTCTCTTAGATCGCCTGCATGTGCGAGATATCAACGGAGAAAAGCTGATTGGAAAAGTCGTTTCTGTGGATGATTCCTCAATCAAACCACAAGGCGTCGCGATGAGCGATTTGATGTTATTCACACTTGTTTTTCAGATTGAGTATAAACTTACTTCTCCCCCCGAATTTCTCACGTTCAGTCAACAGCTTGTCGATTCAAACGCCGGTTTTCCAGCAATGGTGCAATTTAATCTGAAACAGGAAGGTTCGGAAACTCCTTACGCTGTCTCTATGAAACCTCGCGAGCCACAGACCATTCGCTTTAATTGGGAGCATCCACCATTGGCTCCCGATGCTTCCGAAGAAGCCTGGCAGAAGTGGCTCAAAGAGCGCCGCGAAGAGACTTTGGGAATTACCAGTTATGGAACAATTTATTCCTTTCTGTATATCGAAGACTTTGAAGTACGACACGAAATCTTAATTCCCCTGGCAACATTGGAATCGTTCTTTTCAATAGATCGAAAAGAGGCTGATTTTTTATCTGTCGAAGAGCAGGAAGCGTCGCGGGAATCTATCGAGCAATTTTTCGCCAAGGCAAATCCAATTGAGATTGATGGTATTGCAGTGAAGCCAGTGATCTCTCGGCTTGATTTTTATGGCCTTGATTTCAAAGACTTTGCAAAGCCAGCAGAGAAAAAACGGGTGAGTACAGCCAATGCCCGAGTGGGAATTATTTTATCATATAGCACCAAAGGGACACCCGATAAAGTTAAAGTAACCTGGGATATGTTTAACCGTAGTGTCTGGAGTGTGGAATCTGTTTGTTTTGCCTTTGATCAGTCTTACCGACCCGTATTTTCGAAATTAGAGCGAAATAGTATCTTTGAATGGGAGAATCCCGGGCACAAGGTTAGTTTGGAAGTGAATCCGGTTGAAGTCAGTTTACAACCCCGATCTATTTGGTCTGTTCCTCTTGTCAGTTCAGGATGTTTGTTATTAGGTTTTATTTTGAGCTTTAGCCTTTTTGGAAAAAAAGAATCATACAAAAAGAGATTAGCGGCTGTCGTTATCTTATTGGTAACTGGTCTTTTGTGTTGGCCACTAACACGAGTGACATTTGCGAGTCCAATGGAACCGATTCCCAAAGTGGCAACTGACAAAGCAGAAGCTGTTTTTAAAACGCTTCATAAAAACATTTATCGAGCATTTGATTATCATGCAGATAGTGATATCTATGATGCATTGGCCAAAAGTGCCGATGGTGCTTTTTTAGAAACACTCTATCGTCAAATTAATCAGAGCTTGAAAATGCAAGAACAAGGCGGTGCGATTTCTCGAGTGACTGGTGTGAATTGGGAGACCGTGAATTCCGAGACACTTTTTGATTCACAAGATCAAATCACGCAGGATGAACGTAGCTTCGCAGTTCAGTCTACCTGGACGGTCGAAGGTACTGTTGAGCATTGGGGACACATTCATACTCGCACGAATCAGTATCAGGCAGTTTTTTATCTTGAGCCAATTGAAGGTAACTGGAAACTGACTGGTATGAACCTACTCGATGAACAGCGTTTGCGATTTCAAACAAGTCTGAGGGAAGTAGAACCGGGAGAGACCGATCAATCTGAAAATAATCAGTCCGAAACGAAGTCAGTAAATTCGAGTTCGTCATGATCGAGATACACCAACTGAAATTCAGTTATCCTCAGTCGAAATTTCGATTACACATTCTTGAGTTGGTCATTCAGGCGGCTGAGAAAGTTGCGGTCATTGGTCCGAGTGGATGTGGGAAAACGACACTTTTGAACTTGATTTCGGGAATTTTGGTTCCAGATCAGGGGACTTTAACCTCCTATGGAATGGATCTGAAAGCGTTGAATGATCATCAGCGTCGTGCTTATCGTATTTCTCAAATCGGTTTTGTCTTTCAGGAATTTGAATTAATTGATTACCTGAATGTACGTGAAAATATCCTGCTTCCTTATTTTATCAACGGTGCATTACTATTGGATGCAGGTGTGCATGAGCGTGCACAGGAGCTCGCAGCTTCCATGCAGGTCGATCAGTATTTTAACTCTCACATCGATCAAATTTCCCAAGGTGAGCGACAGCGGGTTGCTATTTGCCGCGCATTATTACCTCAGCCTCAAATATTATTAGCGGATGAACCTACAGGCAATCTTGATCGGGTCAATAAAGAGTTGATACGAGATTTACTGCTTGAGCATGCCACACGTACAAACGCCACTTTGATCATGGTGACGCATGATGACAGTCTCCTGGATCGATTTGAGCGTACCGTTGATATCGAACGTTTTCATGAAGTGGTGGAAACGGTATGAATGGTATTTTTAGGCTGACGGTACGTTATTTACTCTATAACAAATTCAAAACGATCACTCTGATTTTGTGTGTGACTCTGTCTCTCTTATTACCGGTTGTATTACAATTTGGCGTCACTCAATTTGAACAAGAACTGCAATTCAGGGCACGCTCCACTCCATTAATTGCCGGAGCCAAAGGGAGCCGATTTGATCTGGTACTGGAGTCAATGTATTTCAGTCAGGGAGAACTAGAGTCCATATCGATGAAAGAAGTGGAATTCATTGAAGAAACTGGCTATGCATTGCCGATTCCACTGGCAGTTCATTTCACGGCTCAAGGATCTCCTATTGTGGGGACCACATTAGATTATTTCGAGTTTCGAGATCTATCAGTTGCAGTGGGAACCAGCCTGAAACGTCTGGGAGACTGTGTAATCGGCGCCAACGTAGCTGAAAAGCTACAACTAAAACCTGGTGATCGAGTTATTTCGGACCCTTTGAATGTTTTTGATCTTTCCGGAAATTATCCACTGAAAATGCTTGTGGTGGGTGTGTTGGAAGAATCAAACTCTCCAGACGATGACGCCGTATTTGTGGATTTAAAGACCGAATGGATTATCGCAGGCATCGGTCATGGCCATCAGAAGATCAATGTGGAGACAGATAAAGACCTTTTGTTAAAACGGGATCCTCAGCGAACAGTTGCAAATGCGGCCGTTCCACAATTCAATGAAGTGACGGAAGAAAATCTGGCATCGTTTCATTTTCATGGTCAAGCAGAGACATTTCCAATTTCATCGATCATTGTGGTTCCGTTTGATGAAAAATCGGAAGTCCTGCTACTTGGAATCTATGACGTAGAACAATCGACACTTCAACTTGTCCGCCCAGTCGTCACTGTCAATGAATTGTTAGCGATGGTGTTTCGCGTCAAAAAGTTGTTTGACGTGAATACGTTATTGGTTGCGATTTCAACGGCTTTATTACTGGCTCTCGTTTTTCTACTTTCTTTGCGCCTTCGAAAACGAGAGCGGCAAACGATGTTCCAATTGGGGTGCAGCCGGGCAACTATCTGGAAATTACAATTCACAGAAGTCCTCTTCATCCTGGGAGCCAGTTTGGTGTTGGTTCTGATGGTTGCTATTGTGTTTCAAATGTATGCATCGCAAGTGATGCGTTTTTTGTTTTTTTAGTGATTTAGATTATGCAACGTATTTATCTATTTGTCGCTTTATTTTTCTTGATGATGTCATGTGCATGTCAGCAAGATCCCCAACGGGAAAACAATAACGCAAGAAATAAGCAGACTCCTGTAGTTGTCGTAGTGAATTATCCTCTCGAATTTATTGTCGAATTTCTTGTCGGTCCTGAAATCAGGGTTATTAATCCTGTTTCGCCTGACGCCGATCCTGAAACATGGTTACCCAATGATGCCATGATTCAGACAATTCAGGAGTCAGATTTAATTATTACCAATGGTGCTGACTTTGCTGACTGGGTGAAAAAATTATCGCTTCCTCGTTCCAAGGTATTGAGAACGTCACTTTATTTGAAAGACTCACTAATTACTGTTCCTGATTTTGAAGTGCACAGCCATGGCGCTAAGGGGGCGCATTCTCATGCGGGAACTGTGGCTTTTTTCTGGCTAGATCCCGCTTTAATGATCAAACAGGCAGAAGCGGTTGCCCAAAAGCTGATGGTGTTGTTTCCTCAAGAGAAAAAGACGGTCACTGTCAACTTGAAGAAACTTAAGGGTTCTCTAGAAGTGTTAAAACAAAAACTGGATCAGCTTAAAACTGAATATGCTGGTCTTCAATGGTTTTCTCAACGTCCCGTTTATCAATATCTGGCTCGGCGTGCTGATTGGTCAGTGCATCATTTGCATTGGAAGAGACATTTAAATCCTGATGATAATGATTGGAAAAAACTAAAAAAGGTTCAAGAAGAGCATCAGATTCCATTTATGTTGTGGGAACAGAAGCCCGACGAAAAACTGGTCAAGGAATTACAGCAACGAGGTGTGGCTTCGATTGTTTTTGACCCACTGACAGTCAAACCCGTTCAAGGAGACTATATCTCTGAAATGAAACGGCAATTGAATCAACTGGAACAGTTTCTAAAACAACATTCTATAGCGCGGGATACTTCGAAAAAGTAAACTTGTTGCAAATCCATAGCGAAGAACCAAGTGATACTTCTTCCATTCGGCAATTCATGAATTTGCTTTTGGTCAGCTAGTCGAAGTAGAACTGGTAGATCGGCTAAGGACCTCATGTCCTATGAATTCCATTGGAATAATCCGAAGTGTTTTGATCCATCTCCTGAATAGGTAGGGATTTCAGCCAAAAGCACGATTAGTCCACTATCCCCCTGATTTTTCTTTATTTAGCTAGTACAACTAATTCATTTATACTGAATTTCTGTTAAGAGTTGGCTGAATTTGAGTTGAATTCAGTTGAGACAGTAGGAAGTGCCGATGTAAGGTATATAATGAAAATGGATATGATTTTTTCATGATGGAGCTTTTCTAAACGGAACAATCCGAAAGGTTTTAATGATGCAAACAGCTTTACAGGTTTTGGATCGAGAGTATCTCGAAGCCCGCTGTGCTCTCCTGGAACTTGCTGCGGCTTTGGATCGCATTGACCGTGCCCATGATCACGAGGGAGGGACAGGTGATTTTAATGATTCCCGGCTGGAATTATTAAATCAAGCAATTGGTACTTTGAGCGAGGAGAGTCATATTCCCAATCGGTCAGAGCGCTTATTATTGCTCTTTTCTGATCTGGACTAAAATTTAAAACCCCTTTCCCGACAGCTTATACTTGATAATTCAGTGAGACGATCATGCAAATTATTCAACCACACTATCATGCCATTGCACGTACAGCACAAGATTACGAACGTATGGCGATGTCAGGCGTTGTCGCAGTTGCCGAGCCTGCGTTCTGGGCTGGTTTTGACCGCTTATATCCAGAAACATTTATTGATTACTTTCATCAGATCAGCGAATTTGAACCGACACGTGCAGCCGAGTATGGGATAAAGCATTACTGTTGGGTTGCCGTAAATCCCAAAGAAGCAGAAAATCCCAAACTGAGTCACGAAGTGATAAAGCACATGCCAGAGTTTTACAAAAAACCGACTGTGCTGGGTGTCGGAGAAATCGGCTTTCATAAAACGACCAAAAATGAAGAAGAGATCTTCGAAGCCCAGGTCGAGCAGGCCATTAAGTATGATCAACTGATTCTGATTCATACCCCTCACCTGCAAGATAAAGTGCGTGGTACAAAACGCACCCTAGAAGTTTTATCGCACATGAACGTGAACCCGGAACGGGTTTGGATTGATCATGTTGAAGAGCATACAATTCGCGAACCTTTGGAGGCAGGATATTGGGTTGGGTTTACTCTGTACCCCATCACAAAGTGCTCTCCCAAACGAGCCGTTGATATGCTTGAAATGTATGGACACGAGCGGATTTTAGTCAACTCATCTGCTGACTGGGGACCGAGTGATCCCTTCACTCTGCAGCAATGTGTTGTGCAATTCCGTGCCAGAGGATACTCAGTGCAGGATGCGATTGAAATCTTCCATAATAATCCAGCACGTTTCCTGGGACAGAATCCCAAATTTGATATCAAGCCAATTCGACTGGAAGCTATTGAGGAAAATGTACCAGTTTGATTAAAAACTAAACTCACTTACAAAAGAACGAACAGGAGCAGTAATACAAATTATTGCTCCTGTTTTGCTGTGTTTATTTCTTTTTGGGACGGAATGCCACAAGTCGTTCTTCATTGGTTTTCAAAAATGGGCCTTCAAGCAAGTCGATACAGTACGGTATTGCAGGAAAAACCGCGTCCAGACACTCCTGAATCGCCTTGGGTTGCCCTGGTAGATTGACGATCAATGTCCCTCCGCGAATGACGGCTGTTTGCCGGGAAAGAATGGCAGTTGCGACTTTTTCCAGAGAAACCTTACGCATTAATTCACCGAATCCCGGCATTTCTTTCTCTGCCACCGCCAATGTTGCTTCGGGAGTGATATCTCGTTTGGCAGGTCCAGTCCCACCTGTTGTGACGACCAGACAACATTGTTTCTGGTCACAGAGTTCTTTCAGAGTTTCCGTGATCGTAGAAAGCTCATCGGGAATGATTCGTGTGACGGGTTTCCATTCGCTGGTCAGAATTTCCGAAAGATAGCCCTGAATTGCAGGGCCTCCTTGATCTTCATACTCACCCCGACTGGCACGGTCTGAAACCGTTACGATTCCTATTTTAGCAACAGCTAAATTTGACACGGACTTTCTTTCTCAATAATAAGGAGATTCATGAGCAGATTTCGATTATAGGTCGATGTGTTTCCTGCTCTCGATGGTCATGTAGTCTTCAAAACCCGCATCTGTATTGATACGAATGCTTCCCAGTAACAATATTCGTTTACAGGAGAACTCCTTAATCGTTGCATCAATAATTTGATCGACTTGATCCTGAATGATTTCATAACTGACCTGGGTGGCTTCCTTGATAGGAGAGTCAGCATCTAAAATTCGATCTCGGGAAGGCGTCAGCATTTTGACGATTTGGGGTAACTGAAAGTCGTCATTGGAGCTTTCTAAGGAATTACCGGTTTCCAATACGCCAACAGCACCTACCAGCGCACCACAGGCGGTGGTGCATCTGGACTGACCGGGGCGTAGGACTTTTCCAATATCTCCGTCAGCGGTAACTCCGATGTGGGGACCATATAAGATAAAGGCGGTTCCTCCATCGGGAATATGATGAGAATACGCAGTCATGCCTGTTCTGCCCGTGAATGGAAACCCTGCCAGACCTCCCAGTTGAAAAGGATCGCTCAAGTATTCACTAAAGGTTTTTCTGGTCGAAACAAGGTCGTCTGCGCAACGGGATTTTGCTAATAACGTTTTTGTTCTGTCGCCACCTAGCTCATCTTCTAGAAACTTGATATTTTCGTCCACAGCCTGTGAACAAGTGAGTGCACCAGGGTAGTGTTTGTGAACAATTTGATCCCAACTCATATTCATCTTCCTTTCTATACTCGGGGCAGTCAAGGCAGTTTACAAGTAACTTCCTCCGCTTGAGGAATATCATTTTTTTCAATGTGGTAATTGCGAAAACGAATGGTATAGTGATCGTTAAACCAGTCTTCGATATGTGGTAAAAATTCTCGATCAAATTCAGGGGCGGCATAATAGGTTCTGCCGAACTCATGCGCCCGGATTTCTCCATCTTCGACAACAGGCAAGCCATCCTTAAAAACCCAGCGAGGACGTTCAAACATTTCCTGACGATTTTGTTGTGGTGCATAGATGGTAATATCAGCGTGTGCCCCCACGCCGAGGTGTCCCTTGTCTTTCATTCCCAACACGCGAGCTGGAGCCGCACGGGTGATAATAGCGATTTCATATAACGAGTATTCTCGCTGCAGATCTGCAAGGACACTTCTCTTGCGAATTTCTTCAGGCATTTGAGAGAGAAATTCCTGACGAAAGTTTTTATCCATCAGCAAATAAATTATTTCTGGATAATGATAAAAGGCGCCACCGTTGGGGTGATCACTGGTCATAATCACGCGCCAGGGATCTTCCATCAGCAGATACCATTCCAAAGCAATGGCCCATTGCACCGCATGAATCAAGCTCTTCTGCAGTCGATATTCAATTGGAATGACTCCACAACTGCTTTCCAGTTCACAATCTGCAGTATACCATTTATTCTTGTTAATATTATGCAGAAACTGACTGAATGGGGTATCACCTGTCATCGAAAGTGTTGTGCCGGGATTGATGTGTCCAACGTCGACCGTAATGTTTTCATGAGAATGGACATAGTCTACAAGTTTTTGTGTAGCAGACGAAAAACTTGTGGGATCATTAGGATCGCCATCATACGAGTGAAATTGAACATGTGCGAGATGCCCCCGATGTCCTTCCAGCGATTCCATTGTCTTTAAGGTGGTTTCCCAGTTTCCGGGAATTCCCAGATTATTACAGTGAATATGTACAGAATGAGGTAGCTTCAAGCGGTCTGCGGTTCCAGCCAGCCCACGTACAATTTGTCGTGGCGTCACTCCAAAATTATGTACTTTTGAATCCAGTTCTTTAATCGACTTACGGCTGATCTGTTTCCAGTCTTCAACTCCTCCAGGATTCACAATTTTGATTGTATAACCTTTTGCTGATTCCAAGAGCCAGGCACAATACGCGTCGAGTGCATTTTGATCCTGGTTTCGCAAATGTTTCATTACGAAATGATTGTTCCCGAACAGTAAATAAAAACCTTTGTCGAGAATCGGTGTGTCCTGCAGTTCTTCATGAGCATGTCGTGCGTGTAGGCCGGGAATTGCTGCATCCATGGCCGTCGTATAACCGATGCTCGCGAACAGATATCCTGTGGCAAACGTACTGGGAACAACACCACCTGTTCCAGAACGCGTATGTTCACTTCGGTAGATGGGTGGGGCCTTGCGTTTCATCTCGGGCGTCATTTTACGGCCCGCGTTCACTTTGGGACCGGCGATATGGCAGTGCATGTCAATACCACCGGGCATTACTACATAACCTGTGGCATCCAGAGTCTTTCCTGAATAAGAATCTGCATCTTTTGGTCTCGAAATAATCTTTCCATCTTGAATCCACAGGTCGCGCACTTCCCCGTTGACGTCGTTTGCAGGATCATAGATCGTTCCATTTTTGATACAGAAAACAGACACAGTAGACCTTTAAAACAATAGAAGTGTGAACGAGTCGCTAAGTGTTCAGGATAAGACTTAATTCAGTGGCGACAGCAGTTTGAGCGACCACAACCAGCGTCAGCAATGGGAAGGTCCGACTTTTTGCTGGAACTTTCACCTTTAAATAAGAGTCCTCCCGAAATTAATCGTTCGACGGAGGCCGATGCTGAAGTGTCTTCTAAGGCGATCTCAGCTTTTTCGCAAAGCTCTCCCCAAGTTTTGATGGATTCTTGCATTTTGTGACTGACTTCAATCGTTTTGCCGTTGGTTTCGCAAAAATATTCATAAGTGATCATATCAGGTTTTCCATAAATTACTGAGAGAAACTATCCGGAGGTCTGTTTGGCTTGCTGGAGTGCCCTGCGTTTTTGGGCATAGTTCTTTACAAGCTCATCGGTGATCACTCCTATTAATATTACGACTCCAATGATAGCAAATTCCAGTTGGGAAGGAATACCTAACATTGTAATCGAATTACGGAGCACTCGCATCAATGCGGCACCAATGATGACGCCTAAAATCGATCCTTCCCCTCCCCGAATACTACAGCCTCCTAAAACGGCTGCTGCAATGGCGTATAATTCATAAAAATTACCGATTCCCTCAGGTTGTACTGAATTGATATCGAGGGCAAATAATACCCCACCCACTCCTGCCAGAAAAGAACAGATGACATAAGCCATAATGACCACACGATCCGTTTTGATCCCCGAATAGCGAGCGGCGACTTCGTTATTTCCAATTGCTTTCAGATAGCGGCCAAAAATCGTTTTATTCAAAAAGAACGCAGCAATCAGTGCCAGGCCAAGCATAATCAGAAAAGGCACGGGAAGTTTGAATCCTTCAATGAACGGAAGATCGATCTTCCCGATAGCCAAGTATCGTAATCCGGCATAAGCTGTGCCAAATCCTTGCGTTTCATCTTGTGTGATGCCTCTGGCAATCCCTCTGTATATGAGAAGCCCACAGAGAGTCACAACAAATGGTTGGAGCTTTAGTTTCGTAATCAGTAAACCATGAAATAAACCAATGGCAATCGAAACGGTACTTACTAACAATAACGCTGACGTGATGGAAAACCCTTTTTCCACGAGAACAAAGGGTAATAAACTTCCTACCAGACAGATGACTGAACCAATAGAAAGATCAATGCCTCCTGAAATGATCACAAAAGCTACACCGATACTGATGATCCCGAATAAAGACGTTAATCGAATCACGTTTTGCATATTGTAAGCAGAGAAAAAATTCTCATTAGAAATTGCAGTGATAATACACACAACAATCAATAAGATTAGAATGCCCAATACTTTCTTCATGATTCAAATTCTTAAGATAAGTTTTGTATTTGATAATAAAACAAGATCAAGTTTTGACGGGTTCCCTGATTTGGCCGGTGGCAAGTTGCATAATCGACTCTTCACTCATTTCTTTGCGAGAGAGTTCTCCCGTTAGTTGTCCTTCATGCATTACCAGCACACGATCAGAAATACCCAGAATCTCTTCCAGGTCACTGCTCACAAACAAGATGGCCATTCCTTTTGACGCCAGCTCGACCATCAGATGATAGATTTCTTCTTTGGCTCCCACATCGACACCGCGTGTTGGTTCATCCAACAGCAACACGGCAGGACTCATTGCGAGCCATTTTCCTAACACGACTTTTTGCTGGTTTCCCCCGGATAAGAACTGAATGATTTGTCGATCATTCGGTGTCTTGATCTTCATCGCGGAGATCATCTCTTCCGTGAGATTACGTTCCTGAGCAAAGTTAATGATACCAAGAGTTTTCTGATCTCGAGAGACACTCGCCAGACTCATATTCTCTCGCACCGCCATTTCCAGAATTAATCCCTGCAGTTTTCGATCTTCGGGAACTAATGCCAAACCGGCTCGAATGGCATCTTTGGGAGAATGGATATTTACTTCCTGCCCATTGACGATAATGGTTCCTTCGCGGGGGGCGTCTATTCCAAACAAGACCTGCATTAATTCAGTTCGACCAGCTCCGACCAGACCCGAAATTCCCACAATCTCATTTTTTTTGAGTGAAAAGTTGATTTTATGCGCGGGATTTGCAGGTGTGCGAATATTTTTTACCTCAAGTACGACATCACCTGTCTGGCGAGAACGATGAGGGAAAAACTGTGAGACATTGCGACCGACCATCATTTGTACCATTTGATCATGTGAGATCGAAGCACGGTCCAGATCACCGGCATTTTCACCATCTCGCAGAACAACCACGCGATCTGCAAGTTCATTCACTTCACCTAATCGGTGTGAAATATAAATAATGCTGACCCCTTGTGCCTTCAATTCGCGAATGACAGCAAACAGGGCTTCCGACTCATGAAGCGACAGAGAGGATGTGGGTTCATCCATAATGAGGATCCGAGCATTGATTGAAAGCGCTTTTGCGATTTCGACCATTTGTTGCTGTCCGACTGTGAGAAGCCCCACAAGTGTCTGTGGAGCGAGATTCAATCCAACTCGTTTCAGCAACTTTTCTGACTCGATATCAGTTTGTGATCGATTGATGATGCCCCAGGAGTTTGGTTCGCGACCTAGAAAAATATTAGCTGCGATATCCAGATTTTCTGAAAGGTTTAATTCCTGATGGATGAGTGCGATTCCGAAATCGAGTGCTTCTTCCACAGTCGAAATCGAAACGGTTTTCCCATCTATGATGAGAGAACCAGAGTCAGGTGTTTGCACTCCCGCCAGGATTTTCATCAAGGTACTTTTGCCAGCACCGTTCTCACCAATGACTGCCAGTACTTCACCATGATTTAAAGTCAGGCTAACTTGATTCAGTGCTTTAACACCAGGGAATTGCTTTGCGATGTTACGTACTTCCAGCAAAGCTGCCGGTGAGGCGGGACTACTATTACTCATCCGCCTTGGTTTCTTTCTGCTTTTCTGTCGATTCGTTTTTTTTCTCAGTATTTTTCTTGGTGCTGGAATTAGTCTTGGTTGTTTTGGGTAGCTTTTCTCCAGTTTGATTTGAATCGCCTAAGATCGATTTTAACTCAGCCCAGAACTCTTTTACATTGTCTTTTCTGATCGTTCGGGCGGGAATGAGAATCGCTTTACTTTCTGGAATGACCGATTGGTCACCATTCGCAAGTGCATTCAGAATGCGGACTGATTCATAACCATAACGGTAAGGATTTTGAACAACCGTTCCGACTACTGTTCCATCAACAATCCCTTGTAGACTGATTTCATCTTCATCGAACGAAACCACTTTAATCTGATTCAGTTTTCCAGCATCTTTAATTGCTTCCAGGCACAGTGGTGGGTTGTAGGCAAACAGTCCGACCATACACTTCAAGTTAGAATACTTGGCGATAGCGTCTTGAGCATTCGCTTTGGCCTGAGGAAAATCAAAGTCATCCAGTCGCGTGTCCAATATTGTATATTTGTCATTTTTGACGACTTTGTCCGGTTCGTCATACCGCGTGTTATCGTAGGAACGATCCATCAATTCATCAATCACTCCCTGTCGACGATGACGTGCGTTTGCCTGACCTAAACGTCCGACGAAAAGCATAACCTCACCTCCTTCGGGCAACGCTTCCTTAACCAGTTCTCCACACATGCGTCCGGCCTTGTAATTATCCATTCCAACATAACATAGGCGTGGGCTGTTGGGCGCATCCGAATCCTGAGTGATCAGAATCGAGTTATCAGCAACTTCCTGTAAAAGTTCACTTTGGTTGTCAGGATCAATGGGACTGATGGCAATTCCGTCGATGCCTTGTGCCAGGAGTTCCTGTACCATCCGTTTCTGGTCTGCTACTCCTTGGGGGGGCATCCTTACTTCCACATTGACATCAAGATCTTCTCCTGCTTTTTCTGCTCCCTTTTGAGCAATCACCCAAAAAGATGCAATCCCGTTTGTCACGAAAGAAACAGTCTTCTTTCCATCTTCCTTTCCCTGATTGCAGCCGACTATAGCAATTGAAATACTTAATATTGTTGTGAAAAGAATGCAATTCCGAATCAATTCGCGACAGCTCATCAAGCGAGGCTCCTTGTTTGTGTGTTGTGCGGAAGATCAGTTTATGGACTAGAAAAAAACAGGATTTCTTCACTTATATGATGCAATGATTTCGTAGAAATATCGACCTTAGTTGCTGAAAATCAAAAAAATAAAAATGAATACCGTCCAGTTTTCAATGGGTCATGCACCTGTTATCATGGAAAACAGATAATTTCTGTGAGCTGGTTTAGCATCACTTATGACTTTTCTAATTTTACGGACTGGAGTGAAAAGGCTTTTCGTTTTTTCAGTTTGATTGGACAGATACCGTAAATTCCTTCCTATTTAGTATTACCTTATCCATTTGACATCAGAGCAGGGGCAACAACGTGATTCAAGCTTTCAAAACTTTGTCTGTGATTGTTAGTGCAGTATTGATCTCACACCCCTTACTGGCGGACGATGCTCATAAATCCCAAACATGGACTTTTACTGACAAGGATCATGGTTGGATAGCCTATCGCGATTGCAGTCTCTCTCTGAAAGATAATTCTCTGCAGGTGAAGAGTACCGGTAAAGATCCTCATTTTGGTCGTGATTTAAAGGCATCCGGCGGCTGGAAGAAAATCAGAATTCGACTTCGCTCTCCTCAGCGACTGAGAGGAGAACTATACTGGAAAACGCAAAAAAATAACTCATATGCTGACAAGCGCTCTCAAAAATTCGATACTCGGATGGCACCGAAAAAGTGGCAAGATCTGGTATTAGTCTTTAAGGCGGATTCTGATCTGACGGGTTTACGCATTGATCCCGCCAGCCGTAAAGCTTTGATCGAAATAGAATCCATTTCTTTGGAGAACTCAGAAGCCCCGCGTTCTGCTTCAGCGACTCCCGTTGATCAGATTAAACTATTGAAAGACTTCAAAATAGAACTTTTGTATTCCGTACCAACTGATGAGCAGGGGTCCTGGGTTAGTATGACCATTGATCCCAAGGGGCGATTGATTGCCTCAGATCAATATGGCGCTCTCTATCGAATTACACCTGCAAAAATCGGATCCAACACGAACGACACTCAGGTAGAAAAATTACCCGTCGATATGGGAATGGCGCATGGTTTGTTATATGCTTTTGATAGTTTGTACGCAGTGGTGAATGGAGGGAAAGAGCGTCCTTCTGGCTTGTATCGTTTGAAGGACACGAATGGCGATGATCAGTTTGACGAAGTGAAGTTCTTGAGAGAAATCAAAGGAGCAGGGGAACATGGACCGCATGCCATCATTCTTTCGCCTGATAAGAAGTCACTTTATATCGCTGCGGGAAATCATACCGATCTACCCAAACCTGAAAAATCCTTAGTCCCACGCAATTGGGATGAAGATCTGCTTTTACCACGATTATGGGACGCCCGTGGTCATGCTGCCGGCAAACTGGCTCCTGGTGGTTGGATTTGTCGTACCGACCCTGATGGAAAAGAATTTGAAGTTGTCAGCATTGGGTTTCGGAATGAGTATGATATCGCCTTCAATCCAGAAGGAGAACTATTTACTTACGATGCTGATATGGAATGGGATGTCGGGTCTCCCTGGTATCGTCCCACACGTGTCAATCATGCGACCAGCGGTAGTGAATTTGGTTGGCGCTCCGGAACTGGTAAATGGCCTGATTACTATCCCGATAGTCTACCTGCTGTTGTGAATATCGGTCAGGGTTCACCCACCGGTATCGTTTTTGGAACAGGTGCAAAATTTCCGGCAAAGTATCAAGATGCCTTGTTTATTTCTGACTGGAGCTACGGCATCATTTACGCAGTACATATGAAACCACAAGGGGCCTCTTATGTTGCGACATATGAAAAATTTGCCTCAGCCACACCATTGCCAGTGACAGATTTAGTTGTCAATCCGGTCGATGGTGCGTTTTATTTCACGATCGGTGGTAGAAGGACTCAATCTGGTCTGTACCGTATTACTTATACCGGAAACGAGTCGACAGCTCCTGTTGAGCCTACACCAGATGCTCTGGCAGGTTTGCGAGAATTGCGACGTGATCTGGAAGAATTCCATGGTCAGCAGGGAGAAAACATTGTCTATTCCGTATGGCCTTATTTAGGGCATCAAGACCGGCATATTCGCTATGCAGCGCGAATTGCCCTGGAGCATCAGCCAGTTGAGCAATGGCAAAATTGTGTACTTCTGGAAAAAGACCCAGCGAAGTTGATTACAGCAGGTATTGCTTTAGCTCGGAATGGAAAGCCAAGCTTCAAAACGCCGTTACTGAATCGATTGAAAAGCTTAGACTGGAACGCACTCACTGCAAACCAGAAAATGGATTTGTTACGTCTTTACCAATTAGTGTTTGTTCGCTTGGGTGAACCAACGGAATCAGAACGTAAAAACGTTCTCGCTCAAATTAATAAAGCTTATCCAGCTCAGAACTCATTTATGAATCGAGAGTTGAGCCGGGTTTTGGTTTATTTAAATGCCCCCAAGGTCATTGAGCGAACTTTGGAACTTCAAAACAAAGCATTGACGCAAGAAGAACAGATTCATTATGCCAAAGTGCTCAGCAGCCTTGCTGCTGGTTGGAATGATGACTTGCGAAAGAAATATTTTAATTGGTATGTAAAATCGACAGCCCACAAAGGGGGGATGTCATTTAATAAGTTCCTGGTTAATATTCGAGCAGAAGCAATCAAAACGCTCAGTGACCAGGAGAAAGAAATGCTCAAGCCGATCCTGGAAGTGAATCTGGAAAAATCAGCACCTGTTGTGAAAGGACCCCCGCGTCCATTTGTCAAAAAGTGGACTGTGAGCGAGTTATTAGACGCTGCCAATAATGATAAGATACAGCGCAATTTTGAGCGTGGACGAGAAATGTTTGCCGCGACGTCCTGTTTCAAATGCCACCGCTTCGCAGGAGAAGGAGGAACTATCGGCCCTGATCTTACTGGAGCAGGGGGGCGTTTTAATGCTCAGAATTTATTGGAATCAATCATTGAACCATCTAAAGTCATTTCAGATCAATATGCATCGACCATGTTTATTTTGGATGATGGACGTGTTGTCAATGGGCGCGTGATTAACTTGAGTGGCAAGAACTTGATGGTACTCACAGATATGACGAACCCCAGTAATTTGACCGTAGTAAACCGTGATACCATTGATGAAATGCTACCTTCCAAATCTTCGATGATGCCAACAGGACTCATCGATACATTGACTAAAGAAGAAGCATTGGACTTATTAGCGTATCTGCGATCAGGTGGCAAAACCGATCATGAACTGTTTCAAAAAAAGAAATAGCTTCTTGACGTAGAAGATTCTACCTCATTGAATACTTTTGTATTCGTTGCTGGGATTAATCTGGGGTGCCAGAGGTGAATTCATATTTATCGCCTTCGAAAATCTAATCCATGTGTATGATCTATAGACAACGATTCTTCACTTACTCTGCATGGATCAAGAGTATCTCACGTTTGCCTACCAGGGACTTCTTCATTGACTAACAGGCATATATGGAAAACTCATCCCAGGACTATTGGCTTAAGACGAATTGAAATCACAATACTATGCTGAAAACTTCGAATCTTATTACTCGCCGAGACTGGCTTGCTAATACGGCGGCCATCGCCTGTGGTTCAGTTGCTCATCAGGCGATTGCCAATTCAGCAAAGCCGGTCAAGACGAAATCGGTTGCTGCCATCGTCTCGATCTATGAACAGGGGACTCACGCTGATGTTCTGATTGGAAAAATTCTGGAGGGTTGGAAACAAGATGGCGGAGCTGGCCCGGCACTAAAACTGGCATCGCTGTACGTCGATCAGTTTACCGATAAGGATATGTCTCGCAAGATGGCTGCCAGGTACAATGTGCCGATATTCGATTCGATCGAAAACGCCGTCACTGTTGGTAGCGATCGTATACCTGTCGATGGTGTGATCAGTATTGGAGAGCATGGTGACTATCCCTTCAATGAAAAAGAGCAGCAGCTCTATCCTCGTCGCCGTTTCTTTAAAGAGATTACTGATACTTTTAAAAAGTACGGCCGCGTTGTTCCTGTGTTTAATGACAAGCACCTTGGGCCAGTTTGGTCAGATGCAAAATGGATTTACAATCGTGCACAGAAGATGAATGTTCCTTTTATGGCTGGGTCGTCTCTACCTCTGACGTATCGAAAGCCTGAACTCAAAGTCCCGATGGGATCTGAAATCGAGGCAGCGGTAGGGATCGGGTACTCTGGTCTTGACATCTATGGTATTCATGCACTTGAAAGTTATCAGTGTTTGGTTGAGCGACGTCGTGGTGCCGAAAAAGGCGTTAAATGGGCGCAATGTTTGCAGGGGGATGAGATGTGGAATACCCTTGATTCTGGCATTGTTCCCAAAGATGTATTCAATACAGCACTCGCGGCAGTACCGAAAAGAGGCAATGTGAATGTTCGTGAAGACTCAGATGCTGCCCTGTTTCTTTTCAAGTACAACGATGGATTTTTAGGAGTCCAGTTTATGCTGCAGTCGGTGAACCGAACGTCGGTGGCGCTGAAGCTTAAGGGACAGAAACCCATTGCCACGCAATTTGAAGAGCGACCGGAACCCTCTCATCCACATTTTGCTTATCTATTGAAAGCAATTGAAGGGATGATCCATACAGGACGTCCGAGCTATCCTGTTGAGCGAACATTTTTAACCGGGGGGATTCTTGATCGAGCACTTACGTCACGAGTTCTCAACGGCAAAAAATTGATGACTCCCGAATTGTCGATTCAGTATCAACCAGTCGACTATCCACACGCACCCGTGCCTGAATTGACCTCTTATGATACCCGCTCTTCAGTAGAATAGGGGAATATCAATCTGCTCTTTTCTTAGCGATTTTACTTTGACTCACTCAGAATATTTGCGAGTCTGAACTACTGAGTTTTAGATGCCAAGTTCTCTTTGTGCCTTACATGCAGCAGTACAGGGATGGATGTTTGCCTGCCTTCTTGTGCCGCTTGAATGTGGAACAGCCGCGTTGTTTCCGGAACCCATTTCGCCGCAGTCAGATAAAACGTTCGTTCGTTTTGATCATCCAGCAGTAACAGCCCATTCAAGCCGATGTTATCGACATAAACTCCATGGGGTAGATTTCGTCCCGCATACTCGCGACCAAACCCAACGACACCTTTATATCCGTCTCGTAAAAGCAGGACCTTAGCCGCGATCGTTTCACCAGGATGAATTGTGAGCTCCAAAGGTTTTTCTGGAATCTCTATAAAATTTAATCCCGCGCCACTTTTTGTATTTGTATCCATTGCTGCGATTCGAATAATTAATCTCGGGCTTTTCAATAACTGAATGGTACCCAATGAATTTACCGGATGTGTTTGCTTTTTACCAGCAATCATTGCAGAGGCCGTGACTTTGATTGGGTGATATTTTTTATCTGTCGGTCTGGGAGCTACAAGAGGCCCAGGGAGATCTGTTACTGGGTCTGCAGAAATGACACCATATGCACGATCATGTCCTGCCTGGATAATAATCGGGCTGGTAACATGAAATCCGGGAGGTACATCTGAAATGTCAACTTGAATCGGGCCATCGAACCCATCCATACGCTGTGCGACGACTTCAATTTCTTTCCCGCTACCTGCGTTGATTTTTGGATTTGCTCCTTTCAGTGTCACCTTGAAGTCCGGTTTTCTGGGGCGAACGGTCAACTCATAATGAAAGTCTTTTCCCTGGAATCCCCGAACATCAGAAACACGTACGTAGTAAGTACCGTCCTTTGGGGCCTTAAATATCAGTCGGGAATCGTCGCCCAGTTCTCGTCTACCATCATCATTATTTTCATAATAGATTGTGAACACCGGAAGACCGTTGGGAGGTAACTCCGTTCCTACAGGATGAGGCTCTACAATATAACAGGGTTCATGCAGTGCGTGAGTAATGGGGCTGGTCCCAAAATAAGTGTAACGTTTCCCACCACTGCCGGGGTAGACGTTAAATCCTGAATCTGGACCACGTGGATACAGCCAGAGTTTTACCACTTCGCCGTTGGCATACAGGTATTCGTTCAATTCCATTTCCTGCCAATTATGGATCCGGAAGTCATTTAAGATATTGGAATCTTTGCCTCGGAATGTGAAATATGAATCCCGGACAGCCCGCAGTAAAACTCTGGGGATCTGTTTTCCCTCCGCATCGAGCACTTCGATTTTTGAGTCAAGCTTGGATTTTTTGCGTGCCGCATTGGTTTCAATGAGCCATTCTTCACCTGCCTTGGATTCAAATCGATATAAGTCCAGATCGGAATGATCTTGTTGAGAGGAATGAATCATACCACTGGCGACAACGGAAGGTGATGTCAGAACAGTCGCTTCTTTCGGGTGGTTATTGGGCTCCTGCTCTTTTAATTTGACCGCTTTGATCATTTTTTTGTTATGTAGATTTGGTTTCGTTCTGGTGACTGTATGATTTTGTTTTTTCTTGGGAGAGATTGAGTTTGATAGAAGTGGATACTGTTCTACAAGACCATTGCTAAATCCGACCAGAGCGATTTTCGAATCTGGCGAAAAAGTAACCGAAGTAGGAATTGCAGGTAAATCGTCTACTACATCTAACAGAACTAACTGCTCAGCATCCCAGATTTTCAATGAGCGGTCATCGGAAATAGAGGCCAGGAGTTTGTTGTCAGGGGAATAAACAAATTGGATTACCGGACTTTCATGTGCGAAGCGCGCTGTAATCAATGGATTGATTTTTGCTGAGTTTCGCGAAACAAATTTCCATTTTCGAATACGGTTATCTGCACCTGCTGCAAGAATAAATCTTCCATCTGGACTGAATGAGACGGCAAATTGTTCTTTGAGAGGCTGGCTGAGAGTATCCAGACGGTTACCCGTTGAAACCTGCCAGACTTTTACTGTAGAGTCAGCGGAGGCACTGGCGAGTGTTGTGCTGTCAGGACTGAATGCCAGATCAAAAATGGCCCCATTGTGCCCTGTTAACTCCCGTATTTTTTTCCCGGATTCGACATCCCAAAGAATAATGTTTCGATCATAGCTGCCGGTAGCGAGCCATTTTTTATTCGGGCTGATCTGGGAAGCATACAATACATCTCTATGACCCGAAAATTCTTTTAACTTTTTACCAGTCGAAACGTCCCAGATGATGGATTTCCCAAACAGGCCTGTTGTTCCCGAAGAAGTGATCAACCACTTTCCGTCAGGGCTATATCGTACTGAATTTACTTTACCGGGAAGATCTTTCAACTTATGAACCGTTTTACCAGAGCTGAGTGATAAAATTTCTAATTCTGCAAAACGGGCGATAGCGAGCATGCCACTTTGGGAAGAAGCAAGAGAGGTAATCGGTCTTTTAAGCGATTTCGCAGGAGCAATTTGGGGAATTAATAATTGAGTGCGCGTTGGTTCTTTTCCGGATGGTCCTTTAGCTCCCTGGCCGATCCACTCTTCCAGAAGTTGAATCTCTTGTGAAGTGAGTTTCTCACCACTGTCTTCAGGGGGCATTACTGGCTTGGCTTCGCCTTTGATCATCCGCATCAGGCGACTGCTGTTACTGTCGCCGGGAAGAATCGCAGGTCCATGTGTGCCGCCTTTAAGCAGCCCCTTGTATGTGTCGATTGCGAATTTTCCTTCGGGGTCATCAACACTATGACAACTTTCGCAATACTTTCGAAACAACGGGGCGATCTGTTTTTGATAATCAATTTGTGCTTCTTCTGCCTGTAAAGAGTTCGCAGAAGCGAATACAAGAGCGATTGAAAAAGCCAGAATTGTTTTTGTCAAAATGTGTGACATCGATGACCTCAAGTCAGCTATATAAAGTATTTAAATTAGCTAGTGCTATCAATTTAATGATTAAACAGAAACTCGCGGCTACTTAAGATACCCCAGAAGAGATCTTCGACAGCTTGGCGTTTTTCTGCTTTTGGTGTTTCAGAGAGCAATTTTGCGAGTTTGGTTTCTTCTTCAGTTGTCGGTTTACGCGAGAGACATAGCATGTAAATATCTGCTACGAGTTCCTTGTCTGCTTTCTTAGCCGCCATTAATTTCGTAACGCGGCTTTCTTTGGCTTTGAGTTTATTGTTGATGGTATCCCCATTGGAAATATGAAGTACTTGAACCATCGTGGGTTCTTCGGTTCGTTCACATTCACATGTGATCATTCGCTCGTTACGGCCAAACGTTTTCAGGAAGTAAGAGATCACAGAAGAGTCGTATAGCTGAATCGCTCTGGTACCTTTGGGATAGAAGTCGGTCTTTTGAGGGTTCGGTTCGTAGAATTTGGTGAATTCGTCGGGGACTTCAGTGACTTGTGAAATCGAGTCTAAGAGAACTTCAGCCATCATGCGTCTGGGGTAGTATCGGGAATAAAACCGCTTTTCATCTTTATTTTCAGGTAGCGGTTGGCTGCTCCTCTGGTAGGCAGCAGATTGAAGAATGATCTTCATCAATGCTTTTAAGTCGAAGTTATTTTTGACAAGATAATTAGAGGCCGCGTTTAGTAATTCTTCGTTGCTGGCAGGATTCGATTCCCGCATGTCATCAACCGATTCGACCAGCCCCACACCAAAGAAGTTAGCCCAGACACGATTGGTAATGGAACGACTAAAAAAATGGTTCTGTTTCGAAGTCAACCAGTTTGCCAGATAAATGCGACGATCTTCCGGGGCATTGATGTCAATAGGTTCTCCATCCAGTGGAGTAGGGGGTTGTGGCTTACCCGTTAACGGCTGAACCAAATCTCCTTCGGTGGCTACGAAGAGAGTTCGAATACCATCGCCTGAACCTTTACTGCCTCCCCAACCTTTCGCACGGACACGAGAAAAGAAATTCGCCATCGCGTAATATTGATTATTCGTCCATTTTTCCAAGGGATGATTATGACACTTGGCACAGGCAATTGACAGACCCAGAAATGCCTGACTCACGTTCTCTGTCATTGATTCAGGATCCTGGTGAATGGCATAAAAATTGGTAGCGCCATTTTCAATACTGCTACCTTGCGCGGTAATCAGTTCGCGCACCATCTGATCCCAGGGGGTATTACTTTTTACATGCCCCTTGATCCACTCATGGTATTTTTTGACGGCTTGGGGACGAATGAGTGCTCCATTGACCAATAAGAGATCCGACCATTTGTAAGTCCAATAGTCGATAAATTCAGGACGGTTTAAGAGCTGCTCAATGAGTTTGTTTCGCTTGTCAGGAGATTGATCAGAAAGAAATGTTTCTGTTTCCTGGGGAGTAGGAAGTGTGCCAATTGTGTCGATGTAGATTCTGCGAATGAAGTCCGCATCGTTTGACTGGGGCGAGGGAGGCAGGTTTAAGCGTTTTAATTGTTTAATAACCAGTTCATCAATGAAATTATATTGTGGTGATTTTGCATAGACAGCAGGATCAATCTTTTGTGGATAGGGTGACGTGATTTTTGAAATTGCAATTTTACTGGAAAAGATGCAGACGATAGCTCCTTCACCGAAACCTGTGACCTTGACAGATCCTTTTGCATCTACCTGAGCGACACTTTCATTCACTGAAGAGAATGTGGTCCATTGGGTTACATCACGAACTGACTGATCAGAGTAGTGAGCCTGCACCAGCAGATGTTGTGTTTGTCCTTTAACGAGAATAGATCGGGAAGGGAGTACTTCGATCCGTTCAATGATCGGATCTTTTGCGCTTGGAGGAGTGGCTCCCTGCGCGATCCAACTAGAGAGAATACGGTATTCTGGCGAATCGGTTTCGAAACGAACGCCCCCTTTGTGAGGAACCGCTCCCGTTGGTTTGATCAATATCAGACTGCGGGCGGGATCAGACAATTCAATACGGCGTCCGCGTGACTGTTTTGCGATCGTATGAAAATCACCTTGATCATCAAACGCTTTCAAGGATAGGCGAAATCCACCTTTTCCAGCAAGCGCTCCATGGCAGGCGCCGGTATTACAACTGGCTTTGGTTAAGATTGGCTGTACATCGTTACGAAAGCTCCATTGGTGTGGTTTGCTATAGTTTGTGACGACGACAGAGCTTTTTGACTGAAGTGTTCCCGTGGTTGCTGTAATTGTCGCCCTGCCATTACTCACAGGTATCAGCGTGTCATCTATAATTTTAACAACAGAAGGATCACTCGATGAGAGCTTATACTCTGTCGAAACTGGTCCCACGATATTACCGCCAGAGATCTTCTGAAATGAGATACGATGCCGTGCTTCTTTACCGGAGAGTTGAACCTTCTTCGGTAGCAGTACCACACTTTCTTCCGATTCAGACGCGAGAAGAGAACTGGTGTTGATACTGGAAATCAACAATCCTGTGAAGGTCAAAAATAGAATCAATGATTTGATTGGTTTTGCAGGAGACATCGAACACTTCTCTTTATGTTTGCATTGTCTTGAAGGATTTTATGACGTACAAGGAGAGATCTTTATCAATGAGCTGGGGGCCCATCATACGATTTGCTTTAAATCGCAACTTATCTTTAACATCAGTTTTTGATCGAAACTGAATTCAATTTTTAAAACAACTCACGAATTTCATGTTTACCCACATCAACGATTGGGAAAGGACGGCCTGAGGGACCTGGTAAAATCGTATGCAGGTCGAAACCGAGGCTGTGATAAACGGTCGCTGCCAAATCACCAGGCGAAACAGGTCGATCTGCAGGTACACCGCCAATCGGGTCACTACTACCGACGACACGACCGCCTTGAACGCCGCCACCGGCAAAATAGCAGGTAAAACACTGTGGCCAGTGATCTCGACCTCCTGCGGGATTCACTTTGGGAGTTCTACCGAACTCGGCAACATTGCATACCAGTGTTTCATCCAGCATCCCTCGATCATAGAGATCTTCAATCAGGGCACTATAGCCCTGGTCATACATGGGAGCCACAATATTCTTCATTCCTTCAATTGAAGTGAAGGGCTTAGAACCATGGATATCCCATGTAATTTCATTGAAGACGGTCAGGAATGTATTGATGGTGACAAAGCGAACTCCCGATTCCACCAGACGGCGTGCCAATAAACAGCATTGACCAAATCGATTCATTCCGTAACGTTCTCGCACTTTCTTCGGCTCCTTCGCGAGATCAAAGGCTTCACGAGCCTGTTTGCTTGTCATCAAGCGATAAGCAGAATGGAAATTACCGTTCAAGAGTTTGGCGTCTTCTGTTGATTCAAAATAGTCAATTGTGTTATCGACTACTTCACGAATCTTTTTACGACGTTCCAGTCGGGCTGTTCCGATTTCTTTCGGGGGCAGCAAGTCAGGAACTTTGAAATCCGGCTTGGATGGATCAGCCATCAGTGCAAACGGGTCATGCGCTTTTCCCAGGAAACCGCCGGCTTGACCGTTGGGAAGATTCCCACCACCCCGGCCCATGGTTTCAGGTAACACAACGTTTGCTGGTAGATCTGTTTTACGACCACGGAGATAATCAACGACGGATCCGATGTGGGGGGTGTTAATCCCACCTGTAAAAATTCGACCGGTCTGCATCATTTGCCATCCGGCATCATGTACCGCAGCAGCGGTGTGATAGCAGGAACGAACGAGCGAAAATTTATCAGCTACTTTAGCATGCAGAGGTAAAATTTCTGAGATGTCAATTTCAGGTGAAGCGGTATGGATAGGTTTGAAGGGGCCGCGAATTTCAGCGGGTGCATCCGGTTTCATGTCGAATGTATCCAACTGACTGGGAGCACCGAGATTGAAGATCATGATCGCCGAACGGTTGTCATTTTTTTTATCGACCAGACCTTGATCTTTCGCTTCCAGGTATTGAGGTAACGACAGCCCCATAGCGCCCAATGTTCCGACTTGGAGAAAGTCTCTGCGAGTAACTCCACTACAGGTATGTGCCGCTCCCTGACCAGTAAACTTCAGCATAATGCGCCCCAATAGAATGGATCTGAAACAAACTTAATCGTTTAAAATTGGTCTTGTATTTATTTGTCATCACCTAATAAAGAATGCTTGTACTTTCATTATATGCGCAAGAAATTCCTTATTCGTTTATTTTTGCATATCGTAGATGCTAAGATCAACGGTGTCTTGTAGAAAACACGCATAAATTTGTATTATTTACGCATGGTGAATCCTCAGACATTTCGTGATCAGTTCTTGAAACGACTTGATAACAAACTCCATTTGGAAGAGTTATTTAATTATATTCCTGATGCGCACTTTTTTGCGAAAGACGCACAGGGACGATTTATAAATATCAGTCAAACTTGGATGGATGTTCGTGCGATTTCCAAAGAAGAAGATATCATCGGAAAGACTGATTTTGATATTCATCCGAAGGACCTCGCTCAACAGTATGTCGCTGAAGATCAGCGAGTGATGCAGTCTGCCAAACCACTTCCTAATCAGGTTTGGTTAGTCCCCGATCGGCATGGAAATCTAAAGTGGTATCTTTGTAGTAAAATCCCCTTATTTGGTGATGGTGGTAAAGTCATTGGGGTTGCTGGTGTGTTACGAGATATCAAAGTGGCTGGCTCCGAATTTCAGTCTTATCAGGAGTTAGACAAAGTTATCGCTTATGTGCTCGAACATTATCGCGAACGGATTCAAATTTCGGATCTGGCAGATCTCATCTTTTTGTCTGTCAGTCAATTTGATCGCAAATTCAAAAAGCTATATCAGATTACGCCACAGAAATATATTTTACGTGTCAGAATCAATGCCGCCTGTCAGTCGTTAACCCGAACTGAAAAACGAATTTCTGAAATTGCGTTGGAGTCCGGATTTTATGATCAGAGTTATTTTACTAAACAGTTTGTGAATCTAATGGGGATTTCACCGTCGGAGTATCGGAAAAAGTTTAAACAGTCCGAAACCATTTCTTAAGTGCATTACGATTTTGTTGAGTTCCTCTTTACGCAATAATTTTATCGATGACATGGCCTCCGACATCAGTGAGTCGGAAACGTCTTCCACTATATAGATACGTAAGTTTTTCGTGGTCCATTCCCAATAATCGCAGAATCGTGGCATGCAGATCATTCACGTGCACTTTATCTTCTGCGGCTTTAAATCCAATTTCGTCGGTGGCTCCGTAGCTGGTTCCTGCTTTGATGCCACCTCCTGCTAACCATGTTGTAAACGCATGTGGGTTATGGTCTCGTCCGGGAGTGGCTCCTTTTTGGGCGATCGGCAGACGACCGAATTCACCCCCCCAGACCACGAGTGTTTCGTCAAGTAAACCACGTGAAGCCAAATCAGCCAGCAATGCGGCGATGGGCTGGTCCGTTTCCCCAGCGAAACCACTGTGGTTGCCTTTAATATCGGAGTGACCATCCCAGCTACGCTGGTTTTCCATGCCACCCGAATAGATCTGCACAAAACGGGTACCACGTTCAACCATACGTCGTGCGATTAGACATTGTTTGGCAAAGTGCTCACATTTTTTGTTACCGATGCCGTATTGCTCCTGAAGATATTTGGGTTCGCGAGAGATATCCAATGCTTCCGGCGCTGCACTCTGCATTCGATAAGCAAGCTCAAAACTTTCTATCCTCGCTGCCAGTTCCTGATCGCCTTCATTCTGTTGAAGATGTTGACGGTTTAAAGATTTTAGTAAGTCGAGTTGAGAGCGCTGTCGTCCTTTTTCAGTGAGTGCCGTTGGTGGCTTCAGGTTATCAATTGGTTCACCGCTTGGTTTCAGATATGTACCCTGAAATACGCTCGGCAAAAAACCGGCCCCCCAGTTCAAACTTTGTCCTTTGGGAAGACCTCTTCCTAAGGGGTCTGACATGACCACAAACGAGGGGAGGCTGTTACTTTCGGAACCCAATCCATAAGTCACCCAGGAACCGACGCAGGGATATCCCATTTTAGGAACGCCGCAATTCATCATAAATAGAGCCGGACTATGGTTGTTCGATTCTGTATGACCTGAGTGAATGAACGCCATCTTGTCAACGTGCTGAGACAGATGGGGAAAGAGATCGGAGACCCATTTTCCTGACTCTCCATACTGTTTAAATTTGAAGGGGCTTTTCATTAAAGGCCCCACAGCGTTCTGAAAGAACCCGGTTTTGTTATCAAAGCCCTCTAAAGCGACGCCATCTCGTTTTTCAAGCTCGGGTTTATAGTCCCAGGTATCAACGTGACTCGGTCCCCCGTTGATGAATAACCAGATTACGGATTTTGCTTTTGTAGGGAAATGCGACTTTTTGGGAGCCAGCGGATTCGTCGACTTAATAGCAGGAGCAGCGCCGGCTGCTTCCAGAACCCCCTCCTGTTGTAATAAGCTAAGCAGTCCCAATGTTCCTAAGCCATTACCGGCCCGCTTGAGCAATTGACGTCTTGCCAGAAGTCGATTCAATGAGATCGTCGGTAATTCCGATGTTGATTGTAACATCATATTTCCTCAGAGAAAAAAGTGTTGTGGAATCTGTTCCGTCCTGATTTTATTTAAATGCTATCGATCAATTCGGATAGATAAATTCATTTGTGCTTAGTAACGCATGTGTGAAATCGGTCAGTGCCAGAAGCGTCGCCTGCGGTTTTTTTTCTGACTCATATGATTTTTTATGTTGTTGAATGAAGTCCAGCGAAACTGCTGCTTCATTTTTTGATGGTTCTCTTCCCAGCGCGATTTGATAGGCGCTCTCGACTGCTTTTTCGAGGGAAGCCGGATTGGCTGCGTGGATTCGTTTGGCAAACGATTGCGCACTTTCGCGAATGAACTTTGCATTCATGAATAAAAGTGCCTGTGGTGCGATCGTAGTGCTGGGACGCTGTCCAATGCTGACCAGTGCTTCAGGAGCATCAAACAGTTGCATCATGGGAATTAACTTGCTGCGTTTGATCTTGAAATAGATACTACGGCGTTGATTGTTTTGTTGTAGAGTCCCCGGTCCATACATGGTTTTGTCGAGTCGATTTCCGATACAGAGAATGGAATCGCGTATCGCTTCACCCTCCAGTCTCTGAGGAGAACGACGCCAATACAGTTGATTTTCCGGATCAACTTTTGACTTTTCTGGATCGAAACTGGTCGACTGTCGATATGTTGCACTGAGCATGATTTTTTTGTGCAAAGGCTTCAGACGCCAATGGTGATGTATGAGTTGGTTGGCCAGATATTCAAGTAATTCAGGATGTGTGGGCCGGTCTCCCTGGAGACCAAAATCGTTGGGGGAAGAAACAATTCCACTACCAAAGTGGTGTTGCCAGATTCGATTCACCATCACACGAGCCAATAAAGCACCTGCCCCCTGATTTGTATCAGTGATCCAGTTAGCCAGAGACGTTCGACGATACGAAGTGCTGGCGGTTTTGGGAGGGGCAACAATCCACTCTTTTTCCTGGTCAGGAGATCGCATCAGAACTTGCAGGAAGCTCTGCTTCGCGACTGCTCCTTTTTGTGCGGTATCGCCACGTGTGAGATAGTATGTTTCCTCAAAGAAGTCTTTACCTTGTGAATGATGGCGAACGGGTTTAATCTTTGGACCCTCACTACAGATCATCACTTTTGTCAGTGCCGGTTGTGGTTCTGTTTTCAGATGCTGTTTCACTTTGTCGGCGAGTGTGGCCCATTGTGCGTCTTGCTCACTAAACCAGCGTTTCAGAATCCCCTTTTGTTTTGGAGTCAACTGGTCCAGTTTTCCCGCTTTAACAAGTTTAACGGCTTTCATCAGATGTTCAGAGCTACTGGTTCCCGTTTTAACTTCTGGTGAAGAGGAACTGGTGAGTGAGAATCGAGGGTGCCCGATGCTGTGGTTCACATTATTCGTGAAAGACATTGTCACAGTGAGTTCTGTCTCGCCTTCCCAATCAATTGGCTCTTCCAGGTCGAACACAATCGCCTGATCTTTTCCGATGCCTCCCAAATCGACGGCCCAGCCAGATCCATATTGTCCGTCAATGGCGCTCTTCGCTGAGAGCGTCGTTTTGTTCTGTTCGTGAGTGGCACGCGCATTGGTCAGTTTGATATTTTTCGCTTTTGCTTTTTTATCTGAGACCGTCTTGGCTTTGACTTTGAATGCCGTCAATGAGAAATTTCCGTTTACAGCACGCCCAGGCCCCTGTCGTGGTAACGATCGATGTGTTAATGCTTCGAGTCGAATGGATCGGACAGGTCTCACATTCGTACGGAGTGTAAATGTAAAATGATCCTGATTGATATTGGGACCACTGACGAGAATCGAACCGTCGTCCAGTTTCTCAAAACGAGCTTTGCCTTTTGATGTGTGGCTCACTACTTCTGGTAAAATCCATTCATCAAATTGTGCCGCATCAATCTTTCCCTGTTTCAACCAGTTTTCAAAACCTGCATTGATCTGCTTTGATTCATACTCCTTTAAGGCTTGCACTAATGGAGCATGAGCAATATCAAATTTTTGTTTCTGTGTCTGATATGTTTTGGGATCGAGATCCAGTTCGATTTCGGTGCGAACTGTGGTGGTGAATGTGGAAAGCAATTGATAGTAATCGTCGCTGGTGATCGGGTCGAATTTATGATCGTGACAGCGGGCACATCCGACACTCAAGCCAAGCATTGCCTGACTGGTTGTGTTGAGCATATCGTCCAAAGCGTCATAGCGGGTGCGTTCGACTTCATTGGCTGTGATCTGAGTCGGAAAGACTCCTGCACCTAAAAATCCGGTCGCCATTAATGCGAGTGGATTGTCAGGAGCCATCTCATCACCGGCCAACTGCCATTTAACAAACTGATCGTAGGGCATATCCTGATTCAAGGCTTTGATCACAAAGTCTCGATAGTGATACGCAAAGTTCCGGTCATAATCATGTTCAAAGCCATGGCTCTCTGCAAAGCGGGCGATATCCAGCCAATGGCGAGCCCAGCGTTCGCCATAATGGGGACTGTCAAGCAGCCGGTCGATGAGGTTTTCATGTGCTTTGGGGGAATTGTCCGCCAGAAACTCTTCGACTTCAGCCGGAGTAGGGGGGAGACCAATCAGATCAAAAAAAGCACGACGGATATAAACACGTTTGCTGACTTCCTCGTTAAGCGTCAGTCCCTGTTCTTTCTGTTTAGCTAGAATGAATTGGTCTATTTCATTTCGACTGCGGTTGCTCTGTTTCGTTTTTGGAATTGCGGGAGTACTCAACGGTTGAAACGACCAGAAATTCCGGTCATCGTCGGTAATGACCAACTTTTCAGAGCCAGATTTACTGGAAGTTGCCAGCGGTTTGTCATAGGGAGCACCCAGATCAATCCATTTTGACAGACTGGCAATTTCTTTCTCTGACAGTTTTTTTTCCTTTAAAGGCATATATGGTTCTTCGCGGTGTTCGACCAGTGCCATCAAGTAACTCTCTTTGGCACTCTTTTCGATCATTCCGCTTTCTAGAAGATGTTTACGGGTCGCTAGATTGAAGTCGCCCTTAACTGATTTCCCGCCATGACATTTCAGACACTTGGCGACCAGTAACGGTCGTACTTCTTTTTTGAAGAGTTCAAGGCCCTGTTGCATGCGTCGGGCATGGTCGGGAGACAGTGTTTCTTTCTTTTCAGCTGCGGAAAGAAAAGCGGGCCAAACGATTCCGAACAATAGTATGAGCGCGATGAAAATGTTTCGCATCAATGCCTCGTCGTCTTGAATTAAAATCAGGTGAGAGTTCAGGGAGTGATTGTCTTTAGTTTCTATGTCACAATAAACCGGTGGAGAAATCAATCAGGAATTCGGTTTTCCAGAGTGATATAGCTTTAAAATATTCTTAGCAGATAAAGCACGTCCGAATAACGCAAATTCATCCAGACGGCCATTTAAACTTCGAATGCTATGTTCGCCAGTGTGTTCTTTCGGTCGCCAATTTCCGATTTCCGCAGGACCGATCACCAGAGGAATCGGGTTTTCAAGTCGATGATGACTTACGGGTAAGCCATCCAGATAGTGAATTACTTCTTTTTTCTGATGATCATAAACGGTCACCAGAAAAATCCAGCGGCCTAGATCGGTTGGTTTTAAAACTACGGGTGAGAAATAATTCTTCCCCCCCCCTTCCTTGATTCCCAGGATGATCTCGCCTTGATCGCTTAATTGCCAGTGCGGATTACCGGGATTGTAACCATCGGTCAGCATGAGCGAACTTAGCCAACGATCAAAGCCTTCAATTCGAACCCATGCCATGAATGTGAGAGATTGATACTCTCCGGGAACATGTAGGCGAACACGGTCACTGGTGCGCTTGAATTCCAGGGCGCGTTTTTGAGGCCAGCGCCCCGAAGTCCATTGACAGCCCACAATTGCTCCGTCGACTGAAGATTTATTGTTTTGAATTTTATTGCTGAGCGTTCTTAACCAGTTTGAAGTCTCTTCAAAGTCGTAATAAGCAATCAGTGACGGATCTGTTTTCAGGCTCTGATTCTGATTTTGCCAACGGGAAAATTGTTGTTGCTGCTGTTGTTCTGCCAGATGCGACAACTCTTCCAGATTGATTAACGGTAACATGTCTTCATTTAAACGGTTCGTAATCCCCTCTTGGTCAAACTGGACACCTTCCCCTGTTTTTAAGCTTTGAATTTTGGAAGGAGTTTTTCTTTGATTGGACGGATGTAATTCCACCATACCATCGATAACCTGAACCTGCCCATCCCCTGATGGTTCAAGAGACAGAGTGAATTCCGTACCCAGATCAACGACATTCAATTTTGATGTTTCAATTGTAAACCCTTGAGCCTGTTCGGGAACGGAAGCTCGGACTTTTCCATATTTGCAGAACGTTTTCAATGGGGAAATTAACTCAAATGCAGCAGGACCTTCAATCAGGACAGAGGCACCGCTGATCAACTCGACCTGAATCGTTCCTTTTTTCAGCTTCAACCAGCCTGCAGAGAGGCCAGCGCCGGTTTGTAGATTGCGGGGAGTGTCCCATTCGACGCCAACTGCTTGCGTTAAAAGCGCAATATGATCTGTTTTGGGTGAGTTCGTTTCAACTTCGGATGCGGTTTTGGGGGAATCTGCCATTAATGGGTCACTATTGGGACGCGTATTCCAGCCGGCATAGTAAGCCAGAGACAACAAAAGTGTGGCTGCGACAAGTGAAGAGGCCAGTAATAGCAGAAAACGGGGCGTTCCCAATCTGGTTTGCGGCACAGTATGTGTCGGATGTGGAATCCAATCGTCAGATTCCTTCGTCTCGGTCGCCCAGACTGACAGACCTGAATGAACTCGCATGTAATCTAAATAAGACTGACGTTGTTTTGGATCTTCTAAAAGCAGTTGTTCCAGTTCAGAATGTGCATCCTGGCTGATGTTTCCTTGCAGGAGTGCATCAATGAGCTGGATTAAACGATCTTTGTAGGAATCATTTTGCTTCATGTGCCGGCCTCCGGTGAATGAAGTGACTGCTGCATACAGTCCATGAGTCGAAGTCGCAAGCGAGATAATTTCTTATAAAGGGCATCACTAGAGCGACCTAATTGTTCGGCAACATCTTTTATCGTGCGTTGTCCGTGGTAACAATCCAGAATGAGTTGCTGATTTTCACGATCGAGTTTTTTGATGCAGTCATTGAGTGCCTGCTTTTGTTGATCTGTTTCAGAGAGTGAACTTGTTTGTTGTTCCGCAATGAGCGAAAGGACTTCCTCAGAAAAATGATGTCGATCGCGACTTTGGACCCGCTGAAAATTTTTCACTTCATAAAAAGCAATTCCACAAGCCCATGCGGAAAAACTCTGTTCTGAATCAAAGGTGGACCATTTTCGCCACAAAACGAGACATGTTTGCTGAAACACATCCTCGGCATCAGTTTGGTGGGGCAGTAAGGTCCCGATGAAACCACGAATCAGACTATGGTGCCTGGCCAGTAATGAAACAAACTGCTCATTCGGAATCGAGCCTGAGCCTGTTTCTGTGTTTTGATGTATTTCTGATGAGCGGTTCATAATAATAATCGTACGCAGATTTCAAAATTGGACGGGGGTTAGCAACTTAAACTAGATAAATCCTTTGAAACGGCATTCAAAACCTGATGTAAGTTCCTGAATTAATGAAGGTTATGGTTTAGGTCTCAAAATCAACTTTTTCTCTCAGGCAGCAAGGATCAGACTAAAATCAAGCGATAAATTTCTGGATTGATCGTTCAAATGTATCGTTACTATTTTATCCGCTTTTCGACGAAAGGGGAGCTAATTATCTTAGTTTGATATTCACTTAAATGACTATACAGATCGTTTCTCGAGACTGTCGGCTATTCTATCTGGATTCACAAATCTGACTTGCTGCGCCACTTGCGAGTTTATTGTAGAACGGGTAATCTCCTTGAGTTATTATTTAACAATTCCCCAGCTCGTCTAGACCGGTCGAGCGGTCTTCGAATCTTCACCGCATTACTAAATCGATCAGAGTGGTATAAATCCATGCAGGAATCAATGGATGCTCAAAGCCGAATCGTCATTACAGGAATTGGCTTGACGGCTCCGAATGGCAACAATTTAGGAGAATTTCGGCAAAGTTTGTTGGAAGGCCGTTCCGGTGTTGTTGATTACAACATTCGCTATATGGGAGACGTTCTCGCCGGTGTCTGCGATTTTGATGAATTAAGATATCAAAAGCGAAAAGAAGTCCGTCGGGGAACACGCGCAGGATCGATTGCCATTTACTGTGCGAATGAGGCGGTGAATCAATCCAAACTCGATTGGGAAAATGTGGCCCGAGATCGTGTAGGCGTCTATCTCGGAATTACTGAACACGGAAATGTCGAGACGGAAAACGAAGTCTACGAAATTTCTCAGTTTGATTACGATACTAAGGTCTGGTCTCATCATCACAATCCCAGAACAGTTGCTAATAATCCCGCAGGTGAGGTGACACTGAATTTAGGAATCACGGGGCCACACCTGACCTTGGGGGCCGCTTGTGCTGCCGGGAATGCAGGCTTTATTCAAGGCGTGCAGATGCTGCGCTTGAACGAAGTTGACCTGGCGTTATGCGGTGGTGTTTCGGAGAGCATTCACACATTCGGCATTTTTGCCAGCTTTCAGAGTCAGGGGGCGCTTGCCACTCACGATGACCCAGTCAAAGCCTGCCGCCCCTTTGATGTGAACCGAAACGGGATTGTGGTTGCAGAAGGGGGAGCAGTGTGTACGTTAGAGCGTCTTCCTGATGCACTGGCTCGCGGTGCTACAATTTACGGGGAAATCGTAGGTTATGCTATGAATTCCGATGCCAGTGATTTTGTACTTCCTAATTCTTCTCGACAGGCAGAATGTATCCATCTGGCTCTCAATCGTGCTGGCTTGCAACCTTCTGATATTGATATTGTCAGCAGTCATGCCACGGCGACGACTCAGGGAGATATAGAAGAGGCCAAAGCACTGGCGAACGTATTTGCTGACTGCCCTGATCTTGCCATCAACAATACGAAAAGCTTTATCGGCCATGCGATGGGAGCCGCTGGTGCTCTAGAAATGTTGGGGAATCTTCCTGCATTTGATGACGGGATTGCCCACGCAACATTGAATCTGGATGAAGTTGATCCGGAATGTGAATTACCCCAACTTGTTCCCAATCAGCCACGTCAGATGGAGCGAGTCGAATGCATTCTGAACAACTCTTTTGGCATGCTGGGAATCAATTCGGTCCTGATTATCAAAAAGTACACTGACTGACTTGATCACGTGCCAGATCTTATTGAAAACATTGATCTTAGCTCGTTTTCTGTTCATCAAGTGATTTCCTGGTCGAAATCTATGACGCTGTCTGAAAGATTTTCTGAAAATCTCGACTTTCTTCAGGGTTCAGTTGGTTTAAATCGCATAGATCGCGCTATAGTATTCCTCTATAAGGGGCGGGTTTTTAATTCTCGGCTTCTGACGGGGATTTTGTTTGTCTGGTATAAGAGACTGCCCCTCACCGGTTTTTGCAGCGAACAACATGGGATGAGCTGATTGAAATCGATGTTACAGGATTTTTAGAAAGTTTGGAGTTTCTGCATGGCGCCGGAACAAATCAGATCGGTAATCTTGGATATCTTAGCGCGAATTGCTCCCGATGAGGATCTTTCGGAGCTTGATGATAGTGTTCCTTTTCGTGATCAAATGGAATTAGACAGCATGGATTTTCTGGATATCGTGATGGAGTTGCGTAAACTTTATCGTGTCCAGATTCCCGAAGAAGATTATGGTGAGTTGGTAACAATGGATAGCACAGTGACTTACCTGACTCCAATCCTGAAGGATGCGGAAAGCACCGTCTGATTCCAGTAAATTCCCTCCGCCATGAGTTATGATTCAATCATCATTGGTGCTGGCCTCTCCGGGTTGGCTGCTGGAATCCGGCTGGCCTATTATGGGAAGCAGGTGTGCATTCTTGAAAGGCACACCACGATTGGTGGGCTGAACTCATTTTATCGCCTGCGAGGTCGAAATCACGATGTGGGTCTGCACGCCGTCACCAACTACTCCCCTCCTGGTGGTAAGCGAGGACCACTCAATAAAATTCTCAGGCAGCTTCGTTTTCAATGGGAAGATTTCGACTTAAGCCCACAATGCGGTTCCTCGGTTGTTTTCCCAGGACATACACTACGCTTTAACAATCAATTCGATTATTTTGAAGCACAAATCGCCGAACAGTTTCCGCAGCAGATTGATGGCTTTCGTAATCTGGTTACGGAGATCGACACACACAATATCGGTGATCTGGGACAAACCTGGATCTCTGCCCGTGAACGCATGGCGGCTCACATTTCTGATCCACTCCTGATCAATATGCTGCTTTGCCCGCTCATGTTTTATGGGAGCCCTTCCGAACACGATATGGATTTCAACCAGTTCGTCATTATGTTTCGCAGTATTTATCAGGAAGGATTTGCCCGTCCTTATAAAGGGATTCGACTGATTCTCAAAAACCTGGTAAAAAAGTTTAAATCTTTGGGAGGCGAACTCAAACTACGGGCCGGTGTGAAGCAACTTCTGACGGATGGAAATCATATTTCAGGTGTCATGCTCGATGATGGTCAGGTCCTCGAAGCAAACAATGTGCTTTCTTCAGCCGGTTCCGCGGAAACATTAGAAATGTGCGGCTCAGACGTGCCTCAAGATGATCGATTTACTCCCGGTGAAATTTCGTTTGTTGAAACAATTTCCGTTCTCGATCGGCAACCAGCCGAACTGGGACACGACGAAACGATCGTGTTCTATAATGACTCAGAAGACTTCTACTATGAGCAGTCAAAAGAACCGGTCGACATCCGCAGTGGCATCATCTGCTCTCCCAATAACTTTGAATACAATCAGCCATTGGAAGAGGGATCGATCCGGATCACAGCTCTGGCAAATCCCGATTATTGGATGAGTCTGCCTGAGGAAAAATACATCGCGGAGAAAGAACATTGGTATGACCAGATTCTGAAGTCATCACTGAGGTTCATCCCTGATTTCCGCCCTAATGTGACCGACATCGATACCTTCACTCCGCGGACCATCAAAAAATTCACCGGTCACATTAATGGTTGTGTTTATGGGGCACCTCAGAAAATACTGGACGGCACAACGCCGTTCAATAATTTATTCCTGTGTGGTACTGATCAGGGGTTTCTGGGAATTATTGGTTCCATGCTCTCTGGAATCAGCATCGCGAATCTCCATTTACTCAACCCGAAATGAACGTTTTGGCGGTCGAGAAAGATGCTGTACTCTTGAATCATCATCTGAGAAAAGAGACACATTTTTCCGCTACTACTTGTTGAATTGTCACACTTTTGTCACAGCATCCTGAATTGCTCCGGTTTAGTAGACAAAGTCTTGAAATTTCGATAAACAAGAGAAGCATTGTGATAGAGTACATGCAGGATATGTGAGGTCTCGCTATCCCTTCTTTTCTAATCTGCTGAACTGGATACGACGCTGAGTAATTATGCCCAAAGATTTTTTGAAAGACGCAAAAGACGAATATGATGTCATTGTCATCGGCAGTGGTTTGGCGGGGATGACGTCTGCCAACATTCTGGCTCGACAAGGATATTCCGTACTACTTTTGGAGCATCATTACCAACTCGGTGGGATGGCGACCTGGTTCAAACGCCAGAACGGTCATATTTTTGATATCTCCCTGCACGGCTTCCCCTATGGAATGCTCAAGAGTTGCCGTAAATATTGGACACAGGAAATCGCTGATTCGATCGTTCCCTTGAGAGGGGTTCGGTTTGAAAACCCGCAGTTTTCTTTGGAGACCACTTTTACTCGCGAAGACTTTACGCGATTGCTGATCGAAAAATTCGGCATCGAATCGGAAACAGTCAAAAACTTTTTCGATACGGCCCGTAAGATGAACTTCTTTGATGACCAGGGCAAAACCACTCGCGAACTATTCGAGGAATTCTTCCCCGGTCGAGACGACGTTGTGCGTCTGCTGATGGAACCCATTTCCTACGCCAACGGATCGACACTGGAAGACCCCGCCATTACCTATGGAATTGTGTTTTCCAATTTCATGCAGAAAGGTGTTTACACCTTTCGTGGTGGGACTGACCGACTTGTCAAACTGATTAAAGCCGAGATGGAACACAACGGTGTCGACGTGCGAATTCGGACTCAGGTCGAGAAAATCGAAGTTACGCCCGATCGCAGAGTGACCGGTGTTGTCGTTAACGGACGGCGTATTGGTTGTAAAGCCATCATGTCGAACTCCAATATCAAAGGTACGATTCTGAATCTCGTCGGCGAAGAACACTTCGATCAGGAATTCGTTGAGGAAGCCAAAGCCGTTCGGCTCAACAACAGCAGCACTCAGGTTTACATCGCTTTGAAGCCGGGAGATGAACTTGATTTCTGTGGTGATCTTCTCTTCCATTCAGAACACAATGGTTTTGATATTAAAGCCATGCTCAGTAAAGATGTCAGCAGCCGGACATTCTCGTTCTATTATCCGGAGACACGGCCAGGAAGCGATCGTTCTCTTATCGTCTCTTCTACGAATGCTAACTTCCGAGACTGGGCCGACCTGCCTGAAGAGCAATACGAAACCGATAAAGCGCATCTGATTGAAACCACTCTTGATTGTCTCGAACAATACGTGCCCAACATTCGGGATCGGGTGGACCATCTCGAAGCATCCACCCCGCGTACCTTCCAACGCTATACACAGCATCTTCAGGGTGCTTCCTTCGGTACAAAATTCGAAGGGCTGAAAATCAGCAAAGAACTGCCCGAGCAGATTGAAGGCTTGTATCACGCCGGCTCCGTCGGCATTATCATGTCGGGGTGGTTGGGAGCAGTCAATTACGGCGTGATCGTCAGCAATGATGTTGATAAATTTTTGACGCCTGCGGCCGCTCGTATCTGATTCACTTTCAGTGCTAAACCAATTTCAAGATAAAAGAAACGGAACGATCTCGTGAATCTGGATGATATCAAAGCCTGCATTCCTCACCGCGAACCTTTTTTATGGCTGGATGAAATCGTCTCGCTGGAAGAAAACGGAATTCATGCCCGGAAATTAGTTTCTCCCGATTCTGATTTCTTTCAAGGTCATTATCCTGACAACCCGATTCTGCCAGGTGTTTTTCTTTGTGAAGCGGCTATGCAGGCATCTGCTGTGTTTATCGCAAAATTGGGTGTTGAAACCGGCGATAAAGTTCCCGTGGCAACCCGCTTGAATAACACCAAGTTTCGACGCATGGTGAAGCCAGGGGAAACGTTGGACATCCATGTGAACTTAAAGGAACGTTTAGGGGCAGCCTACTTTTTTACAGGTAAGATTATGGTCGGCGATGAGACCGCCGCCCGACTGGAGTTCGCTGTCACCGCGACCGATAAATAAATCGGATACGCGGCCACCCTTCAGGCAGACTACGGTTTTTTATTTTCAATCCGATACAAGTGAGTCGGTGTTCGCAGAATAATCGACTTCCCGGCCACTGCCAGTGAAGAGATGCAGCCATCATCCAATTTGTTCGCCGCCAGTTCTTCATATTTCTTCGAAGGTTTGATGACGCGCGTTAAGCCTGTCTTGTCGGCCATATAAATTTTACCATCGGCATAAATGGGTGAAGCTGAAAAGGCACTCCGTGCCATCCGTTCTTTCCAGATCAGTTTTCCGGTCTTCGCATCCAGACAAGAAGCGATCCCTTTATCATCCACCATAAACAGCATCCCGTCGATTAAGAGCTGGGAAGGTTTTGAAGGGATTCCTTTTTGCTCGATCCATTTCACATGCGATTCGGTCACATCACCTTTACCACTCGGACTGACGGCGTATAAATGCGCTTTACCAAACCCGGTACCAATGTAAATCTTTTCGCCGTCATACAGCGGACGATTCGCAGCCGAATGTTGTGGGTAATAAAACTTCCAATACTCGTCTCCCGTGAGTGGGTTGTAGGAGACCGTTGCTTTTGCCGCCGGACTGATTAACTGCACGCGCCCTTCATGCTCAATAACCCGAGGCGTCGCGAACGCTTTTTTGAAGTCGCCGTTCTTGGTTTTGTAATCGATGTCGCGATCTTTTTTCCAGACTTCCTTCCCCGTTTTCTTGTCGAGTGCAACGACATACTGATAGTCATAACCATCAAATTGCAAGATAAGCAGATTCTTGTAAATGATCGGCGATGATCCCGCACCCCGCCAGTGATTGCAGGGATAATCCCGACGTGACCAGAGAACATCCCCTGTTTTGGTATCCAGACACGCGGTTCCATAAGCACCGTAATGCACATAGATCCGACCCTCTTCAATCACTGGTGTGCTTGAAGCATGTGAATTGCTGGGGTCAATGTATTGTGGCTTCTCGACATCAAAGATTTTTTTGTCGTGGAGAATCTTGCCACTGTTCATATCAACGCAGACAACGCCCAATTCTTTACCATCTTTTGTCGCTGTTGTTACCCAGACTTGATCTTTCCAAACGACCGGTGATGACCAGGCGCGACCATGAATGGGTGTTTTCCAGACGATATTTTCTTTCTCACTCCACTTCACAGGCAGTCCAGTCGCCTTCGAAGTTCCATCTGCGTGAGGCCCGCGAAACTGATTCCAGTATGGTTCTTCGGCAGAGGCAACCATGGCTGTTGAAATCAAGGTGGCAACGCAGGTGAAAGCGGAGAACAGAGATCGTATTTTTATCGCAGCCATTGCTGATTCCTGAGTTGAAGAATAATGAAGCAGGAAGGAAAACAGGAGTCGATCTGCGGTAACAATAAACGCAGAATCAAAGGGTAATAACTAAAGGAAGTTAAGTAGCAAGGGGCGTTTCCCCTGCTATTCTGATTATAAGAGCCGCCACACCCGATGCAATTGAAAAGCGCCTTCAATCTGATTCTGAAGATTCTTTACGAACGAATTCGACGTCAATTATATCCTCTTCTTTTACGGAAGGCCCCGGCTGTGTAAAGTCCTGAAATCCTCCGCTACCAGACTGAAAACTGGATTGAGCCTGAACCTGCATCATCGCCCGGTGTTTCACCCATTCACCCACTCTGACTTTCAGTAATTCTCGAAATGCGGGAATCAAAAGACTGAATCCCACCAGATCAGTCATAATCCCGGGAGTGATTAAAAACGCGCCAGCAATCAAAATCATCAACCCATCCAGTAGCACTCCCGTTGGAGGTTGTCCTTGTACCATATTCTGTTGGATTTTCTTCCACGCCTGCGAACCCTGCTTCCGCGCCAGCCAGGCACCCAGAATTCCCGTCACGACTACCAATCCAAACGTAACGGTAGGACTGGTCAGCGAACTGAACCACAATAGCAGCCAGAGTTCTGCCAAAGGAATGATCGTGAATAAAAGAAACAGCCGTAACAGCACAATCAACTACCAATCGTTTAAGATTACAAAAGACACTCATGGCTATTCTATACCAAACAGATGTTGCTGAACATCCCCACTCTTCTGATCCCAGAAAGGATTTCATTGAACGAATTCTCAAAAATTTCACAACCAGCCGCGCTCATCGTGATATCAGGACAGGGGCTAATCTCAAATGGCCTTTCAGTTTGAAGTCATATCAGGTGAAATCTCCTTCCCCATTTTCAGTACTTATTTTCAACTTGACACCGCCGCGCCTCTGACGAAATTACTCACTTCTGCGTCGCGCGCGCGAGTGAAAAATTTCTGGATGCTGAATTTATATTCTCCTGCTGATGTTATCACTATAAAACCCGCTCGTTTGAGCAAGAATTTCGTTGGCAAGCTAGAAACCGGTTTCCAATTTTCACTACTTTTTGTACTCAATTTGACTCTGGCAGAGCATAATTCAGCGATCCACTGGTCACGAAAGTACCAACTCCGAGACATTAAGGCGCATAAGTCAAACTTGACCAACCTGCGCCATTTACAAAGATAGTCAAATCTCAACCAACAAACCTTCCCCCAACCAGAAAGCAGATCCAAATTACGAAAAACGAAACACCACACCGTAGACTTCTTTTCCAAAAGCGTCAAATAAAACCCGTAGTGTGAAGAGAGCAGACTCTCTCCCTACAGAGGTGATACAAAACCCGTTCGAAACGATTCTATCTGATATCACTCGATAACGCAGAGATGAAAATAAAGCAGGTGTTATTAGAGCAGGGGAGTAATGGCTGGGAGATATGACCTGAATAGAACGGTAGCAGAGCAGTTTATTGCGACGAGCTGATCTCTTGAAAATCTTCACCACGAACGACACAAAACGCACGAAAAGAAATTTTGTGAAACTCGCTTGAATATGGCATGAACAGCGACAGATACAAAAAAGCCAGGCTCCATTTTCTCATCAATATTATCAATAACTTCTTGTTTTGTGATCAGTTAGATATTTAATTCGCGGTTTCCATGTAGAACAAGGTTATCTTCTCTAAAACAGAAAGATACGACATCATGGCATGGCAATACGATAAAGTGTCCGCGCATCAAGCACCCTCCGTGCTTTCCCAACTCGAGGATAAAATGGACGGCTTGGGACATTATGCTGCCCTTGGAGCTAAGACTGCTGCGGCAGATGCACGTCATGACCTCGCACGTGCGTTCATATTTTAGAATGAAGATATTTCTGAGGTACCATCCGCGTCGCCTAATGGTCCTTGGGCAAAACAGGTCTGGTCAACCGTCGAGAACTTCTCGACCATTTGCGATGACATCCGCGATAAATTAAATGAACTACAAAGCAATTTAACATCAAAAGCATTCTTCGCAAAACTTATGCACACAGATGCTAAATACCAGTCTTCACATTTTGCGCTTTACTGCCCGGTTGGGTAGAGCGTTGTTAATAGGCTGCGTTATCCAATTCGAATCGTAACATTACAGTGCGCTCTCTTAGAGCCTTCTTACACGTCTATCGTCAATTAATCGCTTATTTTCAGGAGAACTATATCATGACTGACAAACCAACTTTTTCGATTCCAGATGGTGCTCAAGAAACTACTGGCCGACATATTGTAACGTTTCGTGACGAGTCTGAATCTGAAGGGATGTCTCTATTGAGCACTAAGTGCGGTGTCTCAAAAATGCTACCAAACGCAGCGGACTATTCCAAATCTGCACTTGATATAGACGAAATTGAAAATGCTGGAGGGGCAATGTTTCCGATGCTTGGAGTTGCGGTTGTAACACTTGAGGACGATGCGCTTGACAATGCAATGAGCGTAGCGGGTAGTGATGGAGCGATTATGGATGTAGAACCAGAACGAATATATTATGCACTTTCAGAAGACGATGATCTCAATGAATCATATTTACGTTACTTAAATGGGTACCGGGACGGGGTTAACGCGTTCTACGATCATGCGGTTGGCTTTGCAGATGAAGATGTAGAGAAAATTGAAGTGGCCATTGCTTTCGAAGACGATATGCAATCAACATGGGGGCTGAAAGCGACTCAGGTTCTAGCTTCTCGGTACACTGGTAAAGGTATCAAAGTGGCTGTCTTAGATACCGGGATGGATGTGGATCCGGTGCATCCTGATTTTCGAGGACGGAGTATCACCCAGAAGTCCTTTATTTCTGGTGAAACTGTCCAGGATAACAATGGGCATGGTACACACTGTATCGGAACAGCATGCGGACGTAAGGATTTAAATGGGCGGCGATACGGAGTTGCTGGAGATGCAGAAATCTTTGTCGGCAAAGTCCTTAGTAATGCGGGGAGTGGTCGTTCTGCTGGTATCTTTGCTGGAATGGAGTGGGCTATTAACAATGGGTGTCAGGTGATTTCGATGTCATTGGGAAATCGTGTGCCAACACCTTCAACTGCTTATGAAGCAATTGGTCGGCGAGCCCTGCTAAACGGGAGCCTGATCATTGCCGCTGCTGGCAACCACAGGATGATAGGAAACAGTGATGGATCTTTCCCTGGTACAGTGGGACAACCGGCAAACAGCAGTTCGATTATGGCTGTGGCGGCAGTCAATAATCGACTAGGACTTGCCTCTTTTTCATGTAAATCGGGAGCATCTTCTGGTTCAAGTGTTGATATAGCGGCACCAGGAGTTAATATTTATTCATCCGTTCCTGATCCGTTTCCATCGAATATTCAGCCATCTGATTTCGGCAGATCTTGGCCACCTAGGTACCATGCTATTTCTGGTACTAGCATGGCTACGCCTCACGTCTCAGGCATTGCTGCACTCTATTCTGAAGCATATCAAGCCTGTGGTGCACAGCTATGGCAACTTTTGGTTTCACAAGCTAGCCCTCTGAACCTGCCAACGGCTGACGTTGGATCAGGCTTAGTTCAGGCACCAGTATAATTGCGCGATATTGTAATTTTTGTTAATCATTGCTTTTCACCTAAAAAATGTGATTTGACGAAAGCTCTCTGGACTTGCTAGCCGCTGATTCTGTTAAAATCTTGGTTACGGAACAGCGGCTATCTTTTCTAACTTAAAAATGGAGCGTTTTATGTCAGTGGAAAAAGTCATAATTACTGTCGCAGACTCAGATGTTTCCTCAATTCAATCAGTGGCCGACAAACTTCGCTCGGAGGGGATGAAGGTCGACAATGTATTGTGTACGAGTGGGATTATTACAGGAGAAGTTTCGAAAGAAAACCGAGACAAACTGAAGTCTGTTAAAGGTGTTCTAGATGTTGAGCCCGATGAGGACATGCAAGCGATTTAAAATAAGAAAACGAGGGGCGAACGGGATCCAAAGGGGCTGTATCTAATATTAGTTAAAGATCGAATTATGTTAACGCTATAAAACATAATTGGATCGCCAGGAGTGTTTAAAATAATAGCCCCAATTATAGCTGGTGAAGATTGGTGTTCGTTCCAATTGAAAATGGCAGCGTGTTGGGGCAGATCCTTTGGAATTGCCTTGAGCGAAGTGTTACTAACCGGGAAACACTCATAATTTTTAATCTTACAAAGGAAAGAGGCAAGAACAGACGACATTGAACTCGCAAATTAGGAGGACCTATCGAATCACTCAGCGCGGTTTTCAGAAAGTTTCTTGTACTCTCTCTCAAGTTCATCATACCTGGTCTCTAACTGGTCCAACCGCTGTTGTTGATCAGTTCGCGAAGCATTAATGAGCAATGAGGCGGAAATCAACAAATTTACGATGATAAGCAGCCAAATTAGTGTCAGATGTTTTTTGCGGTTGTCATTCATCTAGGCCTCACTCAGCAAAATCTATGACTAAGGTTTTCCAATTCGATCATAACCATTTTTTATCGTGCGACCAAACGGAAGGCATAAAGCTGTCTAGTAAAGGGGAATTTACCGGACAACATCACAAATAGGTACTGATCTCATCACGAAAGAGAAAAATCGTCACGGCAATCAAAGCCAGCCCGATTCCGAGCCACTTCGTCCACGCATTCAGCTTCTTCTCTTCGGATAGAACAAATAAAAAGCACATCCCGGCTAGACAAGCAACAAAAATTGCGTTCAAAAAGAATGCAATGACAGAACTGCTGAAATAAACGAAGTACATCTCTCGGCTAAATGGAATTATTGGGAAGTAGGCAGGTAATACAATCTCATGCGGATGATCTGACCGCCAAAGGTCGCAATAAAAACAGGCTGGCCAGCCAAAATACCTTTCGATTTCGCGACCAGGCTTGCGGTCATTTCGACCACCCCAACCAGGGTTCCATGAAAAGGCATTGATAACGATGAAGACGATCAGACCCCATTTGATAACAGATTTCATTTCTTGTCGAATGGATGATGTCATCGTGAAACCAATTGAGAAGTAGTCATAATTGAGATCCAGACGAAATATGATACCGCACCAGGGGCCATTATATCTAATGAATAGGTTGATCAGGCAAATTCCGAAGTCGAATTGTCTGTCGAATATTCATTTACAGGATACTCTATTATTAGAAAATAACTTGATGTCTTAACTACGAGGAGATAATTTGAGTTTGTTAAGGATCCCTATTGAGAATTGAAAGCAAGTGATTATAGATCTGCCCGCTTAGCCTTGTTCAAGTTGGGCAACATTCGATAAGTCGAGAAAACGAAAGGTTCTGCAATGACTGAATTGGAGATCTGGATCGAGAAACAGAAGATTCACGAGCTATGTGCGCGTTACACGCTTACTATAGATCGCCACGACATCGAGGGTTGGACCGACTGTTTCACCGAAGACGCATCGTTCGGATTCGGTGACGTCGCCTTGCGCGGTCGAGACAAGATTGCAGCATATGGCCAAGTTCACAAAGAGCTAGGATCGCGGCATCTCAATACATCGTTGCTCTTCGAAATCGATTCAAACGGGCAGCGCGCCACGGGACAATCGACTACCGTGGTCACCTTTGCGACGAGGCAGGGCTACAAACTCGCCTTTTTGGGACGCTATGACGACGAGGTTCTCAAAGTCGACGGACGTTGGCTGTTCTCGCGCCGCTGGGTCGCCGCAGACCCGCTTCCGGAAGATCCTGAGTTGAACCTGCTTAGTACGGACCCAGAGTTGACACCCCTGTTTCAGCGATTGCTGGATGTGTTCCAGAGGCTGGGAGATCCCGCATAGCTGATATCGCTGACGTGTCGACGTTAGGGGGGCGTGTGCTACTTCTGTGCGGAAGCGGGCTCGTTGTCCATCTGCTGCTACTCTCGGGTGAGACTGTGAAAGTGCATCTGGCAAGTCCCTCTCGGGAATCCGGCTGGTTTCTCACTGAGGAAAAAGGTTTCAGCGACAAACGCGGCAGTGCCATTCGTCGCTGACACCGTTTTCTGTTTGGGAAACAATCTCCCCGCCATTGCCTCATTCTCATCTGCTTCAATCAGGCTGTTGTATCCCAATAACCGTATATTAACTCTTCATATTTATCCTCAAAGACCCAGTTTAATACGAGTAATATTAAATTTCTTAATATTACAATTATACAGTATAGTTTAGTAGACAAAATTGACTTATAAGATATTCTACCTCCAAATAATGATATATGCCTGTCCTGAAAACAATGTTAAAAGTGTTCATAAAAACCTTATATACTTCAATAGTATGGTTTCTGATGTTCAGTTTTACTTGACAGGTCAGCATATATAAACAAAATTGCATATTTTTGTTTTTCATGGGAGAATAATCGTGCTCATTATCAACTGGCTTAATGCTTTCTCTTCCCGTCTTCATTTTCGTCCACGCTACAACTACCGGGCTCGGCGAGCCATGCGGCGGCGTATGCAAAAAAAGGCTTACCTTAATCCGCCCGCTGTTATCGAACAGCTCGAAGTACGTCAGATGCTGACAAGTACACTCTTCCTTGATTTTGGAGCGGGTTTTACAGGCGGAGAACTGCATACTACAGTTGAAGATTATTTAGAGATTGACGGTACGGGAACAGGTAATGGGACAGGACCGAATTTAGACGGACTAGGAACTGGGTCCAACTATCTAGGCTTGACAGATGATTTAGTTTTCAAGTCACTTAACTATGATTTTGACGGAAATGCCACGGTTAACACAGCAGACTTAACGGCATTAGCAAATGCCGTGGTCCCTCTCATCGAACGCGCACTAGAACCGTTTGATATCGATGTCGTAATTGCTTCAGCAACTAACTTCACTGATGTCCAAACGACATTAGGACTCAATGATCTTGATGCTTCTGGTGAATTCGACGCCTATGTTTTCGTGACGGAAATCTGGTCAACCGTATTTGGAAATGGAACTCCTGGCAACCTTGGCTCAGTGGGAGATACGCTAGGTCTTTATGGCATCGCGGCGGCCAGTGATTTGTTTACCAACACTTTAGGTGTTTACTCTCAGGGCAATCAGTATGATGAAGCGGCCCACACCTTTATTGATACCATTTTTGATGACACCACTGGTACATCAGGTACAGCAGCTTTCAATGCAAACCTCTCTCAGAGAATTGCTTATACGGCAACCCACGAAGCCTTTCATACCTTCAGTGCCATTCACACCACTGACTCTTTGGATGCCGGTGATGTAATCGAATTGGGGTCTGCCACAAGAGAAGACCCCTTTATGGTCACGCGATTTGACCTTAATCGACAGGGAGGAACTTCAGTTACTACAAAAAATAATTATGAGTTAATCGCGAGCGATTCTGACATCGGCCTCCGCGATACTGACAGCGACGGCACTCCCGATCTGGCTTACGTCACAGGGACTGGGGGGCACGACCAGATCACGCTTACCGATGCTGGTAGCGGTATCGTGTCTGTGACAGTTAATGCTTACAGCGATGCAGCCAGAACCATGCTGGTTGGCACTGATAGTTATACCATCGATCTGTCATCAGATACCGAAGGAGAAATCTTAATCGACGCGGGCATCGGTGATGACGAAATCATTATTGATGCTTCCATTGAAGCCTCATTTCGCGTGCGAGGGAATATCGGCGACGATACCCTGGTGGTTGACATCAGTAACGGTCTGGCTTCCACTCTGGGAGATATTAATTTTGATGCAGAAGGAGATGGCGGCTCCATCGTCCTGGATCAAGGCAGCTATGTTGGCACAATCGATGTCACACATACTCTGAATACGAACTCTTCAGGGAGTATAACAATCAATGGTCAGGTTATCGGTTACACGAATACGGAATCCATCATAGATAATCTAACGTCAAGTACCCTTAGATTTGATTTTATGGGCTCCGATGAGACAGTGACTCTATCTGATTATGGAACGAGCACCGATGGACTTTCTACCATCGATTCGACCATGGGCGCGTCCGTAAGATTTTTAGATACATCTTTTCTCATCGTTACCACTAATTTAGGAAGTGGCGCAGACGTGATCACAGTTCAAGGACTCGACAGCCTGTTAGACGAAAATATCGGTTTGGCCGGAGATGCAAATGATGATGTAAATTTACAAGCGACAAATCTGAGTCTAACCGGAAGCTATGGTTTTTCCGCCTTCGGACGCACAATTACTGTTGACAGCCAGATATCAAACAGTGGTTCCGCAAATATTTTGCTTTCAGCAACACGTAATCTCATCCTGAATAATAATAGTAGCTTGATCACTGTCGATGGAGTTATTTTCCTTGATGGTAATTTCTCTGGAACTACAACGGGAACCTTTATCGGGATCGAAGCTAATAATGCCACGATTCAGTCCACCGGCACAGGCGATATCAGCTTACTTGCCACTGGCGGGAATCAAACAGGCATCTATCTCCATTCCGGTACTACGGTCAGCTCAACTGCCAGTGGTGCTTTCGCAGGGACGATTACAATTGAAGGAACCGCAGGAACTGCAAGTATCGAACAGCACGGAATCCTGCTGATTAGTGCGTCTGTCTCGAGTGTCGATGGGAACATATCGCTCACCGGACAGGGTGGCGGAGACGGAACAGGCAATAATAACGTCGGCCTGTATCTAGATACCTCGAGTATTACCTCGACGGGAACGGGTGTGAATGCCGCCACCATCACAGCAAATGGAACAGGTGGAAACGGCGTTTCCATCAATCGCGGCATTCGCACCTATGATCTGAACGTAACGAGTGTGGATGGTGATATCACCTTAATTGGCCAGGGAGCGGGTACCGTAGCCGGAAGCAGCAACGAGGGGATTGTCCTCGGTGGCGCAACGACGAGTGTCACTTCTACCGGCGCTGGTGCTGATGCGGCCAACATCATTATCACAGGGAATGCCGGATCCGGAGCCACTTATAATCAAGGTCTGTATGTTGCCCCCAATCTCGCGATAACAAGTAACGCAGGTGATATTTCCGTCACAACGCAAGGGAACATTCTGCTCGATACCAGCAGTGATCTCCAATCTACGTCGGGTGCCATTCAAGTAACAACTACTTACCTGAATTCAGATAATACCGGAAACTTGACGGTCAACGGGGGGACTATTTCCTCTGCTGGTTTGGTTTCCGCGAATACCAGTTCGAATATCCTGTTGAACTCCGGCAGTAGTGTCACAACGGTTGACGGGGGAATTACCTTGCAAGCCAATAGTGCTGGTACCACAGCAGGAACCTTCATCGGAATTGAAGCCAATAATGCTACGATTCAGACAACGGGGGTAGGAAATGTTTCCTTAACCGCCATTGGTGAAAACAAAACAGGCATCTATCTCTATGGTAACACCGCCGTCAGCTCGACTGCCAGTGGTGCTTCGGCAGGGACGATTTCCTTGAACGGGACGGCAGGAACTGCAAGTATCGAACAGCACGGAATCCTGCTGATTAGTGCGTCTGTCTTGAGTGTCGATGGGAACATATCGCTCACCGGACAGGGTGGCGGAGACGGAACAGGCAATAATAACGTCGGCCTGTATCTAGATACCTCGAGTATTACCTCGACGGGAACGGGTGTGAATGCCGCCACCATCACAGCAAATGGAACAGGTGGAAACGGCGTTTCCATCAATCGCGGCATTCGCACCTATGATCTGAACGTAACGAGTGTGGATGGTGATATCACCTTAATTGGCCAGGGAGCGGGTACCGTAGCCGGAAGCAGCAACGAGGGGATTGTCCTCGGTGGCGCAACGACGAGTGTCACTTCTACCGGCGCTGGTGCTGATGCGGCCAACATCATTATCACAGGGAATGCCGGATCCGGAGCCACTTATAATCAAGGTCTGTATGTTGCCCCCAATCTCGCGATAACAAGTAATGCAGGTGATATTTCCGTCACCTCTAACGGTGATGCCTTCTTTGGTAGCAGTAGTGAGATTGGATCATCTTCAGGTAATGTCGAGATCTTTGTTAATTACCTGAGCGCGAGCAACCTGGGTATCCTGACGATGAACGCTGGCGTACTCTTCGACGCAGGTAGTGGAAATATTGATCTTGATGTCGATGACGACGTCTTGTTAGCTGGTCTCACTACGACAGGCACGGTCACCATTGATTCAGCAAACGGTTCGATCCTGGATAATGATGACACAGACCTCGATATTGTTGCTGGAACAGGAACTCTCACTGCCGCCGGTTCGATCGGTCTTGCCGGCAATCTTTTGGATACCTCGATGGGATCTTACACCGCTGTATCCGGAATCAGCGATGTAAATATCAACAATATTTAATCATGGAGAACTTTATTCTATTTGTGTCAAGACAGCCCCAACTGTAACAAACATGATACAGTTGGGGTGGATGACCATTCTGACGTCACGAATCATCTCATAACTGTGACATTCATCGATCATTCACTACTTGACTCAGGAAAAAAGCCCTCTGGAACCTTGTTTCTGGAGGGCTTATTAAGTTTTCTGTCTATCTCTGAAGTGAGTAATTCTCACGGTTTTCCGTTTGCTGTAAGATCCACTGGCATCAGGAAAATTTAGCTTGATAAATCAGAAGTGGCGTTATATACGTATATCAGGGGCCAGGAGAGGAACAGTTATATGATTTGGTGATGGATCCAGACGAGAATCATAATCTGGCAATGGATGTTGCCCACGTTGATCGTTTGAACCATTTCCACTCACAACACCCGAAGGAATTTGCATCCCAAGCAATGGGGATCAAGGCGCGAAACCTGCGGCTACGATTCTCTGGAGAAACTTTCGAGTGGTACCCATGGAGCGGAGCTTCAAAGAAAAAAAGCAGTGAAAAAACGACCTTATAAGAATAATTCCTGACAGGGAGAATGGCAGGAAGGAAGAAACCGAACTTTGGCAGAACAAACTGAACCACCGATGGATATGGTTTTCTCGTTTTACGAAGGAGTGAGACGTAAGGGACCAGGTAGTGAGGCATCGACTCTAAAATCGCTTTCACTGCTACATGATCTGCCGGACCTCCCTCGAATTGTGGAGTTCGGATGCGGTGCGGGGGTCGCATCGATTCCGTTGGCTCGAAGTCTCCCCTGTCACTTGTCAGCAGTGGACATTCACCAGCCATTTCTCGACAAGTTGAATGCGGTAGCCGCTCGTGAGGGACTGGCAGATCGGATCACGACCGTTAAAGCTGATATGACAAATCCACCTTTTGAAAACCACTCTTTTGATTTAATCTGGTCTGAAAGTGCAATCTACAATGTTGGTTTTGAGCATGGCTTGCGATTGTGGAAGCCTCTTTTGAAGCCAGCTGGGTATATCGCGGTAACAGAAGCCGTGTGGCTGACAACAGAACCACCACACAATGCGAAGGAGTTCTGGGATGCTGAATATCCCTTAATGACGACAGTGGATGAGAATCTAAAGAGAATGTGCACTTCGGGATTTGATCTCGTTGATCACTTCGTTCTCCCAGCAGTAGACTGGCAAAACTACTACGGCCCACTACAGGACCACGTTAACGATTTTTGGTCGAACCGTTTAGCAGATGCAACAGCTCAATTATTTGCCGACAGCCTGCAGAGAGAAATCGATATATGGAAGGATTTCGGAGACAGCTTCGGATATTGCTTTTTTATTGGCAAAGCTAGTGAAATGTCCAGACCTTGATTTCGATCAATGTTGAATGTGAATAAAAGCAATAGGTTGTCTCTTGAAGGGCACGTTTTCGCTCCATATTATTTGTAGGATGGATGACAGAGGTGAATTCTCTGAATCGTGAAATTATTAATTAAACTGCAAGCTTAGCCTTGCCTGTTGATCAGGCTCTATGGATCGAATATGGACTATAAGACAATTGAAAACGTAATCCGAACTCGGAAGACAGAGAAAGTTCTGTGTGACGTCGAGGCATTTCGTCCCGTTCCTGCAGACATTGCCGAACGCAATCGGGAAATCGTGCTTCAGGCGATTAAGACCTCTGGTTGGGCGCCGTTTCATTATCCGCGGAAAGTGGAGGGCATTGCTGAACCGTGGCGTGCTCATATTTTATGGCACGAGGATGTCAAGAAAGCGGCGGCCTACCTTCGTGATGAGTTAAACGTTACTACCAAAGAGCCCCGACTCACTGCCGCATGCAGCGCGTTAGTACTCGTGACATGGTTGCCAGAATTCTATGATCTCGAAACACAAAACGCTTCGAAACTTGCCCGGGAAGATCAGCTTGCACGTGATGAAGAGCATCTGGCTGCTGCTTCTGCCATGGTCCAGAACCTGTTGCTGATTCTCACCGCTCATGACATGGGAACCTACTGGTCCAGTGGTGGGAAATATCGAAAATCAGAGATGTTTCGTTATTTGGGCATTCCGAACGAGGAACGTCTACTGGCGGCGGTTTTTATCGAATACCCGGAAATGAGAGATGATTCACGGGAACGCAAAGCGGGGAGCCAGCGAAATCACCGGTGTGAAGAGTGGATTCGCGAAGTGACCATTTGAAATGGAGAAGAGTCTGGGAGCTGCCGCTTACGATCTTCCGTTTCATGATGTTGCTCAAGCTATATTCTGCTAAAGTACTCACGTACATGTAGATCTGAAATTGGCGAATGCCCCACGTATAACCAGAAGGTATCTGCATTTTCGAAAGTAATTAGATTAATAAAATCGAATGAAAATGCTTTTGATAGACACGCGATTTGCGAGTTCGTTTGGCCGAGAACGTTAATATTCTCCTCGAATGACCAGCCTTCAAGAACGCGTTCTTTGCCATCTTTTATGAATCTAATTTCAGGCATCGTGAATACGGCACTCGTCTCGTTGTAGCGGATTGTCATCTTTCCCATTAAGAGTTCGAGTCCAATGATATTCTCTTCAGTTAGTTTGCATTCCACATCAATATGTTGCTTCGTCAATTGCCAGTTTGATTTCCATGTTCCGACAAGATTAGCAACGATGTCTTTGTCATGTTCGTCATCAAATGGTATCGTGGTCATGATGAGCCCAAACTCCTGATAAAACGCTACTACAGATATGACACTCATTGATCATACAAAGTTCGTCTCTATCCAAAATTCTGCGCCTGACCTTTCAAGTGACGCCATTGATTTGAAGCCGCTATAGTTAAATTAGAAGTGTGATAGAGGTACATAAAATCGAAAATATCTGCGGTTATTAACAAAACGAAAAAGATAGGGGAGGAACGACCTTAGAACAGAAAAGGGTAAGCTCCCATATCGAATCGAAAAAGCATGCGTACTTCATTGTTATTGTCAAAAAGTATTCCAGGATAAGAGGAACTTGAATTTTGCCAGATACTTGGTTTGCTTTGATATTCTGTAACTGTCTGTTAGATACTATAATGCTTAGCTGTGGATTGATTTGGAATAAAGATCGAATACACCTAACAACAATTCGTGTCCGGTTAACTTTATCAAAATTAAGTAATATGAGTGAATTAATAACTCAACTTACTGACAGGCTGTGTTATTCCCCTGCAATTGAAGGTGACGCATCGTGTGTACGTACCGATGAAGTAGGGAATGTATTGCCACCACAAAAACCCAATGCACCAATTAAATTAGAAGACGTGATCTATGTGGAGTCTCAGATCGGATTCAAGCTCCCTCCTATTATACGTCAAATAAGCACTGAGGTCGCCGATGGTGGATTTGGGCCAGATTGGGGAATCAACCGACTAAAGCATCCATTAAATCTTCCCTTTGGTCCCCATTGGGAAATCAAAATGTCAGTGGAATCATGGCACAAGCTCTATCATACAAGTAATGATGACAATCAGTTAGCAACTTTTCCTAACCACTTCATTCGATACTGTGAGGTTGGATGTAATATCTCAATCTGTGTCGATTGCACTTCTGAATCAGGTTATTTGTTTCTCGATGATCCCAATGCAAGTGATCCTATTCAGCCAATGGGAGTCACTCTTGAAGAATGGCTATTGCAGTGGCTTTCCTCTAATCCATGGCCAAAACAGATGTATTCATAATAAATTGAGAACGAAGTTTAACCGAGGTCCTCTGTCTCAATTAGAGTGATCACTGAAAAGTGTCTCGGAAACAGTCTCTACCCGGTCATCAACCGATTATATTATTAATAAGTTGGTTGGTTAATGTCATTCAAAAGCACTAAAGACAGTAAAAGGTTTGGTCTCCCGATAGCGGATTGCTTAGAAATCGGTTTCGGACATAAACAGCACAACAGGTAATGTTTTTTTCAGATCAGTCCCTTATCCGCCAACCAGGTCTTCTGGTTGTGACACCGAATTTTCTTTCAGACCGATAAAGATTTTTAATGCATACTGTGCCAGATTTTGCATCTCGCTGATTGTACTCACGTCCTGGAGTGATTTCATACACTTCTTCAGTTTATAGAAGTCGAATTCCTCTGTCTCATCCAGATTATAAAATCCCATCTTCCAACCCTCAAAGTAGCGGCGCTGGATCGAGTGGGAAATGATTCGGTTCACGCGACAATGCCGTTTGTCAACCTGGATTCTGGCAAATACTGATTCGACGTCATTATATTCACCTTCCAGGACCTGAAAAAAATGGCCGCGATCATAAACTAAAATCCCGGTGATCTCCTGGTTTGTATTATTTTGATGTGCCACACTCAAGATTTTGTTCAATCCGGCTCTTGTCATAGGAGCCCTACTTTTACTGACATAGATCAGTTGATAGAGTTTCATAAAGGTTTAACCGGTAAAACGAAGATCACTAAGGAAAGCACGCATTTTCTGAATAATTAATAATCTTTATCGGTTTAATGAGGAGGCAAATATATCAAAAAACTCTTCAGTCATCTTCTTTTCAGGAATTTGATTAAAGACTTTTCTATGTCCAGCTAATTTCGGTCAGGCTTATATGTGTTTGGTTGACTCTAAATTCGGTTATCTTGAACGTGAGACGTCTCCAAGGGGTAAAATGAGAGCCAAAATATCAACAGTGATCAAAACGAGCGAAAATCAAATGTGGGAGGAACTTCAAAAAACTTCCTCTTTGATGTATGTTGCTTCACCAATATTGAAATTTAAACCGGAGCAGGGGCATCCTGTTCCGGAAAAGTGGGGCCGGGGAACCGAATACAAGCTCAAAGTATTCTTGTTTGGGATCTTGCCTCTTGGAAGTCATATTATAAAGTTGGTAGAGTTGAACAAGGAAAAAAATCTGATTGTTTCTCATGAACATGGCAACTTAACAAAAGCATGGAATCATCGCATCAAATTTAATGCGATTGATGATGAAACGATTGAGTATTCAGACGAAATTGAAATCCATGCCGGAATAGGGACATTATTTGTGTGGTTGTTTGCCCATATTTTCTACAGGCATCGGCAAATCAAATGGAAAAAACTATTTCAGAGTTAACTGTTCCCTACACTCATATGAATCGGTCGGAGCGCATCAAAAAAGACGGAGCAGCGACACCCCGTCTTTCCTTTACAGGAACCTAGGTCTTATTCAAAATGCTTCAGGGTCATCAGAAGCGGCGTCAATCAGTTCTCTACCATCGATAATTTGGTAGTTCCCTTTTTCGATACAATTGACCCGTCTACCGTAGTGATCTACTAAAAATTGAACTTTGTCGTCAATTTCGATAAATCCTTTTTCAAGATCAAACTCATGCCGAACTCTCTTGTAACTAGATATTAAGACGGTTTCACCTGAATCGGTGAACGCATTAATTTCTCCAGTTTTCTTTAAAATCATTCTCAACTTCCTTTAATGATTTGTACTTTCAATAGAATTACCTGTTAATATTTGTTGAGTTTGTACACTCTCTTAACTAATAGCTTTTGCTTAGTACAAACACTCGTTTTACATCAAAAATTAAGGGATTTCCCCCAGCATTTTTATGTACTGTTGATACAACTCTTTTGTCACATACAACTGTTGAAATCCGCATGATGTGAAAGGAGTCAGACTTCAAAGGGAGCAGAATTTGATTGGAACGACAGTCGTTAGATGTTAGCTCCACGACTCAAAATCTGGAGGTGTGGAAGCACTCGGTATGATTACTTAGTTAGCGCTGTCATTCGCGAGCGAGTAGCAAACGACTTCATTGTCATTACGCAAATAGAGTTTGCCACCTGCAATCGCTGGGAAAGTCCATACAACGGTCCGGCCCATGGTATTCGAAGTCGGCTTAATGGCATGGAAACGTCCCGTTTCGCGGTAGCCTGCTGGTGAGAGTTCCGCGGAGATGATGTCTCCTGTTTCGCTGAATAAGATATAGTTGTGACCGGACAGCTTCATCAGGAATGCTGTGCCGTGTGCACCGCCACGACCTCGTGTCGAGCCGGTTGTGGGCAAGGCGGACTGCCAAAGTCGCTCGCCCGTGTCCCCCCTCGCACAGATGACGGCACCGCTACGGATGTCAGCTCCGTACAAATATCCTTCATAAAAAATTCCATTACTGGTTGCGAGATAGACTCCTCGCTTCGGTGATCCTCCCCATAATTTCTCGACTCCCGAAGCATTCCGTTTCAGTTTTAGCATCACACCTTTACTGCCTTCACCGCTCGTGAATAATAGATCTCCATTACTGATGGGCGGCAGGATCGACATACCGTAATCTGGCTTCAGCGGATGTTGCCAATAGAGCGTTCCATTGGTTGGGTTCAAACTGCTGATTTGCTCAGGATCCCAGATCATCAATTGCTTACGACCGTCGTGTTTCACAATCGTTGGTGGACAGTAACCGGTTTCTATACTTGAAAGTGAGCGCCATTCCTCTTTTCCACTCTTCAAGTCAAATGCGACAACCAGACTGCCCTCACCTCCAACCATACAAATCAGAGAATTGCCATAGACGAGTGGTGATGCGGAATGACCCCACAATGGAGTTTTCGCTCCATATTGTTCTTTAAAGTTGATGTGCCACACTTTTGTTCCACGCTTTGCATCAACGCATGTCAAATCTCCTTCAGCCCCCAATGCATAAACCATCCCATCATGGTAACTGGGAGTTGCCCTCGGTCCCCCTCCATACGAAACGGCGTAGGCCCGTTCGTATTCGTAAGACCACAACGGCTTGCCGTTCGTAGCTTTGAAGCACAGTAGCCGTTCTTTACCCGTCAATTTATCTCGTTTGCCTGCGTTGTTGGTGATATCGCCTGATGCCTTTTTGTAATCAAAGATAAATGTCTTCACATCGGCAATGATCGGACCAGAGTATCCAAACGAGATTGGCTGACGCCAGATGAGCTTCAATCCATCGGAAGGAATCGTCGTTAACAACTCCGATTCGCGCACCGATCCATCACGGCGTGGACCGTTCCACTGCGGCCAATCGTCGCCAAAGGTAATCTGGTCGGACGCTAGCAGCACCAAAAAGCAGAGCAAGAGATGTCGGAGAATCTTGTTCCATCGAACTGAATCAGTCATTAACTACCTCAAACGATTAGCCAGCACAGGTGGAAAGTCGAGTTTGGCGCTGCTCGTGTATTTTCCGCTTTCGGATAGCTTTCATAATAAAATTATTGAGTTGTGTCTAGTTCGCCACTTGAGAATTTCCCCTTGGCTTGGCAAGACTCGCAAGGCTAAGCATTTTCATAACGCTGAGCTGTAGAAGGAGCAGGCTCAGTATGGCGAAGAAGTCGTAAAGAGGCAGATCCCGATACCAATCTCAATGAAACGTTGCTGGCTTATGAAATCCCCATGAAGCCGCGAGTGCATCGGCGGCTTCTTCCACGTCAGTGATTTCGCCCCAACCCCCATTTCGAAGAAACGCATGGGCGAACTCGTGAGCGATGATGTATTTCGCGTATGATTCAGACGCCATCTCCAACTTGGGTCTCAGCACCACGAGACGACTTCCTTCGCCGATGGGGCCAGGTGCGGGCATGAAGAGTGTCCAGCCTTTCCCAGGCTCGTAGTTGTCGATCGCGGTTCCGAATCGAGGATCATCCAAAAAATCACGTTGCACATCGACGGGCAATGCCTGAAGGACAGCTAAGACTCGTTCCTGCAACAGTGGGTAATCAGCAAAGGGGGCGATAAATGCAGCAAAGGTCATATTGAGAATGCTTCACATCGATGGAAAATGTAGTTCAGTTCTATCATTCTGGTTGATAGCCGTGCCAGGCCCAAACCAGTGTGTCTGCCAGTGTTTGTTCGAATACCTTGCGGTCACAGTGTCGAGTGCCACGACTGAAAATGTACCGGTAGTCATAACCTTTGGCCTTGAGTGCTGCGGCCGTACGTTTGTTGGCCATCACCCAATTATGATAAGTCTCTTCCGGATCTTTGGCACGAAGATCATTTTCAGCGACGTGCGTGAAAATTCGCAGTGGTTTTTTCTCACTCTTTTCAATCAGCTTCATACTGGAATGGTATTCCCAGGCTCCGAGAGGATACTTCGCTTCTTCGGGGGCATCATCATCCTGTTGATCAACGAACGTGCCGGAGTACGTAATCAAGCGACGAAACAAATCAGGACGAAACCAACCCATTGTGAGTGCAGCCGCACCGCCGGAACTGCAACCCATCGTAGCTCTGCCCCAGGGATTTTCTGTAAAGGCAATCTTAGGATAGGCGGCTCTGATCTCTTCATTCTTCAGCACGGCGGGTAACACTTCGTCATTGATGAATCGCGCGTAGCGGTCTGACATCGTATCATATTCCAGACCGCGCTCGCTCCCCTTACCATCGTTTCCACCGTTCTGGACGGCAATGACGATGAACGCCGGCAGCTTGCGTTCCGGATCCTTAGAGACGGTCAGATTATCCAATGCATTGCGGACCAGGTTCAGACGACTTGGTCCATCCTGGGTCACGAGAATGGGAGCTTTCGTACTGTCTTTATAGGCAGCTGGAACGTAAACGAAAATCTTGCGCGATTCACGTACGGGCTTTTTGGGATCGAGCGTCTTATCATCGCCCGGAAAAATTTTACTCTTTGCCAGAGGCATTGAGAATTCGAATTGCTTTCCCTTGGGATTACCTTGATCAGTGAGATCCGGATCGATTTGATACTCGGGACCGATGACGAAGTTCCCATTGCCTTCCGCGCCTGGGTTTTCCGTATATTTCTCGGCAGAAAACACGATGTTGGAAGCAAAGCTAACAACAGCGATTGTGATAAGAAAACGGACACGATTTGACTGGAACCTGGAATTGTACAACATAAAAAATCAATCGCTTTGCGTAGATACTTGGGGAAATATTGAGAACAGGAGTATTAGACTACTCTATTTCCTATCCGTTTTCAATTTCTCAATCAAAAATAAAAGAGAGGCGACAAAAGCGATTAGAGATTTTAGAATGGTTGAAGGAAGGTTTGTAGATCGATGACGAGGTCTACTTACATTGCTGTTCCCATCTGTAGTGCTCATCAAACACAGAATGAGGCATTGTAAGGCAGTAAATTAATGTGTTGTGGATTTGTATTTGTTATTTCAATGGTACTTTTTTTAAGTTTTGCAGTGCAGGTAATTATGAAACTCAAGAATAAAGAAGATGAATGAGTGACGAAAGATGCAAATGGTTGTTCCCTTGGGTTGTGAAACTTGATCGATTCCGATCCAGAGTTTTTACTTGTATCACAAAAGTGTGTTGTTTACGATGGCTTCCTGATTTGCTGTCACACTGGCAATGATTTGAGAGTAAAATAGAATGATTGAGTTGTGCACAAATCTCAGAAAACCTCTTGACCAATTCGTGGATTGTCTCTGGTACTCTGATGGTGAATCTCGATCTCATCAGAAGGAGCGCTTGCTGCCAACCGGTACGGTCGAACTTGTCTTCAAGCTAAAGGAAGATCGTGCTCTACGCATCTTTGATAATGCTTGCGACACAACAGGTCGATGTTTCAGTAAGGCCGTTGTTTCAGGGGCCTATTCTCACCACTTCGCACTCGATACCTCGGAGTCATCGCCGACAGTTGGTGTTCATTTTCGGCCCGGTGGTGCGTCCCTCATTTTGGGCGTTCCGTTGAGTGAACTGATGGATCAACATTGCGGGTTAGAAGAACTCTGGGGCCGACAGGCCGTTGAGATATGGGAGCGCCTGATGGAGGCACCCTCAACGACATCGCGTTTCTCAGTGTTGGAACAGTTTCTCTTGGACCGTTTGACTCAACCCCCTCATGACTATCCGGCAATCATGAGTGCAATTCAACAGTTTAGCGCTTCATCAGCCATGGTTGGGGTGCGAGAGGTGAGTGATTCAATGGGCTATCCAGCCAAACGGTTCATTCGACTGTTTCATGATTACGCGGGACTGACTCCGAAGTTGTTCGGACGTATCCAACGCTTTCAATCCGTTCTGGACCAGATCGTAGCTGGAAAAACACTCAAGTGGACCAGCATCGCGCTAGATTGTGGATATTACGATCAGTCTCACTTGATCCGCGATTTTCGTGCATTTTCAGGAGTGACGCCCGAGGAATATCAGCCGATCGAAGCGGATCGCAAGAATCATATGATCCTGGAATGACGGGCGACAATTTTATCCAATACAAGTTTTGTGTAGGTGGCTATGCTAGCATCAGATGTTTAAAAAACCAACTACTCGCTAATGAGGAGCCAACGCGATGACTGACAACACAAGACCTGTCAACCAAATCGAAGAAGTTTATCCCTACCTGAGAGCACGAGACTGTAACGCTGCCATTGAATTCTACCAGCGCGCTTTCGGAGCTGTAGAAGATTTTCGATTGACTGAGCCGGGTGGACGCATAGGACACGCCGAACTTAAGTTTGGAACAGCAACGATCATGGTGTCAGACGAATACCCGGAATATGGAATCCTTGGACCACAGGATTCTGTACCCACTGGCTCGTCAGTTCATCTCCACGTCGAAGATGTGGACACCATGACGCAGCAGGCTGCAGAAGCGGGTGCTACCATTGTCATGGAACCACGCGACCAGTTTTACGGCGAGCGATCCTCCAAAGTACTTGATCCATTCGGCCACGAATGGTTACTTGGTTCGCACATTGAGGATGTCTCACCCGAAGAAATGCAGAGACGATTTGATGAAATGTTCAAAGAAGGCGAATCCGACAGCAAGAATACATCCTCGTGAGGTGTGAATGATAAATCAAATTTGACCTTCTAAAAATCGGTCCTTTCTTCTATACCAATATCATTGATTCGAAGTGTTTTAATTGTTAGCCAGTCAGTTAGATCATTGACTTTTGATACATCAAATCGGTGCGCGCGACGTATTTGACGCCTGAAGTGACCAGGCTTCCTTCATGCATAAGGGGGTGTTGAAAAAGCAGCCCCATTCCTGTTTGGGGTTGAATGGCAATTTCCGGGTCAGTCACAAATGTGGTAGCACCACCTGTAAAGTCTTCGTTGAGATAGACAAGAAACGAATAACAACTTTGCTCGTATTCATTCCGATAGAACGAACCATCGGCGTGTGTTCGGAATTGCATACCGGGCTTGTAACGATAACAGCGAAAGCGTTCATTGGCCCCCACAAGCGACATGTTGTGAATTTGTTTTGGCGCTCGTTCACCGACACGCGCTAATAACGTTTCTGCCAACTGTGGATCATCGAACATAACACGGTCATTATTGCGAACGTTTGGGTTCACTTCAGTACCACTGAGAGTGTTGATGGTCGCAATCTCAGGTTTGAGTGTTTCGATGCGCTGGATTAATTGCACACACTCCTCCGGCGATAAGACACCGGGGACTTCGAGAATGTAGGGCTGATCCGGATCAATGTTAAACATGTGGTTTCACTCAATAAGGTCTTGATTACTTAAGGGAGAACGACGACTTCTCATGCATCTGATTTATGACAGTGTATAAATTGATTTTATGAGAATGGTATCTAGTATATGACACGCTGAATTGCGAACAGGTTCGACGCAATATGAGCGACCAAACCTGTTTGTCAGGAAGCTTAATGTCGTCGGATAATCAATTAATAAAGCCGTTTTAGATCAACTCTGTTGTGAGCACATTGTCTGTCTTGAATGGTGTCTCAATTTTAATGAGCTGCTATTCTCGATTTCCCTCCGTGCGAACTCCGGCATCCCGTACAGGTGATTGATCGTGGAGCCTGAAGTCACCGCGGTCGGGGTTGCGAAACATTGGATTTTTGCCGTAACTTCCCTTTGTCTCGTTCGTCGGCAATCCGAGACGATTGCTCCGCTGTGGATTGTTGATGCAATACCAGTGGTTCTTTGCAAACCGAAACGTTTCTGGAGATGTACCATCGCCAATATTGATAATCGTACGAACCTCGTCTGATCGAAAGGCGATGATGTTGTTCGAAAACACACCGTTACGACAGGGAACAAACTTCGGCCCCTGCGATTCCTGCAGGATGCGCATCACCCATCGCTTTGGCCGGTAAATCGTGTTGTACCGGACGGTCGCCCCGTCCACGCCAACAAACACGATCGGGGACATCGAACCAATAAACGTGCAATCTTCAACGGTAATGTTCTTCGCTTCGTACGTGGCATTCGCAGGACGGAAGTAGTCATGACCAGTGCTGCCGCCAATGTTGATCGCACGCCCACCTGCATTTTCAAAACGGCAGCGGCTGACGGTGATGTCGGCACTGCCCCCTTTTATTTGGACTCCACTACCGAAGATATCTCCGCGATACCGAAACCTGCAGTCTTTAATCTCACCCTTGTGGCAACCGACCATGTCGATTGCCGAACCCCCGTCTCCCCAGCGTTCCACTTGACAGTCTTCGATTACGAAGTCGTCAACACCAGACAGCTTGATGCCGTCACGATTTCCCTTCGGTCCAATGTCTCGCACCTGAAGTCCATGCATGATGATATTTCGAGCAGGATTATGTGGATTTCCACCGTCGTCGATGTTGAGCCCGTTGCCCGTCGCACCAGTCAGTACGAGATTACGTAGTTCGATGTATGCGGGACCGCGCAGGTGGATTCCCGAAGTACCCGCAACAATCTTCGGAAGCTGACGCGGATCTTGAGCCTGCAAAACGATCGGCTTTTCTTTGGTTCCTCGGAGATTGTCAAACGTCAACCCACCACGATACTCACCTGGGGCGATCAGAATACGAGTTCCGGGCTCTGCCTCATTAACCGCCGCAATCAGTTTTGCACGATCGGCAACTTGTACCCTCAAACCCTCCTGCCAAGCATGCAATTGTGCCTCGAAGCAGGAGAAAAATAACACAACACTGAGTAACTGACACTGACATCGACGCACTCGAATCACTTGAGCCTCCGATTCAATCTTTACACTGGTTATATCGTAAAAAAGCTGCAGAGTCTGGGGTTTGTTTACGATTAAGATATCACGTTCAAACACGTTATTTCTGTATAAAACTCCTGGTCATTTTATCGTCCTAAAATATATTTACACGGGTTCCAGCTTCAAAGTCCAGTTTTTTAAAGATATCTTTTGGCAGTTTTGGATCAAGTTCCTTCTATGAATACCGCGTTTGTCTTCACTGCCGAAAATCGTAGCGACTTGAGTTCTTTGTATTCTTCTGAATTGTACCAGGAGTACGCCTTTGCGAGATTGGGAAACTCAATGATGACGGGAAATGTAGGAGACCAGGAACCTTCGACGACGTCGCATGTTCCACCGAGAACGATGTAACGACCGCCAAACTTCTTTACAATGGGCGCGGTACGCATCTTGTATTCCTCCAATTTCTCGGGATCAATCACTTCAAGATTATCAAAAAAACAGAAAGCAGACATGGGTAGACTCCTATGAAAAAAGTTGTGGTTCAGTCTGGTGGTTTCAGCAAATGCCAAACCAGATAAATGGTATATCAAGTACCAGAACTCCAAGGATTGGTGAGGACGCCCTCGCACGCTTCGTATTGAGGGCATCCCGCTTAAATAAAATAGAGATTCGCTTACCATCATCGCTGTTGACGATACGTTGAGGAAAGCGAATATGACGCCTAGCGACACACTTGTTGAACTCTTCCGGGTAGTGACAGGTTGCCTGACCAGACAGAATAGACTTCATAGACACCTAAAAGCGGATAGTCACCCGAAGGCATGACCTGCATATAAGCTGCAACCGCATCGAATTTGAAGTCTTTCTGATGATTGACTCGCCACAGAGGAACAAGCACACGTAATGTATCGTCCTTAATCACCACTGTTAGTCCTGGCGAGTCCATGTACATGGGCATGCCTGGATTTGTAGGCGGAAGTTTGACCCTTTTTTTCTCTGAGCCTGTAATTTGTTTGACGGCAAGCCCACCCTTCACACGGGTATCCTGTTTCAGCACAACCCAGTGTGTATGAAAGACGACGCCGTCATTCTTAAATTGACGGTCGTTATTTTCATCCCATAAAGGTGTGTCGTCGAAATCCGGATGACTTGTCACCGCTAACGCCACCGTTCCATCGGTCTCACTAAGTCCAACGTCACTTGCTTTGAGAGTCGTTGGAAATACGTAACCGAGCACGGGTGCTCCAGCCATCGTCCCTCTGGGTGTGGGAACAGTATTTCCAGGTTTCCCCTGGGTCGCAATTTCAAAAACCAGAAGATCAAGATCTTCCAGGAGACTGACCTTGGCATCACGGATAATAAGGTCCTTCGACTTTGTAACTGGCAAGATTTCAGGTGCCTTTTCTTGGGCATTCGCAACTCCTGTAATAAGAATAATAGCAATCAGGCAGAGTGTCGTTTTCATGATTAGGACTCCTAAATAAAAGTGTGGTGAAAAAAATTTGAAAGCACAAACGTTCTATTTACGAGGTAAAGGTTTTCCAATTCTGTTCCGCCAGAGTCACATCAGCTTCTTCATGATCTGGACAGTCAGATCGAATTGTCTGGTCTCCGAACGCAGCATCCACTAAAGCACAGTGATGTGGACGGGTGGGGTCATCGTGATGATTCGGACGGAAGTAACGGCAGGTTACACACATCTTGGCAACCGGAATCCGTCCAAGTTGCTGCAACTCTCGAAGAATTTGCAAAAGGGTCCGATAAAGCTGGGTCTGGTCTGTCGGGTCGAGGTGGGTGATCGCTGAGACGACTGCATCGTTAGAGTTATCGAGTCGGCGCACGAGTTTTTTACCCTGGGCGGTCAACGTGACTGCCAAGGCACGTTGATCATCGGCTGCCCGACGCTTTTTTACCAGACCCTTTTCAACGAGGGAACTAACTGAGTCGCTCACCGTGGGCGCGGTCACTGCGAGTTCGGCAGCGATTTCTGACAATCTTAGCGGCACACTTCGATGCTCCAATAGCAACAATACCTGCCCTTGAGTTGGATTGAGCCCATCCTCACTCAATGTATGCCAATTTTCAGCGCGCATTGCGACATTCAATCGAGAAAGAACATGTCCCAGCTTTTGTGGAAGTGATCGGTCTGATTTTTCTAATATGTTCATGATGGCATCTTTCATTTAGGACTCCTAAATAATATCCTCTGACCAAGAGTGAGTCAAGAGACCTTAAAAAAAATTTTTCCCAATAGGTCAGACATCATTTGTAGATCAGAAGGAGTGAGAACAGGGGTGGCTCTCCAGGTACTCTGGCCACCTAAGGCCGTTGGACAGAAATAGCTTACTACGCGCGAGTTAGGGTGACATCTACAGTGAATACGCCGATCAGTCTATAAACAAGTTCTTCGAACAATACACCATTGGATATAAGAATTGAAATTCGACCAACTGGTATTCATCGTATGTTTAGCTTAAGACCCGGGACTGCAACGCCACCATTAAATTCTTTAATCACGCTTTCGGGGCTGTTGAAGATTTTTGATCGACAGAACTAGTTAGGCGTATTGGACATGCCAAGCTGAAGTTTAACGCAGCAAGCTACAGACTCCGGTGCCACAATTGTCATGGAACCACGAGACCAGTTTTAAGACGAGCAATCCTCCAACGTGCTCGATCCTTTTGTTCGCGCTTTGAAAATGTTTTACATGAAGAAACGCAACGATGCCTCGATAAGTTGTTCAAAGGGAACAATCCCGACAGCTAGGATTCGCCTTCATGAAATATGAGATTTTTAGGCAGATCGGCTCCCTTTATTGCTCATACTCTGAATAAATTACGAAACCAAGTCTCACTTTCCGTAGATCGCCCCTTGATGCAGGTGTAGTGTTCCCTTGCCTTCCAGGCCAACGCGTACATATTGGGCTCGTGTTCCTTCTGGCAGTTCGATAGTCCAGTCTGATTGAACTTTTTCAGCAGTCCAAACTTTTTCAAAGTTGTTGCCGTCGCTGGAAATCCAGACCGTTAAGCCTTTGGCACGTTGTGGCAGCCCTTTACGATTTCGCAACCATAGGTATCGGATTTCGGAGTCTTTCGCCAACCGAATGGTGACGTGCGGAGAGTCCGTATCCAGATCTGAGTGAAACGCAAAATCGAATGTCTCACGTGGTACGTCGGTCAGGAACAGGTGGATGTCCTCATTCCAGCCGGAATTAGAATAGCGTCCACTGGTCTTGATCGCAGCGTCGCGTGAGATTTCCGGGAAGCCATTCAGTTTTCGCAATTTGACTGTCTTTTGTTTTGTGCTGATCCAGCCATCTTTTTCTCGAACAGCGCGAATCTGTCTTTGCTGTGAAAGATAGGCAACCAGATCGAGAAACTCGATGGGGGCAATGGTCTTGATCAGGCCTTCAGGCATCGAGCTGGCCTTGATCGGCTTACGAAGCTCAATCTGATCCTTGGGGACTTCGACTTTTTTTCCTTTGGCGATACCAAGTGAAATCATGTCCTCGTTTTCGCTTAGAATAAAACCTGTATGAACAATGCCTTCGTCGGTAACGATAGCGACTGTCTCAAAGCCCTTGGCGATCTTATCATTTGGCATCAAAATAGATGTCATCAGTTCGGTCTTTTTCATCTTCTGACCAATGTTGCTGAGATCAGGTCCGAACTTCTTTCCCAGATCGCCAACCATGTGGCATGCCGAACAGACCTGCTTGAACACGCCCTCGCCCCGTTTGACATTACCACCGCGCATCGATGCCAGTTGTCTGATGGCCGCTTTGCGTTTGCTTTCGGGAGCGTCTTCAGTCTCTGCGATTTCAAGTGGCTTCACTGCCGCTCCTCCCGGTCCCATCATTTTTTTGTACCGGCTGAGGTATTTTTTCGCAGCTTCCGATGACTTGGAAAGGAATTCTGGTTTCGTTTCGGCTACTTCCCATGCCGGCTTCAAAGCGTGGAGTGTGTGCTCCAGTGTATAATCAATCCAGTAATCCATTTTCTGATTCGTCGCAGAGAGGGCCAGTTCGGTGGCTTCAACTGTGCCAAAGAAGCTCAAGCCACGAATCGCTTCCAGACGAACACGTGGATGGGGATCTTTGATGGCGTTAGCCAGATAGTCTTTCAGATTTGGCTGACGTTCCATTTCATTGGTTAATGTGTGTATCGCAGCAGCCCGGGCACGATACTCGTCCGTCGCGAGGATTCGATCAATCAGTTTGGTATCAACCGATCGAAACGCTTCCTGTAGCCACATCGCTTCACACAACTGTCTGGGATCGTTAACGCCATCGATCCATTGATTGACGGCCGACAGAACCTGTGTCTGATCACGATCCCAGAGTTCTCGTCGTGCGCGATAACGTGTTCGCAATTCGTATGCATTCAACTGTTCCAGCAGTTCTTCGATTGACTTGCCAGCCTGGGTAACTGGCTCCAGGAGTGGCTTCTTGGTATTCACCAGTCGATAGACGCGGCCATGTTTGTGGTCACGGTTGGGGTCACGCTGCGAGTATTGCATATGGCCAATCAAGGCATTACACCAGTCGCCAAACCAGACAGCACCATCGGGGCCAATTTTAGGATCGACGGGGCGAAAGATCATGTCGGTCGACGAAAGCAGGTCGTCGACGCGTTCACCTTCAAAACCGGCGCCCTCTTTCTGGTCACGTAAGTTGAAACGCGGTAGACCATGCATATTAATCACACAGGCATAGATGAATTGATTCTGAACGTCATCAGGCAGGTGTCGTGAGATCAGAAATTCATTCCCAACTGCAGGTCGCATGCCCTGGTTGTCGAAGTTGGGTTCCAGTGTTCGTCGTGTGCTGACTTCCAATCCTGAAAGCGGGCTAGTCCAGTGCTGTTTGGCATTCGTTCCATCCCCCACCATACCATTGCCCCATTTGTCGAATACCAGACACCACGGATTCCCGTAACCTGGCGTACGAAAATGACGAAACTTCAGCGTGCGTGGATCGAGTGTGTAACAGCCGGCAGTGCCTTTGTTGCGGAAAGCTCCATACGGAGTTTCCAATGTAGTGGATAGTGAAACTCCTTCAAGCATATGGAGCAGTCCACCATTTGAATACTCCCACGCGCCTACTGTATGGTGCGTGTCGTCTGTTGCAATTCCATCAATCAGTTCTTCGACGAGATCAGCCTTGTCGTCGCCGTCGGTATCTTTCAGGAACAGGATACGGGGTTCATCCACCACCAGCACACCACCGTTCCAGAATTCGAATCCGGTCGGGCAAATGAGTTTATCGTAGAACGTGATGCATTTGTCCGCGCGACCGTCACTGTTAGTATCTTCAAAGATCAGTAACTTGTCGCCCGGTTTTGCGGAGCCTGGCAGCCACTGCGGATAATTGGTCATGCAGGAAACCCATAATCGTCCCTTATTATCGAAGGCAATCTGGTTGGGATTCGCCAGTTCGGGGTATTCACGTTCGGAAGCGAACAGTTCGACTTTGAAGCCTTCAGGAACTTTCATCATCTTGATTGACTCTTCCGGAGTCGGGTACTTGAGTTCTTTAGGCTCGCGCATTTCGCGGAAGCGTTCGTCACGACTGCCAAACATGGTCTCGGGGATAAATACTTCCCCCGTCTTCGAATCGTCTGGTTTTTCAGGAACTTTACGGTCTGCGGCCAGATCCCATACATAATTGTCACGTACGGCGACCATCTTGCGAATTTTCTGATACTCACCGGGAAACGTTTTCAAATCCCAAGTCCGACGGCCGCCATACACGTACCAGCCATTCAACATTCGATAGTCCTGCGCGTGGAACCAGGATTTATCGTTGACCCAGTGCCGTACTTTTTCGAATTTTGAACCGCCTGTGCCAATCGGATGGCTTGATTGAAACAGTTTCGCATCCAGTAACTCGCCAATCAGTCGATCACCTGTTTCGTTGGCATGCGCACCATTGATCGTAAATTGCTTCCCGGCATCCTTCGCAAAGGCTTGCTTTGTTTCTGCAAACAGGTCAACAAATTGATGTCCATCTTCTGCGGCCAGTTTCTTGATCGCAGCCGTATACGCGGCCAGATTCTTGTTATGCTCGACGCCGGAGGGCTGAAGAGAATTTCCCGTGGATTCAAAGGCAATCGGGCTGATTAGTACGAACCTCGGCTTACGGCCCTCTTTGGTGAATCGTTCCGTTTGTGTCGTAATGTACTTACGATAATTGGCCACAAACGCATCCAGGCTTTCCTGAGAACTGCCGGCGAATGATTCGTTAAAGCCGAAGAAACAGATGAATGTTTGTGGGGAAAAGACTTCGAGAGGATCATCGATCTTAGTGTAGTTACTTGGCCGTTGTTGATTACCTACTTCATCCGCCGGCCAGCCGAAATTACGAAAGACAATTTGTTTCTCAGGCAATCGTGTATGCAGTAGCGTTTCAAAGTGTCCCCAGAGGTTCATTCGCTCTGCCAGTGAGTTTCCAACTACAGCAACCCGTTCGTTTTTGCGAAGTTCCAGAGGGCCATTCGTCGAGGCAGCTGAAACCATTGATATCGATAATGAAATACCACAGAGAAAACAGAGAACGCAGGTGTGAAATCGCATGCAGAATCAGCCTCAATCAGAGCAAAGGGAAAGACGAAGCAGAGAAGGGGTCTTAAGTTGGTTTGCCACCTCTCCAGAAGCCCGAAACTCCTTGATGGATTGGGCATTTAAAAAATTATACAGGTCCGTCAGAGGCTTGTAAACACACTAAAATGTGCAGATTCCTATAACAGAATTGCCCTCTTAACTTTCTTAAGTTTCTAATCTTGTGAGTCCCGTTGGAAATTCTTGTCGGAGAATCCATGAACGAACACACAAGACAAAGAGATCAGGGGCTTCTGCCGGCCATGCATGTCCGAGTTTCGGAGCGACACCAGACATCCCATTTGGCAAAGAGGATTGGAGTGTTGAGAGCGACTGAAGAATGGCGGGGTGTTCTTGGCTTCCCGCCACAGCAAGGATTCGAGTTGAAATCGATTTGAGTATTTCTTCTGACAATTCAAAACGAGTCACCTCCTGTAGAATGCGACGCAGGGTAGAGGGCGTTGTTTTGGGACCATCTCGCCAGCAATCCATGGCATTTCCTTTGGGGATGTTCATGGATTGCTCTGACAGACGACGAAACCAACGCTGAGTCGCAATCGGAGAGATCACAGTTCCCATCACTCTCAGCCACCAGCCGTTGGGAATCTGATCTACAGCAAAGCCGCTTAACAACGCGGAGCTTACCAGGTGTGGAAATCGTATAATCAAATTAATCCCCACATAGCTTCCAAACGATAAGCCAACCATATTAATGGGCCCTAAACCATTCCAATTAGTGGATAGTGTTTCAACGACAGCATCAGCAGCGTCGGCAAGTGTGGTCAGAGGGACTTCGCGACTTTTCCCATGACCGGGGAGATCAACGACAATTGAATTGAATCCCGGCATCGCATTGATGATGTCGTTCCACATATCTCCGGCGTATCCTCCGCCGTGCAGAAAGAGAATGGGAACATCTCCTGTGTTACCATGATTATGAATGTATAGCATCGGTGTACCTCTATCGTTGGTGTTCTCTCAATATTGAGAATGTTTTGAATAAATATGAGAATCGTCTCAATTAATTTTGGAGCTTTCTTATTTACAGTGTTTGGAAGCGTTCGTGCCTAGCGTATTCGTAAGCGATTTCTCTGATGAATCGTCTGATAAAATCCGCATGCCAGATGTCACAGCAGGCACGTCCCAGACTTCGACAACACGACTGCCCTCAAATCGCCAGATCAGCGCGACGTCAAACTCCACCTCACGTCTACACCAGGTAGTTCGGTTTCGCGTATGCATTAATAGCAGTTCATCGCCTACGGGGTGTGCGTGTATCACTTCAACGTTTAACGAGTAGTTCTGCGTATTGAGTATGCGCTGAAAGAAAAGATTGAGACCTTCGACGCCGTGTACTTCACCTCGTTGCTCTGGCAACTCGGCGTTCTCATAATGCCAAATCAAGTCAGGCGAAAAGCATTCCTTACATGCGTCCAAATTGGAAATATCAATTTTTGAAAGTGTGTCGAGCATCTCATTGAGCTGGTGTGTCATTATAGAAATCCTGTTTCCGAGAATGTTGTTGTAAGTCATAGATTTGACTATGACTGCCTCCTATACTTCCTACGCCGTTTTGGGAAGCGTTCGTGGCTACCCTGTTAACACACTGTGGCTATTTCTGGCGGCGTAACAGCAAACAAGTAAATGAATTAAGTGCATATGTTTTTTGAGAGTCGGTGCACTGATGGCTTGTACGACAAGTTATAGACACGGATGAAACCAGGGAAATGGATACTCAAATTCAGACGTTTATATCAAGGTTTATCAATACATCATCAAGTCGCATTGCTTACCACGGAATTGAGGATACCGATATGTTGCGGATGCTCAAATCGGAGGCGGCACGTCTGCTGGAAAATGGTGGTCCCGAAAGCGAGGCGATAGCATTACGCGAATATATTTTAAGTTATCGCAGGGAAGCGCACGCGACACGCACATCCAACAAACGCAACTTGAACGTAGTCAATGTCAATCAGATTGAATTGAACCCGTTTCCCACCGCGTCTTCTCACTTGATCACCGAAATGATTGATAATGCCGTACAACGCTTTGCGACGGCAAAACAGAAGAAATGTTTTTTTGCAGTGCGGGGTGGGATGGGGCAGGCACAGTATGGGCGCACGCGCCGACCTCCCATTTCACGGGCGAGAGTGACCAAACTCATACAGGCGGCCACGGATTGGGGATTGGCTGGAGCATTAGTGATTGCGTGCGAGGAGAAAACTCCTGAAGCCACCTTAGCGATATTGTCGCCAGGCTTTGAGCTCTATCGACCGCTGTGCCAGAATGTCATTTCAAAATTCGAGATGATTTGTGCCTTTCCCAATAAATACAAAGTCGACATCGAAAAGATCAAAACCGGGTTTATGGTGTTATGGCAGCAATCCATTTCTCTTCTGCTTGATACCGCACGAGGTTCCATCAAGTCACAGGAGTTGTTGCTGACGACACCCGTAGCAAGCTTAATTCTATTGATCGCCGGTCGTTGGAAAGGTTGGCTGACTTCACAGATAGTACATGACCTGCAACGTGAATCCGAGAGCCTCTCGTCTCATTCAATGGTCGAACGAATCTTTGCTTTGATGCTCTCCTATGGCAATGCCGACGACAAGCTCATCAAATTTTTGGGATCGAGCAAGATGAAGGATGTCGAGATTGCATCTGTTAACTTGTTTGTAAATCGGAATCGCAAATGGACAGATAGCTTGCTGCGCGATGGAGATGTCAGCAAAGTGGTTGATAAAATGAACGCGAATCCTCAGCAGGGAATTGCGGATTTGGCACCTGCTTCCATTGCGATCATGGGTGAGCCGGGGCGACAACTCAGTCCAGGATTATCACTGATGGTGATGACTTGGATCGAGCGGGCACTCATGTATTTCAAGCAGGATCAAAGTCCGGAATCGGCTGCGATGATGTTACGGGCTTGCGAATCACTCGAACGTTACAAATACAAATGGAGTAGGGACCAACCAGCTACCCAATTCGGAGAGTCATTGCATGACGAAATCATGAAAGAACTTCAGATCCGAAAATGACTCATAAACTGACATCAAGCCAAGTGCGGGCGCACGACTTTGAAACTACGAAATCGCCAGATTAAGTTCTGTAGTAGACATTAGAGGTCAAGGTTGTTGGTTTGGATTAGGGAGAGGTAAGGCTCAATGTTGTGATCAACAGAGTCGGACCAAAATCGCGATTGATCAAATTGTGACCGAAGATAATCGATCAAGACGATTTCCCCTTCGCGTTCCCGTTTTAGAACATCTTCGATTTTTTCGGTCAGTGCTCCACAGCCGATGGCAAGATATTCGATGAATGTAGGTGCTAAGAGTGAATACGGTTCATCAAAGTCCATGGGACCAATCTGAATCACAGGTGAATGATCGCGAATCTCTCCATCAATCTTGAGAATCGCATAATGAACTCCATCGCATCCCATGCAGGCAAAAACAACAGCGTTCATGGGTGTCGCCCGGTAATCGTAGGATTCACTTGGTGGATACTCGATGCATTCATCGCCAAGTATACCACGATGGTTAGTCATCTGTGAGAGCGCAGTAATGAAGGTGGCGAAATGCGACATAACAACCAAGGTGTTTTTAATTGCCTCAACATGACGAACTTATTACTTTGTGGAAGTACTCCATCATAGAATATCAGATAAAAAAATCGTACCAAACGGGATCTGTCTGTCAACATAAAATTCGAACCATCACCATGCATTCCCAGGAGAATATAGGGAGTTGTCTAGTGGAGTGCCATTTTTGAATTATGGGGTGATAGAGATCATGGAAGTGCGACAACGGAGCATGTAAACAACACTTCCAACCCTCAATTTCGAGCTTGCCAAAGTACTAGTTTCAAGGCCCATAACGTCGACCGCATTTATTTGTTAGCAGATGTGTCTCAACTGACGATTCAGGCACCAGCAATGAGATCACGCGATTGACCTGCAACAATCTGAAGTGATTCGGTTAGAGTTTCGTGAAAGTCTATTAAGTCGGGGTCGGTAATAACTGAAGCATCGACGTTGGACAAAGAGTTGCTTAATTCTTTCACTTCATCTGCAGACAACCACGAAAAGACACAACCGTCGTAATCAATTCCTCTGCCACGGAAAGGACGGCCATCGTCAAGGTATCCCAGGCTTTTCCGAGACTGTCGTGAAATGTGTCGTTTGACCAGTTTGCGATAGGGGGGCCAAACATGTGAATGTTTCCACCCTTCATTGAATGGCAAATCAAAATCGGGGGAAAGTTCTAGATATTGAGCGAGGTGTTCGAGCACATGAATCCAGCAGCCGGGTTCTTTTTTGGGTGGTGACACGCAGGTGATCATTTCTTCGACAGCTTCCCGGAACTCGGGATCATCTTCGTCTTCATCTTCGTAATCAAGATCACCACGCAGGTACGACTTTATTACACCCTCGACGACGGCTCGATCTCCAGACGCAATACACGTCCGAATCGGTTCGATTGACGTTACAGAGAAGAAGTGATCACGCATTGACATTGAGAATATCCTCTCGTTCTTACCTACTCACTCTTTATTATCATAAAATGATTCTGAATCACAACCATTCATGTGAGGTTCTTGACAGGTTATTTCACTTTGGTACGATTCTTCCTAATTATTGCAGAATAAAAAATTGGGACAGCGTATTTTGGTATTAGCAAGGGATGAATATCAAGACGATGAATAAGCATCAAGAAACCTATATGACTATAGAGGAGTTAGGGGCGAGCTGTCCTGATTATCATCCTACATTTGATTTTTCTACAACTTATATTGACTCATCCCATGAGTTTTTCGCAAATTGTCCTGTTAAAAATGGCACACTGATTCAAGTAAAAAATAGTGGATGGCGTTTGCGGAAATTCATACCAGGATGGTTACATCGAGCTGATGCGTTGAAATTGTATGAACTAGCTTATTTTGTCCGGGGGGACATTTTGGAGCTTGGATCGTATCGCGGGTTAAGCACAACAATTTTAGCTGAGGCTGCGCAGCATTCACCATCGCCCAAGCACATTTATAGCGTTGACATGAGTCTAAAATGTGTCAAACGAACTCGCAGTAATCTGCGTAGGAAAGGATTGCAGCAAGGGGTCACAACGATCTGTGATGAGGGGACCAATGCCGTCAGAAATTTCAAGGCTGAAGGACGGCAGTTTGAATTTGCTTTCATAGATCATTCACATGCCTATGACCCGGTATATAGTGTGTGTCGTGAGTTAGACACCGTGATGCAACCAGGGGGGTTTTGTCTGTTTCATGATTTCAACGATCCTCGAAATCGCGAATCGGATAACCGTGACTATGGGGTCTATCAGGCGGTGACCGAGGGGTTAGATCCCGCCAAGTTCGAATTCTATGGAATCTATGGATGTACTGCGTTGTACAGAGTGCTATAGGAGTATAAATTGGTATCTGAAATTCTTCTACCGGCGTGGGATGACCTTTATCACAACAAGTATTAAAACGCTCGATTCCAAAAGCGAAAGCGTCTCACGAGAGAAAACACAACGTCTTTTTTGATTCCAGAATCCTTAAAAGTAGCTGAATTTACAAAAACTCCACGCTAAATTGTGGAGTTGCTTCCCAATCGATTGCATAGCTGACCGCGGACTCCGGGTTTCAATGCCCAGAGGTTGCCTTCGTGTGGGTTATTGTTGAGATAATCCGGGCTCATTGTGAAGCGTGCTGAAGTGACAAACAGCGTTTCTAAATTGTCTCCGCCGAACGTGCAGCTTGTGGGCCAGGTGCAGGGCAAATCAACGATCCGATCAATACTCCCATCGGGGGCATAGCGAACAAGACAGCCTCCGCCAGCAACACGGCAGTTCCACAAGAATCCTTCGTCATCCAGACAGGAACCATCGGGGCTGCCTCGTTCAAAGGCGGGAGCAAACAGGTTCCGGTCGGAAAGTGTCTTTGTTTTATCATCGTATCGAAACGTGTAGATCTTATTGGCCAGGGAGTCAGCAGTTAAAAAACGACCGTTGTCGGCCCACGCCATGGTGTTGGTGATACCATAAATATTTTCGGTCAGCCTTTGTAACTCGCCATTGGGAGTGACTCGATAATAAGCACCAAGGCTCGCGGTGACCTCCTTGGGACTACCGTTTAAATGTAAATTGTTCTGCATTGTTCCTACCCAATATGAGCCATCCGGGGCAACCATGCATTCGTTGATCCGATTGTCGGGTTGGTCGGGTTCTACTTCCAAAAAAGTGGTGAAATGTTTGTCAAAATCCCACCAGCAAATTTCTTTCGATAAACTAACAATGGCGCCTTTGTCTTCCCGTAGTCCCAGCGATGTGATGAAGTCAGGAGTTGGCCAGACTTTGTGTTGGCCTGTCGTCAATTGGAGCCTGTGAATACATTTACCGACGATGTCGATCCAGATGAGATTTCCGTTACGGTCATCCCAGATAATGCTTTCGCCTACGACATCCTGTGAATCGAAAACAGATTTAACTGACATTTGGTTATCACTCTGTGAGGGAGTCATTTCAATGACAATCTAGTCGACACCAATCCAAGTATACGAGATACGTCCTGTAGATTTGTTAAAATAAACATCTTCGGTTTCGGTAGCAAATTGCTTTGAAAATTTGCGGTGAAAATGTTGTGTTTTTCCAATGTCGGGCATTCGTTTTATTTTATGTTTGACTATCTGGTCAAGAGTTTTCTGATTGGCTATGAATGACAGGGTAACCTTTCCATAATCACCAAGAATCCATTGTGACGATTTCAGGTTATGGACAATTGAAGGTGGAGGAAATCCGAGTTGTCTTTCGAACACTGCTGATGGGCGTGAACTAACAAAGAAAAAGGCAACCAGACAACAGCAATAAACAACAAACGTTGCGATGATCCATCTAGCTTTCCTTTGTTTACCAAACAGTGTGAGTACGCAGGTAACAAGCGCAGCGATTCCGGCGAAGGTGATTACAAACAAAACTAGCAGAAATAGGACATTCAGAAACACCATATAGCAATAGATCCCACCAGATGATAATCCCACCAGATGATAAATTGTAAAAAATCGTATCAAAGTGGCTTAGGCTGTCAATATCGGTCCTTAAATAAGTCATTCAGCTAAAAATGATTGGTTGATCAACATGTCTAAGTGAATGTCTGGATCTGTATCAAAACTCTAGGGATTGATGAATAAGGACTCATCATGTTTTTCGTTTAAAAACTACTTGACCGACTCACTCTGGTTGTAATACTGCTGGCAAGATGGATCATAATTTGCGATTCATGAAATCTTCATCAAAATCACATGCGAAACTCGCCAATACTAGCGATCCTCCCGCCAAGAAAAAATAATTTGATCTCAATACCGTTAAGTCAATAAACTCTTTCAGTACCATTGGCGCATAACTTAATAGAAAAGAATCCAAACTTATAGGTAGGATTGTTTAGAGGTAATGAACCAATAGAAATCGTGCTGTTTATGAGTTCAAAGATCAGGCAGCTATTCGTGGACAGAATAAGTGATTGGTTGTTAAAGTATGAAAGTATGTTGAAGTCAGGGAAGACTAAAATCGGTTCCTGATTTCTTTGTTGAATCATGTGTGCCAATCTCTGTGTGTGGTGAAAATGACAGAGTAGCAATATTTGAGGAAATAACATGTCAGATCCCCTCTCTCCCGAAGAACTAGACCTCATCAATGCATACTGGCGGGCCGCAAATTATTTGTCAATCGGCCAGATTTATCTTTTCAAAAATCCGCTACTGAAAGAACCGTTACACAAGGAACATGTAAAACCTCGTTTGCTCGGTCATTGGGGAACAACACCGGGGTTGAATTTTATCTATGCACATCTCAATCGTATTATCAAACAACATGAGCTTAATGTTATGTTTGTTACCGGACCCGGGCATGGCGGACCTGGACTTGTGGCGAATACCTATTTAGAGGGTACCTATACCGAACATTATCCCAATATTACACAAGATGAAGCCGGAATGAAGCGACTGTTTAAACAGTTCAGTTTTCCCGGTGGTATTCCCAGCCATGTCGCTCCCGAGACACCGGGGAGTATTCATGAAGGGGGTGAATTAGGTTACGCGTTGTCGCACGCGTATGGCGCTGCATTTGATAATCCAGGTCTGATTGTTGCCTGTGTGATTGGGGATGGTGAAGCAGAAACAGGTCCGCTGGCTACCAGCTGGCACTCGAACAAATTTTTGAATCCCGAGCGCGACGGAGTCGTTTTGCCGATCCTGCATTTGAATGGATATAAAATTGCCAATCCGACCGTTCTGGCGCGCATCAGTCATGAGGAACTGGATCACCTTTTGCGTGGCTATGGCTATAATCCCTATTATGTCGAAGGCCGAGACCCTGAGAAAATGCACCAGCTCATGGCTGCGAGCATGGATCATGTCACTCAGGAGATTCGAGACATTGTCTCAAAAGCCCGACAGGACCCCGGTTTTATACGTCCCCGCTGGCCCATGATTGTTCTCCGAACACCTAAAGGCTGGACTTGTCCTAAGGAAGTCGATGGTTTGCCGGTCGAAGACAGCTGGCGAAGCCATCAGGTGCCCCTGGGGCAGATGCATGAGAATCCAGAACACTTGAAGTTGCTCGAACAGTGGATGCAGAGTTACAAGCCCGAAGAACTGTTTGACGAGCAGGGTTGTCTCAGAAAAGAGATTGCCGATCTTGCGCCGAGTGGCGAACTGCGAATGGGAGCCAACCCACATGCGAATGGGGGGACTCTTTTAAAACGATTGAGGTTACCAGACTTCCGGGATTATGCCGTTGAAGTTCCTTATCCAGGAAGTGTGAAAGGGGAAGCAACACGCGTCCAAGGTAAGTTCATTCGCGATGTGATGCAGCTCAATCTTGAATCACGAAATTTTCGCATCTTCAGTCCAGACGAGAACGCTTCGAATCGCTGGGCCAACGTATTTGAGGTGGCGGGCCGTGGTTTTGTGGGTGAAATCTTACCGACTGATGACCACCTTTCGCCTGAGGGCCGTGTGATGGAAATGCTTTCGGAGCACCAGTGTCAGGGTTGGTTGGAAGGTTATCTACTAACGGGACGCCATGGCTTTTTTAATTGCTATGAAGCATTTATTCATATTATCGACTCGATGTTTAATCAACACGCTAAATGGCTCAAGGTTTCGAAAGAAATTCCCTGGCGACGTCCTATCGCTTCGTTAAATTATCTCTTGTCATCACATGTCTGGCGGCAGGACCATAATGGATTCAGTCATCAAGATCCCGGATTTATTGACCATGTCGTTAACAAGAAGGCTGAGATCATTCGTGTCTATCTGCCACCCGATGCGAATTGTCTGCTTTCGATTACCGACCATTGTCTGCGCAGCCGGGATTATGTAAACGTTGTCGTGGCCGGCAAACAACCTTCGCCCCAATGGCTGTCTATGGAACAAGCCATCAAGCACACTGCAGCAGGAATTAGCATTTGGGACTGGGCGAGCAGTGATCAGGGAAGTGAACCCGATGTCGTTCTGGGATGTTGTGGTGATGTGCCGACGCTTGAAACGCTGGCGGCCGTCGATATCATTCGGCAAGAGTTGCCTGAGTTGAAGGTCCGCGTCATCAATGTTGTCAACTTGATGAAACTCCAATCTCCCCGTGAACATCCCCACGCTCTGTCGGATACAGATTTCGATAGCCTGTTCACAACGAATAAGCCAATCATTTTTGCGTTCCATGGCTATCCCTGGTTAATCCATCGATTAACGTATCGCAGAACAAATCATAAAAATCTTCATGTCCGTGGTTATAAGGAAGAGGGAACGACAACAACGCCCTTTGACATGGTTGTGCTGAATGATCTCGATCGCTTTCATCTTGTGCAAGATGTGATTGACCGTGTTCCCAACCTTGGGGCTAAAGCTGCCTATTTAAAGCAAGCGATGCGCGACAAACTGATCGAACACAAGCAGTACATAAGAGAGTATGGCGAAGATATGCCCGAAGTTCTCAATTGGACGTGGTCGGGAAGGGAAGAGTAAGGTTTTTTGATGTCGATTCTTGTTCTGAATTCCGGATCCAGTACGCTCAAATTTGCGCTATTCGACGAACTGGCTGAAGAAGAACTGGTCCGAGGTACCCTTGATTGGTATAGTCAATCTGAGGGAGTCACGATGGCTTACGGATTTCAGAAGATCAGTAAAACAGAGTCTCGTTTAGATATTTCCAATAATCGTGATGCCGTCGAATGGATTCTGCATGTGTTGGCCGAGATCAATTTGGGAAAATCAATAAGAGCTGTCGGCCATCGCGTCGTTCACGGTGGTACCAAATTCTGCCAGCCCACTCTGATTAACGAGAAAGTTATCCAGTCTTTAGGAGAGATCTCCGAACTCGCGCCGCTACACAATCCACCTGCTCTGACTACAATTGGAGCAGTGAAAACAATTCTTCCAGAGGCGGCACATGTCGCTGTATTTGATACTGCGTTTTTTTCGACTTTGCCGCGAAGTGCTTATCTCTACCCGGTCCCTTACGAATGGTATGAACAATACGGCATTCGTCGATTTGGTTTTCACGGGATCAGTCACGAATACTGTTCGACTCGCGCTGCCGAACTGCTGGATCGTCAAAACGACGATTCACTTAAACTGGTGATCTGCCATCTCGGTAACGGTTGCTCTGCGACAGCCGTGCTTGGTGGTAGTCCACTGGCTACAACAATGGGTTTCACACCGTTGGAAGGGTTAATGATGGGAACCCGCAGTGGGTCGATTGACCCTGGCATCTTAATTTACCTGATGAAACAGCAGGGCTTCAATCCAGAACAGCTTGATCAAAGTTTGAATCATCAATCTGGTTTGCTGGGTGTCTCGGATGTTTCCTCTGACTTTCGCCAAATTGAACAAGCAGCTCAAGACAAAAACGAACGCGCTCAACTCGCAATCAAGATGTTCGTAGAACGAATTCAATCCACCATTGGTTCGCTTTCGGTTTTACTGGGTGGCATTGATGCTTTAATCTTTACCGCTGGCATTGGCGAGCATTCTCCCCTGTTGCGCAGCAGCGTTTGTGAGAAACTTTCGTTTCTGGGTCTTGAACTCAATGAAGTCAAAAATCAAAACGCTCATACTGATTCTGATCTCGCAACGAAACAGTCAGCAGGCCGCATTCTCCTCATTCAAACACGAGAAGAACAAATGATCGCACGCGCAGCTCAACGATTTATCATGAAATCAAAATGAAAAAGTGTTTTTTGTATGAGACAAATTTATGGACCACGAAATACACGAAAAGCACGAAAAATCCCTACTAAAGAAACACTTGTAAATCAGGATTAAACTATACAGAACTCGATTAGAGCAGACTGTATATTCTTTTTACCCTAATGGTTGCCATAAATATTCGTGAATTTTGTGTCTTTCGTGGTAGAAAAAATTCCACACTTTTTATCGAAATATTAACCGTTTTCAATTTGACTATGACAGAATGCCTCGTTCAATTTTGTGACTTTTGAGTTGGTATAAATTTCAGTTTTGCTAACCAGTCCAGCGACTGTGTCTGCCAGGCATCCCACATTGGTCCTTTGTAACCGTTCAGACCATGACCGCCTGAAGGCAGTTCAAGATATTTTGAGGGCACTTTTTTCGTTTGTAACATTTGAAAGAGCATCTGACTATTCTTGGGTGGCACTGGTTTGTCGTCGAGTGCATGGGCTAAAAACATGGGCGGAGTCTGTGCAGTGACTTGTCTTTCATTGGAGAATAATTCGATCAGTTGCGGCGAGGGATCTAAACCTAGTAGATTCTTGCGAGATCCTTTGTGAGTATGCTCTCCCATCGTGACGACGGGATAGACCAGGATCACAAAGTCAGGCCGACTGCTTTCGCGATCAACAAGTTGTGCTGCCTGTGGATTACCAGAGTCAAAATGAGTTCCTGCTGTCGAAGCCAGATGTCCACCCGCAGAGAAGCCCATAATTCCCACGCGCGCAGGATCGATGTTCCAGTTTTTTGCATTTGCACGGACCATGCGGATCGCCTGTTGTGCATCCAGAAGTGGTACAAAAGGTCGACCTGCTGGCAGACGATATTCCAGTACGACTCCTGTGATACCTTGACGATTAAGCCATTTGGCGATGCCGTGACCTTCTGCACCCGTGACTAATCCACCATAACCACCGCCGGGGCAGATGATGATCGCAGCACCATTTCCATTGACCGGTTGATGCACGGTGATTTTTGCACCTGATTTTTCGAATTGATCATTTCCAATGGGAGCACGGTCTTTCCAAAGTGGAATGGCTTTGGGTTGATGGCTTGTCTTCGTTTCGGGTGTAGAACTTTCTGGCGGTACGAGCAACGTCGATATCACTTGAGCGTAGACACGATGGCCGAAATCGTTGGGATGATTCACACCGTTCCCGGTCAAATCCCAGTCCTGTTTTCGTTTTAGAAATTCTGTCCAAATCGAAGTCATATCAGCCAGTGCAATTCCTGGTTGACAAAGCTCTGCGAGCGCCTCGCGATACTGAGGAAAGAGTTCATGTTTCAGTCGAATCCAATCCTTATTACCGAGCATGGAAGCTACAAGAATAAACTCGGCCTGAGGGCGTTTTTCACGAATCTTTTCGATCACCGCTTTGGTATTGGATTGATAATCTTTCGCAGATCGACCCGCAGAATCGTTCATGCCAAATGCAATGATGACTAAGTCGGGATCAGGCTCAACAACCTTATCGATGGCACTTAAGACCCAACGTGTGTCTTTGCCACTGACAGAGGGATTTGTAACTCGAACCTTGGTTTGGAATTGCTCGCTCAGGTTCTTTTCTAACAGGCCAGGGTACGACGGCTGAAACGGTGCCTCACCAGCCCAGCCCGAAGCATTACAACCGGCAGAAATACTGTCCCCAATTACGACGATGGAAACGGGCTGACGATCGCGTAGCTTTTGAATCGTGCGCGAGAGTGCCTTCTCATTAAAATGGGGTACAATCCCTTTCCAATCGATGGGATCGTGTGTGTATGTAATACACGTCTGCATGTTGTGATATTCAAGCTTCCCGCCAAAAAAGATTTCCCCGTTGCCATCGCGATGCGTCAATTTATATTTCTGCGTTCCGGCAGGCCGGCGCAGGTCGTCTGGTGTCTGTGAGTTAATTCTCGAATTCTTGGGAAGTCTGATTTCTCGTTGTCCCGGATTCCAAAGATAGTCTTTGCCCTCTTCGTATGTGATGTCTCCCGTCGAATTACTGATTTTGAGAACTTTCTTCATGGGAAACAGAACAGATGCGTTTGCTTCACCTGTTTTTGGATCTCGGATAAACAGCAACGATTCGCCTTCAATTGTGTCTCCCTGCCAAAATGGTTTCAGAAGTTTTGCTTCATACTTCCACTCAGGTTTTGGGTCAGTAGCCGAGAGCGTTGCTGCACTAGATAGAATGAAAAATCCAGTACTCAAAACGTTTATGATGAGTTTCTTCACAATCTCATTCGTTGAGTTGCTTTGAATCAAAGGTCGCTTACTGATCAGAGGATGTCGTTTCACAACTCTCTCCGTGAAAATAAGTGGACTAGTCCTGTTTGTTTATATGGATTGTTTGCGATTCAGCTCTAGTTTCTCACGACGTGTCGTGCGTCCTTCAACTGGATGGCCTACTTCAATCACCACTGAACCGTCATTGCTTTCCGCATCTGCGTAATCTGGTACATTGGGTGGGTAGATCGCTTCGACAGATTTGACGGTGGCACTCTTTCCGTTCACGCGAAGATTGCCAAACGTGACTGTGAGCTTGGGGATTTCGGCAACAGGTTTGCGTTGACCATAGACTTCAACAAAGCTTGCAATTTTGGGTGAGAGCATCAGGTCATGACCATGGAATCGGAGTGCACCAATAAAAATATTCTCATCTTTCTCGTGAGAATAAACAAATGCACCAACCCATGTATAAGGCTTGTTGTTGATGATCTCCTTGTCCATACGAACGATTTTGTAGGTAAAGGTTCCCTTGGTCCATTTGAAGGGACGGCGAATGCTTACAAAATCGCCCTCGTGACCGGAGCTTTGGTAGTACCCACCAAGTGAGGGACGAATTGCGTCAATGCTTCGCTCACCCCACATAGACATCAGAAAACCAGGTCCAATCTTGCGAAGTTGCTGATTGTGTTTCGTATAGCCGTCGGACTGTGTCTGGATTCCACCATAAAAGGGTGTCTTGTTGAGATGACCGAGACCAATCGGAGCGATGTAGACATTCTTCGTAGGGGAAATATCATCGCTGATCGAAACATCGATACTGTAACTTTCGAAGGGAACGTTGTCTCCAACATCCCACCACAGGTCAACAAGATGCCAGGGCATCCGGGCATACTGCTTTTCCTGAGCCACAACGGGTGAAGCGATCAGGCATACACTCATCATGAAAAGACTAAAACGAATCGTTCTGTTTCGAGACATTATATCAACCTTGTTACTTGAATTTTCAATTCATTGGGGCGTGAATGTACTAGATCTATTCTTGCTTGACTTAAATCATGCTACATTGAAAGGCGACTCGAGAACAGCGAAGATTGATGCGTTTTAGGGAGTTCAATTCGAAATGTCGAGGTGATCTGGAACAGGATGATCTATTTCATATTCTCATTTTCCTGATTATAGATGACGGGCATTTGTCCCTTCCATTTGTTCCATACTTCGTTGTCTGTCACCAGTTCAGTCATAAAATGCCCGACGTTAATTCTGCTGGTTTTGCCAGCATTGAAGATAGCGCTTCGCGTTGGTGATGGGTGAAGCTCGTATTCGGTCACTGCAGCTTCATTCGTTAAATTGTCTGGTCGAACCGCTGTCCATTCGATAGCCTCACAGTTCTGGCCAATCTTTGTACGTAAATAGTCTGCGGCCTTTTCGTTATCGACATGGGGAGGCAGGAGTAGGCGTAAAAGCCACAACACACAATGTTGAGCTAATGAAACAGATTCAGCGAGATCTCGGTTAATGTTTCCCGTTGTATTCATGAGTACAAATTTGACCGGTTTTTCCGGGTGTGTAGCTTGAATGGCTTCGCACAAACGGCGTGTCGCTTCTGTCACCAACAAACGTGGTTGTCCGTAAATCCCCTTGAATGTCAAATTATGACCCAGACAGGAAACAACGGCACGACAGTCTTTAACATGTTCTACAATTTCAGCGTCTGTCAGTTCGAGAATACTTGCCTGTACTTCTGAAAAACCGTCCTGATTCTTGACAACATCTTTGAGTAAATCAGTTGTTCGTACAATGGCTTTCACGTTCTCTCCTCGTTGAAGTAACTGTTCAACAAGGAGTCGTCCGGTCGCACCTGTGGCGCCAACAACAAGGGTCGTCATTTGATTTCTGCCTTAGGATGAAATAAAGAGATAAAACAAATCAAAGTTTGATGTTCAAGAGGTCAAAGCAAGACTGACTGAATCCACAACGACATACCCTTCGGGTAGATAAGCTTGCCAGACGCGATAGTCACGACCCGGGCGAAGTAGATCAGGGTCACCGCCTGGATCTCCCATAGGACGCACATCAAGCGGGAATAAAACGAGAAACAGATTCACGTTTACGTTCGCCAGTACATCTTCTAATGGTAATTCGCCATACATGTCCGCTCGATCTGGCCGCGTGCCGAGACTTGTCCATTGCGAAGCATCAGGAGTCAGTCTAAGTGAATGTTCTGTCCATGTTTTTTGCACTTTAATGGGCTGGCCTGTAAGCATCCAACCAGAGCAGATTTCCTTTTGTTGACTCTGTATGAGCAGGACAACTTGTGAGCCACGCGACAGTAATTCCCCGCGGAGTCGAATTCTGAATTCAGCGTTTGTGAAATCAGTAGAGAAGTTCTGTTCAATGAAACGATTGGAGCCTCCACTTTCTTTTAATGCTTCATTGAGTGGACCACGTGTCATGATGCCACATAAAAGTGACAGATAACCGGCCCCATGAGGTGGTGCGTGATTATAGTCAATCCACCACGGTCCATATGAAGTGATGCTTCGATCTTTGTACTCAAGTGCTTTCGGTCCCACAAAGTTATCTTGAAAGCCATGCCAACCCCCGGGACCATTATGAAAGTTTTCAGTATAATTCTTTTTCATATTGGAGCCTGACTTCACGGCTGTCTTGCCAACCTTTTGAGGGAAGTAGGAATTTGGTCCAATGCAGCTTCCAGATCAGAGAACAAAAGAGTCAATTGAGTTACCAGATGTAAACAAAAAAGCTTGAGAACGTCAGAATATGCAAAGTAAGGAGTCGGAATTTACACGTCAATAGTGAAGTCAACAGCTTCATTCTTTTTCGAACATTAAGTGGCTTTCATAGTGATCTGTAATTCGGTTCTTGTAGGAACTCAGATAGTAAGGGTCCCTTAAATACTTCGTAACATTTATTGCTCGACATTGCGATTGATTTTTGAAAGAATGGAATAGAATAAAGGATTTCTATCTATTTTCTTTTAAGTCAAAAGGTCATGTTGATGTCTGCTAACAAATGGTTGTTTCGACTCCTATTCTCATGTATCCCACTATTGATGCTCGGTCCTGTTAAGGCAGCGCCACCAAATATCATCTTTGTGCTCAGCGATGATGTGGCGCAAGGCGATTTGGGCTGTTATGGACAAAAACTAATTGCGACGCCAAATTTGGATCGAATGGCAGAGCAGGGAACACGCTATCTGAGTGCGTATTGTGGTACCACTGTTTGTGCCCCCAGTCGGAGTTCGTTGATTACCGGGTTGCACAGTGGTCACTGTCCGATTCGAGGCAATTTTGAAGTCCCGCCAGAAGGTCAATTGCCACTTCCTGCGGAAGCGACAACGATTGCTGAAGTGCTCAAGTCAGCCGGTTATCAAACCGCTTGCGTTGGCAAATGGGGCATGGGTTTTTTCGATACCACCGGTGATCCGTTAAAACAAGGTTTTGATCACTTCTTTGGATATAATTGCCAACGTGAAGCACATTCGTACTTTCCCCGCTATCTATACAATGACCATGAAAAAATACTCCTTGCAGGTAACGATGGTAAGAGTATCGGTAAGACGTATTCACAAGAGCTCATCCAAGAAGATGCGATCAATTGGATACGCAAGCATCGTTCCCAGCCGTTTTTTCTGTTTTATGCGTTGACGCTGCCACACGGTCGGCATGAGATTAATGATTTAGGGCAATATGTTAACAAACCCTGGTCCAACTCTCAAAAAGCATATGCCGCTCAGGTCACTCGCATGGATAGCGACATGGGCGAACTGATGTCAACGTTAAAAGAGTTAGGCATTGCAGAAAACACACTGGTTTTGTTTAGTGGTGACAACGGCTCATCCTTCAGCACCAAAAGCAAAATGGGCTCTCTATTCAATCAAGCCAGTAATGGATTACGAGGCTTCAAGCGGGGGCTTTATGAAGGGGCTCTGCGTCAGGCAGCCATAGCATGGTGGCCTGGTACCGTTCCTGCAGGCCGTGTGTCTGATCAGCCATGGGCATTTTGGGATATATTGCCTACAGCAGCTGAGCTGGCCGGATTCGAGTTGAAAGAAAATGAACGAACTGATGGAAAATCTCTGGTTGCCTTCTTGAAAGGGGGCGAGGCACCGCAGCGAGATTATTTCTATTGGGAATTGCATGAGCAAAAACCGATTCAGGCCTGTCGGTTTGGAAAATGGAAAGCAGTCAAAAACGGACCAAACGCCAAAGTAGAACTTTACGACCTGAAAAGTGACCCAGGGGAATCAACAGATCTTTCAGCCAAGCATCCCGAAAAAGTTCAACAAGCAGTTCAGATTATGAAACAGGCACATACCCCAGACAAGAACTGGCCACTGACAGAAATCCCTGACTTTCGAAAACGAAGCAGCAAAGCCGCCTGGAAAGCCACCCGCGACCGTTTAAAAAAAGCCAGTGACTGATTAAATCTGGTTTTTTCAAGTTTCTATTTACCGCAAGAGAAAAAAGAATCATCGAAGGCAAGACTGTTAGCTCATTATGGCCGAAGGTATCACCCACAGAAGGAAAGACAAAATTGATTTGTTACACCTAAATAGTCACATCATTAAGAAAACGTAATTCTGTATTAATAAAAGTGTCAGTGATGCGAATAATAAAGTATAACAAAAGTCTATTGTGAATCTCTCCGCTTCTGATGAAGCAGCCAGGGAACCTGTCATGTCAGATGATTTAGTCACAGTCGCCACGTTGAATACGCCGACAGAAGCGAGCTTGGTTCGCAACTTGCTAGATGCCGAAGGAATTCCTGTGTTTCTATCGGATACGGAAGCGGTGGGCATGGCCTGGTATCTTGGAAACGCGCTGGGTGGAATCAAAGTGCAGGTGGCCGAGTCTGATGTAGAACGTGCGTTTGAAGTTCTCGATGATCACGAGCCAGTGACGATTACCGAAGAAGATTGGAAAATTGCAGAGGGCTTCGAAGGAGAAAGCAAAGATGAGAAAGACGAATGGGGGGATGATGAAGAGGAGCACAACCTTGATGTGCTTGAAGTAGAATCCACTTCAGAGATAGATGCAATGGTAAATCGTGCTTATAAGTCGGCTTTCTTGGGAGTGCTCTTTTTTCCATTGCAATTCTATTCACTGGCTCTGCTGACTAAGATTCTAATGGGCTCCTATGATCTGAACTCTGAGCAGCGAAAGAAAATGACTATCGGCTATATATTATGTTCTGTGATGCTTATATTTCTGTTTCTCGTATTCGTTGAATCAAGTCCTTAGCTGTTGATTCGATTCAAATGGTGAATGGGGAAAAAGCCCGGGCAAAGATGATCTATATTCATTTGCTGTGAGACTTTGCTTATGAAAACGGGTATTAATATGCAGATAATGTACCTGGAAACCGATTCGTAAACATTTTTTCTGTTTGTAAATGCCCCTAACGACCGTTTACACTCTTGAGTACACACCTGCTATTTTTGACGAACCCTTTTGATGTGACAGCTACTGTGACAGGTATTAGTTGATGTTTATCACAAAACTGGAATCACTGCGTGGTATCGCCGCTCTGATGGTTGCTGTCAGCCATTGTTTGATTGTGTTTGCAGTCGATCAAAATGGGATGATCTGGACTACCAACCTTTTGGAGACGCAGGGTTCACAGGCATTTCTCACAAGGCTGTTATTAGTACCATTCAACGGCGGGGCGGCTGTCACGATTTTTTTTGTTTTGAGTGGCTATGTGTTAGGTTTGTCTCTTGATCGTAAATCCAACAATATCAGATCAAATGTTGCGTTTTATATTAAACGGATATTTCGAATCTACCCAGCATATATCGTCTGCCTTACATTTATCATTTTTTCGATCGCTTTGTTTCATACTTACATCAAGTTTCCCAATACCTCGGTCTGGTTTCAGGCGTGGTATCAAACTGATATTACATTTGAAAACGCGATGGCAAATTACGCATTACTGGAAACCAATCTCAATCAGGTCGCATGGACTTTAAAAGTCGAACTAATCATGTCCTTACTTTTTCCTTTTGCGTATTTGGTTAATCGTAATGTGGGGACAAAGTTAAATCTGATATTCCTCTTCCTCCTAGTCATAGTCGGTTTCATGGCTGGTATAATGCCTTTTGGAAATTTGTATTTTCTATATGGTTTTGTATTCTATGTCGGGCTGTTGATACCAATCGTTATTGAAAAGCTAAATTTATATGTGAAGCAGGGTGCCAGGAGCACCATGTTTATTATGAGCGTTGCTTGCTTGTTATGTTCCCGATCGTTATTTTCCAGCAGCAATCTGTTTTGTGCCGTACTAATCGAGACAATATTTGCCGCGTTGATCGTTGCCATTCTTGCTGATGAAAAAACAAACCTCTTTCTGAGCCGTATTTTAGACTTCGAGATCGTCAGAAAGCTCGGGCGATTCTCCTATTCTTTTTATATCTATCACTTCATCATTTTGTATTGGCTCGCCTATAGCCTGCTCTTATTTGTGAGTCCGGAGATTACATCCAACTATCCGCTATTATTGGGAGTCATTTTGGCGATCATTTCCGTTACCATCAGCTATTACGTTGCCATGCTTTCCTACTTTGGAGTAGAACGCCCCATGATCAAATATGGTGCTGTCACAGCAGAAAAAATAGCAGGCTTTGCAAAGAAATCGCATGAGCATGTAGGGCTGATTCAGAAGTAGGGTCGTCCATCACAACGTTAAATTGAAGTTGGGTCACGACCTTTCTCTTCCTTCCACTTATGAACCGCTACTTTTGCAATTTCCAAGTCTCTTTGCCGGATAGCTTGACTTGAGCGATATAATTGTACGAGATAAACCATCGTCCAGACGAACAACGAGCAATAAACAGCTATTTTATTCTGTGGTTCGGGAAATTCAGTCAGTTTGAAGATAAAAAAAACGATTGCTCCTACTGTAAACCACCAACCAAGAAAATGAACCAATTGTCTGTCGTGTTTATCAGAACGGACGACGAAACCCTGCTTCGGAACCATAAAACAGAATATCAGTGAGATCATAATTGATGTAGCTGGCGCAAGCAGAAAACGAGGCGATTGTAACTTCCAGGCTGTGATAAGTCCCAAAATAGTAGTGACTAAAATGATAGGGACCAAGATCTTAGCCCATCTTTTGCGTGTAATTAATAGTTCATCGGGTCCGGGTGTTGGAATTTTATCAGGATTGTGGTCCCGAAGTGGTAGTGCAATTTTCGAACAGAACAGATTCCAATTTTGTTGAACAGGTTCAGGTAAAGTACTCTGAAAGTAGCGAATCAGCCAGAGCCGTTCGTCGTGCTCAAAGTTATCGAGATTGATTGAAATTTTATCCGTTAGGCTCTTTAGTGTAATACCTCCTTTATTGCCCAATTTCCAGTGGACCTGTTTGACATTGGATAGGTCGATCTCTTTTTTAAAGATCATACCCTGATGAGTAATCTTTTTATGTTGAATTGTCAGAGATTCGTATTTGTAAGCGAGAATCATCCAGAGAGAAGCAACGGACAAGAATGAAAAAAATATTAACATAAAAGCAGCACCGTATAATCTTCGGTCAAGTGGTGCATCAATCCATATGCCGTATGCAGAGCCAATACCAGCGAATACGAAGAAGGTCAGAAAACAAACTCCCTGATTGCGATAACTTTTCTTCAGTCGAAATACTCTGAACCCTCCTTCGTTTTTAGTGATTTCAGCTGCAATAGGTTCGTTGCTTTTCACTGTAGCTCAGTACCTCATTCAGAATAGTATCGATGGCGATGTATGTTCTTGAGTCTGAAACGCAAACAGTGAATATAGGGATCACAAAAAACAAATTTCATTGGAAAAATATCAAAGACTCGCTAGCGGACTTAGCTATTTAAAAAGTTCGTGAGTTTCGCGTATTTCGTGGTAGTAAAAAAGTCTTAAAGTTAATGTGGTGAGGGAAAAGTGAGAGTAATCGAAACGTAAACTCATTCACCTTTCGGAATGCTGTTGATCGTCCAGTAGATTTCTTCACGAAATGGATCACCCTGATCATCTTTCAAATTGAGTTTTAAATGAACCTGATTCACGGGTTTGAGATTGGGCACTGTTAATTTCACACTTTTGCCATCCTCGGAAAGTGTTGCTTTTGTCAAGTTCATCTTTTCTTTGCCTGGTCGATCTGTTGTGGGAGAAAACATATCCGATCCATAGGCAGGACGCCAGTGGTAATTCCAATGTTCGGCGAGATAAGACTCGAGATTGGCTGCCGATTGAGGGTCGAGCGGAAAATTGAAATGAATCCGCAATCCATCAGGTTCAACCTGGCAGTCTGTCACCATCGAAAGTGGTTTGCCTGTATAGCGCAGACGTTGCACACCCTGGTCGAGTAGCCCTCGTCGGCCGCCACCGTTCCAGCCATCCAGCCCGACCGCATAAACTTGTCCGTCTGCTGGATTCACACGTGCCCTGTGAATACCAGTGCTAAAATCAAAAGGTAATTTGATGATTGCCGCCTGACTGACATCCTTCAAATCTTGTAACATTAAATAATAGAGCCAGCCTTTGCCGAAGCTGGTATGGAGTAACCGACCCGAGAGTGGCCCCCACCGCGGGTCATCGATCCACAACTGACCGCCTGAGGAATTGTCAAAACTTTGAGGCATCCAGATGATCGGTTGGTCGAATGTTTTCGGCGGAACCACTTTGCGATGATCAATCCGCCCCCCATCCGGTGCCCAATTCTTTCCACCCGAGTGAGTTTGCACATAACCATAAAAACCACCCGGTTTCACCAGGCTGATTTTGGAAGCAGGCATCCAACTTCCCTGATTGTCGCTGACGGTCATGCGATTGTCAGGTAAAATTCCCATTCCGTTTGGTGTGCGAAATCCTGTGCAATATACTTCTCGCTGTTTTCCGTCCGGAGAGACCTTGATCACCGCACCCGGCAATGCATAGCTAGTATACTGGCCGCATTTCGCGTAATAAAAATTACCTTCAGTATCGGTGTGTAAATCGAAATTGAAAGCATGGAAAAATCGAGAGACATCGGTATCAGCTGAAAAACTTTCATAGAAGTCGGCTTCACCATCGTTGTTCAGATCGTGCAGACGTGTTAGCCGATCTTTACAGGTGACATAGATAGTGCCGTCTACCACTTTCACACCAAACGGTTCATACAGGCCGCCAGCAAAACGTTTCCATTTGAGGTTTAATAAATCCTGATCAATTCCGGAAACAATCCAGATATCACCACCATGAGTAGAAATGACCATGCGGCCATCAGGAAAGAAATCGAGTGCCGAAGTACGAAACCACGTGTTCCAGGGGGTCGATTCAGGAATACTGAGCGTGTCAAGCGCATAAGCGCCGCGTTCTAAACCAGGATAACCGACTGTGTTTAAAACTTTAGACCAGTTGGCTGGCCCTCCACTGATCAATGATTTTGGATCGACTGGATCGTCGGTTTGTTCCACAAATTCTTGTAGAGATTCTAAATCGTCAACGCCTGTTCCGGCAAAGCAAATGATATCGACGATGCGCGACTTATTATCAGCAGGAATATTCAATACTAACCGTTGTTTTTGATCGACGTTCCAGGTAATCCCACCCGCATCACCCATCACAGCAGATGCGGTAAAGTGACCGAGTTGATTCCCTTGTGAACCACCGCTGATGGCGATCGTCTTTGCAGCAGAGCCCTGTTTCAGATTGGGACGTTTTACATTACCGGCCAATATACCAGAGAAACGTGATTCGCTATTCTCTGGTGTAGCTGTTGCCAGAACTAATGCCTTTCCTGGTCCGATGCGTAACGTATGACGTATTGCTGTTTCTTCGGCAACCGCATGGGGCAATTCGAGAATTTCACGATCATCAATTTTGTAAGAGAGCACCAGTTGATTGCCGTGCAGATAATGTCCCCGGTAGTCAAGCCATTTTTGAGGTAGCGGCCCACGCGGTAGCAGATTTTTTTTAGAGTAATCTAGAGAGCCACCATGGCCCCACTGCCAGCCAGCTAATTCATCCAAAACATCACCCTCTGGGTGTGGAACACCTTCACCGCGGCCTCGGATATGTTGTGTCGCTTTTAAATTGAGAAAGCCACCTTTCCAGATGCCCGTTTGATTCATTGAATGCAGATCGTATGAAATGGTCGTTTCATCGTCCAGTTTTACTGTCAAGGCACTGGTTGTGATGCGCCCCAGTTGAGAGGCGAGCGCCGGCCCAAAGTCGCGTTCAATATTGAGATCAAATTCACCCGATCCCGCTCCTTTGGGCAGACTCTTCAGATATTCGGGAGTCACTTCCTTGTAAGCCGGGTTGTCTGGTTCCATAAACTCTTCACGAATAAAATGCACAACCTGATAGCGTTCTTTGGGGCTGAGATGCTGCATCGGCCCCATCAAGCCATTGCCTTTGGAGAGTGTAAGAAACATTCTGTACGGGTCTGCACCAAATTTCAGTGGCTGAGTACCAAATGCACGTGCTGTAGGCAGCGAGGGTTTATTACCATCCACCCCATGACAGTTTTTACACAAACCGTGATAGATGCGTTCTCCTGCTTCAAAATCACGTTCCTTCATGCGACGCAGGATACCTGCATGGTCCAGATTTTTAGTGTCATCTTTGACGATCAATTCTTCAGCCGATGGTTTCAGTTCAGCAGCGCGTTTTGCACCACCACGGGCCACGTTGAAGACATAGCTGGCTAAATCGTAAAACTCTCCCTGATTTTTCAGCGTTCCAACTAACCCTTCGGGCATCATGGATTTCTTGCCGATTGTTTTTTCATCGATCTCGTTCTTAGGAACGATGATTTCTTTTTCCAGATTTGCGGCATCGCGTAATACCAGCGAATCTTTTCGATCCTGGGCAACCAGCCCGGAGACTAGTTTTCCCTCATCTGTGATAATTGTGACCGTTTCGAATCCCTTTTTGATCTTTTTTGAAGGAAAGAGAATGGATTCGATCAGATATTCATCGGTCAGTTCTTTGTCAGTCTTTGTCAGGTCAGGTCCCAGGGGAGACGAATCCTTTCCGCTTTCATGACATTTAATACAAGCGGCGACCGACTTATAAAACACCAAAGCACCCCGCTTGGGATTTCCACGACGTCGCGCTTCCTTTGCCAATTGTCCGAGATCAGCCTGTTTGAGTTGTTGTTCCAACTGATTCGTTCGTTGTTGTGCTTCGGCAGGCTTTATCAATGATCCAAGTAGAATAAATATTACGCAGACAGAAAACAGAATAAATTTCATTGAAAGACTTTCATCAGAGGAGTTTCGCAATGTGTTTGTAATGATTTATGATAAATTTATCTTAAAAGGCTCTTTTCTTGCATGCAAGAATCGATGCTTTATGGAAACAGGGGCATATAAAATTATGAGTCCTCTATTGTGAACATACGACATAGTCTTAACAATACAGATAATTGAATACTTTGAATATGAAATTAGACTCACGCTATAAATTAAGCTTGTTAAGCCTTTGAATCGGAATTCCGAACTGTGAATACAGAAATATCACTTCCTCAGAAAAATCGCGTGCTCATTGTAGGAGCAGGACCAACTGGTTTATCACTGGCAGTCGAATTGGCCAGAAGGCAGATCGATTGCCTGTTGGTTGACCGTCGGCCAGAACCGCTACCTTTGGATCGTGCTACCGTTATTCACAGTCGTTCGTTAGAGGTCTTGGAATCGATGGGTGTTCTTGGGTCGTTCCTGGAACGTGGACACATTATGCGTGGCTTCAATCTTTTTGCTTACGGGCAGAAAATTGCGACAGTCAAGTTTGATAGTTTAGATTGCCGCCATCCCTATGACCTTAACCTCTCTGAGAATGAAACCGAGGACATTCTAACAAATCATTTAATTGAACTGGGGGGAGCCGTTACCCGAGGATGGGAACTGAGTAAAATAGAACAAACTGAAACAGAGGTAAAAGCTTCTTTGCGGTCCACAGATGGAATAGAACATACTGTGACTTCTGATTGGTTAGTGGGCGCAGATGGCATTCATAGCAGAGTGCGCGAAGCGATTGGTATCGAAATCGCCGGGCACCGTTATCCGGTCCAATGGGGAGTCATCGATGGTCATCTGAAGAATTGGCAGCATGAACCTGATTTGGCGGCGATTCAACTGGAAAATCCTGCACTAAATCCGGTCCCACTTCCCGAGGGGCGATGGCGGGTTTATTTTCGTGCTGAAGATAATACAGAGTCAGCAGAGATTCTTGAAAGTATTAATCAGGGCCTTGATCAACTCTCTCCCGGTGCATCACTGGTCGAACCTGATCAGCCGATGTTATACCACGCGCATTGTCAATTGAGTGGCCATTACCGTTCTAATCGTGTATTGCTTGCCGGTGATGCCGCCCATGCATGCAGTCCTATTGAAGGGCATGGGATGAATACGGGAATCCAGGACTCTTTTAACTTGGGATGGAAATTAGCACTTGTCGCAAATGGGAAAGCCAACGAGAATTTACTCGATAGCTATGAACTTGAACGCAGACCTGTTGCTGCTGCAGTGGCTGCAACAGGAGACGCTGCAGAAGAACTGAGAGATGTTCCCAATGATCCAGCAGCTGTCGAGCGTGTGAAACGGACCTTTTGCGCCATACTCTGTTCGTCACGTGGTCAAAATCAGATTGCCCTTGATGAATCCGAATTAGAATTTCATTACCGTGACAGTCCCATAGTGAGTGGATATCATTCTGCGGGTCGCGAAGCACGACAAAAGTGGCTCGGGGTTCTCCCAGGTGATCGTATGCCTGACGCCGGCCCTCTTGAAATGAGAGGAGACAAGACTGAGCTTAGACTGAATCAGCTTAGCCAGACTGAAGGGCATGTCCTGTTATGGATGAGTGCTGATCAATCAGATATTCCCGAGAGAGGCGAATTCGAAATGGCCATGCAGCCAATAGGCGGTTCATTTTGGATTATCTCAACGACACTACCACCCGATACACTTTCACTATCACCTATGATGGATCACTGGTTGTACGACATTGATGGTGACGTACACGCGCGGCTTGGTGTCATTGATCCGACACTGTTTGTGATTCGGCCTGACGGTCATGTTGCGTTTCGCTCTGAGCCACCTGATTTAGCGAATGTTTCCTCCTTTATTGATGAGCTTCTGACTCAAGGTCGGCTCTCTTAATGAGAGAATCAACTCCCGGTCATTGTATTCAAGCACCTTTATTTTGGCGTTCATTGTGTGAGAACTGGTTCTTATAGAAATCCATGTTGAGCCAAAAATGCATAGGAACTCCAGGGACGGAAAGAATCCGATCGATTGAATGAGAGGTCAGGATAACCGGTCGAGCGTATTGCGATATAGGTTGCGATTTTGGGGCTCAATCCGACTAGAGAGATCAAATCATTTTGTAGCCTGAAAGGATCCGAGACGGGTGAAAGATTCATTTTTTGATTAATTATTGCAAGACAAAGATTTTGAATTTGTCCAAATTGCTCAGGAGGTATATCCAGATCTCTGATTCGTTCCAACAAGTGCTCTGCGTGGGGAAAGACAAAAGACAAACGGGAACAAGGTAGAGAGTTCAACTCAATCTTTTCACACATCGCGCGCATCAATTTCGTTGCCAATTCGGCTTTCATTGACTGTTGTAAAATGGATCGGACTGACATCTGAAAAGGAGAAAGTGTTCCTACCAAACGTACTCCTTCTTGAAAACGCTTTTCGAAAGTGGAATTGGTAAAATGCTGTTGAAGAAGTAATGGATTTGCAGCTACATCTGTAAACAGTCGAGTTTGAGTGACTAAATCACGGATGTTGCAACCAGGTAATGATTGATAAGAGACTGATAATTCAAAACAGTGCTCCAGCGTAAGATGTCGAACCTTCAGAAGCAGTATTTCATCTTCAATTTTCATTAGTTTTGAATAAACATGATCCTCAAGTGTTTCGACATTCTCTAATAACTCATTTTTGAGAAGTTGGCAGACTTGATGCCAGGGATAGGGCGGGCGATAGGTGATTTTCAATCGAATGTTTGACCAGATACCAGATTCTTTGCTTGCCTTGTTGCGAATTTGAGTGGGAGTGGAGCCAAAATCTTTTTTAATATGAGCATTGAAAGTTCTGATACTTTGAAATCCCGCATCAAAGGCGATTCGCGTGAGTGGGAGTGAAGTCTGCTCAATTAATTGTTTCGCCAGGTGTAACCTTCGAGTTTGTGCCCATGACTTTGGTGAGATTCCCAGATGACGAGTGAATTGCCGCCTGAGATGTCGCGCTGTAATTCCCAGTTGTTGCGCGAGTGAATCAATGCATGCTTCGTCAAGAAATCCGTTTTCTATCAAATGGAGAGCGCGCCGGATTTGCTCTGGAATATCAGCGGATTGAAAATGGAGTGGAGCCAACTCGGGTTTACAGCGCTTACAGGCACGAAATCCCTCGCGTTCCGCAGCTGTGGCTGTCAAAAAGAATCGAACATTCTCTCGTTTTGGCGTTTTAGCAGGACAAATCGGACGACAATAAATCGAAGTCGACTTCACACCGAGGAAGAATACACCGTCAAATCGTTGGTCACGACTTTGGTAGGCTAAATACCAAATATCTTCCTCGTTCATCGGTCTAACCTCAGTGTCGCCCGATTGGATTGTCCGGCTTGTCTGGCTCAATCATTCAGGAGACTGCCAATTGGTTGTTCTTTAAAACCCATATTATACTTTAAATTATCAGCTTCACCACCGGGTACCCAAATCACGATAGCTTTCACTGGCTCATCGCCGACTACCGAGTGTATGATTTTCTCTCCGGCGTGAACAATTCCTACTTGACCGGGTTCGATCACGTATTCTTTTCCATTGACAGTATGGCCGAGTTTACCAGAAATGACATAAAAAATTTCAGTACTTTTATGGACATGTTCCAGACCCTGTACAGCCTGCTCTGATTGAGGAACTTTAGGAAGGTATAGTTCTGCAACTTCCACATCAGCATTACCATAGTTATCGCGTTCAACCAAAGTTTTCAGAAATGCATCTTTTTTTACCAGCCAGCGAATACCTTTACCCACAGGTTGATATTTCAAACCTGCTTTCGTTGTCGCTAAGTTGCTTTTAGATGCTGGTTCATCTCCCTTCAGCAATGGTAAAGCCACTAGGCCAGCGAGAACAGTTACCGTAATCAGACTTGAATTCATTCGCATTTTGAGCTCCTTTACTTAGTACGAATTTGTTGGTTAGTTAATGCTAACTATATGCTTCATACAAACAGGAGACTGGCAGAATTCGGACATCAAAGTGAGGTAAGTTGAAAATGAAAATAGATTTTATAGATATTTTCATTCACTTTTGAGTTGCGATTCGAATGATCAGAAAGAAGTCAAATTTTTGGTTTCGATAGAGAGGCCATGTGTCCTACTAGCGTAATAAAGCCACATAAGACACTTACTGTTCATGTTTGAGAGGACTTGGTTTGAGAAGACCTGGAATTCATTGCGAACAGGAAAAATTTTGTAATTGTTGGTCTACAAAATGAAATGCGTTAAAGCTCACTTTTAAAAGATAATTCACATAATCGACTGATTTTCCCGAAATCGATCCATATGAATTTTCGACCGAAACGATTGCCAAAAAAAGTGCCAGGAACTTCTTGTTGACCGGTGAAGCGACCTGGATTATCGCTCTCGGAAAACGAAGATCGGTCGCCCCAAGGAAGTACACCATGAAAGTCTTAAATCGGCTCCTGGCACTATTTTTTAACGCACAACAATTTTATGTCGCAGGAACCCGAACTTTGGGTTTTTCTGGATTGAGTCTGCCTTTGATGCGATAGAGGGCCGCCTTTTGTTCTTCTGCATCGACGACACCATCTTTATTGGAGTCAAGAGTTAGAAAGAGGCGTTGGAGTTGTCTGGGAACCTCTGTACGACTGACGGCAGTATCTTTATTTTGATCTAACATTGTGAAGATATCTGCAGTCAGTCCCAAACCAGTGACGTTGGGACGACCACTTAATATTCTGGCTCGATCGACGATTGCTAATTGCTCCTGACGATTCAGAATCCCATCTCCATTGATATCAGCACTCGTCATGCGAGGAATCAGCTGAGAGGGTACTTCATTCCGTGCGATTACACCATCACGGTTTTGATCGATTCGAGCCATCAATTCAGTGAGTTCTTCGATAGCATCGACTCCATTATCTCCGTTCTGGTTTCCGCCACCACGCCGCATTTGGTTCCCACCACCGGCTCCCTGTTGCCCCCGTTGGCATTGTCCACCTCCACGTTGACCACCTCCGGCACCTTGCTGGGCTCCGCCACCTCTAGGACCTCGGCCTCCTCCACGTTGGGCATAAGCATCACTGGCAAAAATCGTCAGCGCAAACAATGTCAGCAAAAAACCAGTTTTTCGCATCGGTAGGTTCCCCCTTTTCGGACAACAATTGTTTTAAAAAAGTACAGTTGGCCCGGTTGAGTTAAAGAGTGCCTTTGAAACGATGTCGTTTACTGGCAACCTGAACTTTGTTACTGAGAGTTAAGAAGGTCTGAATGCAATAATAACAACAGGATGATCGATCTGTATGTCTTTGCTGAATCAAGCGTTATGAAATGCAGCAATATCAATCACGGATATGTCTCTTATTAGAAACGTATACCTCCATCAGATTGCTACAGATTATTTGAATAAAAAGGGGCTTGATAAACATATCAATCAGACAAAATGACATACGCATTTGAATACTAATTCATGAATCTACGTCAGATGGTAAATCTGAGCGTCCTTTTACAAACTTTCGGCTCAAAAAAGAAGAATATCGATAAAAGAAATCGCAATTGCTTTCAATTTTATTTTTGTGCTTTGGCGATCGCATCTTTCATGGCTTGCTTCGAATCTACCGCAAACTGCTTCTGCTTTCTACGTACATAAGGATAAGCCAATTTTGACAGCAACTGGTTAGGGCGAGAGAATGCCAGGATGTCATACCAAACGGAATCATCTTCAGGATGCCATTCCACTTGAAATCGTTCTTCACCTGATTCAGCATGTTCTGGCAGCGTTCCATAGCCAACAGCAAATCGGTGAACTGGTTCTGTTTCCTCAATGACATAAACTACACGACACGCATTGAGAACCCAGAGTCCCAATGCATGTGCCAGAACGCCGACCGTTTGATCGGTCTCTGTGATGGTGTCTAATCGATGAAGTTCAATCCAGTCAAATCGGAACTGATTCCAGTCAGACACTGACTGTTTAGCGATCTCAAAAATTGCTTTGCCTTTTCCCAGGCAAACACGGTTATGATCGACTACAAATCCGGAGGGAGAGTCTTCATGCTTTGTGGCCCCAACCATCGAATAAGTAAAGTCGAGCCGAGCTTGTGATACAATGAATTCATTGATCTGTTGAGAGCTTGGCTTATTAAAAAGGTACATTCGCTTAAATTATGATAGAAAATTAAAAACAGTTCCGAAACATTTAGTTCATTAAATTGAACGTACTTTATCAGAATTTTACAGAGAGTGCTTTATCAATTTGCTCACTGATCATGAACTCGAGAATCTGCATACCCCGACGCATCGCCTCTTCTTCACTAACGTCTGATCCAAACGTTAAAGGGATCGAAAGATTCCTTGCTGCATATCGATAGTAATTCATTCCAGCACCTCCTTCTAACGCATCTTGATTGAAAGCAATACGTCCATTGCGACCGATCAAAAAAAGTCCCAACTCGATATTAGTCCCATTATATTGCTTTCCAGTGAGGCTATCCTCGAATTTGGTTCCTGAGTCAATTGCCGCCAATGTCTCACACTGTCGATCCTTCTGATATGCACGAATCTGATCAGGATTTGTTCCTGCAGGATGAATTTCCAGAAACACAACTCCTTTTGCGCTATATTTTGCGTGGAATTTTCTCAGATACTTCATCATTGAGTCAACCTGCTGTCGTTCTTCATCATCTAAAGGATTTGAGAGGCCTGAGATATCTATGAAGAGCAGAAACACAACTTTACCGCGAAAATCAATCAAATTCCTCGATTGACCATCAAGCCAACTAGCGACCTGCAATGGCGGAGCGAACTCGCCAACTTGTATTGACTTCTTAGGCAGAGGAAGCGGTTCAGAATGTCCTGAAATATATTGTCTGCCATCAATGTTATTTTTATATGGCGTATTTTGAGGAAATTTCAGTGCCATCGTTGCAGCTTCAATAACTTTGTTTGGTGTGAATTCAGTAACTTCCCAAATTTTGGTGCGGCCGGGAATCATCGGAGTGGGAGATAATTCCTCAGCTGGTTTACCTTTTTGTATTTCCTGGTGTTGTTTTTCAATCACTCTCGTATCGTAAACATATTCTTGCAGTTTGATTCGCATTGGATAGTGTGCCTCGGCGATTTGTTGAACTTCCAATACTTCAATATGACGATGGATCCCGTTTGTCACATTTCCATCCACGTCTATATAAGCCCATTCCATTCGTAGAGGCAGATAGCCTTGATTTGGGTCAACCCAGGCACGAATTCGTTCACGAACCCCCGTTTTTCCAGGCGGGGTTAAGTATCCATCCACCAGAATCGTAGGTCGTCCCTGTAAGTCTGCACGTCCAACAACCCGATAGGAACTGGAATATTTTGACATGAAGGCATCTAGATTGTGTAAATCGAATGGCTCATTCCAAACCAGCTTCACTTGACCTAATGGCGCAATTGTTTTCAATGAAGCTGCTTTATTAAAATTATTTCCAATGATTCCTTGCCCAACCGCTTGATTATTACCACCGCCAAACCAGCATCGCATCGGCGGTTGATTATCCTTTGACCATGCAGCCAGGTTCATTGAATGATAGTGTGTTTTCAAATTCTCAGGAGGAACAACAGGAACCGGATCTAATTCCACTTCTTTATCGGTCATCTGCTTAGGCCAACGCCGATGAAACGACTTTCCATCTGACCAAAAGTAACCGTTCTCGATGATTCTCTCTGCCATCCGTTTTTTGATATTATCCGGCTTCAAAGCCTGATTCAGTCGTTCAACTCGCTCCATGGTATCATGCATCAGCATTTGAAACATTTCTTCGTTATACATAATCTTGCCATCCACTTTGAGGTCCGTTCTGTTAAGAGTGAGCATAAACTTGGCGTCTTTCAGGCTTCTTCGATCTTCGTTAAAACAGGCCTCAGATTCTGATGTCAGAACCTTATATTTAATCTCGATTGGCATCAGTTTTTTGAAATTGTCATGATAGGCAGAAAGAATATCCTCGGGAGTCGGTAGCGCATCATTATTTTCAGTGGCATTTGTTTGAGTTAATGGTTCTCCCAAGGTAGGAGCAAATGGCAACAAGGCAACAGCAATCACTGCAACCACAAATTTTGCTCGTCGCGAAATAACACCGTTTAGAGATTCACACATGATGCGTTTTAATCTCTGTTCCAATATGTTCGCTGAACCGATTCCGGTAGCTCCCGTGATTTGAGAGGACTGTGAAACATAGCTGATTGCTTTGACCAGCACTTCAGCATACGAACGACGTTTTTCGGGAAGTGTCTGGATGACCCAGGCATCACAGCATTGTTCTTCAGTAACACGGATTTCTCGACGGACTAACCATAGGATCGGATTCCACCAATAAATGCCGGTTGCCAGTAATTCGATCAGACGCACCCAATGATCACCGCGACGGTAATGTACCAATTCGTGAAGCAACAGTGTCTCACACTCTGCATCGTCAAGCTGCTTTATTAAATCTGTTGGTAAAATAATACGCGCTCGTGAAAAACAGAACCACAACAACGGTGATAAGTTGCCTTTCACCATTTGGAGTCGGGGAACTGATTTCAAACCGATCTGTGCTGCAAGAACCTGCGCCATCTGATTCAGATTATCAGACGCGGGCTGCGCCTGTCGTAGAAACCATTGAAAACGGACTATTCGCCAGATAGCAAGTAGACACCAACCTATTATGCCAATAATCCAGACAATGGTGATGAGCCCTATCAACGCAACCGGCCGAATTTCTGAATCCGTCGTGAGCCGAGCGAACCAGGCTCGACCAGCTTCTTCACTTCCCGTATCGAATTTATTTATTGATAGATCGACGGAAGTGGATGCTGCACTCGTTGGGGCTTGAGTGTGAGGAGATTTCAATGTCACTTGTGGTATACGTGGATAATTATTTTGAGAAATAGACTTCAGCTTTGGAAGTACCTTGTTTGTGGTATTCGTTTCTGATGAAACCTCTTGTTTGCGAACGACTGACGTCGCAACGCGACCTGAGGGAAGTAGATCGAATCTTGGTTGCCAGTACGTTGGAGTAATCAGTTTCACGAGGATTAATGTGAGAATTACGTGATACACGGCCGGGTTTTTAATGCGGCGGCGTAGCAACATTAATACTCCGAACAACAATGCTGCTACTATAGTGTTACTGGCTACAAGATTCAGGAAGGTGTTCATTTCCAACTCCATTTGGTTTAACGTTTTTCCTGTTTGGCAAGATCATTAATGAGATCCATTAAGGTTTTCTGTTGTTTCTTGGTCAAGTCATGGTGCTGAGCGAGCTGGGTCAGCAGTGGTGTGAGAGAACCTTCACAAAGCGTTTCTGCAACCTCTCGCAGTCGCCGTCCCACCAACTCGTCCCGTGCGACAGTTGCCTCGTAAATAAAAGCAATGCCTGCGGCTTCGCGTAATACAAAGCCTTTTGCTTCGAGACGTTCGAGTAGTTTTTTGACGGTTGAGTAGTAAGCGTCAACACGTTTCGGTTCCAAAATCTCTGCAATCTCTCGGATTGTCATCGGACCTTGTTGCCATAGCACCTGCAAAACACTGAGTTCTGCTTCAGTCACATCGCGCGATTTTCTTACCATGAAGTCCCTCTTGGAATACATAGGACGAGCTGTCGCAGGTAAGGTAGGACATTATGTCTCAGGAGTCAAGACGGCATCTAAATTTTTTCTGACTTATTGATCAGGATGCTGGTGAAAAAGGTGTTACACTTGCTGTGCCGTTTTCGACGATGAGCAAGGAAGACTCAGGCACAGCCTGCCAATGTTTAGTGAGATCATCCAATGGCTCAGATACCACAATAATTGCATCACTCGGCAAAGCATCATACGACCCATCAATATCGTGTAAGGCACCCAGATGGCAACTGTGATACAGTGTCCGAGATCGTTGGTTGCTGGAGTACCGCACGGCCCACAATCGTTCTCCATTCGTCGTACAGGCACTGAAGAAAATGGGCTGCTGAATGCCAGCGGCTGTGCGGGCTTGTTCGACATGCCCGATCATCCTGGCTAGGGCCGTTGGGGGATCGTCTCTCAGCCCGAATGTGATCGCCAAAAAGAATAAAATCTCTGAATCCGTTGATCCTTCCAGATAAGGAAACAATTCAGGATCAATATCAAATAGTAGTCGGCGCTTAAGAGAACGAAAATCGGGTACGGAACCGTTATGCTGAAACAACCAGTTTTCGAACGAAAAGGGATGGCAGTTGGTTTTCTGTACCGGGGTTCCGGTCGCAGCACGAATATGTGCCAGAAAGAGCCCCGAACGAACATGCTCTGCCAAATGCAGAAAGTTTGTGTCATTCCAGGCGGGATGGGTATCACGATAAACGCCCGGTGTGGGATCTTCTCCGTACCAGCCGACCCCAAATCCATCACCATTCAAGCTCTCAACATTTTGAGTTGCGTGGCGGCTTTGGTCAATCAGCGAATGATTCGGACGCGTTAGCAAGACACTCAACTTCAGCGGCGACCCAGAATACGCAAGCCAACGACACATAGGGTACACGTCCCATTATTATGATCAAAAGATTATGAGCTAATCATATTCGAAGAAGACATGCAACAAAATGAGCCAAGCTACACGTCAGATATCAATTATAATTACTGCCTTACGGTAAACGAACTTGAGATTAGTATTACGGATTGATATGTAATTGTAAAACGTCTCAAGTTCAGATTCCGTGATACGGCCAGTCAGATTATCTCATTTTAATTAAACTCTTTATCTTTTTTAATGGTTAATCATCATTGAGAATTGTTCCTGTTACTTGCGTCGTTAGTAACGCAATTTTGAGACCTGTCGCTTGAAGATTTGATAATTCTACTGAGAAATATTCATCTATTTCAACCGTACTATCAATACCTATTGAGACAATAATATTTTGTGTTTCACCGGCAAGGTTGCCAGCAAAATTCAGTGTTCCACTGGTAGCAGTGTAGTCAGAGGCAGACAGCGCAGTACCATCGATCGTTGAATAATCTACTGAAAAAGCACTGCCTACTGCCAGACTGGATGTGACTATAAAGGTGGCTGTACCCGTATCTTCATTGACACTGACGTTATCAATGGAAAGCACACTATCGAATCTTTCTACTCGAAACGCATCAGCGAGAACAGTTCCATTTGCTTGATCATCAGTAATCGTGATTGTAATGGTACCATTACCGTCTACTTCAAAGTATCCCAAGTCTTGCCAGTACACATCGTCAGTAAAAACATCTTGTGAAAGAGTCTGCTGGTTAACAGTCTTGTTGACATTGCCGCCTGCGATTCCTGAGATTGTGACAGAAGTATTCGTCGCATTAATCGGATCAGCAAGCCAGTGTCCAGAAATACGATATGTTCCCGCAGCAAGATTTGTGAAGGACCAAGAAGACGTATTCAAGCCTGTGCCACCTATACCAACCACACTTGAGATATCAAATTGATAATTTCCTGAACCTGGTTCTTTAAGCCATGTGCCTGTTTGACTAAATCCAGGATCACTATTATCAATAATTTTCAAAGAGCTGTCTTTGAGTATCGTGCCTGTTACTTGCGCTGCTGACAGGGCAATGTTTGGTCCCGAAGTAAAAACGTTGGTCAAATTAACCAGGAAATATTCATCAGCTTCAACAACATTATCGGTGCTAATCGGAACGGTAATGGTCTGTGTTTCCCCGGCAAGGTTACCTGCGAAATTCAGGGTACCACTGGTGGCAGTATAGTCAGAACCTGCAGTGGCAGTATCATTGGCAGTGGCATAGTCTACAGAAAAAGCAGAACCGACTGCATGGCTCGATGTGACTGTAAATGTGGCTGTTCCCGCATCTTCATTGATACTTATGGAATCGATGGAAAGTGCACTGTCAAAACTAACTTTTTCTACCCGAAACGCCTCAGCTAGAGCATAACCATCGATCTGGTCATCGGAAATTGTAATCGTAATTGTCCCATTACTGGTAACTTCTACGAATCCCAAACTTTGCCAGTGAACACCATCATCAAACAGGTCTTGTTCCAGTCTTCTCTGATTGACCGTCATGGAAATATCTCCCCCTACGATCCCAGAGACTGTCACCGGTAGATTGGTTGGTTGGTGTAGTTCGGGTAACCAATACCCCCAGATGTGATAGGTACCCGCATAAAGATTTGTGAACTCCCATGAGGAAGTGTTTAATCCGGTGCCACCATCATCTGTATATGAATAATCATCTTGGTAATAAGAAAAGTTGGTCTTTGTTATCCAAGATCCTACCTGGCTGAAGTCGGCATCACCATTGTCGATGATTTTCAGGTAGTCGTCATTGAGGATTGTTCCTGTTACTTGCGTGGTTAATAATTCAACTTTCACGTTATTTGCCTGAATGTTAGATAGATTGACGAAGAAATCTTTATCTGGCTCAACCGTCGTGTCATCACTGCTTAGTGTGACAGTGATTGTTTGTGTTTCTCCGGCAAGGTTACCAGAAAAATTTAGAGTCCCGCTGGTGGCGGTATAATCGGAACCAGCAAGCGCAGTCCCGTCAGCGGTCGCAAAGTCTACAGAAAACGCAGTTCCCACAGCGTTATTCGATGTTACTGTAAACGTGGCTGTGCCTGTTTCTTCATTGACACTTACATCATTTATAGAAAGTAGACTGTCAACTCTCTCTACTCGATAAGCGTCAGCTAGAATGAAGCCATCTGTCTGATCATCAGAAATTGAAACCGTTATGGTACCATTGTCGGCAACTTCGAAGTATCCAATATCCTGCCAGTAAAAACCATCATCAAAAACATCTTGTGAGAGCATTTGCTGATTGACAGTTTTGGTAATGCTACCTCCTATGATGCCTGAGATCGTGAGCGGCATATTCGTTGCTCGATTTGGCTCAATCGACCAGTTTCCTGAAACACGGTATGTGCCCGCAGGGAGATTCGAAAATTCCCACGACGATGTATTTAATCCTGTACCACCACCGGCAACATATGAAGTATCTCCTTGATACAAGCTAGAATGATTGAATGGGGTCCAGATACCAGTCTGACTAAACTCAGCATCACCATCATCAATGATTTTCAGGTAATCGTCATTGAGAATCGTACCTGTGAGTTGAGGAGTTATCAGATCAATATTGGGATCAGAAGATACGATATTAGACAGATTGACAAAGAGCGTTTCGTCAGGTTCTACAGAAGTCTCGTTGCTAATATTGACGGTGATCGTTTGCGTTTCTCCGGCAAGATTGCCAGCAAAATTTAAAGTTCCATTAACAGCAGTATAATCTATACCAGCGAGTGCCGTTCCATCAACTGTTGCAAAGTCAATCGTGTAAGCAGATCCCACTGCTTTATTTGCAGTCACTGTAAAAGTCACTACACCATTGATTTCATTAGTACTTACATTACTGGCTGATAATTCTACATTAGTTCCAGCAATTGTGATTGTCACAGAGTGAGCAACAGAACCCCCATCTCCATCAATGACGTTATATGTATAGGTTATAATCTCAAACTGACCTTGAGCTAGACTCGTGTAGAAACTGGGATCAATATCGAGGGAATCACCAATTACTGTTATTCCTGAGTTATCTCCACCTGTAAGAGTCAGACTTGCAATACTAAGAATATTACTAGTATCAATATCACTCGCGTTGGTTAGTAAACTCAAGTTATAAAGGCTGTCATCTTCAGTCACCATAGACGTGACAGTCCCATTCACGACGGGTGCGTCATTAACGCCAGTGACGGTGACGGTGACGGTTCCGATATTACTAAGGGTGGTATGTGTATCAGTCGCAGTATAGCTGAAGGTGACCTGGCGTGTTTCTCCTAAAGCCAGATCCTGAAAATCACTTCCGGGGTCGAATATGAATGTGCCATCGCCGTTTGAAGTGGCCGTCCCTTCAGTGGGAGGAGTTGTGATGGCGTAGGTTAAAGTGCTGGCATTGTTATCGCTGTCGATATCAGATGCGAGAATGCTGGTATTGACCGCTAATCCATCTTCGGTCGCGGCGATGCTTTCATTCGTCACGACGGGTGCGTCATTAACGCCAGTGACGGTGACTGTGACGGTGCCGATATTACTAAGGGTGGTATGCGTATCAGTCGCGGTATAGCTGAAGGTGACCTGGCGTGTTTCTCCTAAAGCCAGATCCTGAAAATCACTTCCGGGGTCGAATGTGAATGTGCCATCGCCGTTTGAAGTGGCCGTCCCTTCAGTGGGAGGAGTTGTGATGGCGTAGGTTAAGGTGTTGGCATTGTTATCGCTGTCGATGTCAGATGCGAGAATGCTGGTATTGACTGCTAATCCATCTTCGGTCGCGGCGATGCTTTCATTCGTCACGACCGGTGCGTCATTAGCGCCGGTGACGGTGACAGTCACAGTTCCTAAATTACTGATTGCATTATGGGAATCGGTAGCAGTAAATGTAAAAGTAACCTGACGTGTTTCACCCGCTGCTAGATTCTGAAAGTCGACTCCAGGGTCGAAGGTGAAGGTGCCGTTGCCATTAGAAGTTGCCGTACCTTCAGTCGGTGGTGTAACAATTGCATAGATTAAAGTGGTGGCATCATCGTCAATGTTTATATCAGAGGCAAGCACACTGGTAGTAACATTTAGCCCATCTTCAGTTGCCGCAATGCTCTCGTTTATTGCAACAGGAGCGATATTGTCATTATCAACAATCGTGCCTGTTGCCTGAGAATCTGCAAAGAGAACATTCAAGCCAGTAGCCTGAATGTTTGATAAAGTAACTAAGTAGTTTTCATCAAACTCAACAGTTGAATCATTATTGATCGTAACTGTTATATTTTGAGTTTCTCCAACGAGATTACCAGCGAAATTCAACGTGCCACTGGATGTCGTATAATCTGAACCAGCAATCGCGGTCCCATCTGAAGTTGCATAATCAACTGAAAAGGCACTTCCCACTGCGAGACTAGAAGAAACGGAAAATGTGGCGGTTCCCGCATCTTCATTCACGCTGACATCACTGACTGACAAAAAACTGTCTACTTTTTCGAGTCGCATGGCGTTTGCATAGATTGTTCCGTTGACCAGGTTGTCGCTGAGCGAAACGGTCAACGTACCATTTTGTGCGACGTCATAGAATCCCAAGTCTTCCCAGTTTACTCCATCGTCAGTCAAGTCTGTGTCTAATGTGATCATGTCGAAGGTGCTGTTTATAGTTCCTCCGATAATTCCTGATACAGAAAATGGAACATTATCTGCCCTGCCAACTCCATCATTCCAATGTGTGGAAAGACGATAGGTCCCTGCATCCAATGTAGAGAAAGACCAATCAGCTGTGTTTAATCCGCTAGCGGTACTGCCTCCACTCAAAATTGTGTAAGTGTCATTTTGGTAATATTCAACCCCGGTATTTTGTACCCAATCTGAACCAGAGGTGCTGAAGCCAATATCACCATCGTCGATGATCAGAGCAGTTAAAAGGGTACGGTCTTCTAATAGTTCTACTAAGGCGGGTTGGTTTGCATAGGCAATGTGCCTACGGTTTCGAATTGCTCGTCGTGTTCTGGAATTATAGCGGGGACGATGTTTTAAACGGTAAAGTAGCGCATTTAACCAGTTGGTGATAATCATTTGTAACTCCAGAAAAGTGTTTTAGTGTAAGTTGGGTGCTTTTTGTAACTGTGATAAACTGATGAGATGGAGTTACATGTTTAGTTTTAAATAGGAGATAGATTATCACATGTGATTCTTGTTCTAAATATATTTTGTGTGTTTGTCCATATGTATTTGGAAGAATATGCACAAAATAAATTTTTATTCACACTTGGTTAACATTAAATGTTATGGCTATTGAAGGTTTAACCAAATGACTACTCTTGAGTCCAAGCTAATTTCTAAACCAGCAGTGTAAGTTACAATTGATATGAGCACTTTTTTTCTTGTGCTCTTCTTTGTGAAGGTCAGATAATGTATTTGAGTGATTACAAACTGTATTCGAATCGATTCCATAGCAATCACAAAATGTATTAAGTTGCTTTGCAACTTTGATTAATATGAAAATAATTTTATCAAGTGATCCTGAAAATCCTCATTTTGATTAGTAATATAAGACTCTATTAGACGTTCATAAGCACGGTCTGTTATATTCGATTTACAATGGACTTGTGGCGAATTTAGTCCTCTATCTCCCAGGTGAGTTCAGTCATAGAAAGTTTACATACGATGAGTTCTCGTTTTTCATACTCTAAACTGCTGTATGCAGCCAGTTGCCTTTTTCTAGTTCTGTTTTCTTTATCCGTGATTACGGAAGCTGAAGCCGCGAATATTCAAAATGAAAAAATAAAGCCACCCAATATCGTGGTGTTCCTCGTGGATGATATGGGCGTGATGGACACTTCGGTTCCTTTTCTGACTGATGCAAAGGGCAAACCTAAACGATATCCGCTCAACGACTACTATATTACTCCCAGCATGGAACGTCTGGCAAAGCAGGGGATTCGGTTCAATAATTTCTATGCGATGAGTGTCTGTTCGCCGACTCGGATTTCCATTATGACGGGGCAGAACGCGGCCCGACATCATGCAACGAACTGGATCAATCCTTCCAAGAATAACCGGGGCCCACAGGGACCGCCTGAGTGGAAATGGGAAGGGCTAAAGAAAAACGATATTACATTGGCTCAGCTGCTACAAAAAAAGGGCTATCATACGATACACGTGGGAAAAGGCCACTTTGGAGCGCGTGATTTTCCGGGGGCGAATCCTAGTAATCTGGGTTTCGATGTGAATATTGCCGGCGCCTCTTTCGGTGCACCTGGCAGTTATTACGGGACAAAGAATTATGGCCTTGGCACGAAAAGAGCACATCATGCGGTTCCTCATTTGGATAAATACCATGGTACCGAGACCTTCCTCACCGAAGCACTCACATTGGAAACTAAGTCAGCACTGGCTGATGTTGTGAAGACGGATAAGCCGTTCTTTCTCTATATGGCACATTACGCAGTCCATGCACCCTTCGATTCTGATCCGCGTTTCGCTGACCATTATAAAAAATCGGGCAAGCCAGCCCGCGCACAAGCGTTTGCCACCTTGATTGAGGGCATGGATAAATCATTGGGGGACATTTTGGATCAACTCGATGCACTTGGCGTTTCTGAAAACACGCTCGTCTTTTTCCTGGGAGATAATGGCTCGGATGCACCACTGGGACATCAGCACGCTGTTGCTTGTGCTGCCCCGTTACGTGGTAAAAAAGGCGCACATTATGAAGGGGGGATGCGCGTGCCTTTCATTGCAGCCTGGGCAAAGCCGAATCCAGACAATGCAAATCAGAAGCGACTGCAGATTCCCGCAGATATAATCCAGACGCAAACTGCGGCTGTTCAGGACCTATTCCCAACGATCCTTAAATTTATAGGAGTTGATGTACCGGATAACCATATCGTTGACGGAGTACAGCTCGATACACTATTGACGGGCAAGCCTGATAGCTCACGGGAAGAGATCTTTCTGATGCATTACCCTCATTCGCCACATCGCAGTAATTACTTCACCACTTATCGTAATGGTGACTGGAAAGTGATCTATCATTATATTCCTTCTAAAGATTCCGAAGGTTCTCATTATCAGCTTTATCATCTCGCAGAAGATCCTTTCGAACAGGATAACTTGGCTACCGTAAAACCTAAACAACTTCGAAAAATGATGCAAGAATTGATAGCGAGTATGGAAGAGCATCAGGCACTCTATCCTGTGGAAAAGGCGAGCAATAAGCCTTTAAAACCGAAACTGCCCTGATTATGAAGTGAGTTAATGATTTCGGTGAAACTCTGAAAATTCGATTTAAGTAAACTCTTGTCATAAAGTATTTTGTAGCAAAAGTTGAGTGCGTAAGCGTTATATTTCATCTCAATTTCACCTCGGTCTCCAGCCATGAGGACTACTCCTGTAACGGTTTTCCGTTAATATAACTGGTAGGTCCTCAATTTCTTTGAAGTCTTCGATAAATGAATGATGTGGTGAAGATCATGGCTTTTCGAATTTCCAGGATTAACTGGCTCATTGTTATGATGCTCGTGATACTTTATCCCAAACTTGGTCTGCGCGCGGATGATGGAGAAGCAACTTCGTCGAATCCAGATTCTGGCATTACATCGAGTGTCGTGTTTGCTGAAGACAAACCAAAGACGACACAAGTTCGAGAAGCGATTCAACGTAGTATTCCCTACATTGAAGAAAAGGGACTCTGGTGGATCGAGAAGAAAAAGTGTGTCTCCTGTCACCGAGTTGGCACGATGCTCTGGAGTCTTCGTGAAGCGAAACGAAACGGTTTTAAGGTGAGCGAGAAACTGGATGAATGGTTCAATTGGGCGACTGATGCCTCTCTCTCCAAAAATGACAAAGGAAAACTGGTGGGCCTGGGTAACAGGGAAGGTGTGGTTCAGATTCTATTTAGCTTCGATCCAAATAATCTTGACCCTGGTCAAAGTGAAACTCGGAAAAAGTTGATTGCCTTATTGAATGAGGGACAGCAGTCTGAAGGTTCATGGAAGCCTGGTGGACAACTCCCATCTCAAAAGCGATCAAAGTCTGAAACAATGAGTGTTACAACAATGTGGCTGACATTGGCATTGCTTGTGGAAGAGAACAATAAGGACACTCAAGTTGTTGAACGGGCTCTGAAATATATCGCAGCAAGTTCTTCGGGAAAAAGCGTTGAATGGTATGCACTGAGGTTGTTACTCGCAGAAGAAAGAAAAGAAACCGGCTTGCGAGATCAGACTCTGAACAAACTACTCAGTCAACAGAAACCCGATGGCGGCTGGGGTTGGATTGTAGATGAAGAAAGTGATGCATTGGGAACAGGAATGGCTCTCTATGCATTACTCCGCGCAGGACTGAAGCGTCAAGATAATGCAATCAAACGTGCTCAACAGTTTCTTATCAGCACACAACGCAAAGATGGTTCATGGCCGGTACGCGGTACGAAAGAGAAGAAAAAAGATCGTGTGCAGGAGACGGCTGTTTTCTGGGGCACAACGTGGGCTGTCATCGGGTTGGTCGAAAGTCTTCCGGAAGAACCAAAATAGACACTAGATATTTTCTGCTCATTATCAGAGACGGTTTAGCTAATTTTGGAAATCAATCGAGCCTATCTCAAATCAATTCGTGAATTAACTCACGTTCTTCGACAATATACTGGGGGCGCCCATTCGGGTCAGTGAATGTGATGTTGTTTGCGTCAATTCCAAGTTGGTGATAGACAGTATGGAAGATATGCTGCAGCTTCACAGGCCGTTCCTGTGGGAATTCACCGAGGCGGTTGGTTTTACCAATTGCCTGACCATGCCGCATGCCACCACCGGCGATGAAGAAGAACCCGGCTCGGTTCCAGTGATCACGCCCCGCATTTCGATTGACGCGTGGCGTGCGACCAAACTCCCCCGACATCATAATGATCGTGTCGTCTAGACGCCCAGTACGATCCAGATCAATGATCAAGGCAGAAAGCGCTTTACTCAATGGAGGGAGCTGTTTTCTCATACTATCAAAATTCTTGCCGTGAGTATCCCAGCTACCAAAATTTAATGACACACAACGCACACCTGCTTCTAGCAAACGTCGTGCTTTCAAAAATGATTCATTGGAACGTGAATAGCGGTCTTTTCCGATGCCATACATTTCTTTGGTTTTGGGGTCTTCATTTTTCGTGTCGAGAGCGTCTGCGAGTTTTCCCGAAGTAATAATTCCCATTGCCCGTTCTGTGAAACTGTCAATCGCTATCATCCGCCCACTGGCGTCCATTGCCTGCTTGATTCCGTCAAGGTTTTTCAGCAATTGGGCACGGTCATCCAGCCGCTCGCGTGTCACTCTGCGATCAAGTATCAAATTACCACGCGCACGGGAATTGGGACGAAATGCGGAGTGCATCGGGCCGAGGAAACCAGACCGCGTACTACCGCTTAAATCGAGATTTGTGGGGGCAGCTCCTTCCGGTGTTACTTGAGCTGGTCCCAAGATTTTCGACATGACTGAACCTATGCCGGGGCGACCACCGATATTTTTCAGTGAGTTCACAGACCAACCCGAATCCGACTGACGTGCGTTGTGTTCATTCTTAAAGTTTTCCACAGAACGAATAATCGAAAACTGATTGCCAACTGTTGCCAGCTCAGGCATTAACTCACAAATTTCCAAGCCAGGCGAGCTAGTTTTGATGGGCAGAAATTCCCCCCGGAATTCTGAGGGAGCCTGTGGCTTGAGATCGAAGGTGTCCATGTGAGTGGGGCCACCGTTCAGGAAAATGTTGATGACCGATTTTCCTGTTGCCTTACCGCCTGATTGCGATTCCGCCCTCAGAAGTTGTGGCAGCGTGAGGCCACCAAAGGCGAGTGCGCCAATTTGAAGAAAACCACGACGAGAAATTCCGTCACAACACTGATATTGATGACCGGGGAGTATCAACATGAGTTCTCTTTCCAAATTGTGCGTTTTGCATGCTGGGATGAATTCCAAGTTATGGAGTTCCTAATGCAGCTTGAATTGTGTGATGATTCATCCGACAAATCAATAGGAGTTTATGTATTCTACCACAATTTTAGCAGAGTGATTGAAGATGAAGATGTCCAGAATGGCGTATGCGTCATACGATTTGGAGAACAACATCAGAATTTCAATAGTTATTCTGACCTGCCTGAAATGGCATGATCTGTTTTGCAAGAAGGTTTAACTTGTTCTAAAAAGACTTCTATTACTTTGGTGTTTCTTTCACGTCGACTAGGCGGATTATTTTTTCGGCTTCTTCAGTGCCAAAAATCTGTACTAGTTGTTGAAATAAAGCAGAATGTGTTTCCTGGTTTGGAACCGTTCCTGTCAGGTATACCTGGGCTGCAGATGAGAAATCTGTCTCTAGATCAGGGTACATTCTTGTTTCTAGAATGGTATCGAGCTTTTCTAGTTTTTCTAATGTCTGTCTTTGATAATTTTGCTGTTCCGCAATGATTGCACCTAAAACGAAAGTGATTGTGCAAAAGAAAAGAACCAACATGATCGTTGTAGAGATCCATAGCAAAATTCCTTTCCAGGATCGCGTTGTTGGACTAGTTTGTATGGGTTGATTCATATCTTCTTGATCTTGCGAATGACTTTCCCGATAGGCAGCCAATGCCAGCACACCTAAAGCAAACATGATTCCCACTGTTGCACCTTGTGAGAGTCCCAGGTGAATTCCCAGAATTAAAGGATCAATTGTTGCTGATTCTTTGGGACGAAACACTGTTGCGTAATAATTCGGCAGGGCAGAGTCGACAATCAGACTCCCCAGACCACCAAGAAAAGCACAACCAACAATACTCAGCAGCACTGTTAAAAAAGCGTTTTTTGCAGTCATAGAAATTCAAATCTGGCATGGGTATTACTTTTGAGCAACTTCAAGGATCATACCTTCCTCTCAGAACATATTCAGTTGTTGCGAATATTACGTATTTTCGATGTGAGAGATTCCAGGAAACTATCTGCGCCTTGCTCCATGGCTGATGCATTACCTGTCTCCTGCGAGGCACCGTAGAAGAGTGTGCCACCTGTATAATCTCTCCCATACGTTTCAGCACAACTAATAACCTGATAAAACCCAAGCATGAATTGAACTAGATCGAGTTCTTTGAAAGGGTGCAGGAACAGCGACACAATATACCCGTTATCAATAGCATATCGCGCATCCAGAGCGGAATGGCTGTTTGCCTCCATCATAAGTTGATATTCAGCGATACTGATGCCTTCCGCTCCGGTGATATAAGCAACAATCCGCATGCGATTTGCTGACTCCTGTGTTTGGATTCGAACCGGAAATTGTCCTATGTTAAGTTGCCAGTGGCCGGAAGGGGGAATGAATTGGCTTTGTACTTCACTAGACAAACCGTGGTCGTCAAACCAATCATTGATATCGTTGTTGTTCATGAGAGAACCTCTTTGAGATGATCCAGGATCGTATCGTTTTTAATTTAATACTACGATCAATGTGCGAATTCATTTGAACAATCCTCATAAAGAATGTCAAGAAAATAGAATGACGTGTAAGCTCACATAGTCTTTATATCTAAGTATCGTTTTTAAAATGGCAATTGATTTGTGATGGTTTGGCGCAGTTCTCTATGTGATCTGAAAAAGTTAGTTTAAATATTATTGCTTAAAATTCAGTGTGACTCGTTGTCTGCTGAACGTGGTTCATTCAAGCGTTTGAGTGGCACTTTTAGAAAATGAACCCCATTCCGATTCATAAACACCGTGCCTATATGAGAGTCATTTATCTGAACTGTGCGTGCTGAATAGTAACGGGCTGTTACAGGTGTTTTGGGGAGCAGAACAATCGTTCGAGTTGAATCCCATGTTTGTCCATCGTCCATCGATAAATTATATCTCAGACCATAATTCTTGTTGCCGATTCCCCATGTGACAAGGACACGTCCATTTGAGAGAATGGTGAGATATCGACCTTCGGCATTGTCCCGCTTATCGGGAATGGCGGGAAAACCATTCACCACTGACCAATGTTGACCATTGTCTGTGGAACGCAGCAGAACCGGTCCCATAGCCAGTAGCGACTCTGTCGACGTCCGTACAATTTGTTGGAATTCATGTTGGATTTTATCTGGTCCAACTAAGGGGTATGTAGCGAGCGTTTCAGTCTGTGGTTCGAACAGTCGTGGCGGACCAACACGTAGCGGTAATAGCCATCGTTCGTCGCTCCATGGTAGTACGTTGTGGCGAACGGCTCCGAGATGCTTGCCATCGATAGGGCCAATCAATTGTTGTTCGTTCCAGGTTTGTCCCTGATCTTCACTGAGCGTGTAAAGTAATGCACGTTCGTAATACCCGTCATTGGATTTGTCGTCGGCAATATAGTTCCAGGTAACAAGAATGCGGCCGTCTGGCAGGGTATCGGCTGTGCCAGGATAGACTTCAAACTTCTTTACTTTACGAATAACTGGGGGACGTTTTGCAGAAGTGGGAATCTGCTTAGGGGCTGACCAGGTCTCGCCTGCATCTGTTGAATGAGAACACATCAACACATTGTCCCCTTTAAAAACGACGATCAATGCTCCGTTCCTGGCACGGCAGATAGACGGATGGATGTGGCCTTTGATCGGTTTAGAAATGATGGAGACTGGTTTTTCATCTGCCTGGGCGCAGAGATTTATCAAAAGCAGTGTGATTGTGAGGATAGAAGCGAATTTGTGATTGTATAACATTTCTTAATGCGCCTTGTTTTCTGTTGCCGCTTGTCGCAGGAGTGTCAGAGCGGTTTCAACCAGTATTTCACCACTACCGGGTTGAACTGCCGAGTTAGTCACTTCATAGCTGCCACCTGCATAAGCTGCCCGGTGTGGGATATAGATTGTCTCAACAGCATTCGATAATTCGACAATGATTGTTGTCGGGAACGGCGAAGCCTGCTTGATTGCCAGGCCCAATTCGACGAAGACCTCACCGGGAAGACAGACAATCGCGACGTCAGTCCCAACCGTCATCACGGTTACGTCAACTGGTAGTGTCTCCCCGATACCGGATAACGAACGACTCAGCCCCCACGTGATATGATCGGTTGTTTTGGCTAGTGGTTGATGATGACGAAGTTGATCGAGTATTAATTTTTTGTAAGCGGTGACATGGTCAAAAAAATCCACCTTTCCACCTTGATTGGCAATCTTGAGAAGTTTTATAGAACGATCGACTTCTTCACGCGTCGCATCCTGTAACGGTAATTTTACAACCTTCGAATGAACTGTCAGATTAGTGTTTTCAACCAGTTTCAATTTTGAGAGTTGCTTGCTGATCGATTCGCCAAGAGAATGCCCGATAAAGTCCGCCTTATTTCTAACCGGCGTTGCAGGATTGGCATGATTGATATCGCCACAACATCCGGTTCCAAAAATCGAAATCAGTTCGGAACCTAGTTCATCACGCAACATACGTTCGATGAAATAAGGATAGTCTGCACTCCACTTCGTCCCACCAACTGTGTCGAGATGTAGGGCAAAGTTGCTGAGTACACATCGATGCGTTCCGTCCTCCGGATTCCGTATTGAGAGCAAACCAATTTCGTCATCAATGGGGCCAGCAGCGCGGACGACATCAGGATTACTGAAAGATTGCCAGGTGCGCACACTTCCATCGCGCATTACAAATCGTCGGTTAAATGCAACTTTAGTCTTTTGCTGTGCAGAACCAGCTTGCAGTATTGAAGGTTTCGCACTTTGATTAGCTTGCATGATTGCACTTACCGGGCCGTGAATCAGTTTTTCAATATACTTCAGCCGCAGATCCTGCTGTTTCTCTTTACCGAGATACAAATAGAGTTCTTTCATGTAGTCAGGGGCAGTGTGTGAGTGCGTTGCTGCAATCACAATATTGTTCACTGGAATACCCGTTTTCGCGGAAGCAATTTGACGAACTTCTTTTGAGAAATCTGTGGCGATCCCAACTAAATCGCAGACGACGAGTGCCGCTGATGTATCATCGTCACGAAACACGATGGCTTTGGCTTTGAGAGGATCAATGCTCCCTTCTGCCAGTCGTTCATGGTAGTAACCTGCCATTGGGAAACCCCTGGGGGGTGTGATGTCGACTTCCGCAACGCCGACTCGCAAGCCGCTATGTGCTTTCTTATCGGGAATCGCTTCACGTCGAATTGCGGTTAACCACATTTTGCCTGCATTGCGCTGACCAATTCCGGAAAAGTGACGGCGTGATTTAACATCACCCCGGTTTTCTCCTTTGAGGGTATCCGTATCTGGTCCGGAAAAAAAGCCGGGCTGCTTAACCAAGCTATCGATGGCGTCACGAATACGTTTTTCTCCAGCAGGATCATTGTAAACTGTTGGATGAATAGTCGATTTTGCCAGCAGCCACGGAGGTTCAAATCCCCACACCTCTATTGCAGTGTTGCGGATCGACTGCAGGTTCTTGACATATTGCGCGGTTGAAGTCTTTCCCAGGACGTCTGATTCTCCCTGCTGCCACAAGACGGCTCGAAATCCTCCCAGAGCCTTACCTGTTGAGACCAATCGAGGATGCAGATTTCCATCAGGCATCCATTGCTTCGATGAAGTCGAAGCCACGCCGACATTCGCGAAACCAACTGGTACTTGTAGTTCAGCTGCCAGTGCATCTCCAAGGGGGGGCCAGATGGAACCACCGTTGCTTCCATCGGGGGCAGGCTGGGGATCATTGGCGACAGTCCAAGTTTGCTTCGCCCCATTGAAAGCAACCACGCGCTGTTGTGGATCTGTGACCTTCAGCCGTTCATCGTTGCAGTTGGTCGCATACGATTGGCCAGCTACGAGAAAGACTTCACCAACTCCCATTGGTTCCACCGCACCAACATTTAAAACATTGTCTTTCTTGCGGCAGCGAACTTCCAGACGATACCAGCCACCAGCTTTGATCCTCGCTGTCCCCTCAAACTTTTTACCTTTCCTGTTCGGCTTAAAGATCGTCCAGGCAGTGCTCATTGCTGGTTTGTCAGCGAGCGGCACAACACGATATTCCCACGTGACATTGTCTATTACATCGGGTAATCTACCTGAGACCTTAACATCAGCAAATCCGACTCTGGGTGCAACGCCCGTTCGTTGAATGACCTGTGAGGTTTTCGGGGACTCAATCTCTAAGGGATCTGCCCCAGAGGCGGTAACAGATGACATCAGGAATAAACCGACCAGAACTAAAACACGAGAAGTAAACGGCATTCGATTTACGACCTTTTTACTGACAGGCGGGAATAATTGGGATGGTTTAGTATCTATATTATTAACAGATTCAAACGAGAGGACAACTTTGGAATCCTTACTTCACTCAGTTCGATGGACTCTTTTCTTCGAGTCTATCGAATTTAAATTTTGAAATTGTAAGAAAAAGTGCGAACTTTATCGTTGTACCGTGCATCTCATTAATCACAAGCACAATTATCATTTTATATGAAAGAAACTACTCTCAATGTACCCTTTATCAAATGTGAGATTTGTCGGCAGAAATCAAGAAGAGCAACACTTTGGCAAACAGATAGCCAATGAGTTGTCCGGACAGATTCTGCGCATATGACACTTCTCATTTAGAGAGCCTTTCAACAAGGTCCGGTGTCATAAGCGACACCGGACCTTTTTTTATTCCCCTTGTCATTATGGATCGATAGCTTAGATGGTAAAGCGCCTGGTTGAAGCCCAGGAGACACGGGTTCGAGCACCGTTTGATCCACTTTGCGCTCAAATTGCGCAAACAATATGGCCCGTTCGTCTATCGCGTAGGATACCGCTCTTTCAAGGCGGAGAGGTGGGTTCGATTCCCATACGGGTCACTATTTTTTTGTTGGTAGTCGAGGGCTGGTCGCCCAAGTCGTTCTGATAAAGCGGCGGCGCTGAGTTCGATTCTCAGGTCTACCATTCACAGGTTTATTCGTAACGATTGACCAAGATCGTCCATAAAACAAATTTTTCAAGAACAATTCAAAAGGGAATACTATGAGCGAACAAGAACGCTGGAAACAGATACCCCCGACCGATACTCGAGGTCGTGGTGTAATGGTAGCATCACTGATTTTTACTCAGGCGGGTGAGGGTTCAAATCCTTCCGACCTCATTCAACATTGATGCGTAGCTCAGTGGTAGAGCAGCGTCCTTATAAGTCGCAGGTCGTGGGTTCGATTCCTGCCGCATCAACTGAACCTAACAATGGGATTGAGGTTTTGATGGCGGAATCCCTAATTCTTATTCAAGTGGATGAAGATTCAAACCCTTCCGACCTCATTCAACATTGATGCGTAGCTCAGTGGTTAGAGCGGCGTTCTTACAAGACGCAAGTCGTGGGTTCGAATCCCACCGCATCAACTAAATCTATCAATGGGATTGAGGTGTTAGCGGCAGCATTCTTGGTTCTTACCCAGGTAGGTGAGGGTTCAAGTCCCTCCAGTCCCACTTCGAAACAATCGAAAAGAAATTCAATAGAATGCGGTGGTGCTCGTGTTGGTACGGGCGGTCGGCTGTTAACCGACCTGACGCAGGTTCGATTCCTGTCGCCGCAGCTTAACAATTCGGAAGTCATCCGGCTGGATGAGGGGCCGGTCTCGAAAACAGGTGCGGTTCACCCCGTTGTGGGTTCGAGTCCCACGACTTCCGCTACAAAATTTGTGCTCTTGGCCGAGCGGTTAGGTTCCAGATTTCCAATCTGGCCAGGCGGGTTCGACTCCCGCAGAGCACTTTGGGGGTCGGCTAATGGGAGGCTACCTGCCTTTGAAGCAGGAGGTGAAGGTTCGATTCCTTCTCCCCAAAAAATTTGAAAAGAGTCAGAATCCAAGACTAAGCAACGGTACTAGTAAAGAGTTGGAACGAGGCTTCATAACCTTAAAATCACAAGTTCATTACCCGTAATCCCACTTCAATCAATAGAAGGAGAACTAATAGTTCAAGAGACCAATTTTATCGCTGTTTTAAAGTTTTTGCAAATCTAGTATTGCTCTAATTAATAGACTGTCTATAATTAAAGACATGCTAAATATTACCGGTGACAAACTACGTGGGCATCTGGAAATGATGGTGCTTTCCTCCCTTAAACAAGGCGAAGCTCATGGTCTGGAAATCGTTAAGCGATTGGAAACTGCTGGTTCAGGCGCTTTAAAGCTCAAAGAAGGTTCCCTTTACCCGGCTCTTTATCGACTTGAGCAGGCTGGCTATGTGAAAGCACAATGGGAGGGGGAAAGTTCAGGACGACGTGGCGCCAGACGACGACTCTATAATTTAACGACTAAGGGGAAACGGCAGTTAACACAAGGTCAGCAAGAGTGGACTGAATTTGTTACTGTCATGAGCAATATTCTTGGAGTTCCGGTATGGAAGAACTAATGATTCATGTCGAGAAAGTTGTCCGACCTCTTCGCATTCCTCTGAAGCAAAAAGGTTTGATTCGCGAAGAGTTGCTGAACCACCTCACAGAGATCTATGAAGAAGAACTTCAGAAGCATGACAAATCAGAATTGGCAATGAAGGTCGCTCTGGAGAGGTTTGGTCCCGCGGAGATCATATCTCGCCATCTTAAGGAATCATTACCCCGGTATTTTATGCTGTTTTCGTACTTGCCAATGTTCGCACCTGTTCGATTTTGGCCATTATCAACTTGGGCGATTATCCGGCGCGCTTGGTTCACAGGAATGCTATTCTGGCTCGTGGTCGGAATTCCATGGTGCGGTGTGCTCATCGCGACTGGACGCAAATCCATTGAAAGTGCTTCCGCACTCTGGCTGATTTTGAGTATTTTTGGTTTCATGGAACTGGCAATGGCGATTGGTATTTTCGGAGCGATGCATGGAGCCTATGGTCAGCGCAAATCAATGTGGCGAACATTTCTCTTTGCTACAGGTGGTTGTATTGGATTGACTGCTGCAATTGCTCTTTTAAAATATTTTGTTACTCCAGAACTCTCGCCTGGTGTCTTTGTAATCTCACTTCTGATGCCGCTTGGTATAATTGTGATCTCAGCACTCCCAGGGTTCGCAAAACTGATTCATCAAGATGTTGAGAGTACTAAGCATGCTGATGAATGGAATCAACTCATCATAGATGAGTAACCTCGGGGGCTCTGTTTTCTTGTTGCATGATTCAGTTTGACGATCACTGTTGTTTCGCATCAGTTGAATTTTGAAAAATATCAGTTTTCAGAAATCACTTCCTGATCAACGGGTATGAGTTCTTCAATTTGTAAATCTGAGAACCAGGCAGGACCACCTTCGACTGAGAGACGGACTTCCGGTAGGATTGGTTTCTGTTGCGTATTCACAGTGCCGACCAGCTGATCATCAAAAAAGACCCACCAGTGTCCGTGCTGGTATTCCAGCTCGATAACATGATATTGATCTGCAGCATTTTGGATAGTGTGGGGAGTTGATGATTCAGCAGAGGGGCTACGGTGTTCGGTCAGAATGACCTGTTCTGGAGTAATTCGGAGAACGGAATAGGGGCCCTTACCTTTCTGATCCTGTTCAATACCGAAATGGAGTTGGACTGCTGACGCTTTATTGAGACGTACAAACAGCAGCAATTTATAGTTTTCAAGGGGTAAGTTATTACGGAGTAACGGTCGGCGAATCATTCCGTTCGTGCCGGCAATCACAATGGCCCCTTCATCATCCTTATCCACAGTCCAGCTTCCACTGGAAGGTAAGGCCCCCAGCGTCTGTCCATTGAATAAGGGTTCGCTCCAACCGCTGGGAATCATGCTGCGTAGGGGAGCTTCGGGTTGCTTCGGATAGAAAAACAGCAAACCGAGGAGCAGCAAAACAATAATCGAGAGTGTTGCCGTCATGATGTATCGACGCTTGCGGTTCGATGTTACTGGCTGGTCGACTTCAGTGGTCATCGCCTGAGATTGCAGGTGTGACCGCTCTAAGATGGTTGTGACAGTATCGGTACTCGACCCTATCCCTGCCTGGAGTGTGGGGCGTTCCTGTAGTGCGGCATCAATGCGATCTATCAGGCAATTGTAATCGTCTAAACGCTCCTCTGGTTTTAATGCGAGCATGTCTTTGACAAGTTGAGTTGTCTGCTCTGAGATGACATGTGGTCCTGCGCTTAATGATGTCGCTTCCCCATTTAATTTCTGTGCAATAATTTGTGGTATGGTATTTCCATCAAAGGGAGGACGGCCTGTCAGCATATGATACATCGTTGCTCCTAAAGCGTAGATATCGGAGCGATGATCAATTTCTTGACCGTTGATTTGCTCTGGAGACATATAGTGTGGACTACCGACAGACGCATTCGCAGCCGTCAATCTAGTCTGTATGTTCTGATCTTGTGTGAGAAATGCCAGTCCGAAGTCGGCAATTTTGACCATGGGGACACCTGGGGGCAGTGGAAACCATTCCGGTGGTTCGATCAGTAACAAGTTTGCTGGCTTGATATCTCGATGAACGATGCCGTGTTGTTTCGCATGTGACAACCCAGAAGCGACTTGGCGAATGATTCCGAGGGTCGTTGCTTCGTCCAGGTACTCCCGCTGCATTATCAGCTTTTCGACATCTTTACCATCAACAAACTCCATTGCCAGAAATAATCTGTTATCATGCTGGCCAAAATCATAAGCTGCGATGATATTCGGGTGCTTGAGCCGGGCGACAGTAACTGCTTCTCGCTCGAAGCGGCTGGCCATGTTCGGATTACCCATCTGACTGACGAGTACTGTCTTAAGTGCTACGATCCGGTCTAAACTAAGTTGCTTGGCACGGTAAACAACGCCCATGCCTCCTTTTCCCAACATACCGAGAATTTTATAGTCCGGTATAATTTCCGTCGAGTGGAGCAGCGTTTGAACGATATCGATCTCCACATTATCGAGTAATCCTTTTTGCAGGATCATTTGTGTGGGATGAGAATTTCCAGCGGCAAATTCTTCAGTCAGATCCTGGGCCATCTCTGTCGATATGAAGTTCAGCTTGGCAGCAATGGAAAAGAATTCCCGATCATCTTGCGGTGGCTCTTCAGATGACATTATTTGCTCGGTTTGTCTTCAGTAGCTGGTTTATCGGAATTGAGTTTGTCGAGCTGCTCAAGCATGGCTTTGATAGAAGGACGGTCAGCTAAAGTAGAACCAACATAGGCGAAACGGATTTGTCCCTGTGGATCGAGGATGTAAGTTGCCGGCTTCGATAGCTGGCGTTGAATCCCCAGTTGGTTGACCGCTTTTAGTTCAATGTCGAATAAGACCGGAAACGGTACAGGCGTCTCTGGTGATGAGAGTTTCTTACGTGTAACAGCGAGAAACTCATCCCAACGCGGGATGTCGGTGTCACTACTCAACGGATAGACGACGACAACTTCAGTATTTCGATCGGCAAAGCTATCATAATTGGAAATAAGACGCGAAGTTTGTGTGGAACAGTAGGGGCAGATCGTGCCTCCAAAGCCGCGCGTAAAAACCAGGACTAGATTTTTATTACCAAGAAATTTACTAAGTTGGACCGGCTTACCATCAGTATCGATGAACTCAAGTCCGGCAAAACTTTGTTCGACAGAAGCATTAGACTCAACAGCATCTTTAAATTGGATGTCGTTCACATCGCCGTAGCCTCCGTAACCACCATATCCATAGGATGCAGTTTGGTTACCAGCCGGTTTGGGACTGTTGACAGGGGCAGGAGTATCACTGCATCCAACCAACTGAAGGCAGATACCGGCTAACACAATCTTCCTAACACAACAGAATGTCGACATGAGCATTTTTCCTTGTGTGCCGAACAGAGCCAGCACTCCTTAACTCCCCATTCCTTATGGTTTTAAATCACCTGCAGTTGATGATAACAGAATGATATCGTAAGTCAATCTCATGCCTGAAACGGCTTGTTTTCTGAGTGTTTCTCACTGAAAATTAATTCGGAGCCAAATTGGATCTGAAATCTCGGCACACATACACAATTCAAGGGATTAGAACGGAATCTTTCTCGATAATATAAAATATTCAATATCTCCAAAATAGTTTCTATCAATGATTAAAGTGACGTCAGATATTGCAGGAGCGCGTTAAGTTCCACCTCGGTCAAGGTGCGATTCGTTTGATGCTTGTATTTCGTAAAAACATCTTTTAGTGTCAGAGCCCTCCCATCATGAAAGAACGACGTTTGCCGACCGACGTTACGTAATGAAGGAGGATTAAATCGCGTATTCCCAGCCGAGTCTTTCAATCCTACATCGTATGACGCGGTTGAAGTGTATAATGGTGGCACGTGGCAGCGCTTGCAATCCAGTGCCTGAAACAATTGACGACCGTGATTGATTATGGTTTCATTTGGAGCAGCGGTTCTCAATTCAGTGAGCACAGGGGGATGTGTCAGTGTATTCAAGTAGGCGACGAGATCAGCTACTTGCTTTTCAGAGGGAGCTGACCCCTGCATGGTTTTCTGAATCGAATTTTTCACTTGTTGTGAAAGAGTCTGTACCTTTCCATCCCATGCCCAAGGTCCTGTTTGTCCTACTCCGACCAGGGACAGTACACGTTTAGGTGCGCCAAAAGAACCATCACTTAAGTTGTCATTTAATTGGCCACTCGAGTGACCATTTGTGTGGCAGCTGTGGCAACTCATCCAGCCATCATGTGAAAGGTGACTGTCAAAAAACAGCATTTCTCCTCGTTCGTCGGGACTCAATTCTCGCTGAGGTCCCAAAGAGACTCGCTCGATTTGCTTTGTGCCATTCATATCAACGATGGAAATAGAATCCGAAAATTGATTAGCGACAAATAGACGCCCATCGGGTGTTGAAATGGCAGCAACGGGATGTCGTCCAACGGCTACTCGCTCGAAGTCAAAATGATGTTTGTCGTTACTGATCGCAATTTCATCCACACCGGAAAGTACGACTATTAATTTCCCTTTAGGCAAGACGTAGATTGGCCCCGGGTCTCCAGCTGCTCTGCCCGGTTCACCCAGATGAATTACTTCACGTCGTTTCAACACGTCGGCTTCTGAATGACAGAGATCATCCAAAGACAATGAAACCAACAGATTAGAGAGCATGTTGCCCCAGTGCACATCATCGCGCGTGGATCGCGCGAGTGAGTTCAGTTCCTGTTGTGCTATCAATACGCGTTTTCCATCATTGCTGATCGCCAAGCCTCGTATATTGTGACCAGGGATTTTCTTAGTAACGGTCAACTTCAAATTATCCGTATCAACTATAGCCAATTTATTTTGAAAAGAGCCCGCAACAATCAGCTTCTTTCTCTCTTTAACCAAGCACATTTTGTGGGGTTCGAAAGGGATCTGCAGTTTAGCTGTGATATTTTTCTGAGAGAGTGGTTTGTGATCGATTCTGGACAGGTCGACAACTGTCACAGTTCGTGACCATAACGATGCGATGAAGCAACGTTTTGTCGTGCGGTCTACCTGCAGTTGGATGGGATACTGGGCGATGTCCAGTCTTGATACAACTTTCCAATGAGTCCCTTGACCTGCCAGCACGACCAGTTGGTGATTCTTTTCGTCTAATATCAAGAGATGAGTGTCGTCAAGTATGGCCAGATCTGTGAGTCGTCCTCCAACATCAATTTCATTGGCTGCCGACAGGGCTGCTGTATTAATTACTGTAATGCTGCCGCTATTTCGGTTTGCGACATACGACCATTTATAATTGTCTGAAGCTGTTAATGCCACAGGTCGTCTGAGCCGACGCTCTAACTCTGCAGCGTCGGATTGCCATCCTGTGGTTGCAAACAGCATGAGTATGATCATGAATCGGAGACGATACATTTTATGATCCAGAAGTAGCCTTGTTCACTCTTCGCTTAGTAGTAGCAGAGGGAACTTGAATATGGTCATTTTTTAGTGCTTCTATAGCCTTTTCAAATAATGGTGGTAATGTAGTAAGTCTCTTACTATTTTCACCCCTTCTCACTATGTTTGAATTAACAATGCTAGGGGGAAGAGGATGATCGGGTAGGATGAAACCAGATTTCTTCTTTAGCTTTGATGTCTTCTCGAAGGTGTGACTCACTGAAGGTGATGAGCGAAAAGGATGGGTGAGGAGTGTCGTTCCATCACCACGTTGCATCAAGGCAGTTGCCATGACAATTTTATCATTCCGGTTTGGGAGGGAGACAGTCGATCTGACATAAGTCTGGCCAGAAGTTGGTTCACCAATCACAATTGCTCGTTTATTATCTTGTAAAGCAGCAGTCAGGAATACATGACCAGAACTTGTGTGTTTACTGACCAGCACAACCAGCGGTATGTTTTGGAAAAGAGCCCCTGGACGTGCTTCATGTTTTTGGATTGAGTCCAAGGACTGAATATGTCCGATAACCCCACCGTCTAATAAACTATCTGCGACCATGATCGTATCATGCAGGATGCCATTACCCGATCTGAGATCCAGAATGATTCCGCTGATCTTTTCTTTTCGGAGTTTGTTCTCAATCTGACGTAACTCATGTAATGTGCTGGGGCCGATACGACTGAAGCGGAAGACGGCGATATCCCTGGCTGCATCGAGAGTATATTGCCACTCTCCTTCAGAGACCTTTCGAGAACCTTCGACCGTGGGAATAAACACGCGACCGCGTGTCATTGTTACTGTGCGCGATTCCTGAGAGCCGGGCTGTCGAATAGAAATTGTGACTTCTGAGCCCGCTTCGCCTCGCAGATGTTGAATCACGTGTGTCAGAGCCTTCGATTTCATGGATTTATCATTTACTTTGAGGATTAAGGTACCAGGCTTAATGCCTGCTTTCCATGCTGGACCATTATAGATCACAGAGGGGATTGCTGGATAACCTTCATGTTGATTCATACTGATCGCGATGCCGACACCCACGTAACGATTGGCGGCAAGTTGTTCTTGTACCTTACTGTTTTTTGCATCGATTAAATGCGCTCCACAAGGCAGAGAACTCAATACCCCTTTTGTCAGGATCACATCGAGATCCTGCTCTTTATCGAACTCGGCACTAACGTCTTTTAAGAACACTATGAATTGGTCTGATGTTGTCAGATTAGAAATGCGTTGGCTTAATCCTTTAGGGACCTGATGGTTGTTAGCGTAGTAAAGTGCTTTGACACCTGCCAAAATCATCTCTTGTCGCGTCGGCGGATCAATGTGTTGTTGTAAAACAACATCAGTGATTGTCAGAATGCGTTCCTCTAATGACTTGGGATTACGAGATGTGTTTTCTGGATTTTCGGTAAAAGCAAATGCGCCGTTTGAAATGAAGCCTACAGCTAAAATGAGTACACAGCACTGTTTTTGAGTCATTATTTGTGCTCCTTTTGTGGCAAGCCTACGTGAAATTATTCCAATGCGCGCCATTGCGGAAAGGTTTCGAGATACGACCAGCGAAAATTTTTCTGCTTACGGTATTTCATATCGCGGTTAGCCAGTTGTTCTTTGACAAACTCATCGACGTTTTTCTGATCGAGAAAAGGATCGCGAGTGCGTTCCTGTAGATTAATCAGAGCTTTGATGAGTCGCGATTTAATCTCAGCATGTGCGGGATCATCGGCCAGGTTATTCCACTCGTACGGATCTTTCTGCAGATCATACAATTCGTAACGCGGTGGTCGCGACCAGATTGCAAATGCCTGCTTCACAGTTTCGTTTGCTGTCGATTGGTCTTTGGCTGTCGCACCCGAAATAACAAAATGTGGGTGTGCTTCATCAAGATAGCTACCCGCATCGAGGTTTTCTGTACCAGGTCTCGGACTCGAGATTAATTTATAACGGTCATCTCGTAGAGAATGCTGGATGAAACAGTTTCGAGGAAAAGAACCGGTCGTGAAACCAAACAGGTATTGACGCCACTGAGGCGGTCTGGAGTTGATAAGCAAAGGTTTTAAATCCCAGCCCGGTAGACGGGTCGGCGCTTTGATACTTGCAGCTTTCAGTGCTGTCGGCAGTATATCGATGGTGGAAGTGAGTTCCTTTCGAACTTGCCCTGCTTTTGCCACTCTGGGCCAGCGAACAATTAGAGGGACACGCAGGCCACCCTCATAAACGGTTCCTTTGCCGCGGGGGAATTGAGCGCCGTGATCACCAAAGTAAAAGACGATGGTGTTATCCGACTGTCCGGATTGATCCAATTCGGAAAGCAACAAGCCTACGCCCTCGTCAAGCCGTGCGAGGCAATTATAATAATTTGCCACCTGTTTGCGTAGTCTCGGTGTATTCACACCCACCCAGGGCATGGGTTTTACATCCTTCTCTGAAACAGGTTTCGTTGGGCGTCCGTTAATCTTTCGGATGAATGGTAAGTGAGCATCAGGAAAGTTCACTGAAAGAAACCATGGTTTGCCTTTAGATGCTCCGAAAAATGCAGCCGCCTCTTTTGCGTAATCTGTGACAGTCTGTTTACGATTAAAATTCGCCCCGCGTATTGTATGCGTATCGAAGGGAAATGCCGACTCAGGATTCACATGTAGTTTTCCAATCAATCCAGTATGATAACCGTTTGATTTAAGTAGAGTCACAAAGTTTGGTATGTCCGAATTGTAAGTTGCAAACTTATGGGTTGCTAAACCGATCTGACCATTCTGATGAGGATACAGTCCGGTCAGAAAACAGGCACGTGAGGGGGAGCAGACCGAGTAAGGTACAAACGCGTTCTCAAAGCGAACACCTTCTGAAGCCAATCGATCCAGATGTGGAGTTTGGGCATAAGGATCTCCATAACACCCTAGCTCAGTTCCGTTGTCTTCAGAAACAATCAGTAGAATATTTGGCGGCGTTGCCGCAATCGAAATAACAGGTGAACTATAGAATAAACAAAACGTAAATCTCAAGAAACACTTAATGAGTTTCTCATACTTATTGCGACGATACATTGTGGTCTTTTCCAGATTCAAACTACACCTTGCTCAATAATATTAGTATTTTCCATCTATTTGAGAATTTGAAGAAAATGATGTCACCTGCCAAAGCCTAATGGTCTCTAGTGTATAATGTGAACACTAACCACGAAAGGCTTATTATGAAATCAATCAATTCTAACGACTTGAAAGAGATAACCGACGCCAAACTCATTCAACTTTCCGGGCAAGGCGATCAAAATGCCTATGGTCAGATTGTTGAGCGCTATCAGTCGCTTGTTTGTTCTGTGGCATACAACCGTTGTGGTAATCTGGCGCAAAGTGAAGATCTGGCTCAAGATGCCTTCATTCTAGCTTGGCAAAAACTGAGCGACTTGAAAGACATCAGTAAATTCAAGGCCTGGATTTGCACGATCGTTCGTAATCTGGCTAATCGATCGACACAAAGACCAGGACGTAGCATTACCCGCGCAACACATCTCGATGCGGTTCCTGACGTTCCTGCAGAAACAGAATCTCCGAGTGAGCGAGCGGTGAGCGTGGAAGAAGAAAAGTTGGCATGGCAGGCGTTGGCTGATATTCCTGAGACGTATCGTGAGCCTTTAGTTCTGTTCTATCGTGAAGAGCAATCGGTCGCGCGTGTGGCAGAAGCATTGGACTTATCTGAAGATGCAGTAAAGCAGCGATTATCGCGAGGCCGGAAAATGGTACAACAACATCTGGCAGCGGTTGTTGCGTCGGCACTCTCCGATTCGAAACCGACAAAACTGTTTACAGGAGCTGTTTTGTTAGGACTGTCAGGAGCAGCAACCAAGCCAGCGGCCGCGGCTGGGGTGACAACCGCGACGACAACCGTGGCAAAAACAGTGACTGATACAGTAGTGAAATCCGCTGTGGGGGCTGGGGCAGCGAGTGGATGGAGTAGTTTTTTTCTAGGCCCACTTTTGAATCTGCCCGTGATCGCCTGGTTAACCAAGCTGGCAGTTGATGAAACTCGTTCAGAACGCGAGCGAGAATTGTTGCGGCGTGGTTTCTTGTTCGCGTTTTGTGGTCTTCTGGCCCTTATTGCAGCCCTTGTATCATCGATTTGGTGGCAGCAATACATCGAACCTCCCTCATTGCGTGCGATGATCCCAGCTACGATGATGGTTTTGTTTTTAATACCCTGGGTTCTGTATTGTCGGAAAATGGGAAAACAAATCGAACGTATTCGTAAAGAAGAGGGAACTGATACTCCATTAAGACCGCTGATCGAATCGGGTCAAAATGGATCAATTGCCTTTAAAATATTCGGAGTCTTCTCTCTCAGCGCGCTATTGGTGATGACGATTCCCGCCATCTTACCACTGATTGCAAGAGATTGGCTGATCTTAGCAGCGATGACAATCTCGGCGATTTGTGTCAGTTTCATTGCGGCCCAACTAAGCCAGCGCTTTCCAAAGTACTCATTTCAGTTATACGGAACAAGTAATGGTGTCACAGCACTGATAGCGATTGGGATTATGTTTTGGAGAAAGAATGTTTGGCAGTCAGCATTTTCTAACTTTATGCTTTGGTATATCTTTGTCATGTCGGCTGTAAACATTGTTTTTGTTATTCTGACTTCAATAGCCTGGAAACGGGTCTATGGAAAAGATGAGTCAGGAGAAACTGTGAAAAAGAACAGGAAGTAGGAACCAAATGAACGCTTGCTTGATTTGCAAGGGTACTTTGTATTGGTTCTAAAAAAGCGATCGCAAAAAGTAACGAATTTTCATCAGACAGATCGTGTAATACCTCCATCAACACGAATGTTTTGCCCGGTAATGTATTTTGCTCCCTCAGAGAGAAGAAAAGCGACGGTTTCTGAAATTTCATCAGTTGTACCATATCGACCCAGAGGAATGCGGTTAAGAAACTCTTCTTTTTCTGGAAGGCTATCTATAAATCCTGGCAGAATATTATTCATGCGGATATTGTCCTTTGCGTATTCACCTGCGAAGAGTTTTGTGAAAGCAGCGAGGCTGGCGCGAAACGCACCGGAAGTAGGAAACGCCGGTTCGGGTTCAAAAGCAGCGAAGGTAGAGATATTCACAATTGGGCCTCCACCATTGACTTTTAGGATCGGTGTCACCAACCGCGCGATGCGAACGACATTGAGCAAATACACTTCCATCGCCAAGTGCCAATCCTCATCAGTGATTTCGAGAATTTTTCCTTTTGGCCCATGACCGGCACTATTGACGACCGCATCAATCCTGCCAAATGAATTCATAGCGGTATCCACAAGACGTTTGAGATCAGCCGTATTTTGATTTGATCCTGTGATACCTATGCCTCCTAACTCTGTAGCAAGAGCTTCACCTTTTCCCGAAGAAGACAAGATCGCAATTTTGTAATCAAGGTCAGCTAGTTTGCGGGCAATGGCAGCTCCCATACCGCTTCCTGCAGCTGTGACTAATGCAACTTTTGAGCTCATTTGTAGTATCTTTCTTGAGTTATTTGACTTTGCCACATTCTGATCTGATTAACCCTGCCCAAGTTTAGGAAACAGAGAATCGTTGGGAAAGAGAACTGAAAAAACAATTCTACAGGGGTTGGTGATAAGTTATGTTAATTCGCAGGTTTCGATTTTTTTATGACAGCTTGTAGAAAACCCCGCAGCTGAGTTGAAGGTACTGCAAAACCGGCACCTTCAATGTTTGCTTTGAGAACGACTAAACCGATCACGTTTCCATGGTCATCGAATACGGGACCACCACTGTTACCTGGATTCACGGCTGCAGAAATCTGAATGTGCGGTTGCCCTCTCAGGATACGCATAGGGTTGCTGACAACACCAGTTGTAAGAGTTTGAGAAAGGATTGTATCTCCTGTACTTGGATTGCCGATGACAGTCACTAGTTCACCAGATTCGACAGTTTTCTGATCATCGAGTGATACTGTTTTTAAATCGAATGTTCCTTTCATTTTCATCAGTGCAAGATCAAGACCCTGATCAATATGAACCAGTTCCGCCTCAGATTCCTGTTTGCTTTTCGGATTAGTTTTTCCTGACATATAAGAAACGATAATTTTACCGTCGAAAGGAACCGCATGGGCACAAGTTAAAATAAAACCACTTTGGCCTACTACAAAACCTGATGCGGAGCCTTCATTACTTTTGATGAGTACAACAGATTGATTAAACTGTTTTGCGATTTCTTGTGAAGTAATTTTTTTTGCTTTCAGTGCTGGACCGAGTGAGTCAATTTCTAACTGATTCACAACTTGTTTATAATTTGCAATCAACGATTTCTGTGAAGTGATCTTCACTCCTTCGCGAATTCGAACTTTTTCCTCAGGACTCAGTTTCAGTAGAACACTTCGCAGGTAGCGTCCTTCTAATTTTTCATTACAGACAAATAGCAGAGACAATCCATCGGGAGAAAAAAATAAGTTTTCGACTGTAACTTCACCTAATCCAGAAGTTGTTATTAAGAGCTTTCGCTCAATGACTTGCCCTGTTTCTCGATCATAAATAATAGCAGATTTGCCTCCCGGTACAGCGACAAGATTGAGCATCGGATGAAATGCCAGCAGAGTTGTAGTGGCTCGATCTTTCGTTTTATATACTATAGGAGTTTTCTTGAGATTGTTCGTTTTCCAGCCAGCAAGATTATTGGAACGGGCAGGCGTACCTCCGATTGAAAGATAAGTGAGACGTTGACCGTCAGGAGAGATACAGATCCCCGTTCCATTCGCGCCTGCTTTAGGAATATATTGCCTGAGATATGGGAACCCATTACGCAGATTATAGCTGAATAAGAAGTCGATACTTCCATACTCGGGAATCTCCAGAACTTGCCAGCGAGGGTTAATCTGGAATCGTGTTCCTTTCCGAAATAAATCTTTGTAGCCGACATAGAGCATATTTCCGGCAGGGTCGACTCGGACCCAGGTTCCCAGCATCTCATCAGGTGCAGAAACCTCCCCCTTTTGTTCATCAACAACCAGCACTCGATAGCGGGGTTGCTCTCCCTGTATTTTGACGGTCACATAGCTGACGGGTAATTCTGGGTGAACTGTCAGGTCGGTGATCTCCATCACGGTGAGATTAGACAGTTTTAACGGAATACTTCTGGTGATTTCTAGAGTGTTTTGGTCGATGAGATCAAGTTGTTTCTGACTCTGGTCCAAAGCGAGAAACGTATTCTTGCGCTCTGCCAGGAAATTGTAACGCTGAGGGAGCTGATACTTCTGTACGATTTGAATTCCGTCTCCTTTGAGCCGTTTTACAGAGTCACCTTGTAAGAGCAACAGAGATTGGTGGCCGTTTGTCGGCACGAGTTTAAATAAATCAGGTTCTAATGTGAGACGCGAAAAAGAATCAACAGAGGCTAAAGAACCGGCATGTTTGATTAGGTCTTGAGAAACCACTTCAAGATTAACCCAAGCAAATGAAATCTTATCTCCCTGGGTTAATTTGAATTTTAGTTCGTGAGAACCAACGTCGTCAGAATCAGGCCTCCAAGTTACAATATTATTTTCCAGTTTCAAACCTTTTGGACCATTCATCAAATGATATTTTGTATTTGTTTTTTCAGGCAATGAATGATTAAACTCTTCTCCTTCCGCAATCCGTGCGGGTAGGAGATCTGATTGTCTGGCAACCGCATTGCCCGTAGTCGGAGTTGATGTAGGTGGATCAGTATCTGACGGGGAAGTAGTCAGTTTGCTTTTCGATTCGCTAAACGCAGGAGTGCTTCCAGACAGTATTAAATTCTTTTCCATATCAATCACAAAAAAGTGAGTGACATCATTGGTTGTGAAGGCAATCGGATGATCGAGAAGATAATCACGGATTCGATAGATATTGTGATAAATCCTGCTGAATTCTCCTTTCGGAAATTGAACTTTGCGATCATCAACTTCATCGACTGTCACATTCAGGCGATGTGCATGGATGCGTTCTTTCGTCACTGAATAGATCATTTTTTTGGAGCGATCGGCAATCAGGATGTAGCCCAGACCTCGCTTGATGTTGGCAAGGGGAATACCACCAAAGATATTATTATTGGCAACCCAGAAAGATCCGGGATGGATCTGATATGCATAAGGGGTTTGGGGAATCCCTCCTCGATAGATGGGTTTTGGAGACTCACCAGAAATGAAATCTTTCCAGGCAAACGCGGAGATTCCTCCAGACGGGCTAAGGTTGAACGATCCTTGAGTAATCACTATCCGGCCATCGTAACTACAAGTCGCCATAGCAGACCTTGAGACATGCTTGTCGCGGCCGGTATTCACATTTAAATGATAGATATGACAATCATGGTAAGATGCCTTATTACCTTGCCCATGGCAAGTAACGATTAGATCGCCTTTAAAAAACTTCCCTTTTGCTGCACTTAGATGAACAATATGCGGCTTTTCCACTTCCAGTTGATTCGTAAGAGCCCAATTATTTTCTTGCTCAAAAACGCTGATTGTTCCTTCACCGTCGTTTGCCACAAGTAATTGGTTTCCACGACTCAAGATAGATCGGGGCGCTGTCGTAGACAATATCGCCACTTTTTCTTTTGATATTGCATCCCATATTGAAACTTGATTTGCCGCCTGATGCGAGCAGATCAGCAAGCGGTTGTCCTCCGAGATCGTAAAAGAGGTGACCGGTTCATCCATCGGGAATGGTTGGAATTGAATCACTTCACGCACGAAGGATTTAGGCTGAACAACTTTACTTGGATGGGGGCGCGAGTCGGGAGCGATTACAATCGACTTTGTAACTGGTCCGGGCAGTTCCTCACGTACCACCCGAAAACCACGATCACAGCGCGTCTCGGTTGCTGGAACTCCGATTCTTCTGGCAACACGGCAATCAATGGGCCAGTAATTACTTGAACCACCTCGAAGCACTCGTTTCTTTCCGTTTGTTGGAATACGACTATCGGAAATCAAGTAACGGTCTTCCACATACACATCATTACACCATTCAGAAACATTGCCATGAACGTCATATAAACCAAAGGGATTAGGCTTGAATGAGCCAACAGGCGCATTGAATGGGTAGCCATCATCTCCTTTTCCACATCGATTTTTGTGGAACGATTTATTACTAAGAATCTTTGCTAGAGATTGATCAGAAATATTTTCATTTCCAATGAGAGATTCTGACGTTTTTCCCCATCCGTAAGGCATGATTGTTCCCGCTCTGCCAACATATTCACGTTCTGCTTCGGTAGGTAAACGAAAATGGTATTTTCCATCTTTCGCTGATAACCATTTACAAAAGGCGACTGCATCATTCCAGCTCACATTGACGACAGGTGAATTACTTTCCTGCTTAAACCCTGTATTTCTCCAAGAAAATTGAGGATCATGGTTTACAATTTCTTGTCGACGGGCATCATATCCTGCTCCCCCTTTAGGGACTTTTTCAGCGTCGGTTATGTACTTCGTTTCTGCAACAAACTTTCGAAACTGTAAAAAGGTTACTTCGTGCTCCCCGATATAAAATCCTTTTTTGATCTGCACACTATGTTGCGGTCTTTCAGAGGGCCTTGACTCTTTTTCATTAGCATGGGCTCCCATCAAAAAAGTCCCGGCAGGAATGTAAACCAGCTTTCCTGCTCTCGGATCATTAATTGTTACGAAGTCTTTCTTGTTCGCATTGCGGGATTCCACAATTTCAGTTGGGCGACTATTATAATTCGCTTCCTGAACGACTCGAAAACCAATATTTTGTCCTTTCCATGAAGGTAAATTTCCACGACGGTAGGCAGAACGACTGTGTAGGTCTTTACCTTTAAACCACGAACCGCCTCTTAAGACTCGAGTGGTCACAAAACGAGTCTTAGTAGACACGAAGGGATTGCTGGTCAGCTTTCCTTGCCGTCGATGATAGAGCTGAGGGTCAAACCAGTCAGCACACCACTCAAAAACATTTCCGTGCATATCAAATAAACCGAATGCATTTGGTTTGTAAGATCCCACTTGAGTCGTTCGAGCCAGAAAGGGGCCTTTTGCATTTGTTCCATAAGGATATCTCCCATCTGAGTTGCTGAATCGGCCATTATTAATCGTTCCAAAATGAAATGGTCCTGTCGTTCCTGCGCGACACGCATACTCCCATTCTGCTTCGGTAGGAAGTCGGTACGTCTTTCCTTCCCGTTCTGACAATTTACGGCAGAAGACAATTGCATTATGCCAGCTGACAGAATCTACAGGAAATCGGTCGGTGTTTTGGTCTGCAACTTTATTTTGCCCACGACCATTTTTGGAAAACCAACTCGGATTTTCTCCCATGACCTTTTGATATTCAGCTTGAGTAACTTCAAATTTCCCCAGATAAAATGGCTTCGTGACTTGTACACGATGTGGAACTTCCGTCTTTTGACTTTCCTCTTCAGTGACAGGAGATCCCATCATAAACTCACCAGGTGGTATCAATGTCAGTTGCATTCCTAAACTATTGATTTTCAGGACTTCAAGATTCATTGATGAAGCCCATGCAAGTTGCATGTCTTGGGCACTAAGTTGACTGAAAGGTGCCAACAGCGGTTTCGCTTGTAGCACAGGTGTCTTATCTGTAGATTTGGTTTGTTTGTCTGACTGGATTTGATTCACTTTTCCCGAATGTTGTGCCTGCAATGAGGGGGACGACTGAGAGATTTGTGTGACATCCAACGATTCTGTAACATCATTTGCTGGCTGAGAGAGGGTAGAATCCTGGGTTTTTGTCGTTTGTTTTTCAAAAGTAGGCGAAGTTTGGTCACGTTCGGATTGAGAGCAACCAGGTAACGCGATTAGAAGAAGTACATCACAGAAAAAAAATATAACAAGGAGCGTTCGGTTTCTCAGAAAACAGTGATTTGATGAGAACATTTTCTAGCGAACCTCTAGTTTCAGTGAGCTGATGCGAGTATTACCAAAGGAGTTGGAGAGAAACGTAAATGGGATGTAGACATCTTACCTTTTACGTTATTACCGGCAGTGTGACTTTGCTCTATCGTAGCCTACACCATCTTGAGAATCTAGTACAAACGTAAATAGGACCAGGTCTTGTAGCGGAAGTGGAGTTCAGAAATTACTTTGTTTGATGATTGTCTTTTTTCTGTATCAGTTCAAAGAATAGTGAGCGATCTTTACTAGTTTTGAATTGCAATGCAGGGAGGAATATCGTATTCGGGATCTTTTGAACGATACTTGATGGATCATTGGAATTCATGAATTCAGATAAATACTCCAAAAAATCCGGATCAACACTAGCGGCATGATGTGTTGCCGCATGAGTACCTCCTTTGACAGTGATGAGATGTCCTTGGGGAAAGTACGGTAACAATTCTTCTGCGTTTTCAATTGGTGTTGCGAGGTCAAGTGTCCCATGAATCATTAATATTGGTGTCTGATTGACACTAGGTTGACGAAACTCATCGCTGACTACCGGTGTGGGAGTTACATTACGCGTTGCTTTATAAAACCAATTCTGATCGCCGAGCCACCGATAGGCTGACTCAGATTGTAGTTTTGTTTCGCGATTTGCGGTAATCCCAAGGCTATTATCGACGAGTGTCAGCAGTAAACTATGATGTTGGTACTCAGGGCGATCGTCAATGATCTTTGCAGCAAGATACTGATAGTCTTCCCGATAGATTTCCAGCACAAATTTCGGCCAGAATTCAAGCATCTTCCGCGAATGGATCGGAGCGTCAAGAATCGGACGAGTGAGGTAATGCCGAAAGTCATCAGCTCCAATTACGACTTTCGCGGTATAATTCTTTCTTGGATGATGTCCACGAATTCGTACCGGTTGTTCCTCAAGGCGCGCGATCACTGCTCGTACTGCCCCTAAAAGCCCTACGTCAGGTAATTTTACATCCTTGGACTTACGCGCTTCCTCCTCGATTTTTTTGAATACGTTCCAAATACCATCGGCACTGTCGTAACCATGGTCCAATGGCTCAACACCGGATAGAATCATCCGGTCGACATGCTTCGGCTTCCGTTTTAGATACGCGAGAGCCCATTGAGAGCCAAAACTACTGCCACGTAATGCGATCTTCTCATATCCATAAACACGGCGTATCGCGTCCACATCATCAATCAGATGCAGAATGTCATAACCCCTCGTGTCGATATTCAGGGATTCGCATTTTTTCAGTGAAGCCTTAAGACCTGCAACCAGTCGCCGTGATGATTTCTCGAATGACATTGGTTCTGAACTCTTTCCAGGTTTCGCGAACCATGTTGAGGGCAGGCTGTGAATTCCTGGCACTCGACTGTTTCCACGCTGATTGACAATGATCACATCGCGGTTTCGATTGAAGGCAACAATTTCAGAAATCTTGTTATAACGCTTCTGCCGTAAGCCCTGTTGAATATCTTCGACTGTGATGCACTGGCCAGGACCGCCAGGTAATACGAAAACTGGGGGTAAACCGACCGTTTCCTTTGCTGGAAATCGAAGGTAATGAACGCTGATCATCCGGCCCGATGGATTCTCACGATTCTCGGGAACAATGATCAACCCTTCTTCACCTTGCAATTGACCTGGAAAAACGAGCGATTGAACAAGCGTAGTGCCGACTGCTGGTTGAACCAGTTTCGTTTGTCCATGCGCAATAGTGACTCCGAAGAGACAATAGGCTGCAATTATGAGTGTCTTGAAATATGAAACGTTTTGGAACATGGAAAGCCAGGATTCTTCAAGCTTACTTGACCTCAACTAACAATCAGGAAATCTGTCACTCTCATTCTATGATTTGTTTGATTGCTTTTCTATCGCCTTCTCAGGCTTCTCTTTTTTCGACTTCTTATTTGGCTTCTCAAATGAGAGACGAACTTTGCAGATGTCTTCGCCAATCAAATTGTTTACCATATCAAAGATCTGGAGATAAACGTCTTCCCCATCTAATTTAAATTTCAGGAATTCATTGTTCTTTAACGAAGTGCGTGTTGCCAAATAATTCCCATTGATGTCGACTACTTCTACAAAAACTTGTCCGGCTGTAATGTCGCCCAGTTGAACGGAAAGTGTGCCGGACGAACCGGGAACTTTTCGTCGCTCTCTTTGAATCATTGGTATTGTGACTCCCTCTTGGGGAAGTGTCAGAGTAACTGGCTTGTTCGATTGTTTTATTTGATTCGATTTCCAAGTGACAGGGCTTTCAATTTGTATCCAAGCTCCGTGACCCCTCTTAAGCCAGAGCGATCCGGTCGCTGTATCTAAAAAATAGAGACCTTCATTCGTAGCGACAATATTGTATCGACCCACACTTGAACTGCCCTCATTTGTTTCGGCAAGTGCCAAAATGGGAATTACAGTAAAAGTAATCAATAGAAATGAGAATCGTTTCATGATTCGTTGTTCTCCTTCTCTGCGATGTATCTTTTATTGATACAGACTCGTAAAAAATCAGCCCAAGTCTGTCGAACGTAAATTGGCCAGGAAGAGGAGGCAGTCAAATAAAACTCTCATTCAAATTGTAATGTTTTTTCTTCATCCTTTACTATAGGTACTGATACCTAAATAAATTGGATATTGTAACTGAAAAATCTATAGAATGGTGATCTCTATAAGCGGTTTGACGAGCCGTGTTTGAAGAGAGTTTACAAGTTCCGTCTTGATCACTATTTACGAAATGACCACGCTGTTGCAAAAGAATATGATTCTTGATTGACCAATCGCGAGAAAGAGTGGCTATACGGTATCAGATTTTGTGGCCAATTGAAGATAATCAATAAACGGATGGCACTTTTTAGGGATCGTTTATAGAGCGACTAGTTGTACCTGTGTTTGCTGAGTTATAACCTTCAGCCTCGGCGGGAACGATTACATCAAACGAGGGAGGTTCAATTGAAGCCTCTAGGGAATAGCCAACGAAAATTGGTTCAACAGTTTCAACTTCCGCTGTTTCGTCTTCGGAATCGACTAGTTTAGACGGGTATGCTGTCACGCGGATTTCATGTGGGCCACTTACAATTCCCTGACCTTCATCTGTGTGGTACTTTCCGTTTTCAATTGTTGCGCTTCCTGTTGGTGCTTCCTTTTCATTATCCAGCTTTGGGATGAATTGAATTGTACCAAATACAATGGGTTGGCCGTCAAATGTTGCTGTCCCAGATACTTCATGTCGCTCAACACCGTTTTCACCGCAAGCACTCAAAAACAGAAATGAGAGACCGATCATCATTGTTACGAATATCTTCATGTTCTTCTGCTTAATGTTGTAGGGGAAATGAACAGCCACCTCAGAAAACCGTTTGCGAGGTGGCTGATTCAGAATTATAAGAAAGGCTTATTCGTTGATTTGCAGTGTCAAACCATCGTCACGACTACCAGCAGCCTGATAGGTGGCAAAGTTGATGTTTTCAGATATAAAGCGAACAGAACCGTCTGCCATCAGGAAGTGAGCGCCTCCTGTATGATTACTACCGAAGTCCACATCGTTGAAGAGGCGATCCGCATTTCCACTATCCCAGCCGGAGGGGCCGATTCCATCTTTGAGGTTCTTACACGCGTAGCTGGCAAAGCCGTCGGTGCCGTTACTGGCACCCTGGATCCAGGCGCGATAGCTATTGGAACCGGTCGGTTTCGATGAAATTTCTCCCAGTAGAAAGGTATTCGTCGTCCCATCAGTAATATCGCGAATCGCAACATTACTCTGTCGAAACAGGATTCCACTGGTACTATGGTTTCCATGATTGCTTGTCAAACTATTTCCATTTTTTCTTGGCCAATTACCAGTTAACGGGGCAGGGCGAACTCCCTTAGGGCCTGCAATTCCATAGTAGTGGATTGTCCAGCCTTCAGCTTGATTTGAAGGTTTTCTGTCACGAGTACGGGCACTGGGGCAATGCATGAGTGGGAACTTTTCATCGCGGCGTGATTGGTTGGTTGGCGAACCAGACGTGTCATTATAATATAAGCTGAAATTAAATGTGTTGTACAACGGAGCTTGATCTACAAAGGGCAATACCCGTACAGACCACGGGTGGTTATTGCAGGGGTTTGTAGAGCTATTGTTAAGGCCCATGGTACCTGGTGGGAACGTTTGGTAGTTATCATGGTAGTTATGCAGTCCCAGGCCCCACTGTTTGAGTTTGTTCTTACATTCTGTACGACGGGCTGCTTCGCGTGCTTGCTGTACTGCTGGCAGCAACAGTGCGATTAGAATTGCAATGATGGCAATCACCACCAGCAATTCAATCAGTGTGAACGCGTTTCTTTTTTGGAGCTTCATGGACATCTCCTTCTAAGCTGAAAAATGAATAAAAATAAAATAACGTCTTAATTAAGGTTCATTGGCGGCACGACCGCCAACAGTCTCGACAACAGGACCTGCTCCATCAGAAGTCAGGGCTATTGTGGAAGGGGACATTCCGTCAGACGTGATTTCGACGTTCAGTCCGGATTCTTCAGGTATTGAATATGATTGGGGCGTAATCCATTTATACTTTATGGGTTTTGAACTGGCTGCCGGATCTTCGGAGTTAAAATCATCAGTCAATTTGCTGACAAGTTCCTTCTTGATCACAGTGACTTTATAACTGCCAACGGGAATTCCATCATCTTTGGTATAAGTTCCGACTGTAAATTTTCCACCAGCGGTGGAGTTTGCATTTGATCCGCGCTGAATGGGATTTCCTTCATTTGGTATGAATGCGATGGTGGCACCATCCAAAGGTTGTCCATCCAGAGTCACTGAGGCATCGACTGGGACGAGTGTCGGTCGACCATCTCCTCCGCAACCAGTCAGTAAAAATAGGGAACAGATCATCAAACAAGATGCCAGTTTCAACGTTCGTCCTCCTCCGTATTTTGTTAAATTCACTTCACGAATACACCTGTTGGTCAAGGCTAAAATTCGCCAACAGTGTTGCCGTCTTCCAGTTGAAATAAGTTTGAATAAAGGAAGTTCCCTATAAGCGATCTTGATGGGTCATCTTGGATATTTTCGCTGACAAATCGTACTGCGCCGTCAGCCATCAATACGTGGGCACCACCGGTGTGTGCACTGGCAATGACTGCACGAGTGACATCCAAGGGAGTGTTCTCAATATAAATATTGTTTGCCGCGTCGCGAGTTCCGTCAAACGGAGTATTGATTGCACTCGTGTGGTGCACAATACCAATACGCGACCCAGCAGGGCGATGCGATGCCCAGGTCGCACCGATTGAAACGAAAGGTGCTTCCATCAACGCCTTTTCACCCATCAAAATCGTATTCGATGTTCCGTCAAGTACGTCGGCAGTTGAAATCCCAAGAGGATTGTCTGTATTAGGGTAGACGGCGAACCTTGACGTCATCGCATACATCATGGTTCCCAGATTGTGTTGGTAGTGGTTGACATTTTTACCTGTTGCAGAGGGACAGAGATAAACGGGTATGGTCGTTGTGAGCAACGATTCAATGGAGCCGGGAGTCTGGGCTGTGAGAAAATCAGTGGTCACGCTGAGATCCGCAGTGGGAATGGTGATACTGGAGCTACCAACATCAAGTTGATTGTAAAGCGGAGCTTGATCGATATACGGTAAAATTCGCATTCCCCACGGCCAGGCATGAACTTTGTCCATATTTCTGTTACGAGGTCCATCAGCGACAGGCGGCGCTACTGAAGAAGCGATGGGAAACATCTGGAATACATCGTGGTAGTTATGCATCGCGATCCCAAGTTGCTTCATGTTGTTCTTACACTGGCTTCTGCGGGCAGCCTCGCGCGCCTGTTGTACGGCGGGTAACAATAGAGCAATGAGAATGGCGATAATTGCAATCACCACGAGTAGTTCAATCAGAGTAAAACCGGAATTTTTCGAGCGTCGCATCTTTTATTTCCTTTGAAAAATAAAGAATGAATATCAATAAATAATGTTGATCTCAAAAGAGATAAATTTTGACAGTTCAAAGGAGCGGACCTAAACTTAGGGCAAATAATGTGAGCCTAACTTTCAATAAAATAATTGTTTAGCGTAAACTGATTCAGTAGAGTCCAAATTAATACATCAGTTTATTAATATACATCTGATTAATTAAGAAATCTATGTGAATTTCATGCAAAGTGGGGTTTTCTGGAGCAATTACTACGAGACTTGAATTATTAATCTCATTAAGAATCTTACGCATCTTAATAAATTACTGAATGTTATGAGGCCCGACATTCTAGAAGTGAGTCGCAAAATGGTGTAGGAAATCTGTTAGAACTCCTACTGATAAAGATAAAGCATCATACGGAGAATATTTGGACACAAAAACTTTCTTTATCCAAAAAAAACTTCAAATATTCTCATCTGGTTGCTCATGAGTAGTGAGTGCATCCCGGCCAAAAAAGGTATCGCTAATCAATCAGTTCCATATATGTGATTCATCAAACTCTCACCCGAAAGTTGACTGGCCAATCCAGTGCCTCGACGACTAATAGAGAACTGTAAAGAAGAGAAACGTGTCTCACAACCAGAGGGGCCGCAGTTGATTGATCGGGCGAGATGGTATAGCGGATTTCTTGAGTAGTAGCTGGTATGAACGAGACCAGCTACTTTTATTGTCTCAAGCCAGAATCTCTTTCAATAAATGATCTTCATCAGCGGGACCGATAAGCCGTTGATCCAGACCCTGATAAGGGACCTTTAGTTTTCGAGATTTCAGGCCGGTCAGATGTAAAATCGTGGTTTGCAGGTCGCGAACACTGGTTTTCTTTTCGGCGATGAAATAACCGAGTTCGTCAGTTGCGCCGTAGGACATGCCGCCTTTAATGCCACCACCGGCCATCCAAATGGAGTAGCAGTGAGGATGGTGATCGCGACCAAGGAATTTTGAGCCGTTGCGTTCTTCGTTCATTGACGTTCGACCAAATTCTCCGCTCCAGACAACGAGAGTCTCATCGAGCAAGCCTCGCTGTTTGAGATCAGTGATTAAAGCATAGAGGGGGCGATCAATCTCTTTTGCTTTGCGAGGAACAGCTGTAATTAAATCGTTGCCGGCTCCCGTGCCATGCATGTCCCAGCCGTAATCGAATAACTGAATGAACCGTACACCTCGTTCCACCATGCGGCGGGCTAATAAGCAGTTATTGGCAAAAGAAGGGGCATCGCCTGTCGTACCATATAATTCATGGGTCTGCTTTGTTTCACTGCTTAGATCAACCGCCTCCGGAACGGACATCTGCATCCGGAAGGCAAGTTCGTATTGATTGATGCGCGTTAAGGTTTCCGGATTACCGAATTGTTTGAGTTCGAATTCGTTCAGTGATTTTAATGCATCCAGACTGCGCCGACGCACTTCACGATTGATCCCTTTCGGGTTGGTTACATACAGAATCGGATCGCCTGTTGTTCGGCATTGAACACCTTGAAATATTGAGGGCAGAAAACCACTCCCCCAAAGGCTTTTACCACCACTTGGATCGCTGGGACCACTCAATAACACCATGAAGCCCGGTAAATTTTTGTTTTCCGAGCCAAGCCCATAGGTAATCCAGGAACCCATGGAGGCACCTCCGAAACGAGGAGTCCCCGTGTAGAGGAAGAGTTGGGCTGGTGCATGATTAAATTGGTCGGTGTGCATCGATTTGATGACGGTGACATCATCGGCTACCTTTTGGAAGTGTGGCAGTAGCTCACTCATCCAAGTGCCCGACTCGCCATATTGCTTGAATTGATAGGGCGTTCCCAGCATTTTGGGATGCCCTTTAATGAACGCGAAGCCGCGCCCTTTCAGGAAGGAATCAGGGCAAGGTTGCATATTGCGTTTGACCAGCTCAGGTTTGTAGTCAAAGAATTCCTGTTGTGGAGGTGAGCCTGCCATGTGTAGAAAAATCACGCTCTTTGCTTTCGCGGGCATGCGGAATTTTGTCGCATCGGGTTGACTGGGCGAGTTGGCTGAGACGTTATGACTATCGGATAACATCGAACTCAGAGCGAGTGCGCCGATACCAGTAGAGCCTTTCCCCAGAAAATGTCGTCTGGTGATTGCCTGTAATCGTTTGTGCTTCAGGTCCATTTCATTATCCTTTTGTGAGAACGCCATCTAAATTAAGTAAAACGTTAGCGATGACGGTCCAGGCTGCCAACTCCGATTTATTATATTGATCCGGTAAAGGGTTCAACGAATTCTCAACGAGATTCGCTGCTTCCTCAGGGTGAGATTGATAGTATTTTAACTCTGATTCATAGAGTTTCAGTAAGGGGGCGATCTGTTCGGAGAGTGCAGGGCGAATCAAACAAAGCTTTAAGCCGTATTTGATGCGTGATTCTGGAGAATCACCACCCTCTCTAAAAATGCGTAGCCCTAACGCTTGAGAGATCTCAATAAAGACCGGGTCATTTAATGTAATCATAGCCTGTAACGGAGTATTTGTGCTAATACGTCGAATCGTACAGATTTCCCGGCTGGGGGCATCAAAGGTCGCCATCGAAGGGTAGGGGACAGTACGTCGCCAGAATGTGTAGAGACCTCTGCGAAATCGATTTTCGTCCTTGTTGGTGGCCCAGTTCCGCTGTCCGTTAAAAGCTGCCCGCCAGATTCCTTCTGGTTGAACAGGGTAGACGGAAGGTCCACCAATCTTTCGATTAAGCAGCCCACTCAATTGTAGCGCTTGGTCGCGAATCATTTCCGCTTCCAGCCTGAAACGTGGACCGCGAGAAAGGAGTCGATTACGAGGATCTTTCTGGATGTGTATTGGTTTTGTTGTCGAAGACTGACGGTAGGTACTCGACATTACAATCGTTTTGAGTATTGCTTTCATGTCCCAGCCATTCTGGACAAACTCCGTTGCCAGCCAGTCGAGTAATTCGGGGTGGCTGGGCAGTTCACCTTGTGTTCCGAAGTCTTCTTCTGTCACAACTAAACCTGCGCCAAACAGTTCTGACCAGAAACGATTCACGGCAACGCGAGCCGTCAAAGGATTTTCTGGTGAAGTCAGCCATTTGGCGACCGCAATACGATTGGTGGGTACGTTTTCAGGCAAGGGATTGAACGCACTCAATACTGCTGGTTTGACAACATCTCCAGGTGAGAGAAAGCTGCCGCGAACCATAATGCGCGTTTCACGTTGTTTGTCTGTTGGCAATTCCTGCATGATGGGTAGTTGCGGATAAACGGGTTTGGATTTTTGGAGTTTCGCAATCTGATCCCGCGTAGACTTGAGTGCAGGAGAGATGCTCCGGTAGTAGGTCGCTAATTTTTTCTGTTGCGCGGGCTGACGGTCTTCCGGTTTAGTATCGACGATCGCGAGAATATCGTTCGGGACTTTGAGTCGTGGTTCAAGTTTTGCTTCCGTTGTAGACGAAATACGAAAACGTCCTAATGCGTACTGAGGATCATTAAACGAGTGAGATAGAGTAACAATCAAACGTTGTTTCCCTGCTTTCGCAGTAGGACTGGCTTCGGGGATGAAGTAGGCGGCGTGCGTTTTTCCGAATTGAGGGGCGATGCCCCAGCCCTTCTTGTTTTTGTTGGCGAGGTCAATGGCTGCGTTCACTGGAAAACCGTTTTGCGAAAATGATGCAAACGTGCGTTTCAATGGGATCGTTTTGCGACGTGAAACCGCCAGAGTCGTCGATGGTTTCGGATAAGCCTCTACGATGCTCTGCCAGACAACGTTACGTTTTGCGTCAAGTACACTGACTTTAAAATTGGCAAGCCGTTCCTGGGCACCATCAGAGCGGTTCCAGATGGTAATTCGATCAATGGAAGTTTCTGCCTTGAGCTTGAGTTCCCACCAGGGTTTGACTTCGGTTTTGGTATGCGTAGTTGACTTTGCATTAAAAAAGTGACCGTCCGTCTTACCATCGATGGCTAACTTAGCAGGAGCAGAATGCGTGGTACTTGATTGAGAAGCCGTTCCCTGACTGGCAATATTTGTGTCGGCTTGGAAAACCTGGACTTCCGCCAGTGACAGGATCTGTTTTTTCGTTCCCTGATGTTCGATTCTCAGGAACTGTCCTTTGGCTGGTGCATCATCTATTTTGAGTGGCTGGGTCTCCAGTTTGATATTTGAGAGCACAAAATTGCCATCCTTGGCACGGCCCGGTCCGTTAGCAGGCAATCGATCATCGGAAATCGCTTCTAATCTCAAGCCTTTAAAGGTTGAGGGATCGAGTTCTGTTTTAATGATATATTTTTCTTTCGCAGCTGGACCATTTGCCAGGACAGAACCATCCTTTTGAATTTGAAACTTGGTCGTTGCAGATGTCGATTTGGCGGATAAAGGAGTCAGGATATTCCACTTTGGTTTGGCGTGCAGCGTCGATTCCCACTTTTGTTGTGCTAATTCGAGTTCTTTAGTTGGTGTCTGAATTTTTTTATTCAAGGCCACAATTGCTGCATCAATGCGTTTGGTTGCTTCCAACATGGTTGGTGTAGGAGCAGCGATCGTAGGGGCGTCCGTTGGTTGATCGTTGTCAGCGGTTTGGTTAAAGAACGCGTAAAGCTGATAATATTCTTTTTGCGAGATTGGATCATATTTATGTGTATGACATTTCGCACAGCCCATTGTGAGCCCCATCCAGACCTGGATTGTTGTATCTACCCGGTCGGTAACAGCGGCAGTCCGAAATTCTTCGTCATCGGTGCCACCTTCGGTATTAGTCATCGTATTACGGTGAAAGGCAGTCGCTACTTTTTGTTCAAGAGTGGCATTCGGTAGGAGGTCTCCCGCCAGTTGCTCGAGTGTGAATTGATCAAAGGGCATGTTTTGATTGAAAGCAGAGATGACCCAGTCGCGATAACGCCAGATGTCCATTCTCAGCGGATCAGAGCCGTAACCTTTTGAATCGGCATAGCGTGCGAGATCCAACCATTTTCGCGCCCAACGTTCTCCGTATGCCGTGTCTTCTAAGAATCGATCTACCAGTTTTTCATATGCATCAGGAGAAGTGTCTTTGAGAAACTGGTCCACTTCATCCAAAGTGGGAGGCAGCCCACGCAAATCAAAACTCAAACGACGAATTAAAGTGTAGCGGTCTGCTTGCGGACTGGGCTTGATCCCTGCTGCTTCCTGTTGTGATAGAATAAAGTAGTCAATCTCATTCGCTGGCCAGTCTGTTAAGTTGACTGTAGGGCGTTTTGGTTGTTTCGGTGGTACGAAGGACCAATGCCGCGCATATGGTGCCTCGTGTTCGATCCATTTTTTGACTAAGGCAATCTGAGAAGCTGTCAATTTTTCTCCCACATCGGGGGGAGGCATGACTTCGGATTCGTCCGTTGAAATGATGCGGCGGTAGAGTTCACTTTCGGCAACGTTACCAGGAACGATAGCCCGATGATCGCTATCCAGTTTTGCCGTTGCCGATGTTCTTTGGTCTAGCCGTAGATCCGCTTCGCGTGTGCCTTCATCTGGTCCATGGCAATGAAAACAATTCTTGGACAAAATCGGCCGGATGTCTCGATTGAAATCGACATCAGCAACAGGACTAGTCTTACTGGATGGTTCTGCAGATCTAGCAATGCTGTTGACAACAAAGCACTGGAACATCATCCCAACTAAAAGAAATCTCTGTGAGAGATCAAACATTGGCATTCACCTTCGGGAAGGTTGGCAATGCTGATGCAACTTCTGGATCATTCCATTTCGTAAGCGGAATTAGAGGTTGTTGGTACATCAAACATTACGAATTTAGGTTTGGTGATACCGATCCGTCGTTATGTAAACCAACGGTAGCTAACTGTTTTAGAAACAAGCAGCAGGTAAGTTAAAACATTATAGTGGCTAAAATACCAGCCTTTATTCTAACTCGCTCAGAGGGGAGATGCAAGAAGTCGTCCTGTCTGGTGAAAAGACGATGGCTATCATCAGCAGTAAATGCTGTGTTTCTATTCAATTCCGAGATTGCGTTCTATATTTCTAGCCTTGGAGCTCATGACATACTTCTGCCACCAGGGGTCAGGATCAGACTCTTTGGGGCGATCTCCACGGGCTTCTTCTCCCACAAAACCCCACTGATCGATTTCTTCCTCACCACCACTACTCCAGTCCGAATCAAATGCCTTTGGTTTTAAGGCACGCCATGTCTGCTGATTGGCATCGGCGATGGAATCCATCATTGATGTACAGCCAGAACTTAGGAATAATACGATAGAGAGGGTCAAAATGGACGATTTCATGAGGTGTTCCTCCATACAACCAACGACGGATGAGGACAAACAGACCTTCAGCCGTTAAGATTGATGGTTAACGATTTAGAAATGAATTGTGAGAGATTGAGTGTTATTTTTGAGAGAAGAGATTCTGGATTCTAATGATTTCGTGAATTGCGTCTACCCCATTTTTTGAGAGTCGTTTAGCAAGCAAAAATATTCCTGATTTAAGGAGCATACGTGGATTCAGCTCTAGATATACTCGTTGTGGCACCACACCCTGATGACGCGGAAATCAGTGTGGGTGGGACGATCCTGGCCTGCAAACAGCAGGGCCTTAAAGTAGGAGTGATTGAATTAACCAATGGTGAACCAACGCCTTACGGTAGTCCAGAAATCCGTGCGAAAGAAACAGCCGCCGCGACACAAGTTCTGGAGATTGATTGGCGTGAAAATCTGGGACTTCCAAATCGAAGTTTGGAGTCAAACTTAGAAGCACGGCGTAAGTTGGCAGTGGTATTTCGCACACGACGTCCCAAAGTCATTTTGGCGCCTTATTGGGATGATGTGCATCCCGATCATGTTGCCGCCAGTCATTTGACTGATGCAGCTCGATTTTGGTCCAAATTGAGTAAAACTGACATGGCGGGGGAACCCTATTGGCCGCCTCAGATTTATTATTTCTGGAGCATTCATCTGCGGATTCATCCTAAACCAAGCTTTGTATTCGATATTTCTGACCACATTGAACAGAAAATGCAGGCCATTCGATGTTATGAAAGCCAGATGCTGAGGGGCCGTTCTACAGAACATCCCACTATTCTCGATGACATCCAAGATCGTGCCCGATATTGGGGCTGGTCGATCCACCGCGCCTATGGTGAACCTTATGCCAGTCGTGAGGAAATTGGATTACAAAGTTTTCTACCATTGATATCCCAGAAATGAGCGTAAAGAGTGAGGGAAATAACAATTTCCCAGGCTGGGAAATCGAAAGTGATTTCGGAGGAAAATAACGCTTACTATATGATGAAATTTGGTTCAACCTTGAATATTCGTACTTTTATCGGTTAGACTTTGATTAACAGAGTTTAGTAATCACGACCATTTTTTATGGTACAAAAGAAGTTCATTTTGATGGCCAGTTTAGATCGATCTAAAAGTCATCAAGTTGCATGGGCTTTGTACAATCCTACCTGAGAACACTCAGTGCAATCCTTCCATTGACATTTATTGAGGAGAACAAAGAAGATGTCTCAACACTCTCGTCGCGAATTTCTTGAACAATCCATGTTTGCTGCAGCCAGTGCGGCAGCGTTGGGTGCTTCGATTCCTCATCTCTCTGCTGCAGAATCAGAATCCAGCAGTCCGAATGAAAAACTGCGAGTTGCCTTACTGGGTGTCAATGGCCGCGGTCAGTCTCATTTGAGTGCCTTTACCGGGCGAAAAGATACAGAAGTGGTAGCGGTTGTCGACCCTGACGAGAGTGTCGGGATGAAAAAAGGTGTCGGTAACGTTTATAAGAAGACCAACAAAAAACCAGCCTATTATAAAGATCTGCGAAAAGCGTTTGACGACCAGAAAATTGATATCGTCAGTATTGCCACTCCGAATCACTGGCATGCCCTCGGAGCAATCTGGGCGATTCAAGCTGGTAAGGACGTTTATTGTGAAAAGCCCGTCAGTCACAATGTGAGTGAAGGACGACGGATTGTCGAAGCAGCTCGAAAATATAACAAGATCGTTCAGACAGGGACGCAATGCCGCTCACAACCAGGTTTGATTGATGCAATCAAATTTGTCAAAGATGGTGGTATTGGTCAAGTGAAGCTGGCTCGAGGAACTTGTTACAAACGACGAAAGTCGATTGGTCCTAAAGGCAACTATGATGTGCCTGCCAGTGTAGACTATGATCTCTGGCTTGGACCGGCACCTATGGCGCCGCTAACGCGAAAACGATTCCACTATGACTGGCATTGGCAAACACCCACGGGTAACGGTGATCTGGGGAACCAGGGGATTCATCAAATGGATGTTGCTCGCTGGGGATTAGGCGTCGACAGCATTGGAGACAGTGTGCAAGCCTACGGTGGTCGCCTCGGTTATGTTGATGCAGGTGATGTTGCCAATACACAGGTCAGTATTCATCAGTTTGGTGATAAGCGACTTGTATTTGAAGTCCGTGGCTTAGAAACCGAAGCGTACCGAGGTGCTAAGGTAGGAGTTATCTTCTATGGTTCAGAAGGTTATGTGGTGATTCCGAGCTATAACAGCGCTTCTGCTTTCGATCTAGATGGAAAATTGATCAAGAAGTTTTCTGGTTCAGCAGATCACTTTGCAAACTTTGTGGATGCTGTTCGCAGTCGTAAAATTAGTGATCTGAATGCGGATATCGAAGAAGGCCATATCTCCAGTGCCCTCTGTCACTTGGGTAATATCTCCTATGAACTTGGTGAACAGGTTCCTGTGCAAGAGCTTAACGCCCGATTTACAGGTGATGCGGAAGCTCAGGAAACTTTAGGACGTTATCGCGAGCACCTGAGCAACAACAAGCTGGACCCAGCCAAGACCCAAGTCAGCTTAGGGCCTGAGTTGAGTCTTGATGGTAAGAAGGAAGTCTTCACCGGTTCAATGGCTTCCACAGCAAATCCCAAACTGACACGTGAATATCGTGCTCCATTTGTGGTTCCATCTACAGCGAAGCTCTAAAATGTTTGAGATTTATTGTTAATAAATTTGGCCCATTTGTCGTTTTGACAGATGGGCCTTTTTGTTGACATGCTATAATCCTCTGCAATTCAAAAACTGTGAGATCAACTTTTTGTATGGATACAATTTGATGTTTCAGCTTTTCTCGCGTGCGAAAAAAAACGTTAAAATCAAAGTAAAGCGTGCGGTCATCCGACATCATCGCCGGTCAGGTACTGTTTTATTCAGTGATACCACGTTACGGGATGGCGAACAGATGCCCGGCGCCACGTTGGATCCGATCGAGAAACTACAAATCGCCAAAGCACTGGAGGCGGCAGGCGTGCATTCTTTAGACGCCGGGTTCCCTGCATCTTCACAGGCAGATATCGAAGCCATTCAAAGTATGGTAGGTGTGATTAAAAAACCTGTACTCACAGCCTTGTGCCGCACATTACCGGGTGATATTGACGCTGCCGAACTGGCATTGGCTGGAAATCCACCACATAAAAGAGGAGTGAGTCTATTTTGTGGAACCAGCCCTTTGCATCGCCAGTTTAAACTCGAGAAAAGCAAAGCGGAAGTTCTCAAACTGATCGTTGATAGTATTCAATATGCGGTAGAAAAATTTGATATTGTGGCTTTCAGTCCCGAAGACGCGAGTCGAACCGAACCCGATTTTCTGTGTGAGGTCTACCGAGAGGCGATTGCTGCCGGTGCCACGACGATTGGATTTCCAGACACGGTGGGGATTCTGACGCCTTATAAAGCTCAGAATTTTATCTGCCAGATCCAAGACCAGGTTCCGGGTATTGAAAACGTGTTGTTGGCAGTTCACTTTCACAATGATCTTGGTTTGGCGGTAGCGAATACATTAGCTTGTATTGAAGCAGGTGCAAATGTGGTGCAGTGCACTGTGAATGGTATCGGAGAGCGTGCCGGAAATGCGGCTCTCGAAGAAGTCGCGATGGCATTGTATTTACATCAGGATGAGTTTGAGCGTCCCCATCATTTGAATATCTCTCAATTAGAGCCATTGTGTCAATTGGTCTCTAATTTGACAGGGATTTCACTCTCACCCATGAAGCCGGTGGGGGGCTGTAATATCTTTGCGACCGAAGCAGGAATTCATCAGGATGGTTTGCTCAAAAATCCTGATACTTATCTGCCTTATCGTCCAGAAACGGTAGGAGCAGATGGCATTAAGCTTGTGTTAGGACGGCACAGTGGAAAGAAAGCAATTCTACATCGGCTGCACGAATTGGGAAAAGAGCCAAACGAAAAAGTGTTGCAGCGCGTTTTAGTCGCGATCAAAGAACTTCCCAAGGGGGAACTGGTCGATGATGATCTGTTACTGAGGCTGTCTGATTGATGCTATTCAAAATAATTGACGGCATTACGAAAGAGCTGGATACCTGCGCCTTCACCTTCCAGGCCGAGACGCGTCCATTGGGGATGTTGCGTTGCGAATAAAAAACGTTCAGGATGTGGCATCAAGCCTAGGATACGCCCTGTAGGATCACCCAATGCGGCGATATTGTAAGCCGAACCGTTGGGATTGATTGGATAATCCAAGATCTCTTCTTGAAGAGTTGTTTCTGCTTCTCCTGATTCACGATAACACATGGCGATTTGCTGATTGGCTTTCCACCTTTCAATAACCGCCACATCGCTCACCGCAATGCGTCCTTCGGCATGGGCAATAGGAAGTTCAATCTGATCGATTCCCTTCAGAAATACATTTTCTGGTGCAAGCACTCCGAGTTGAACCCAGAGCGATGTATATTTTCCATTAGTATTCCAGGTCAGTGTTGCATCGCGGCTTTGATTTGGTGGAGAAGGCCAGCTTTTCGCACCTCCGGGAAGAATTCCGGCTTTGAGAAGAACTTGAAAGCCGTTGCAAATCCCCAAAACCAATTTATCTGCTGCAAGAAAATTTCCAATTGTTTCGGAGAGTTGCCCCTGCAAGTGACTGGCAAAGATCACACCGGCGCCTACATCATCCCCATAGCTGAAACCGCCGGGAAGGCAGAGAATCTGATAATCGTCTAACTGATTGGGATTCTCCAGCAATTGAAGTAAATGAATTCTTGTTGGATGGGCTCCACAGAGATCGAATGCGTGTGCGGTTTCGATGTCGCAGTTTGTTCCGGGTGCACGTAACACACAGACTTTTGGGGAAGTTGACATAAGAGCAGAACTAATCCTTACAATTTTACTACAAATTCCAGGGGGATGAGAGGCGTTCTCGTTAAGAAGGATGCTATTGCGAAAACCATTTTTCTTCCAGAGTTACGGCGTTGATACCCTATAAAAACTCTGTTTTCCTGTGTTCCGAATAAATGATTATCGTTTTGGGTTTATAAGTCTTTTATTATTAGTGGTTTATGTGGAATGTTTTTTCTGGGGACCAGTGGAAATCGATCTATTCGTTATAGAGTGAATCTGGTATAGTCCGCAACTCCTCACAGATTCTGTTCTGTCTTGATTTTCATCAAAATGAGATCAAAGATTTGCTTCTAAATAAGTACGCCGTTTCATGAGCTTCTTTTTTCGCGTGTTCCTGCTTGCTTTATTGCTACCTGCTTGTTCGGGGTGCTTTAATTCCTATAACACCCGGATTCCACGTATTTTTCCGGGGCGTCAGGCTATGACTCGCGGTCAGCGCATCCAGGAAAAAAAACTAATGGAGCTCGAAGATCCATTGCCATCCAGTGCTTTAGGTCCGGATGTAGTACGTCCTCGTGAATTTGGGACTCAGCGAACCGAGTCAAGGTTGGCGATTGAACAGTCAATGCGTAGCCGTCCTTTTGTGCAGCCACGTCCGGGAGAAACTTTGCACCCTGTACCGGAATTATCGGGTCGCAATTCGAAATATCCTGAAGTCATTCGTCCTTAATCGCACTGACCGGATATGCTTTTTCTATGCTTCTACTTTTCATTGCCTGTGCATTACGTACAATACAGTATCTGAAGAGACGCTTTGAACTTTATTTCAGGGTAAGTAGCTATTTTGAAATTTCAATTCTACCGTTTTATTCCACTTTCCAAATTGGCTGATCGTTTTTGGCTCATATTGCTTGTGTTGAGCGCGATTTTTGCTGTTGGGAGAACTGCAGTCTACGCTCAGGTGGAAGTGAACCGTTCGATTGATGTACAAGGCAAAAAGTATTATACGCCACAGACGCGCGTTACCGTAAAGCGAGGTCTTAAATTTCTTGCGGAAAGACAACACCCCGATGGTTCGTTTGGTTCTGGTTCCACGTTTAAAACGAATGTTGCTGTTACTGCGCTGTGTGGAATGGCGTTTCTAGCAGATGGGAATACACCAGGGCGAGGGAAATATGGACTTCAGGTCCAAAAGGCGGTTGATTTTATTCTGGCTTCGTGCAAACCATCTGGGTATATCATTTCTCCCGATAGCATTTCACACGGTCCCATGTACGGTCATGGCTTTGCCACATTGTTTCTTGCGGAAGTGTATGGGATGACTCGCAGTAAAGATGTGCGTGTAAAATTAGAAAAGGCTGTGGAACTGATTGTGAAGTCTCAAAATTCAAAAGGGGGCTGGCGATATACTCCCGAGAGTAAAGACGCTGATCTGTCAGTGACGGTTTGCCAGATTATGGCATTAAGGGCTGCTCGGAATTGTGGAATCTTTGTTTCCAAAGACGTCATTGATCGTTGTATTGATTATGTTAAGAAAAGCCAGAATCCAGATGGAGGATTTCGCTATCAACTTGTAAGACAAGCTGTGAGTGAATTTCCCAGGTCCGCTGCAGGAGTTGTGGCCCTTTATAGCGCCGGGATCTATGAAGGGGCGGAAATTCAGAATGGACTGTCTTATTTAATGCGGCATCTACCCAATCAGCGTTATTTCAGGGGGAGCCACTTTTTTTATGGCCAATATTATGCCGTACAGGCAATGTGGCAAGCTGGAGGTCAATATTGGGGACGTTGGTATCCTGCAATCAGAGAAGAATTGATTTCCGGCCAAATGACAAGTGGTGGTTGGCGTCCCGACAGTTCAAATTGCATCGAATATAGTACCGCCATGTCTTGTATTGTGTTACAGATTCCACGCAATAATATCCCTATCTTTCAGCGTTAAACTAATTTTATCGGTTTCATAGTTTTTTTGTTCGGTCTGTTATGCGATTTTCAGTGATCATCTATTTTGTTTGCTGCTTTATTTTAGAAGTGGCTGTGATGGCTGCTGAGCTCTATCCGATCGAGGGGAATTTCGTTCAGGGTAAATTACTACAAGTTAACCAGAATCAGATTACGTTACAGACAACATCAGGCAAACAAATTTTTCCTGCCGATGAAACGATCAGAGTTAACTTGGGAAATCATAGTCTTCCTCGACCAAATGAAGGACTGATTGTTCTTGCGAATGATGATCGTATACATGCAAAATTACTTCGCTCCGAAGATGAAACGATCCTCATACGTTTAGTCTCCTATCCCGAAGTGGGAGAATTGAAAGTACCACTGGAAACGATACAGGCTGTTTATTTTCAATGGCCTTCTATGCAGCAAGGTCGTTCACAATTTATAAAAAAAATTGCACGTATAGAAAAAAAGTCAGATCTCTTTTATTTGAAAAACGGAGATTTTCTGGAAGGGGAATTTCTGGGATTTAATGCATCGACATTCCGATTCGAATCGAGGGCCGGCGAAACAGCGATTCCCCGGCGGGGAATTCGTTTTTTTTGTTTTAATCCGGAGTTGATCAATTTTCCGCAACCGGATCAGTTACACTATCAAATAGAACTGTCAGACGGTACACGTCTGACAGCATCTTCACTTACAATCGTCAAGAAAATGGCAACGATCAAAACATTATTTGGGGCAGAGATCCAGATTGAGTTAAATCAATTGAATTCTATTGTCCCATTAGACGGAAAGGTCATTTACCTGTCACAACTCAAACCGACTGCTTATGAATTTACTCCTTTTTTTTCTCAACAGTGGGGCTGGAGTCGAAATCGGAATGTTTTATCAGGACCGCTGATTGTAGGAGGTAAGGAATTTGCCTTTGGTATCGGAATGCACAGCGCTGCTGAATTGAGTTATGATCTTGATGGCAAATATGCCAGGTTCCAGACAGAAGTGGGAATCGATGATGCAACTAATGGAGCAGGTGATGTTAAAGTAGCGATTCTCGTCGATCGACGCATTGTCTTTCAGAAAGTGATTCGTGGAAGCAAACAGCAAGCAGTCGTTGTTCCACATATCGATCTTACTGGTGCCAAAGAGTTAGTGCTGAAAGTGGACTTTGGGAAGAATGCAGATATTCAAGATCATGTCAACTGGTGTCGTCCAGTTTTGATTCTAAAGAAATAACTCTGTTATCTTTCGACGAATGCAATTTTGTCTGGTGAGTAGCGTTGCCACGTCGTTTTTTCTATTCTGGAGTGCGTCCAAGATAAAGATTGTAGCTTAAATGCTATTATAAATCTAGATCCAGGCTAATGACTGATGTTAGTCATAATTTTCATCCGTTAACCTCGATTAATTACAAAGAAAACAGCTTATGAAAACAATATCCATGCTTCTATTCATTGTAGTGCTTGTGATTTCTCAGCAAGCATTCGCGGCAGAGAAAGTCGATACTTCGCCCGCTCCAGTCAAGATTGTGAAAGTCTTTCCCTATCTCAAAATTGATCGTCCGATTGTAGTTACTCATGCGGGTGATGGATCGGATCGCCTGTTTATTGCTTCGCAGAAGGGGAAAGTTTATGTCGTACCAAATACACCCGAAGATGAAGATCTTGAAGAAGGAAAGCTTTTTCTCGATATCTCGGATCGTGTGACTTACAACGACAAACAGAATGAAGAAGGTTTGTTAGGACTTGCTTTTCATCCGAAATTTAAAGAGAACGGCGAGTTCTTTATCTACTATAGTACCCCCGACAAACCCGTGAATACGTCAGTGATTTCGCGTTTTCGTGTGTCCGGGAATGATCCCGATAAAGCACTTGCAGATTCCGAAAAAGTATTGATGCGTGTGAAACAGCCTGCCTGGAATCATGGAGGTGGGACAGTAGTCTTTGGACCGGATGGAAAACTTTACATTGCCTTTGGAGATGGCGGTGCTGGGAATGATGTTTTCCATAACGGTCAGAATTTGTCATCCGTTTTGGGAACGATCTGTCGAATCGATGTTGATCATAAGGACCCGGGATTAAACTACGCGATTCCCAAAGATAATCCTTTTTTACACGGAAAAAGTGCTGAGATCAAAACAGCCCGCAAGGAAATCTGGGCATATGGATTACGTAATCCCTGGCGAATCGCCTTCGATACGAAAACGGATGTCCTCTGGGCCGGTGATGTGGGACAAAATATCTGGGAAGAGATAGATATTATCGTCAAAGGAGGGAACTATGGCTGGTCCGTCCGTGAAGGAAAACATCCATTCGGCCCCAACGGAGTGGAACCGCGTCCTCATTTAATTGAACCGATTTGGGAATATGATCATAGTGTAGGAAAATCGATTACTGGTGGTTCGGTTTATCGCGGTAAAAAGATTCCTGCGATACAAGGTGCGTACGTTTACGGTGATTATGTCTCTGGTAAATTCTGGGCATTAAAATATGATGCCCAGAACAAGAAAGTCACTGCAAACCATGTGATTGAATCGCCGAGCATACCGGTGATGACATTCGGAACAGATCAGAATGGCGAGATGTTTCTTACTTCCTCTTTTAGTGAAATTTTTATGCTCAAATCAAAATAATCAGATCTTGCATTTGAGTCTAATTTGCAACTAATACAACTAATAAAAGAAAAACCACGGAAGACCTAGTCAAGGTTCCGTGGTTTTTCTTTTTAATATGAATTGCTTGGTGCCATACTATGCTTCGATTGCGTATTGCTCCAAGTCTTCCAGATCGACAAATTCAAGTGTCGAAATGTGACAGGCTTCAAGAACCACGCGAGGTGCCATACCTGCTTCAAGAGCTTCTTTCCAGCGTTCTACGCACAAACACCATCGATCACCGGGTTTCAAGCCCGGAAAGTCAAATTGAGGGTGAGGTGTGCTGAGATCATTGCCCCGTTGTTTAGAGAATGCGAGGAATTCTGCCGTGACTTCTGTGCAAACTGTATGTAGTCCCATGTCAGAGCTACCAGTATTACAACAACCATCCCGATAAAATCCAGTGACCGGGTCCATCGAGCAAGTTTCCAGTTCTGTACCAAGTACATTTTTGGCTTTTTTTTGATTCATTTTAAAACCGGTCAACCTCTCTATAGGCTTCAATGACAGCCATGTCACCTTTTTTACCAGGCTTGGAATTTCCGTGTTCCATTCCGATAATACCATCGAATCCTTTGGAATGGATATGTTTAAATACATTCAGATAATTGATTTCACCCGTACCTGGTTCTTTCCGTCCCGGATTATCTCCAGATTGGAAGTAACCAATTTCATCCCAGCAATTGTCGATGTTAACAATCAGATTCCCTTCCGTAATTTGCTGATGGTAAATATCAAATAAAATTTTGCAGGCCGGACTATTCACGGCTTTACAGATTGCATAAGCCTGAGGTGAGCCTTGCAGAAAAACACCACCATGGTTGGCATACCAGTTTAGAGGTTCCAGTACCATTACCATTCCATGAGGTTCAAAAATATCAGCACAGCGTCTGAGCAATTCAATTACATTCGCAGTCTGGTATCCTTCTGCCAATCGACCACGAGGGCCTTCATCGACATTGCCTGGAACAACAGTCATCCACTTGGCATTCACCCGTTTTGCGACTTCGACTGAGTCTTTAATGTCTTTTAGAACTGAATTCCAAACATCTTTATCTTTACGAGTAAATGTAAGCTTACCAATGGAACCGTGTGCTACAAAAACACCCATCTCCATATTCAGCTTGTCCATCGTGTCTGCTATTTGCTGCTGGAGCGCTTGGGGTTTCTTTTTCATTCCGTTATCTTCCCAGGCTGTGAAACCCTGGTCAGCGGCGAATTTCAATTGATCCAGGGGATCATTTCCGGCTGCGTTTCTGAACATGCCGAAGTGAGGAGCGTATTTCAGGTGAAACGGTTTCTTATCGTCTGATTCACCAGCTTGAGTTGTACTTCCCACAAATGCAGCAGTGCTGCCTGCAATAACGCTGTTTTTAAGGAACTCTCGGCGTTGCATATGTTTGGCTCCTGATTGTGAATTTTAGTTCGGTTGATTATTGGGAGATAATTATTCTAGTCAAAGTGCGCAGGGGATGCACCTGATTTGTCTTGGAATCGTTTCAAGTGAGCAAAAGTCAGTCATTCTACAGTGAGATTGCTATTATGAAATGCTGAAAACTCAGTTGAAAACGTGCTCAGGAGAGGCTCGGGAGTCGGATGACGACCAGAATTCCAATGCAGGCCAGGACGACGAGAGTCGTTTTGAGGGGCATTGAAAGCGGAGAAAGAATCAACGTCGCTGTAATGATGATGACAACGATCGAAATCGCCTGGATTTTTACATTCATTCGAATGCCACCATCCTGCTGCCAGTCTTTTAAAACTTGTCCCAAAATCGGGGAACGTAATAAAGCGCGATTCAATCGAGGTGATGTCCGGATTAGAAAAAAGCTGGTCAAAAGGAGGAACGGAGTCGTAGGAAGTACCGGTAGCGCAACACCGAGAACACCTAACACAAAAAACACGAGTGCAAAAAACAGATAAGCTGCTTTTTTGATACCTGTTACTGTGGGAACGGAGACTTCATCAAGTGTGTCTAAAAAAGCAGGATGGATTTCATCAAACGCAATTCGGTCCAAGGTCATTCTGGGACTGCTTGAATCCTTAGAGAGTTTTTTTTGCGGTTGAGAATCTCTGATCATGTAAATAAAGGTCTGTATTATTTGAGTGCAGAAATGAATAAAATATTTTAGCTGAATTCAGTCTTAGAACAAGATCGAACTTTTTATACTATTCTCTGAGGTAAATCCCGCAGTCTGGTTGACGTTGAAAACAATCAAGGATTATTTCGAAGGTTGCATACCCCCTCGAATGGATCCGGCTTTTGTGTTTCCATAATTATCTGCAAATAGTGGATCGAGCGGACGGCTATTAGGGACTGACAACCAGACACGTAGCAAATGTCTCTTTAAACTATCTTCGTCAGCGTCTTCAAACTCGTCGCGGCGATGAAAGATTACCCAGTTATTCAAAAAGAGAAGGTCACCTGCTTCCTGCTGAAATGTAACGTTCAATTCTGGTGATTCCGCCAGTGTTTCCAGTTGACTCAGAGCATCTTGTTGTGCCTGTGACATTTCAGGCAGATCAGGAGAAGCATATGCACGATCAATGAGTACACGTAAGAAACTGGCTGCAAAATGTCCTTCGTGAACTGAAAAAATTGGTTGTTGGCAGAATGGTTTTTGGTTACCTGTATCAACATTATGACGCAGATAATAAAAAGGCTGCATCAGAACATTAGCCAATTCAGGGCATTTGGTACGCATCTCATTATAGAGTGAAACCGAGCTGACAAGTTGATTGTTACCGCCGGAAACAGCGGGTTGGATACAGAGAAATCCGATAACATCGCAACGGTCAGTATGAAAACTGAGTCGTTTGCGTGTGTTTGGCCCCCGCGCCTGTGCTTGTCCCACCTGATAGCCTTCGTCCCTGACATGAAACACTTTTTCTCCAGTGGCACTTTGAGAAACTGGTGTTCCCAAATGAATCGAGAGTAACCAGAAAAGGCTCTCCAGCTCTGATGAAGAATAATTCTCGACAGGGAATCGTTTTAATTGACAGGCTCCTGAGCCATATTCCAATTGATGTTGAATTTGTTTTAAAACGGGACTTAAGTTTGGCAGCGGGAATTGTGCTTTAGAAATCTGATCGAAAGTCAGTTTTTCTTTTGAAATCGTATCCAGCGCTTGTTCCAGATCTTGAAGCTGTAGTTCATTAAGATGGATCAACCAGTCTTGTCTCTGAATCAGCTCATCACCTTTCCAGGCTGCAGGGATTGAAAAAGGTCCTGGTAGTTGGTCATCACTCAATATACCCACTCTTAACTCGCTCCTGATGAATGCCGTTGCTGAATTATTGAAGTCAGTTTAAAATTGATTTTAACAGAAGAAAACTGATGCGAATAGTTTTAGTACGTATACAGTTTCGACCACATTAGCGACATAGATCAAACTAAAGTAAGAGTTGAGGCTGTATGATAGAGTTTCAGAAGTATTTTGCGTATGGTTCAAATATGCACCCAGCGAGGTTGGAAAAGCGTATTGGACCATGTGATATCATTTCGGTAGCTCGTTTACCGCGGGCGGAACTGCGATTTCATAAAACAGGGTTGGATCGCTCTGGAAAATGTGACATTGTATTCCAGCAAAATCATTCAAAGGAAGTTTGGGGAGTCGTCTATCAAATATCAGAAGGACAAAAAAGTCGACTTGATCAATATGAATCACTGGGACAGGGCTATCAAATCTTGAAGATCAATGTTTTAACCCAGCAGAATCAAATAATGAATGTGTTTACTTATCAGGCGATGCCTCAATATATCGAGCATTCACTCAAGCCCTTTGATTGGTACCATGAGTTAGTCATGCTGGGGGCTCAGTTTCACAAATTCCCAGTAAGTTATCTGGATGAATTGCAACAAGTTTCTTTTCTGCCCGATTCTGACCAAAAGAGTGTTAGGATGCATCAGAATCTGCTGAATACCATTCGCAAAAAACAGCAGTCTAACTTTGATGAGAATGACCAGATACTTAATTATGAAGATCAAACCCAGTGAGAGATAATTTCATAGATCATTTCCTCCTCCAGGGTTTCATGTGCTAAGAGTTGATCTACTAGTTCTCCGATAGCCGACCAGTAAGCATCAGTTCGAAACATTTGATAGAGTCCCCGAGTTTTTTGTTCTAAATATTGCATTCTCGCTGGTTGCTGAGGAAACAGAGTCGCAGCAGCTTTCCATGCTTCTCGCCAATCGCCCGACCATTCAGCAACCATGGCAGGGTGAAACGGGTCTCCTGTATGAATCATTTCTGCAACAGGTCCTGCCAACGCAACCAGAACGGCTTTTTCAAGATAGGTTTTTTGGTCAAATAGCCCCTCAGGCCAAGAGAGTTGTGCATCGCCAAAACGTTCAGGACCATCATCCCAGTCGGGATCGATCGTAACGGAATGAACGCGGGCACCGACATGAACTGCCATCAATACATGGCCTGCTTCGTGATAAGCCGTTAATTCTTCAGTCAATTTGAGTCCATTATGTTTTATAAAGAGTACATGATGAGAAATTGTGGAATTGTTAATATCGACAGCTTAAACGAACACGATTTGATTTGATCCATGAACATTCTTTAATAATTGGGATTCATCAATTCTGACTTTGTATTGAGTTTTCTCTTCTGTAGAATGAAAGGTCGATTTTGATAAAGTGAAGTCATTGAGAAAGAGTTCGAAAATCATCTTGGAGAAATACAACACATGAATTTGATTCGTCAATTTATCACATTGTGTCTGTTCGCGACAGTCTCAACTCAAGCTGTGCAGGCAGAGGTATACGATGTGGTGATCTATGGAGGAACTTCAGCCGCGGTGACAGCTGCCGTTCAAGCAAAACGCATGGGCAAGTCAGTTGTCGTTGTTTGCCCTGATCAACATCTTGGTGGATTGTCCAGTGGGGGTTTAGGTTGGACTGATACCGGAAATAAAGCAGTCATAGGTGGGCTGGCACGCGAGTTTTATCATCGGATCTGGAAGTATTATCAGGCTCCAGAAACCTGGAAGTGGCAAAAACGAGAATTGTATGGTGACAAAGGGCAGGGTACTCCTGCCATTGACGGGAAACAAAGGACAATGTGGATCTTTGAGCCACACGTTGCTGAGCAGGTTTTCGAAGACTTTGTTCGAGAATACAAGATTCCCGTACATCGCAATGAATGGTTGGATCGTCAGCAGGGAGTGAAAATGTCAGGTAAGAACATTTCCTCTATTACGATGCTCAACGGTAATATCTATTCTGGTCTCATATTTATTGATGCGACTTATGAAGGTGACCTCATGGCGGCAGCCGATGTCAGCTATCACGTTGGAAGAGAGTCCAATAGTGTATACGGTGAGAAATGGAATGGAGTACAAACTGGTGTATTACATCACAAGCACCATTTTGGTCTCCGAGCCGTCAAACAAAAGATCAGTCCCTATTGTATTCCCGGAGATCCTTCCAGTGGTTTGCTACCTCGTATCAGCGGTGCGAATCCAGGGAAGTATGGTGCCGGTGATGACAAGATTCAGGCATACTGTTTCAGAATGTGCTTAACCAAACATGCCGAAAATCGTGTCCCTTTTCCCAAGCCCGAAGGCTACGATCCGAGCCAGTACGAATTGTTATTGAGAATTTATCAGGCGGGTTGGAGAGAAACCTTCGCAAAATTTGATCCTATTCCCAATTATAAAACGGATACGAACAATCACGGTCCAATGAGTACTGATAACATTGGCTATAATTACGATTATCCCGAGGCCTCTTATAAACGCAGAAAAGAAATTATCAAAGAACATGAGACCTATCAAAAAGGCTGGCTCTATTTTATTGCCAATGATCCGCGCGTTCCAAGTGAAGTACAGAAAAAAATGCGGGAATGGGGACTCGCCAAGGATGAGTTTACTGATAATGGAAACTGGCCACATCAACTCTATATTCGTGAAGCACGTCGGATGATTGGACAGTTTGTGATGACAGAGAATGAACTGTTGAAAAAACGCCCCACACCCAATTCAGTTGGTATGGGATCTTACACAATGGACTCGCATAACGTGCAGCGATATGTCACACCTGAAGGGTACGTTCAAAATGAGGGAGACATCGGTGTTTCAACCCATGGTCCCTATCAGATTGCCTATGGTAGTCTGGTTCCTAAAAAAGGAGAGTGTGGAAATCTGCTTGTACCCGTGTGTGTTTCCAGTTCACATATTGCCTTCGGTTCGATTCGAATGGAACCAGTTTTTATGATTTTAGGACATTCGGCGGCCACAGCAGCCGGCATCGCCATTGATCAAAAATTGGATGTGCAAGATGTACCCTATGCTGTTCTCAAAGAAAAACTAGTCAAAGAAGGGCAAATTCTGGAAGCGCCTCCCGAAGCAAAATTTGGTCGAAATGGTGTGGATCCAGCGAAGTTGAAGGGCATTGTACTCGACGATTCACGGGCCGATCTAATAGGATCATGGGAATTCAGCAGATCGTCGAAAAAATATGTCGGTTCAGGTTATAGTCACGAATCAAACTCACAGGATGGAAAGGCAATCGCTCGATTCGAAACGAAAGTACCGAAATCCGGGCGCTATGAAGTACGCTATGCGTATACTCCTCATGGTAATCGTAGCTCGAAAGTCAAAGTCGCAGTCAAACATGCGAACGGTGAAGCACTTCGCACCATTAATCAGAAGAAGCTGCCGTCACTGGATGGTATTTTTGTTTCGTTGGGAGAATACGACTTTGTAACAGACGAGGCAGCGGTAGTCGAAGTGACAAACGAGGATTCAGACGGTTATGTGATTATTGATGCCGTTCAGTGGCTACCAGTCGCAAAGTGAATAAGATTCAATTCAAGTCTAGAAAGAGGAATCAGCGATGCAAAAGAAGAATGCTTTTTTGACTTTGTTGTTATGTTACGTTCTGATTTCGATTGAGGGACTTGCAGAATCTTCATTACTCGCGGCTGAGAAAGTCACGAAACAAAATATTGTTCACACGATGCGTAAGGCGAGTGAGTATTACCGTGACAAACTTGCCGTACATGGAGGTTATGTTTATTACTATAGTCTCGATCTGCAACAACGCTGGGGAGAGGGTAAAGCAGGGCCGAACCAGATTTGGGTACAACCGCCGGGAACTCCTACGGTTGGGTTAGCGTATCTGAGAGCCTGGCAGGCAACGGGAGATCAATTTTATCTTGACGCAGCGACCGATGCCGCACTCTCCCTCGTATACGGGCAGTTGAAATCCGGTGGCTGGACAAATTCGATCGATTTTAATCCTAAGAGTAAATTAACCGCTGATTACCGTAATGGAAAAGGGAGAGGTAAAAATAATTCTACACTTGATGATGGAATTACGCAGTCAGCAATTCAGTTATTAATCCACGTTGATAAAGCGCACCAGTTCCAGCATCAAAAGATTCATCAAGCAGCAATGATCGCTTTGAACGCGTTACTCGAAGCACAATTTCCGGTGGGCGCGTTTCCGCAGGTATGGACGGGACCCGTTAAAAAGATTCCCGCAAAAGCAGCTAACTTTCCCAAGTATGATTGGCGCACGGAAGGACGCATCAAGAATTACTGGGATTACTATACACTAAATGATGGATTGGCAGGCTATGTGTCTACAGTCCTGATAGATGCGTATGAAATCTACCAAGATGAGCGTTATCAGCAGGCAGTATTAAAGCTGGGAGATTTTTTGATTGAAGCTCAGCTACCTGATCCGCAGCCTGCCTGGGCTCAACAATACAATTATGAAATGCAGCCTATATGGGCCCGTAAATTTGAACCACCAGCTATAACCGGCGGAGAATCGCAGGATGCCATCGAAACTTTGATGAAAATATATCGCTTCAGTGGAGACAAAAAATATTTGAAACCGATTCCGAAAGCACTTTCTTATCTGAGGAAATCCCAATTACCGAATGGACAATTAGCACGATACTATGCGTTGCAAACGAATCGACCACTCTACATGACAAGGAATGGAAAAAAATACAGCCTGACCTATGATGACTCGAATTTACCACGGCATTATGGCTGGAAAATCGATTCACAATTGGCGGAACTCCAACGCGAATTCAATTTAGTGAAATCTGGTAAACAGAAACAGGCTTCTCACTTAAACAGGCGTAAATTAATGCCACAGGTCAAAACAATTCTGAATACATTGGATGATCAGGCACGCTGGATTAGCATCAGTACCGGACAACGCCTTGTGGGACAGCCAAAGTTTCCAGTCAATAGTCGTTTTATTTCCAGTGAAGTCTTCAGTCAGAATTTGGAAACTTTGAGCGCTTATTTACTGACATTAAAATCAGATTAGTGTGGGATACCATTCAGGTGAAAAATGGCGTTCATCGTGACCACTTTGGTTTCATTTGGTTTATGTCTGATAATATTAATACCAGTATTGTTTTGTGTGATCTCTTTTGCTCTTTTGATTTCGAGCCCCATCAACTTTGCCAGATAGACTCGATTCACAACATTATGAGCAATAACGGCAATGGTTTCACCCAAATGTTGCTCTAGCAGATTCTGCATTGCTGGTTCTGAGCGGTTTAGAACATCGCCGTAAGACTCGCCTCCCTCGTACTGATTTTCCGCAGGGTTATCCATGAAAGCCCGATACGCTTTGGGAGATTCCTGCATAATAATATCCCAGGATTTTCCTTCCCATTGCCCCACATCGCATTCATGGATTTCAGCAATCTCCCGAGGCTCCAAGCCAAAAGGTTGGCAGACAGCCATCGCTGTTTCTTTGGCACGTGTCATGGGGCTGCAATACACATGGTTAACCGAACTGTTTTCGGACAAGAACTCAGACAAAGCACCAACTTGTTTTTGACCCGATTCGCTCAGGCTGGGATTGATTCCACAACCTTGCAGTATATAAGGACGTTGTTCATTTGGTGGTGTGGCGCCATGCCTGATGAGAATCAGGTTGGTGACATTGGGTTCAGGCCGGGGAATGAATTCTCTTTTTGCCATTATCAAATTCCAGTGCGGTAATTCTAAATAGATGACTAAGACTGTTTATTATGTCGAGCCAGTTTCGCAGCCGCTTTAATGGCTTCCATGATTCCATTAGTATCAGGAACTATCTCTGTCCAGGCAATATCAAAGGCTGTTCCATGGCTGGGACTGGTTCTTACGATAGGTAACCCCAGCGTAATGTTAACTGCCTGATCAAATCCGAGAAGTTTAAATGGGATATGCCCCTGATCATGGTACATCGCAACAACAGCATCAAACTCGCCACTTACTGCTCTCCGGATGAGTGTATCCGCAGGGAAAGGCCCCGTGATATCTAGTCCCAATTGTGCAGCTTGTTCGACTGCCGGAGCGATGATACGCGCTTCTTCGTCGCCAAAGAGACCATGTTCTCCCGCATGAGGATTAAGTGCGCAGACAGCAACACGCGGGACAGCTGCGCCCATAATTTCCATTAAATTGCAAATCAGACGAATCTTCTCATAGATCTCTTGAGTCTTAAGTAAACCTGGTACACTGGCAATGGATGTATGTAACGTAGTATGCACAATGCCCAGCCCCGACGGTGGTTTAATGACATTATTATGGGGTAGATAAAGCATCATTCCAAACTCGTCGACCTGACAGCGGTCTGCCAGAATCTCGGTATGACCGGGATAATGGATGTTGGCGAGATGTAACGCTTCTTTATTCAGCGGCGCAGTAGTGATGGCGTCTACTTGTCCTGACAGACAATCATCTATTGCACTCACCAGATAATCGTAAGCACCCTGACCAGATCGAGCATCAATCTCACAGGGAGCCGCGTCAATAACATCGGCTTTTCCACGATCAATGCAGAAAGCCGTTTTTACTTTGAATTCAAGTTTGTCCGAAACACCGTCAATCGAAACGATTTGCAGTTCACTACCAGATTGCTGGGCAGCACGACTCAAGATGTGGGCATTACCATAAATGATCGGGTGACAGATTTCAAAGAGTTCAGATCGGCAGCAGAGCGCATCGAGAAGCTGAGGTCCAATGCCTGAAACGTCACCCATGGTTAATGCAATATATGGCAGTTTCATAGCGTTTCGAAATATTCGCATTCGTTTAGCGGAAGGCCGTTTCGATCTTTTTCAGAGAGAATGGGCTCCGTAGTGATTGGCCAATCAATTTCTAAGGCCGGATCATTCCAGAGTAGTGTTTTTTCATGTTCCGGAAAATAATAATCACTGCACTTGTACATAAAATCTGCATGTGGGCTGAGAACATAAAATCCATGCGCAAACCCGGCTGGGACAAATAGCTGCTGGTGATTTTCTGCTGTTAATGTAATTGAGAATGATTTACCGAAAGTGGGCGAATTTTTTCTCAGATCAACACAAACATCAAAAATTTCACCTTGGACAACAAAAACAAGTTTTGCCTGAGGTCGTTTGACTTGAAAATGTAACCCTCGCAAAATGCCAGCCGAAGATCGAGAGGAATTGTCTTGGACAAATGTTTCGTTGACTCCTACTTTTTGATAGCGTTCTTGCTGATATGTTTCTTTGAAAAACCCACGTTCGTCTGCAAACACTCGAGGTGTAATGACTAATAAACCGGGAAAATCCGTTTGTTGTATGTCCATTATTAGATAGCTGTTTCGATTTCAGGTTAGATTGAAGCTGTCATAAATCCGTTTTCTTCAATAAATCATAGCGGATTTTCTGTTGTATGAAAGCAACGTAAGAGTCTGATCTAGTAGAGTTGAGTATCTTTTTAAACGTTTTGATATGCCACAAGTCTAATTTTCAAAAGAATTTAGAATAACGAGTAACCACGTGGTTTTTTGTCTTTTTTCTTGAAAACGGTACCCTATATCGCGTATCCTATAGTCAACATTTCTTACCTAAGAAGTAGATCCTCTTTTTTCGTTGTAGATGATTTATGAAATTGTGCCATTCATTGAACAAGAATGATGCAGCTACTGCATTACTTAGACACATTTTAAGTAATGTGTTGGGATGCGCGCTCGTTCTCATGGTTTCACAAGTCACAGCTGAGGAAGTGAAAGTCAGGAAACCGGTTTCTCCGGTTGTCAAGACAAAGCTTTCTGAAGTCTTTTTTAAGACAGTGCCTGACTCACTGGAGGATTTGCAAGAGATTGAGAAACAAGTGACTTCTCTCACGAAAGCCTCAATTCACAGTACTGTTTCAGTTCGTGTGGGAGACGCTCAGGGAAGTGGTGTTATTATCGACAATAAATCTGGATATATCCTCACAGCAGCTCATGTAATTGGGTTAGCACAAAAAAATGCGACCATCATTTTACATGATGGCCGAACTCTTAAAGGGAAAACAATGGGTTTAAATCGGGGAATGGATGCCGGATTGATCAAGCTCGTTGATGAAGACAAGACAAAAATTAGTAAACTCCCTGTAGTAAAGATGGGAGATAATTCCAAAGTGGAGCCAGGAGACTGGGTGATTGCCACTGGACACCCCAATGGATATCAGGCAGGGCGTCCTCCTGTTGTACGTTTAGGTAGAATTGTTTCCCAAAAGAAGCATCTTATTCAAACGGATTGCACTCTAATCGGTGGAGATTCCGGCGGACCTCTCTTTAATATGAGTGGGGATGTGATAGGCATTCACAGTCGGATCGGACCTTCAACAAGTTGGAACTTTCACATTCCGGCATCAGCGTTTCAGAACGATTGGGAAAAGCTTGTCTCCGGTGATATGTGGGGAGCAAAACCTTTAGGGCAAAATGCTGTTTTAGGGGTGAATGGAGTTAACACTGATCAAGGCTGCAAAGTCGTGGGTGTGACACGAGGCTTCCCAGCACAGATTGCGGGAATAAAAGAAAATGATGTCATTATTCAATTAAATAACCAGAGAATTACAGGAATTGAGCAACTGGCTGAGGTCGTTCAGCGTTATAAGCCTGGACAAACCATTCAGATCAAGTTGATTCGAGACAAGAAAACAATGACGTTCGAAGTGCAATTGGCAGCCAGAGACTAATAAAATGCCAGGACAGGCTGAGATGTTTGATTCTATTTTGGATTTAAGATCACAGTCGCAATTATGTATTTATGTATTAAGGAGAAACTCTTGAACCAGGATCAAAAAATTAAAGGTACAGAATCGAGTCGTCGATTTTTGGCGATGCTTTTGATCGTTCCGCTGTTCATGGGAAGTCTTACTTCATATGGCTATGCCTGGGATCAATTACAACCAAGTCAATTGACAGAGGGCTCTCAGATCCGAAAAGCTTTTCGTGCAGTGGTCTCCACACCTCGATCATGGACGGTGCGAGTACGCTCGAACGGAAAAGAAGCGTCTCTGGGCGCCATTGTTGGCTCAGATGGCTGGATTTTAACTAAGGCCAGCCAACTTCAAGGTAAGATCACCTGTGAGTTATCAACGGCCGAACGCTTTGAAGCAGAAATCATCGGAGTAGACGGAAAGCTGGATTTGGCTTTGATTAAGATTGATGCACATAATCTTCCTACAGTCAGGTGGCGTTCTGCCTCAGATCCCAAGGTTGGACAATGGCTCGCAACACCTGGTTTAAGTATGTCACCTGTGAGTGTAGGCGTACTCAGTGTTTCAAGACGTTCCGTCAAGCCTGCTCCTGGAGTTCTGGGAGTACAAATTGGTGATGCCGAAGGTGGAGCATTGGTGAAATCAGTGCTTCGAGAAAGCGGCGCTGAACAGGCAGGTCTGAAAGCCGGTGATGTGATATTAAACGTTGCTGGTGTCGAGATCGAAGATGCGAATGCGCTCTCTAGTTTTGTTCGCAAATTTTTGCCTGGTGACCGGGTCCTTTTGAAGGTTTTAAGAGAAAAGGAGGAACTCACAGCCGAAGTCATCCTCACGGACCCCCAAATGCTGATTTATGATCGTTTACGCGAAATGCAGAAAAAGATGGGTGGCGCCTTAAGCCGCCGTAAAACTGGCTTCACTGAAGTTTTTCAACATGATGCTGTATTAAGACCAGAAGATTGTGGTGGAGTCATTGTGGACCTTAAAGGACAGGCCGTAGGTTTGAATATTGCGCGTGCTGGTAGAACAAAGTCATTTGCAATCCCGGCTAACCATGTGATTCCAATGATTGAAAAGTTGAAACTGAAAAAGTATGCTCCCTACAATCCACTGAAGGATACTAAGGAACAGACGGTATCGACTGGGATGTCATCCTGATTCCATGAACGTATATTGGCGGTCAAGTTCTTTTCGAAATGTCTTCACTGCCAGTTTTTGGACTTGGTTCGTTCTTTGGCTTCCAACACAAGCGGCACCTCGAATTCCGATGATGTCGGGCGAAATATCCGACAGCGACTCAAGGTGATCAGACGTAATCGAGCCTGCTAAGGCGATCTTTAAATTATATTTTTGTGCTCGATCAACGAGTCGCTGAATCTCTTCAAGACACATACAGTTTAATAGGCTTTGACCTTGTTTGTGGTAGGTGTCAATTAATAGACCCGCACACCGACTTTTGATGGCTGCGGCAAGAACATACTCTGGTGGAATGGAACGAGCCTGTTTCCAGTCTGCGTAAGCTACTGCGATCCACTGAAATGTCGCTTGATTAGTTACTTCAATTCGCTGTCTGCAGTTTAACCAATCTGAGTACCAGTGGTCTGATTGTTTCGTTTCTGATAGTCCCATTTTCAAGTAGGTAACTTCTGAAGGAATGGTCGGAGTAATGTGTTTTTCTTTCTGCTCTACCAGTTCTCCCAGTGCCAGACTTAAGGGGACATTTACCGGTTGCTCGAAAAAGTAGTCGCTTATTGAATGGAGTATTTCTTCATCGACCATTCCCAGAGCGCCGTTTAAAGGTTCTTTAAGGTCGAGAATGTCACAACCGCCATTTAGCGCAGGTAGTACTTCGTCTCGGTTCCTGATACTGACGAGAAGCTGTACACGATGTGGATTCAATGCAGAACCTTCCTGGAGCCTTTAACGGCTGTTCTTTTCTGATGACTTTTCAGTCGGCTTGTGACGTAAGGCTTTGCCTGCCAAACTGCCGGTTGGAGATCCTGCAGTGATTACTGGTTTTCCATTCACGAAGAGGTATCGGATGCCTTTCGAGTACTGATGCGGATCGTCAAATGTCGCCAGATCGATTAACGTCTTTGGATCAAACACAACGATATCTGCGTACGCTCCTTTACGAAGGTAACCTCTCTCTTTTAAACCAAGAATATCAGCAGGCAGCCCGGTTGCGCTTCGAACTGCATGTTCTAATGGGATTACTTGTTCCCGGATGGCATAATATCCCAACTTTCTGGGAAATGTACCGTATTGCCTCGGATGCGGACGATCTGAGCCTGGCAGGTAGGCACGTCCGTCTGAAGCAGTCGCAACCCAGTTGATTTTCATAATTTGTTGAACATCTTCTTCGTTCATACTGAAGTTCACAACTGAGGCACCTCCATACCGAGTGATCTCCAACACAATCTCTAGCACACTTTTTTTTTCGTTATCTGCAATTTGTTCTAGATTTTTCCCCACCCATTCCGGTTTTTTTGAATAGCGGGCAATCCGTATTGCTTGACCTCCATCTCGCTTTTCAATGTTACTTTCAATCTTTTTGATGATTTTCGGAGCAGTTTCTGGAGACTCCAAACGTTTGATCAACTCTTTATTCCCTCCGGCTCTGGCCCAGGCAGGAATTAAAGTGGCTCCCAGTGATGTACTCGATGCAATATAAGGATATTGATCTGCGGTTACAATTTGTCCCTGTTTACGTGCATTATCTATCATTTGAGCTGCTCTGATAACTAATCCCCAGGCATCCCGACCACTGGATTTGAAGTGTGAAATATGAACTGGTAATTTAGCCTGTTGGCCAATTTTGAGGGCTTCATTTACAGCTGAGAGTAGTTCTGTACTTTCATTGCGGATATGGCTGGCATAGATCCCCTTAAATTGTGATACGATTTTTGCCAGTTCAATGAGTTCATCTGTCTGGGCATAAGAACTGGGAACATAGATCAACCCGGTCGACATTCCCCAGGCACCATCCTGCATAGCTTTCCGCGCCAGATGTTTCATCGTTTTGAGTTCTGTAGGTGTTGGCTTTCGTTGTCCTGATCCCATGACTTGATTACGGAGAGAACCTTGCGGGATGAGATGCATTACATTCGTCCCGCTTCCCGAATCATCAATTTTTTGATAATAGGCCTTGGTATTAACAGGGCCGCTGCCACAATTCCCCGTTACGATTGTAGTACATCCCTGGGTGACATAGTTCATATTCGCGCGAGTTAACGGGGAGACAATCTGTCGATCACTATGGTTGTGTAAATCGATGAATCCGGGAGCGATTATCAGGCCGCGACATTCAATAGTTTGATCGGCTGGGGTGTTGATTTCCGGGGCGATTAATACTATACGCTCGTCCCTAATAGCGACGTCTCCTTGGAATCCTGGTTTTCCAGTGCCATCAATCAGCATGCCACCCTTCAGAAGCAGATCAAATGGTTCCGATTCTTGAGCGATTACTGAGAAAGCTGATGTAAAGGTTGTCAGCAGAAACAGACAAAGTAATAAGAGAAGCTGTTTCATGCGATGTAACTCCTTTGTAGGCTAGAGATTTAAGTTGCTATCTCGTAATTTATGAAGTTTTGACGTAGGAATAGTCAAAGTATCGCTAAAACCGGACAGAACTGCCAGTAAGAATATCTATTTCTGGGCTTTGCTTTGTTAATCTATTGTTGATATATTTCGCCCCTTATATAGTTGCCTGATGCGCTTTTAGGCGGTTTTAGATAAGACCCTCTGTTCCCTGTACGGAACGTTTAAATATCAAGATGGTCTGTTCCGGGATTCATAGTGGGAAGAGTTGAGAGTCATGAAACGAGAAGATGTGCGGAACATTGCAATCATTGCGCACGTAGATCATGGGAAGACGACACTGGTCGATGCATTACTACATCAAAGTGGCCAATTTCGTGATTCTCAATTGAAAGGTGACTGTATTCTGGATTCGAACGATCTGGAACGGGAACGTGGTATCACTATTTTGGCCAAAAACATCGCATTGATGTATAAAGGGGTCAAAGTCAACATCATCGATACGCCGGGACACGCGGATTTTGGTGGTGAGGTGGAACGTGTATTACGAATGGCTGATGGCGTTTTAATCTTGGTCGATGCATTTGAAGGCCCCAGGCCACAAACACGTTTCGTCTTGAAAAAGGCACTGGAATGCCACTTAAAGCCTGTGGTGGTTATCAACAAAATTGACCGTCCTGATTGTCGACCTGATCATGTACTGAGTGAGATGTTCGATTTATTTGTTGAGTTAGATGCAGATGATGAAACACTCGATTTCCCATATATCTATGCCAGTGCTCGTGAAGGTTTTGCGACGCACGATCTTGAAAACTTCGGCAATAGTATTCACCCGTTACTCGACATGGTATTGGAAAACGTACCCGCTCCCGATGTGAATCAGGATGCACCACTAACAATGATGGTAACAACCTTGGAGTGGTCCGAATATGTCGGTCGTGTAGCGACAGGTCGAATTAGTAGTGGAAGAGTCCGCCCGGGAGAAAAGGTAACGCTCATCAAAAGAAGTGGAGAGCATGTAAAGACCACTGTTGACTCGGTTGAGCTATTCAATAACCTGGGAAGAGCACCCGTTGATGAAGCATCTGCCGGCGATATTGTGGCATTAGTCGGACTGGATAGTCCGGAAATTGGTGATACGGTTGCCTGTGCCGAGAAGCCCGAAGCTCTCACACGAATTGATGTTGATGAACCCACATTGTCGATGCTATTCACGATCAATAGTTCTCCGTTAGCAGGTCAGGATGGAAAGTATGTGACCAGTCGTAATCTGCGCGAACGACTAATGCGTGAATTGGAATCAAATGTGGCATTACGTGTTACCGAACGGGAGGATAAGGATTCATTTTCCGTTTCTGGGCGAGGCATTTTACATTTGTCCGTTTTAATCGAGCAGATGCGCCGAGAAGGTTATGAGCTCTCTGTAGGAAAACCTGAAGTTATTCGTAAGAAAATTGATGGCAAATGGCACGAGCCTTTTGAGTCGATGGAAGTCGACGTTCCATCGGAAGTCGTTGGATCTGTAATGGAACTGGTCTGTGCCCGTCGTGGTCAAATGATCGATATGACGTCAGGTGAGACGGGAATGTCACATCTGAAATTTTCGATACCCGCTCGAGGATTGATTGGTCTGAGGACGCGATTGTTGAATGCAACAAAAGGCGAAGCCATTATTAATCATCGTTTTGAAGCATACAAGCTGAGTGAAGGGGAAGTACCCCGACGTGCGAATGGTGTGCTAATTTCACAGGATAACGGTCAGGCTGTTGGGTATGCTTTGTGGAAACTGCGGGACCGTGCGGAATTCTTCATTGGACCAGGAGAAGATGTTTATGAAGGCATGATTGTCGGAGAAAATGCTCGTAACAATGACTTGGTCGTTAACCCGATTCGCGGCAAAAAATTGACCAATGTGCGTGCTTCCGGGTCAGATGAAAACATGGTTCTCAAACCACCTCGTGAAATGAGTCTCGAAGCGGCATTAGAGTACATCGAGTATGATGAATATGTAGAGATCACGCCTAAGATTATTCGTTTGCGAAAAATCTATCTGACTGAGAATGAACGAAAACGGCAACACCGTACTTCGACTGGTGAGTAGCTCGTTTCGAACTCCGACTAACGATCCCATGCTTTGAGTTTATCAACAAGCTCTAACATTTCGTTTCGTCGTTTCTCAAATGTACCAAACAGAATCAAGATACAGATTCCAAGGCCGATTCCAAACGCCCACCATGGCCAAATGTGACCAAGTGACTGTGATGCATGCCAGATCATACTGACGATCGAGAGTGCGAGAAACGAGGCTCCTACATAAAGAAAGGCGCGAACTCGAAGCAGCATGCCTGCGAACATGCCTGCAACTGAGAGGCAGCATAGAATGACTGGGAGCCATAAGTTGTCGGCAACACCAGCGATAAACATATCGCCCGTAGAGCTAACGTAGATCGTGATTGTCGAGAAGTAACGAATGGATGCGATCTGTTTGGCACTTAATTTCTCTCGATTTAAGTGAGTGGCAATGAGTACTGAGAGGGCCGGAGGAATCAACCAGAGTTGAGGATGTTGAGTAAAGACCTGTCCTTGTTCTACCCAGAACGCCCAAAGTGCTCCATTACCGGCTAACGCAGCCAGAGTGGTATAGACAAAGGATTTTCTCCACAAGCTCATCACAACATATACGATACCAATCAACAAGAGGATCATCGAATAATCGCCCACTACAGGAGATTGTTGTGAAGAAGCATGAATCCAAAAACTAAGTGCAGGCAATAAAGGTAAAAAAGCTCCTGTTCTTTGTAAGGGTTCTGACAGCACGTTCAACCCAATACGCTGGAAGAACTCTCCTACACCGGCACCAGTAAACGCGATGGCAATCACAATGTACGGCCAGTAGGGAAGTAGGTAGCCACGGAAGAGTTCTGGCATTGTCAGGTAGATGTGCAGGAACAACAGAGCCAAAACAATTTCAGATGCATAGACATAAAACATGCGTTGTTTAAGGGAGAACTGGAATGGATCATATTGGGGAAGTGCTGCCATCAAAATTAACGCAGCCGAAAGTGCAACCAGCGTCACGGAAACTACTGCAATCTGTGCTTTTGAAACCACTAAGGGAATATCAGCAATCAAAAATCCAGTTTCGGAGATCAGAATAGATAACAGCGAAATCCCAGCTGCGATCAAATAAGTACGTGAATTTTTTCGGAGTGCTTCGGACCAATCCTCGTTCAGGGACGGCCATTTCACGAGAATGATAGTCGTCACCAGACTTAATACGGAGAGTACTTCTAACAATCGAATTAAATGGTCGAGCCAATAGAAGTTACCCTGAACGGGAAGCAATACCCAGCCAAAATAGATGAAACCCATTCCCGCTGCAAATAGCGCACGTTTCTTAAACTGCTGAGAGAGCTCACTATAATTACTAAAAGCGTATAAAGCAGGGCTTGTGATGGCTACTCCCACAACGGACCACCATCGCATTGTCTGATCTTCGAAGCGCAAAACGCTATGCAACAATGCGAGCACGACATAAACGGAAAGCCAGCTTACTGCCTGAGGCAGCCAGTTCAAGGTTTGCTTTTGAAGTAACTCAAGATTGGGTAGCTTTACTTTAGTTGCATTTGACAATATTGCACTACGCAGACTCCAGAACCCTCCGAGCAGGCAAGTGTAGCAGGCCATGGCCAAACCAGAATGTTGAACAAGTAGACGTAGTTTGGTTTCATTACTTAGGTATGTAACAACTCCACAGATTCCTAATGTAAACAGAGCTGGAAGACAATAGCGGCTTTTCTGATCCCATAGCATCCCTAAAAGCAAAAGTGACACAGCGCTTAAAGTGATCCAACCGGCAAGGTCTTTAATGACTGGTACGTTTACCGAGATCAAAGACGAACGCGAGACAGTAATCAGCAGTGTGTAAAATAAGACAAGACAAGTGAGGACTCTGGCGAGTATCTGTTGAATCGCTGGTTTTTCGTTTGCGGTAATCCTGTTGCCGCGTACTTGTCGGTAAAGATCGACAATCAACCAGCAACCCGATAAAGTAGCCGCTGTAGTGACTAACCACTTCAGGAGATCCATCCAATCTTGAGCTTCTACATAAATACCTGGGGTAGTCCATTGAGCGGTGACCAAAAAAGTGGTTCCCAGTAGAGCAGTGGCTAACGATGTATAAGCAAGGCGTTCTTTGCGAAGGCAAATTCCCAGAGTCAGATACATGGCTGTTAACGAAGTGGTTATCAATAGTGCTGGTAGAGGCCTGAGTGGATCAGACCAGCCTCCTCGGAAAGCGAATGCTGACAAAATCAGCGCAATCGATTGGCTCCAATAGTAATGTCGGTTACTGTTAGCTTGATGTAGGGGCTCATGATGTAATTGCTTCCATTCCAGTACAAATCGAAGTGTGTGGAATACACCGATCAAGATCAGACCAATTTCCATAAACAGATTGATTTTCCAGGCATCCCATTCTGTGAATTGCCAGCTTGCGACTGTGACTAAGCCAATTAAAGCTAAACTTAAAAAAGAGAACCCATTCGTTTTGAAGCTGCTGGTGTATCTACGCGAAAAAAATGTGATACAGCCAGCTGCCATAGCAAAAGTGACAAGCGTGGCTGGTAGCATCTTGGGGAAGTGTGATAACCATTCGCGTTCAGGGTTGCTCAGATTCATTGTGAACGGGAGCAAGTAGGGGGCTGCCACCAGACAAAGCATCATCGTGAGGTGCACACGAATCAATGGCCAGGAAACGGGAGCGAGAGTTTGATGTTCTACATAGTTTGGATTGACTTTCTTTTCGATGGCCAGCCAAAAAAGGCCATAGAATGCAAACGAAAGACCAGTGTAGATTGAAATTCGAATCAGGTCATCCAGTTGGAATAAGTTTAAAGGTTCTGAAATCGTGATGATCGTACCTGCGATCACTGTCGATGCGAGAAAATGAGAGCCGATGAACATCCAACTGTTTGAACGGAAGTGAATCGAGTAAAAAACAGAGGCAACCATCAGTATCAAAATGGGAATACAGAAAGTGAGCAGAGAGGCGATCAGATCGGAAAGCATTAAATGCTCTAGAGGTTGATCAATATTCAGCCAGTTACCATAGATTTGATAGATTGTCAAAACAAGTAATGGTAAACCGGCGCCTAGAATACTAAGGTTGCGCCACGTCGGTTTGTCTTCCAATAGTCGAGGCAAATAGCGTAATCGTATTTGTTTTGAACGCAGATATTGTATAAGAGATTTTGATTTCAAAACGAGAATCATTAGAGCCAACGCATAAATCCCCAACCCCCACCGCAGGGCATCTGCAACACGGTGTTGTTCGATAAAATAACCCGCACACAGGAAAGGAATGAGGTAGACAATGAAGTGCATCCCCTGTGATGTGATTTGTTGAAATCGACTGTTGAGATAAGGCAAGCAGGCAACTGACAATAATATCATGCATCCCCAACTCCAGACACTGAAGGCTTCCTTTGAATCGGGGGGCATGAATCCAATCGTACTTAGGGAAAGATTAAAATATGGTATGCTGACCATGCCTCCCGAGATTACTACGGCGAGTAGTACAGCTAAGTGCGTCGAAACATCATCCTTTTTTGATTTAATCGTATTGAAACCAACCAGACAGGATAGATAGGCAAAGAGCATGATTAGTGGAACTGTCGTGAAATGCTGGACCTGATCCATTTTAAACGTCGTATCAAAATCAGCGGCGATGGCAGGTATGATTGACAAAAAAAGAACAAATCCTGTTGAGACGATGGACACAGCTAAGAGTGCAGGCTGTATATTCCATCGGGAAGTTCGAGATAACGCACCGAGTTGATTTTGGGAATATTTTTTAGAATGAAGAGCGGACCCGAATAAGATCCAGATTGCCACAGCCAAGATATGGATTAACCAGAACTTGGGATTCGTCCAACCAGGGTTGTCCCAAAGTGCATACGATTCACCAATGGCTGTCGCGGCATAGAGACTGCCTGCCGTACCAGCAAGTTGTGAAAGCATAAACCAGATATCAGATTTTTTGATTAGAGCGCTGCTGATCCAGATTAACATAATCCAGAATAAATATGCTGTATGTAATTCCGGAGTGATTTTACCAAAGAGTGCATAGGGAATAAGCACAGAAGACGTCAGTAATGAACCATTCACGATGGGGGGCGTAAAAGGGTTCGATTTTAAGGGAATAATGGACCAGTATGCGCCTATACGATAATGTGATTGAGACCAGTACTTTAGTGTAATCAAAAAACATATTCCACCGGTGGCATGGATCAGGCTGGCCCAAACAAAAGAAACGTCGGGTAGAAGCTCTAATTGAGAAAGCCACGACCGAATTGTGGGATTGATTCCAATAGCGTGTTGTAGAGTCAAAAACCACAGGCCAGAGGCGATGGCTGATATCAATTGCTTTCGAATGTGCCAGTTTGCAATCAGACAAATGATGGCGTTTATGAGTAAAGACAGAGTGGCCCACATGCCATCTGTTTTTGTGATAAAGCCTGCATATATGGCAATCAAACTTGAAAGAACTGAGAAGCATCCCGCGGTATAAAAATAATAGCGTTCATCTTCACTTTTTTGGGCACGTTTTAAAAGAACGCCGACGATTGAAGCAAAGATGGCAAAGGTAATCAAAACCGCCGCACTACGTCCCAGTAAAAGGGATTCAATCAAGGTATTCTGTGAAGTTCCCAGTAATTCAATGGTATTTGTAAAGACGTGAAAGCCCAGTAAACCGGCAATCGCCCCTGAAACCAGGGCTGGGATATGACAGAGGGCAAAACGTGCTTTGGTAGCCAGCAATGTCAAACTAATACAATTGACGATTCCCAACACAATCATGATTTCAACACGCGGCCAGGCTATGACGAAATTCACAAGCATCATTAATGCAGAAAAGATCGCGATTGATGAGCCGGCCAAAGACCAGTGCGGAGAGTGATCGTTTTCTTTTCTGTAATGCAGAACCAGTCCCATTCCCATCAGAATGATTTCCATGATAGAGAGTAGCGGAGTGAGATAGGCGAATGTTTCCAGGCGACTGGTCGAGCTCCAGATCAACAGCCAACAGGGAGCGAGAACAGCAAAGACTGAAAGTCCACCGATGGTCACTAACTCGCGAGATTGCGAATCTGAGAACTCAATCCAACGAAATGTAGATTGGAGAATACTTGACATTGCCACTATAAAGCAGCCGATCGGAAGCAACGCCAGAAGAATGGTTTGTAGAAAGGACGGATCGTCCACACTCATTCGAGAGATCATAATTTGACCAGCCGATGAACCTAGTACGGTGGTTAATAATTGCCAGCGTCCGAAACTAACAAGGATTCGGCTGGCGGAATACACCATCCATCCAAACGCTGCAAAGCCAATACTAAGAGCGAGGATGAAAAGAGGGTCGGTGATCGGCCGATGGTCGGAAAGTCGAATCGCAGCCAAAAAGTTGAGTGGAACTAATAAAACGGTAATCAATAACAGTCCACGGCTCGTTGATTCTAATTTCCAGCGTTTAAATGTATAGATACCTGAACCGTGAATGGCTGCTGTTGCCAGTAAAAACAGCAGGGCGGGGAAATAGGGGATCTGATTTTTCAGTGTAGACCAGAGACTGACAACCAGACCGATTGCGCTACCAACAATGAGCAGGCCGCTAATCAATTCACCCCAACGAATATTTTTGTCTTCCATGAAGGCATTCAGAATAGCCCCGAAGGGGGTTTTCTCTTTGGGCGCCTCATCGAACTCAGAGAGCATTGTTGCCTTTGATGAATTAGAAGCGACGGAGGAGACAGGGCTTTTCTGAATCGTTGGTTCTTCAAGAAAATCGTCGTCATCGAGAAAGTCAGCGATTTCTGAAGCAGATGTCGTTTCTTTGTATTTGGGTTTTTGAAAAGGTTGGACTTGTTGGATCAGCTTTTCAGGTTTTATCGCTTCCTTTATAGAAAGTGACCCGGGGGCTTCTTCAGTGAATTTGATGAGTTTCAGGAATTCCTGCTCAGGAATCTTACCCTCATAATATAACCGCCTGATGAACCGTTGTGTGATTAATCGGTCTTCTTCTTTTTTTTTGTGGTTCTCCTGAGGAGAGGCTAATTCAGGAGATTCATCTCGGAATAGTAAAGAGAACAAAAATGAAACCAGTAACCAGAGGCCGTGACCCATTACTGTGATTATCGCTAATCCGACCAGAATTCCGAAGATCACTTCAATGTCCATCTCATATGTTCCTGATGTAGAGTTTCACTGATGCAAAAGTGTCAGATGACCTTCTGAATTAAAGGCGTCTTTTTTTCAATTTGATCACTCCGAATTTCAAAAATTGTCTAAATTAGCGACGATAAATGTCTTGTATGTCTCTATTTATGCTGAGATTATGACATTTTAGCTCAGATTTGGATGTAATGAAACTTTCATAGCGGATACCAAAAAAATAGATCGAACTGTTGGATCGCACAAAGTGGAATATGTACAACGTCCAATGTCTGAGTTCCCAGAAGTACCTAAAATTTTACTGTATGCTTGATCTATCTGAAGTGAGGTACTAAATGAGCAAACTTAAAATACAGAAATGCGAGTTCCATCATCTAAAATTTGCGTTGGTTGCGGCGAATGGTAGGTTTTGCCCCATTGTCGTTTGAGTGCTGGTTGCAAATGGTAGAACGAATAGAGGAAATCAAACCAGCGATTTTGAATTGAGTGGTTCGAAGAAAATGAAAAATCCCAATCCGAGAGGATCCTTTTCCACAGCGTGGCTCTTCGCGAGTATCGATAATGGATAGGGTCGAATCCATACCAGTCAGACGGTATTTTCACAATTGCAATTTGATCTTGTTGAGCGAGTTCAGAGAGTCGACGATTCAGTAACTGTACTCTTTGTTTGAGATCTGTCAGAGAAGTTTTGTTTTTGGGAAAGAATAGTCGTCGAGTTAATTCAAAACGAATCGTTGAGAGCTGCGAAATGCTTTCTTCGGGGAGAAGCGTAATTGTAATGCGCGCATCAATTTTCTGTAATTGACTTATACAAGACTCGATCCATCCAAAGATAACATCAACAGATTGTCCATAAATTAGATCATTACCAATGTCTGTTAACAGGGCGATTGGTTTTCGAGTCTCGGTATTGTTTGCAGAAATCACATCCCAAATCTCACACTTTGAGATTCCTGGAAGTGCACGATAGAGCAAATGGCTCCAATTTCCATAAGAACGCCCATGTCCCATCGCAGTATAAATTTCAAGTGGTGATTCAATTGAAGCTTGAAGCAGTCTTATGATAAGTGGGAAATCTCGAGTCAGATTGCTCGCACCTAACAGAATCACTGGTTGATAGAGTAGCTGTTGGCAGTCAAGTGGTTCGGTGGAGCTCATAAATAAAGGATACCCACTGAAATATTTTGCTAAGTGTTCTTACTATATCTCTTGGGGAGAAGAACAAATCAATTGTGTTCTGAAAATAACTAAAAAAGCGATACTGTGATGACAGTATCGCTTTGTGATAGATTGCAAATAGCTGAAGAGACCATGCAATGGTTACGCTTCACCTGCTTCTTCTTCACCGGTTGTCGCTGAGAAAGTAGAACAGACAGATCTTGCGACGGCAGAAATTTGATTTTCCTGTGGTGGATCCATATCTACTTCTTTGTATTCTGCTTTATCTAGAATGACATCAACGGCTTTGCGTTCACGGAGTTGAGCTTCGAGGTTTTCAATCATACCCGATTTCACCAGACGAGCTCGAACCCTGCGAGGACTCTCCCCTTGCTGCATCGCCATATAGTAAATCTCCATGTCAACTTCATTAGGCTGCACTTCTAGCTCTTCGGTAGATGCAATTTTATCGAGCACAAAATGCTCTTTAAGTGCCTGACGAGTCGAGGAAATTGCTTGTTGACGAATTTCGTTTTCTCGTGCCTGGATATCCTGCCTCGAAAATCCAGCTTGCTGCATTTCCAGGATTTCACGTCTTAAAGCGTTTTCTACTTGTTTTGAGACCAATGATTCTGGAAGGTCCCAATCTGCAGATTCTGTGATTTTGCCCAGAACTTGTGAACGTGTTGATTGTCGTTGTTCATAGGTAACTTGACGTTCGAGAATATTTTTTACTTCTTCTCGTAGTTCTTCTTCCGATTTCGCTCCTACTTTTTCCAGGAGTTCTTCGTTGATTTCTGGAATTTGAATAAATTTAACATTTTTGATGGTGAAGATGGCATGTGCCTTTTCTCCTCGCATCTCAATTTGCTCAGCTTCTTCGGAGATTTCAATTTCAGCCTCTCGAGTCTCGCCAGCCTTGACACCATCCATTAATTTATCGAAATCTTTAAGTTCTGCATCTTGGAGACGAAATACAGGACGCAGGGGAACGACAATTTCATTGATCTCGCTGAGGGTTTTACCATCATGTTCAAATTTTATAGAGAGCTCCAGTAAGTCTTCTTTTTCAGCTGCTCCCTCTCGTTCTTCCATTTCACCATATTGACCGAGGAAGCGATTTAAGTATTGGTCCACATCTTGATCTTCGATTGTCCGAACCGGACGCTCCAGCTTTAAGCCTTTATATTCAGGGAGTTTGAAGTCGGGGCGAACCTCTACTTCAAATTCGAATTTGAATTCTCCCTCTTCAGGAATCTGCAGAGTCTCAACATCAATGGTTGGCTCGTTGATTGGATCAAGGTCATTATCCTCAGCGACTAGCTCAAGACTTTCCATCAAAATCCGTTGTTTGACCTGATCGGAAAGTTCTTGCCGAAACCGTTTTTCAACAAGCTTGCGCGGGACATGACCAACACGAAATCCAGGTACCGTCGCCTGACCACCTAATTCTGAAACTGATTCGGAATAGAAATGATCAATATCTGCCCGGGGCACAGTCACAGTAACATGTTTTTTACAGGGACCAACTTCATCAATCTGGGCGGTTACAGACATCTTGTACTCGCCATCCGCAGATACGGCTTCTCCCTCTGTTGTATCAGTTGTTGCGAGTTCGTCGGACACGGTCCAATCCTTTTCTTTAATGATGTGTGAGAAATAGCTTAGGGGGCATTGATCAAATCTTGCACTGTATCTAAGGGTGGCAGTTGCAATCTATGATGTTGCTTTTCTTGTGATACTATTTACAGTATTAATCTGCCCCTTTATCTAATTTGAAGGGGTCTGCGTCTCTATCCCTTAAGATCATGCCAGCAAAAAAGAGCGGGTGAAGGGATTTGAACCCTCGACAGCCACGTTGGCAACGTGGTGCTCTACCACTGAGCTACACCCGCAAGTTAGCTCGTACCTAGTCACTTGTAAACCGACTATCGTTGGTAAAGGCACGAGATACCTTTGCTTGAGATTATGTCTTGTAAATCTCTGAGGTCAAGAGTATGAGACGAAGTAAATCATGGATATCAGTGACTTTTTTCATTTTTTGATTGAAATCAAGCTATGATTTGCTGGTTTCAATTGAACTCTCTCAGCTTAACGGTTGCACTGGGGCATGACTAAGCTGATTGTTCTTCTTGGAGAATTCATGTTGATTTTTCGCATCATGCTGTTTTAAGGCTACATGGCAATAACTGCTTCTCTATAAATGGTTTACGTGTTTAAACCCTTTTTCAACGTTTAAAGCGTTGTGAATTCGCCTCATTCTGTTTTGGTCTCGGTTTGCCGTGTGCTGAGAAAAATGTCCAGAGCACATTTTTTCTATCTGACGATCTCTTAATGACTTACGCTTCTGATTTTGAACAGAATGTAAAAAGTTTTTAGCGCAGAGCCCCTTTTGGTATTCAGCTTGCTTTACATCCCTGTATCAACTTGAAAACACAAAACTCGATGCAAAGCATTCATATTTAACACCAGGGAGACCAACACCATGAAAAACATCTTCACTCAACTGATGAACGACGAAGCCGGATTCATTGTTTCTGCCGAGCTTGTTTTGATTTCCAGTATCGCCGTTCTGGCAATGATCGTCGGACTGTCTGAAGTCGCTTTAAACGTCAACAATGAACTCGAAGATGTGGGCAGTGCCTTCTCCTGCATCGATCAGTCTTTCAAACTCAAACATGCACACGGTCACAAAGCCTGCACCGAATCGAGCAGCTTTTACGATTCGACTGACTTCTGTGCTGGTCAGTGGGACGTTGAATAATCGTTCCCTGAAAAACCGAATGACAACCTCCGAAACGTCCTTTCTTTCCTGAAGACTGTCTGCAGGGCTTCACCAACCCTGCAGATTTTAAAACCCGAAACAAACCCAATACCCACTTTATGAACTGGAGACTATCACCATGAAAACCGTGTTGATTCAACTGATGAACGACGAGGCCGGATTTATTATCTCTTCCGAGTTAGTGCTCGTTTCAACAATTGCCGTATTGGCGATGATTGTAGGGCTGAGCGAAGTCGCTCACAACATTAACCAGGAACTGGAAGATGTTGGTAGTGCATTTGGTCGGGTCAACCAGAGCTTCTATGTTTCCGGTGCCTCAGGCCACAAGGGCTATACGTTTGGAAGTGATTTCAATGATCGGGTTGATTTCTGTGACAGTCAAAACGACATCGTTTGTGACCGTGGCCCTGTTCGTGAAGGACGAGGTTACAACAACTAGGCGTCTCATTATGACCGCGAAATAGATAAAGTTTTCCGCATAGGAAGCAGGCTTGCATCGAGGCGGAGGTCTCCACCTCAGACACCCTGATCATTTAACATGATGAGGGTGTTTTTTTATGGAGATTATTGAGGGAAGAAATCAGCCAGATTTACGACTTGTTCTGTACGAGCAGAGTAATCAATCGCATTAAGAACCCTTTGTGTATTAATTCCCAGATCTGACCATTGCTGTTCCAATCGACCAGAGCGAATAATATCACAAAAATGATTGATCATACACGTTTCTTGGAGTGGATCTTCCGTTTCATACTTTATGGAATTCCCTTGATCGTCATTAATATGAAACTTAGGTCTACCATTGTCCCAAGGACGTGTGAAGTCATCACAAACCAAAGATGCTTTGGTACCGGCAATTTCAAACCACTTACGCATACAGACATCAAAACCGCAATCAAAAGAAGCAATTCGATCTTTACTGAACCACATGGTACCTGAAAAATTGTAGTCGACATCGTTATCTTCATATGAGCGCGATGTACCAAAAACTTTTTGCGGTAGTTCGTTAAAAGCCCATAGTGTAGCGCCTATACAATACCAACCAAGATCTCCCAGAGAACCACCACCCAAGTCTCGCTGGAGGCGTAAATCATTTTCAGGAATGTTGTCCCAGCAGATAGTAAATGCAGAAGTAAAACGGCGGTGTTCGCCGAGTGCATCACTACGAATTTTTTGGAGGATTTCACGTGCTCGTGGATGGTGGTACCACATGACACCATCCATCAGTTGAACTTGATTCTCTAAACAGACTCGGCGCATTTCTCGTGCCTGATTGACATTTAATGCCAATGGTTTCTCACAAAGGACATGTTTACCGGCCCTTGCTGCTCGGACAGTCCATTCACCATGTAAAGAGGGAGGCAGAGGAATATAAACGGCATCAATTTCTGAATCAGCCAAAAGCGCTTCATAACTGCCTACGCTACGTTTGACATGATGTTTTTGTGCCCAATCAACGGCTCTTTGAGAGTCACGACTCGCAATGCATGTGAGCTCAGCATTCTCAGCTTGATGAATCGCGATACTAATTTTTTCTGCAATACGAGCAGTGCCTAAGATACCCCAGCGCACAGTTCGACTTGAGTCTTTCATTAGATGAGTTCCAATTATTTATGAAAAGAATTTGAATTCTTCAAAGCAAGTTGTTATTGTAAGGATAGAGCAGCATGTCTTTATTCAATTCTTTAAAATATCTAATAATCCTGCTCAATATCACAGACTTTTCGAGTCCTGTAAAGTGATCGTCGTTCAGTTTCCCTTTTTAGATTTGAAGTCGCGCTCCAACGGCATTTCTTTTTTGACATCAATATGAACGCACACGTTTCTTGTGTGCATCTCTTGAACATATGCTTTGTAAATACTTACGCATTGAACAGTGATCTCAAATCACTATCTGTAGATTTGCTAAACAGGAGTTGAAAATGGTCAAACGAATACAGCTACTCATGATATTGGGGATATTCTTTTCCGTAGTCTGGGTTGGGAGTAATCCTGCTGAGGGCACACCTCGTAATCGTATGATTACAACATTGACATTGAAACCGGATGTGCCACATGTCAAATTATTTGAGGGGATTGAAAGTCAGAAATTGAGTGTCAGAGTGGCACCTGTCAGTGCTTATAAGTCATCCGTTTTTATTAAAAATCTGACACAACAGCCGATCACAGTAAAAATTCCCGATGCTGTCTCATCTGTCCATGTTCTCAAGCAGATGGACCCCAATAATGGTTTTTTACAGGCGCTTCAGAATAACCCTCAACAACAAACAGGGAATAGTCAATCAGTGGGAGGAAATCTCACTCCTGTAGGAAATAACCAGAACTTTGATTTTCAAGGCCTGTTCACAATCCCGCCAGAAAAGACAGTACGATTACGTTTGCAGTCAGTGTGTTTGGAGCATGGGAAGCCAAGTCCCTCCAGCCTCAAGACGTACGAGCTGCGACCTATTGAAACCCAGGTTCAAGACAAGGCGCTGATCTTATTACTCAAAAAGTTTAACCCTCGCTACGACGACTGGGAAATGATGCAGGCTATCGCATGGCATTTATCGAGCCATATGGATTGGCAGGAACTTGCTAAACAAAGAAAACACCGTACTATTGCCGGTGGTGTTCCCCTTTTCTCAACAGCTCAATTATTGACTGCAAAAAAAATCGTCGAAATGGCAAAAGTGGAAGTGACCAGGAAAAAAACACCAAAGGAAAATCCTATCTATACGAACTTAAAAACCGATTATGATCCGGCTTCAACATTTAGTAGAACCAGCAATAGAAGAAAGTAATTAAGTGGTTCTATATTATTATGGAAAGAATTGACTCCTAACGTGAAAGTGGTTTGAACTGAAGTCGGTGAGGAGAGTCCGCATCTTTACCAAGTTCCTCATGACGTTTGGCTTCGTACATTTTGTAGTTTCCTTCAAACCATCGAACTGTGCTATCGCCTTCAAAGGCGATAATGTGAGTCGCTAAACGATCCAGGAACCAACGGTCGTGACTCACGACCAGTGCGCATCCACTATAGTGCTCCAGACCTTCTTCTAATGAACGAAGTGTGTCTACATCGAGGTCGTTAGTCGGTTCGTCAAGAAGAAGGAGATTACCGCCTGAACGAAGCAATTTTGCCATGTGGACGCGATTACGTTCCCCCCCCGAAAGTTCTCCTACCAACTTTTGTTGATCAGGACCTTTGAAATTGAAGCGGCCTACATAAGTTCTGGCATGGATGCTGGACTTACCGACCACCAGATGCTCATGACCTTGTGATATTTCTTCATATACGGTTTTCTTTGGATTCAATGCATCTCGACTCTGATCTACATACGATAATTGAACAGTCTCTCCCAGTTCCAAAGTCCCACTATCAGGTTGCTCCAGACCCATAATCATTTTAAACAGAGTTGTTTTTCCTGCACCATTGGGTCCAATGACGCCAACAATCCCACCGCGGGGTAATTCAAAAGTAAAGTTATCGAATAAGAGTTTGTCACCAAAGGATTTTGAGAGGTTTTCCGCAATGAGTACTCTGCTTCCGAGTGGTTTGGAAATGGGGATTTGGATATCGGAAGCATCATCTTGTTTTTCGTAATCTTCTGCAGCAAGTTCTTCATAACGTTGGATACGTGCTTTATTTTTGGAAGCCTGTGCTTTAGGAGACATGCGAACCCATTCCAGTTCCCTCTTGAGAAACTTCTGTCGTTTGGATTCTTGTTTTTCCTCTACTTTTAACCGAGCCTGCTTCTGCTCCAGCCATGATGAATAATTGCCTTCAAACGGAATGCCTCTGCCTCGTTCCAATTCCAGAATCCAGCCAGCGACATTATCGAGGAAGTAGCGATCGTGAGTGATGGCCACAACTGTGCCTTGAAAGCTATGCAAGAAGCGTTCCAACCATGCAACCGATTCCGCATCAAGATGGTTGGTCGGTTCGTCTAAAAGTAACAGATCAGGATTTTGTAATAATATTTTGCAGAGCGCGACACGACGTTGTTCACCACCAGACAGATTTCCAATTACTGAGTCACCAGGGGCAACCCGCATGGCATCCATCGCAATCTCCAGTGTCCGATCAAGTTCCCAAAGATTCGCTGCATCAATCTGATCTTGAAGTGTTGCCTGTTCTTCGATCAGTTTTTCCATTTCTTCGGGAGAGGGGTCTTCTCCGAATTTTAGGTTGACCTCATTATATCGATCTAAAATTGCCTGTGATTCAGCGACTGCTTCTGCAATACACTCATCAACCGTCTGTGTTTGATCTAAATCTGGTTCCTGTTTAAAGTAACCAATTTTAATTCCCTTCGCGGGTCGGGCATCGCCAGAGAAATTGGTATCTTCTCCTGACATGATTTTCAGAAGGGTACTTTTACCAGCCCCGTTTGTACCCAAAACACCAATTTTTGCACCAGGGAAAAATGAAAGCCAAATGTCTTTCAGAACCTCTTTCTGCTCATAGACTTTGGTGACGCCTTCCAGTTGCATAATATATTGTTGTGCCATGTTTCAATCTCATGTCCAAATGGACGACTACAATTTGTGTTACAAAAACCTTGAGTCAAATCGTGTCTGATATAGGGTTGGTTGATAATGCCTGGCTGAAAGAGCCTGAAACGATATTCGATCTTGCGGGATAACATAGCTGGAGATTCACCACAAGTCACTCGAAACGGGGGGGCTACTCTACGAATTATTCAAAAAATTATTGAAAATGAAGCTCGTTTTTCAAAATTTGAGAGCAACTGTCTCTTTGCATTTTAGCATCAGGTTCTCAATTGGATTCTGATTTACGTTTGAGAATTATAAAATGCCCATTTGTCTGATCTGGAATCAGCTCCCATTGATCAGGCGCATTTTTGTATTCCGGGATCTGATCGGGGGTCTTAATTTGGCTATAGGGGTGTTGTGTATCGATAATGATAAAATCGGTATCAGCGGGCACGCCCGATCGGTAATCGTTCACCTTACGACGATAGTCGCTGTAGTCGTAAGATCGAGCATGATGCGTAAAACGGGGATGCACAAAGTCAGTGGAGGCAACACGACTTTCCGGTGGGATAAGTGCAATCACTTTAGTGAATTGTTTAGCGCGTTCTCCGGGAACATAAAGTTTTTTCCAGTACCAGTTAGATCCAGAGTCCCAGAAAACCAACCCCATCGGACCCAGGCTGAAAAAAAGTCCCGTTGCAATGGCAGAGCACCAAGTGAAGTGAGTCGCGAATGTCTGTGCCGCGGTAATCTTAGTTTTCAATGAGTAGCGTTTAATGAAAACAGGAATATTACCTAATCCTATTGCCGCCGCCCAACACAAAATGGGAACTATGGGAGCATGGAAGTGGTGTCGAGGGTCATGTGCTAATTCATTCAGACAAAGTAATCCAAAGAGTGGTGCCGCTACTAGTAAGCGACTCGGAGAAAACAGCGGGAGAAAACCTAACGGTACGATTAAAGCCAATCCGTAGATAAAAGTGTCGGGCCGAACTAATTCACCGAACAATAAGGATGGATTGAATAATATATTCTGTACTACTTCACCGAGAGAACTTCCAAATTTACTGAAGTACCCCACATAGTGGACTTGTTCGCCACTACGAAACCAGGGAATGAGGACTTTCACGACGAATGACAGATAAATAACAGCAAAAAGTGAGAGACTGATTCCGGGAGTGAGGACTTTGAAGAGGTCTGGTTTTGTTGTGGTGCTGTCCTGTTTACTTTCTCGCCATTGTTGATATGCAATCCAGAGTCCTAACGGTCCGAGAATGATGGCATAATCTTCTTTGGCAGTTAATGTAAGTGCCAGCAAAAGAATAGCAGATTTCCAGCGTTTTTGTTCAATCGCATCCAGCGCAAAGAGCAGGGCGGGAACACCAAATGAAATAGGGCGAAATGTTTTTAAGTCGATCGCAATATCAAGAAACTGTAAAGGAAAGTAGCATAAGTATGCAGCCACCATTGCTTTGCCAATCATGGTTGAATGACTGTGACGTACAGCCATCCGGTAGAGTGGAATTGCGCCGATCGCTAATGCCAGTGTCTCACACAATTCCAATAGTAGATGAGAGGGCCAAAGCAGATAGAGAGGAAGTAAAAGTAGATGGATGAACTGAATGTGTTCTCCCCAGAATAATCCTTGATCCAGATAACTGCGAAATCCTTTTCCATGAGTGATGTTCCAGAGGTGTTCTTCATACATGGCAGAGTCACCATGCGGGATCAGCAAACCTTCATACAGTCTCCAGTTCATAAATGTGAACAGAGAGATAAACACCCCCATCATGAGCCAGGCTCCGAGAGGGATCTTGATTGTTTGTGTCCGTTTTGCTTCCAGCGATTCTGGAGTGAGTTCCAAATAAGAAACGGGAAAGATTAGAGAGGCAAACGTAGCCATCCAACCTGCGATGGTGAGAGAAAACCAGAATTGTGATGTCGCCAATAAGAGGCTTTCCAAGCTGGTCCAGCCCAAAATGAAAGCTGTGATGCGGAGCAGTTCCCAGGCTGCTGGCAGCAACCACCAGCGGAAACCTTTCCAGCCCCAGTTTGTAAACGCCATGCTTAGAGAGGAGCCACACACTTTGGAAATGAGAAATGATCCAATACCCCATGTTGTAATGGATATGATTAATAGATAACCCATCAAAGGGAAAAACGGGATCAGAGCTGATTGAGTGGTTGGTTCGATTGTACCAGACCAATTTTGAACGAGGTCCTGCCAGAGCGTCGCACTAACGTATAACGTAGCAATGTTTAAATTGCTGAGTATAGACTGAATTGATAATGTGACAGCACCACTTCCCAGCAGGACACAAAGCAGCGCATAAGTGAATCGTCGTCTATCAAATTGCGAAGATGGGGTGGTTGTTTGGTTCATCAATTTCTATCTGAAATCAGGTTCGCGCGTGCTTCTTGTGACAAGATAGGCGATTCACTTCACAAATTTTAGAGAAGAAATCTGAAAAGAATGCGGTTTAGGTGAAAAAATACCGAGTGTTGCTACAATTGGAAAAGGATCCCGTCTGTTAATATTCTAAATGGTTTTCTTTCAGCAAGGAAGCAACATAGGTTTGACCATGAAACATTCTAATGAGCAGATTCGTGTTTACTGTGCTGGCCCTTTATTTAATCGATCTGAACGTCAAGAGATGATGTCTATTGCCAATCTATTGTCTGACTCTGGTTACTCAGTATATCTGCCTCATCGTGATGGAATGGAGTTTCGCCTAGTCTTAGATGTTTTAGTCGAACGAAACTGGGATGCTCCTATGGCAGCTCAATTCTTACATGAAGCCATTTTTGCCTTGGATGTTTATCAATTAGTCAGTGAGTGCGAGGCAATGGTTTGGAATTTAAATGGACGTACACCCGATGAAGGTGCCGTTTCAGAAGCGGCTATGGCCTGGATGTTGGGAAAACCATTGATTGCCTATCAAGATGATGTTCGGTCTTTGATTCAGGGACGTGTCAATCCACTCTTGGTGGGTATGATAGATTTTGAATCGATTGATCAGATAGAACAGATTCCCAATGCATTGTCTGTTGCAATTATGCAGCATAATCTTCCATCCGTGTTACAAGTCTCTTCATTACCCTCAAAAGTTCAGGCGGCAGTCAAATCTGGACGGATCTTATGGGAGGCGCTGTGCGCAGAAGGCGCACAGGAAAATAATGAAATGATTGCTTCAGTTGTCGAAGACCTGTTTGCTCCCAATGATCGATCGACACTACTGGCCTGAATCAGAAATGAAAAAGAAGAATTGATCATCCACATATGAATCATCCTTATGTTGCGATTCCGGAAATTTCGAACTTACAGTCTGGTAGTGGCTTAGTTCGCATTCCTTATCAGCAGGATGTTCCATTTACGGACCGTGTTCGTGCACTCGTTGATACAACTGAGTTTCGTAGATTATCGCATATAACCCAGTTGGGGTTTACTGCTCTGGTTTATCCTGGAGCGACGCACACACGTTTTGAGCATGCATTAGGGGTCTATCAAAATTCGTTACAGTACCTCTGGCAGTTAGGGAAAGACGCTCGCTTCTCTACTACAATAGATGTACATACCGCGGAGGTTTTGATTGTCGCAGCCTTACTACACGATTTAGGACATTGGCCTTTTTGTCATTTAATTGAAGATATGTCATTGGAAGGAATTCCCCGGCATGAAATGTTTGCTAGAGAGTTTCTATCTGATCAATATGAATTAGCAGGGATTTTGAGAACAGAGTGGGGGATAGAACCCGAGGAGGTTTTAGATATTTTGGTCCCTCAATCAGATACCATAGAAATGCGACTGGTTCGATCTATTTTATCGGGTCCCATTGATATTGATAAGATGGATTATCTGGACCGTGATAGTTTGCATGCCGGGGTGCCCTATGGTCGTAACTTTGATAAGAATCGCTTGGTTCATTCATTGATGGTTAATGAAGCTGGCGATGGTTTGGCCATTGGTTCCAAAGGAAAAACTGCAGCAGAGTTAATGGTATTTGCCCGATATGTTATGTTTAGCGAAGTCTATTGGCACCATGCGGTCCGCTCCGCTAGCACAATGTTTGCCCGCGCTTTTTATCATCTCTATCAGAAGCTTGATTTGTCTGAGTATTTTAAGTTAACAGAAGCGGATTCTATTTCTGTATTACGAGAACAGGCGAAAGGCACATTATGTGAAAGACTAGTTGAAGGTATTTTCAGTACGAAACGCATATTGTATAAACGAATTGCTGAATATAGCTATTATGAATCATCTGATGTTTTTGAGTTGATCGCGCATCAACCAGTTTCTTCGTTGGTAATATGGAGCGAAAACTTATCGAAGCGGCTTTCTCAGCGCTTAAATCAGCCCGTTTCTTCAACCGATATTTTAATTGACGCACCACCCACACATCGTGAAGTCGAATTTAATGTTGAGATTTATTCGTCACGTGAAGCGAAATATCAACCTCTGCATATAGTGTCTCCCGTCGTTGATACATTGGCTCAGAAGCAATTTGATGATTTTGTTAAACGCGTTCGTGTATTTGTTCATCCTCAAATTGCAGAGTATTGTGCGGACATGAGCGATTTCGAAGACCTATTACTCAAATCTGTTCAAGAAACAAATTGATCACGCTTGCAGGATTTGGCTATGATTCGCTTACAGAAATGTTAAAATTATGGGTAATGATGTTCATTTTAAGTCATTTACTAGCAGTGATTGGTTCCTACTATGGTGCGAATTCGAAAAATTTGTTGTGGGGCATTCCATTTATTCGTTGGGGGAATGTTGCTAACTACTGTTGGTTGTGGTGGTGGAAGCGAACAACAAGTACAGCGATCTCCTGTGAAAGAAAAATCTTCTTCGGTTCAAGATCCTAAACTGAAATCTATAGGTTCCAAGCTCAAAAAAAGATTTCAGAAGAAATCAGAGCAGCCAGAAATCGAAGGCAATTCGGAAGATATGTTTGAAGTTGTGGATTATGTTCATAACTTTGAAATTCAAAAACCCGAATCAACTAGTCGCTCTGATGACTTAATCTCAGTTGTGTTACCTGCACAGGGGGATGTCGATTCTTCTACTTTTTTGATTACCGCAAGTGGAAAGCAGGAAGAGCAAGGCGAACCTGATTCTTCGTTTAAGCTACCCGAAGGATTTTCTGCTATCGCAGAAGCTGGTTATTCATTACAAGGGCTGCCCCATCGAATTCGTTGTGCGCGGGATTATAGCGAAATGGTGTTGGTCCCTGCTGGAGTTTCGATTCAAGGAATAAATGATGGCGAAAAAAATGCAGAGCCTCAATTCACGATTTACCAGAATGCGTTTTACATTGATGTATATGAAGTGACTCTGGAACAATACCGGCGCTGGCGTTCAGAGATGATTGCGCAAAAAGGAAAAATTCCGAGCCCCGCCGGCAATGATCTTCAACCAGCTCAGTTTCCTGCCCTAGGGATCTCCTATACCGATGCTCTCAACTATGCACGTACTATGGGCAAGCAGTTACCTCTTGAAACTCAGTGGGAAAAAGCGGCTCGCGGAGAATCCGGTTTCCAATATCCCTGGGGAAATGGGCGTCCGCTCTGGCAGAGAGTACGTAAGCCAGGACAAATTGATGCAGTGGGAACATTTCCTGGTGATCAAAGTCCCTATGGTGTTTTTGATTTGGCCGGTAATGCGCGAGAATGGTGTGAAGATTGGTATTCTAACAATCCTTATCAGGCTGCGATTACATTAGCTGATGCGGGAGTCGTAAGAGATTGGACGGGTCCTAAAAGATCTGTGATACCCAGCATGCGGGCAGTAAGAGGAAATCAACAAGCATGGTACGTCTGGAAACGCTCGGGAGAAAATATGAGGAAGCCTCCTGCAGATGTTGGGTTTCGTTGTGTTCTGAATCTTCCTGAAGTATCAGCCGATTCCGAAGCTCCAAAAACTTCTGGCCCATTTTGATTCTCGTTTCCCGAGTGTCTACTCTATTTAGCTGATTGGGGAAGCTTTCTGCTGCTTCCATTCAAGTTTCGGTTCGCTTTGCAAGTCTTCTCAGATTGCCGTTTTCCGCCTGATGACCTCGTAAATTCACACTCCCATGGAAATTGTATGTTGCGGTCGCTCTTGTCATAATATACAACAGGGCTAATAATTAGCCTGGCTAATGAATGAGGGTTTCTAATCTACCGGAGGAGAAACTGATGCTGCAATACGACTTTGAGGAAAGTATCGGGTATTGGATTACGATTACCTCGCATTTTTATCAAGAGGCATTAAATCAGGAATTAATACCTTATGGAATTACATTCCGTCAGTTTCAGGTGATTGGTTGGCTCGTTTATGAAGGCTCGCTTTCCCAAGTCGAATTGGCCGAGCGTATGATGATCGAGCCACCAACGCTGGTTAGAATCCTGGATCGTATGGAGCGGGATTGCTGGATCAAACGTGAAAATGATCCCGATGATCGCCGCCGTAAAGTGGTGAAAGTTCTTCCTGAGGCAAAACCCGTTTGGTCGCAGATGGTGGCCTGTTTGAAGCGGCTCAGAAAAAAGGCGACTCAAGGTATGACACCGGAACAGGTTGAAATCTTGAAGTCGCTATTAATGCAGGTGCAGGAAAATCTCGGAGTGACGACTTCCGAGTATGAGACTGCATAAATAAGAAGAAATCAGATTTATAAACGATAGATAATACTTAATATAATATTGAGGGGATTTATGAGATTAGCAACCAGCCTCGTTGCCTTTTTTTTGTTATGTTTTTTGTTTTCTGAACAACTGCTTGCTCAACGTGGTCCCGCCGCGGTAGCCGTTGCTGAAATTGTGGAGCAGAAAATTGCATCAGGACAAACCTTTGTCGGAACTGTGCAGCCGATTAAGAGAAGTATCATCGGAAGTGCCGTCGGTGGACGTGTCTCCGAGTTTCCTGTGAATGAGGGAGACTATGTGCGCGCCAAACAACCTTTGGCTCAACTCTTGATTAACACTGTCAGTTTAGAAGTAGATGCTGAAAAAGCGGAATTAGAACTTCGCAAACATGAGCTGACTGAGTTAGAAAATGGTTCCCGACCAGATGAAATAAAAAGAACCAAAGCGCTCATGATGGCTGCCAAGGCTGGTAGCGAATATCAGCAAAAACGACGTAAACGTCTGGAATCTCTTTATTCTAGAAAAGCAGTGAATGATGATGATATTCAACAGGTTGTCTCAGAGTCAATTCGTGCTGAGCAATTATTTCAGGAAGCGACGGCAGCTTATGAACTCGCAGTGAAAGGGCCTCGAAAAGAGAAAATTGCTCAGGCGCGATCTCGTGTTGCTATCCAGCAGGCCCTGGTTGATAAACTTGAAAGTCAGGTCGTAAAGCACACCATTATCTCCCCGTTTAATGGGTACGTTGTTGCCGAACATACGGAAGTCGGTCAATGGGTTAACTCGGGTGAGCTTGTTGCCGAAGTGATTGCATTAGATGAAGTGGATGTCAGTGTTCAAGTACTTGAGAACCATGTGCCACATGTTCGATTGGGAATGGATGTTCGTGTAGAAGTTCCTGCTATTCCAGAAGAAGTATTTATAGGTAAGGTAGCCATGGTCATCCCGCAGGCAGATGTGCGATCTCGTACGTTTCCAGTTAAAGTTCGGATCAAAAATACAATTACTAAGAATGGACCGATCCTCAAATCGGGAATGTTAGCCCGCGCTGTGCTACCTACAGGTTCGGCTCAAACTGCCTTACTGGTTTCCAAGGATGCTTTGGTTTTAGGAGGTCCTCGTCCCATGATTTTTGTCGTCGAGCCCAATAAAGAAAATCAAAAACTGGGTAAAGCACGTGCTGTTCCCGTCCAAGTTGGTGTAGCTCAAGGTCGGTTAATTCAAGTGAAGGGTGACTTAAAACGTGGGGCGTTTGTTGTCATACGCGGCAATGAACGCTTAAGACCAGAGCAGGATGTTGTAATAGCTGAAGTCTTATCTCCCGATGCGGAACCAAAAGCCAAGGCCATGAAGTCGGAGGGTTAAAGAGGGTTTTCAATGAATTTGATTCACGCCATTGTACATAATCCTGTCAAGGTAACTGTCGGAGTATTGATGACGGTCTTATTCGGTCTGGTTGCATTAATTCGAATGCCGATGCAACTGACGCCAGAGGTGCAAAGACCCACTATTACCGTAGAGACACGTTGGCCTGGCGCCAGCCCTCAGGAAGTTGAACGAGAAATTGTTCTAGAGCAGGAAGAACAACTCAAAAGTGTGGAGGGAATCACAAAACTGAGTTCAGAAAGTGCGGATTCTAAAGGATCAATCACACTTGAGTTTCTGGTCGGCACGAATATGGATGAGGCATTACTGAAGGTGAATTCTCGTTTGCAGCAGGTACCAGAATATCCAGAAGATGCAGACCAACCCATTATCAGTACTTCGAACGCTGCAGATCGTCCGATTGCCTGGTTTATTCTTAGTAGTCGTTTACCATCAGATGAAAAATTAGTTGAATTTCAAAAATCACATCCTGAGATTAAGGAAGAATTGGAAGTCATTCGCACTACTCCTAACCCTGGTTTAGCGATGCTGCGATTGAGGCTATTAGCCGAAGAACATCCCGAAGTCAGAGGCGGATTATTACCCTCTCGAGATTTGGAAGTCACAAAATTGCGTCGCTTTGCTGAAGATGAAATTGAAGCGCGGTTTGAACGAGTCTCGGGAGTTTCTCAGTCCAATGTATTAGGTGGTCTGGAAGATGAACTTCAGGTAGTAGTAGATTCAGAACAATTGGCAGCGCGGCAATTAACGATTTCAGATGTTCGTGCTGTGCTACGAGGACAAAATGCGGATACCTCAGCAGGGGATTTCTGGGAGGGAAAACGGCGATGGGTTGTTCGGACGATTGGTCAGTTCCGTGATGTAGAAGAAGTTGAAAATCAGTTGCTGGCGATTCGCGATGGTGCTCCCGTTTATGTGAGAGATGTTGCAGAAGTCCGCTTGGGATATAAAAAACCGGCTGGTCTTGTGCGGCGGTTTGGTGAATCCAGTATCGCAATTAACTGCGTCCGCGAAACCGGAGCCAATGTTTTGGATATCATGGATGGTTTGCGAGCAGCTACGAAAGACCTCGATGAAAACATTCTAAAGCCACGCGGTTTACAGCTCGTTCAAGTTTATGATGAAACGGATTATATTTATTCCTCTATCGATTTGGTACAGAATAACATTTTCATCGGCGGGGCATTAACTATGATTGTGTTGATGTCTTTTCTGCATTTGGGTGTCCGGACTCTACTGTTCGTGCCATTTATTCTTCTCACAGCGGTCGCTGCGATGTTCATCTCTCCCTGGTTCTTTGTGATCAGTTTAGCATTGATTGTGGGAGCGGGGTTCTGGTTTGCCCGTGGGGCTTTGGTGGTTGGGTTGGCAATTCCAACAAGTATCATTGGCACATTTCTGATTCTGGGAGCATTGGGACGTTCTTTGAACGTCATCAGTCTAGCTGGGTTGGCATTTGCTGTTGGGATGTTGGTTGATAATGCCGTGGTAGTTTTGGAAAATATTTTCCGCAGATATTCTTTGGGAGAATCCCCATTCCGGGCTGCCATTAAAGGGACTCAAGAAGTTTGGGGCGCAGTTCTTGCATCAACACTGACAACCATTGCAGTTTTTCTTCCAGTTGTCTTCATACAAGAAGAAGCAGGTCAATTATTTCGAGATATTGCGCTCGCAATCAGTGCTGCCGTCGGTCTTTCATTATTAGTTTCAATGACGTTGATTTCCACTGCGTCCGCTCGTTTGCTCAAGAAGAGAGAAGGCCAGGAAATTGAAGACGAACACATTTCGCATCGGGATGAGATAACGTCTGAAAAACCGAATCCAAAAGGTAAATTACATAAAGTCCTGATTGGACCTATTGAAGCGGGAGGAGCTGCGTTTGTAAAAATGGTTGTGGGAGTGAATCACTGGATTCAGCGCGGTTTTATTCGTCGGTTACTTGTTGTTGGCTTACTTGTTGGCGCTGCGGTAGGCATCAGTTGGCAGTTGTGGCCTAAAGTTGAGTATCTGCCAACAGGGAATCGAAATTTAATTTTCGCCATTTTGCTGCCACCTCCCGGATATAACCTCAACCAGCTGATGGAGTTGGGAGAGACCGTTGAAAACGATTTGCGACCTTACTGGGATATCGATCCTACCAGTGAGGAAGCCAATAAACTGGATTATCCTGTGATTGGGGATTTCTTTTTTGTTGCACGAGGGCGTCAGGTCTTTATGGGGATTCGTGCTTATGATTCACAGCGCGTGGGAGAGTTGATTCCTCTAGTCCAAAAGGCAGGTATGAAATTGCCGGGGACATTCGCAGTCGCTAAACAATCCAGTCTGTTTGAAAGAGGACTTACGGGGGGACGTACTATTGAAGTTGAGATTATTGGCCCTGATTTAAAAAAACTGGTGGGTATGGGGGGGCAGATTCTGGGACAAGTAAAACAAATCATGCCGGCTGCTCAAGTACGTCCTATTCCCAGCCTTGATCTTTCGAGTCCAGAAATTCATATCCAACCCAAACTAGTTCAAGCAGCCGAAATGGGAGTCAGTAGTGCTGATTTGGGATATACGGCGAATGCTTTGATTGATGGTGCTTTTGCTGGAGATTATTATCTCGGAGGAGATAAAATTGATCTGACGATTGTGGGTAGATCGAAACACGTCCAGAATACGCAAGACGTCAAAGCATTATCGGTGGCGACTCCCATGGGATCACTCGTGCCATTAGAAGCCTTAGCAAGCGTGGAAATTACAAGTGGTCCGGAACAAATCAATCACCGAGAGCGTCAGCGTGCGATTACCATTGAAGTGTCACCACCAGAAGAGATGGCACTCGAAGATGCCATGGGGCAGATTCAGTCGAAAATTGTACAGCCATTGCGAGAGAACGGACAATTGGTAGGGGGGTATCGCATTATCTTGTCAGGAACCGCTGACAAATTACGGGATACATGGGCTGCACTGGAGTTCAATGTGATGCTTGCTTTATTGATTACTTACCTTTTGATGGCAGCGTTGTTTGAATCATGGCTCTATCCATTAGTGATTATTTTCAGTGTCCCACTAGGGGCCGTCGGTGGAATCGTAGGACTGAGTATTCTTAATTTGTTTACACTCCAGACTCTGGATGTACTCACAATGTTGGGCTTTGTGATTTTAATTGGAACCGTGGTAAATAACCCGATATTAATTATTCACCAATCTTTAAATCACATCAAAGAAGACGACATGTCACCCCGTGAAGCAATTTTGGAAAGTATTCGTACCCGAATCAGGCCTATTTTTATGACGACAACAACAACTGTACTAGGGTTATTACCGCTGGTTTTATTTCCCGGTTCAGGCAGTGAATTATATCGTGGTTTGGGAAGTGTCGTTCTGGGGGGGCTGATTGTTTCGTCGCTCTTTACACTTGTACTCGTTCCGACTTTGTTTAGCTTGACAATGGATGCCAAGAAGTGGGGCGTGAATCTCTTGCGGCCAAGTTTAGTGAAACAAAAGAAATCAGATCATTCGCTGTCAGAAGAAGTAGAATTATCCACTCAGGAAAATGCGACGATTTAATAGATATTGTTGATCAATATATTTATTGATTGAAGGCAGGCCCACTTCAAGCTCGGAAATCTCTAATTGATTTTTCGATTAAGAATATTCGATATCAATTCCAAGACGGTATTTTAGTTGATCCAACTCTTCAATCGATTCATCACTGGATGAATGCACGTGTTCTGCTTCCGTAATAAATTTTAAATCCGAGATGTGGGGGATATCATACTCATCTAAGATATTTTCGAATTGATCGATTCCCTGCCCGTACATGATAAGTAGTTTGTGCTCATCAAATTGAACTTCGAGCGGAATGAGTGGGTTTAGAACTGCAATCCCTGCGCAGCCATCGTTCAGCAGCAAATCTTCATAGTCATAGAGCGTACTTTTGAGAACAGGTAAATCCATGTGTTCGCGATACAGGTCCTGGTGTTGATTGTTAGAACCTTCGTGGCTCGTTTCAAGTACAACATCAACTTCGGTACCAAGTGGATCAAGCAGGTCGATAAACAGATCAAATAACACTTCTCTTGAAGCAGATGCCATCAGAACCGGAATCTTAATACCAGTCTCTTTGTCCGTGTAAACATCATGTCGGTAACCAGCTTGAGGTACGACTTCCAGATCGTAAGAAGGACGAATGGCTTCAGTTAGCATGAAGTTGCCATACTTGGCGATATTCAAGTGTGTTTCCAATTGATCTTCTGAAAGACTTTCAAAACTACTGCGTACTTTCCCCGCAGAGTTATCCCGGTAGGTCGTCTTCAAGAATTTTTTTAAGAATCCCATAATAAATCTTCCCCCCCTCACGACAGACAAAAATCATGTTGCCACTTGGGCTTGTAACACCGTATTTACTTAACTTTTTGGATTGGTATTTAGAATTGGCAGTTTGTTCTTAGTTGTTGTGACTGGAACGAACTGGAATCAAAAAACTCTAGCACGCAAAATGAGGAGAGGTCTCAAGTAGTCTCGATGTTGCGTTCTTTTTTGGCGAGTTTGAGCCAAAAGAGCCGGAAGGATGAGATGAGGTAAGAGTTCCAGACAGATAAAACGTCCGGTTGTACCGATTAGGTAATCTTGAAACCGTAATCGATAGGGCAACGACAGGGAGAATTGTTGTATTCCCTGTCATCGTCAAGACTGGGAGGGCAAACTTAGATTTCTGAAATACAATAGGAGTTGATTTATATAAACATTGATGTTTTAACAAGTTAGAATGCAGTATCAGAAAATAGGGGCTCCCAGGATTTTTTTGAATTTCTGCTGCTAACTGACAAATAGACACATTGTGGTAAACTACTATCATTATTAGAATTACCGCCGAATTCTTATATCCAGCCGTACTTCTTCATCTCAATATTTTACGAATGATTTATCCAGCCACGGATGGTTTCATGGGGTGTTCTCACACTCTTAATCGAACCAAATGTCTAATAAGATTTTTTCTGATTCATCTTGTATTATATATCCTGAGCAGTTCTGGAGTTGCTTTCAGTGATCATGCTACAGGGATAGAAACACTCTATCTTAAAGATGGGCAACAATTTTCAGGTGAAAGTATCGGTTTTGAAGACGGAAACATTCTGTTCAGATTGCCCAATGGCGAGATTTATCCGGTCTTATTGGGATTAGTAGATCGCCTTGAATTCGGCTCTGGAAACTTGGACTCTAAATCGCCTGTTCAAGAGGAGAAACTCCTGGTCAATAACGAAAGTGGCGAGTTGCCTCTGTTGCCGCCTCCTCTGATCACTGCAGAACCGGAACCATTAGGTATTCCTCCCGCACCAGATTCGGAACAAATACAAGAAACACCCTTAGATACGATAGAAGAATATGTTGATACAGGTTGGGAATATGTAGAGGTTTGGACCAAGCGTTTGGAACTGGGAGGCACGTTTCTTGCGGGAAATACAGACCGTGATTATGTCACAACAGGTCTTTATCTAGAAAAATCTGACAATGACAACTTATTTGAATTTGAAATCGGCGGACGTTGGGGGCAGTCAAATGGAGTCCGGGACGCTAATCGTTGGTATGGTAACGCCACAATGGATGTCGCCCGTACCACCAACTGGATTGTGTTTGTTTCAAACAGAAATACTTATGATGAATTTGAAAATCTTGACTGGCGAGGAACGCTCTCGACAGGTTTGGGGTATCGATTCATTAACGAAGGGGACAAACGGTTAATTCTACGTATTGGTCCTGGTGGGACGCACGAAATTTACACTGATCCCAACTTAAGCAGAACCACATTCGACATGTTTGTGGAAGTCGAATTCCACTGGCCACTTTCAGATCATGCTAAACTGGAACATAAACAAACCTGGACTCCCAGTTTGGATACCGCTCAAATTCTACGTGTGACGACAGAATCAGGGTTGCTTTTCAAGTTGGATAATAAAGATCGCTGGAACCTGAAACTCGGACTTTTACAGACATATAACTCTTTACCTAGTGCAGGTCGTAAGAAAAGCGATTACACAGGTAGCGTTTCACTAGTCTACACTCGAAAATAGTAAGTGAATCGGAATCTGTCTGTAATTTGTTATTTAGGCTTAGCCAGTTTGACTGTCAACTTGACCCGTTTCCCGTCACGCATCACAGTGACCTCGACCTGATCGCCGGGGGAAAACATTCTCAAGGCTAGATCGAAATCATCGAGACCTCCAATTTTTGTCTTTCCCATCTTGATGATGGCATCACCAGCTTTGAGTCCTGCTTTGTCGGCAGGACTGCCGGGAGAAGCGCCAGAAATGTGATAACCAGGACCCTCTCCCCCGAAGTCGGGGATACTACCAAAGTAAGGCCGATTTCCAGAACGCATGTTGGTAGCAGGCCGTTCAATTTTGACATATTTGGGGCGATCAGGGTTCTCAGCAGTCGCAACAGCGATTTCCTCCAAAAATCCGACGATGCGTTGCATGCCGGGAATATTAATTTTGTTCCAATCATCAGAAGGACGGTGATAATCGCTGTGCGTCCCTGTAAAGAGGTGTAATACTGGGATTTGTTTCCCATAAAAGGAACTATGATCACTGGGGCCAAATCCCTCTGGTTTCAGAGATAGTTTTAAATCATATTCTTTCGCGGTTTCTTCGACTAATTTTTTCCAGCGGGGGGCTGTTCCTGTTCCAAAAACGGTGAGCTTGTCATTCGTCAGTCGTCCTACCATATCCATATTGAGCATGGCGACTGTATTTTTGATATCAAATGTCGCATTCTTAACATAGTGGGCAGATCCAATTAGCCCCCGTTCCTCTCCGGTAAATGCAATAAATACGACGCGGCGCGGCAAAGGTGTTTTTCGAGCGGCCAGTCTTCGAGCCAGCTCAATGAGTGCGACCGTTCCGGATGCGTTGTCATCGGCGCCGTTATGAACGTCAGTCGAACCGGGAGCCAATGAACCTTCACCTCCGTAACCTACATGATCATAGTGTGCTCCAATCACGACGGTTTCATCTGCAAAAGGTCCTTTTCCTTCCAGGACACCAATTACGTTTTTGACCTCCGTACGAATTTGCTCAACTTGAATTTCTCCTTTTGCTTTCCATTGAGGCAAGGCAAAGCTTTCGGGCTTAAGATCGGTATCGATTTGGGCTTCCAATTTTTGAAGTGTCGGTTTACCAGCGTCCTTAAAAAGTTGATTACATGTTTCGATTGTGATATGTGCAATCGGAATTGAACGACCATCTCCACTGCCAGCGTATCCAAATTTCATTAGCACATCGAATGTTCCGTTTTTCAATCGCTTCCGTGCTTGCAGAACTTCATGCAGTGCTTTTTTTAGTTCACGGTCGGCTTCCGTTTTTTTGTCTTTGCTTGATTTTTCCCAGTTTTCTGTGGTGGTAATAAGTTCCTCGATGGCATCTTCTTCAAGTTCCTGTGCTTCTTTTTTGTTTTCTTTAGTCGAATAGGAATCATTCACAAATAAAATCGCTTTGGCGCCTTTCCCAAAGGCCGTACTCACTTTATATCGAAGGGCCGCATAGCGGGAGATCCCATGTGCGCCGGCAAAGGGACTTTTTTTGTCTCCTTGTTGTGGTGTCCGTCTCAGGATAATGGCGACTTTATCTTTGACATCAATGCCTGCGTAGTCGCTATATTTGACATCTTTCGCATCGATGCCATATCCACAAAAGACAAGCTCTGCATCAAATTTTCCAGAGCCTCCGAATGAGCAGGAGCGAAAATCTTTGTCATATTTCAGTGGGATCGTTTTTCCATCAGGTCCTACCAGCTCAAGCTGATTTACAGATCCCAATTTGCTGCCAGTGTTGATTGTGAATTTCTGAAATGCACTATTATTAACTGATTGTACATTCAGACCGGCTGCTTTGAATTCTTTCTCAATGTAATCTGCAGCTAAATTGATTCCCCGAGTCTTAACACCACGACCTTCCAATTCATCAGAAGCCAGGTATTTGATTGCATCCAGCATTCGCTGATTGCTCTCTGAATTCAGGTTTGATTTCACATTTGACTTGGTAGTTTTTGCTGGTGTTTTTCCCAGTACCAGTGTAGGAGTTTGCAACAAAACCATGCAAAAGATCACTGATGCCAGTAAATAGATTTCTATAATTGGTTTTTTTGATAGGCGTTTTGTGTTCAGAACAGACATAAAGGCTCTTTCTCTATTATTTGTCTGCTAAAGGTTGGTTTATTATCACTACGAAAAGCAACAAAAACGTGTTGGAATTCTCATTCACTCCAAATTTACACTTCATATGACTATTGTCTTTATTTTCGCATTTGAGATGCTGAATGGAAGTCACGTTTTCAAGATTAATTGAAAATCGACACAGTTCACAACTCTATTTTAAGTTTGGCTTTACGTGGAACAGGCTTGAACTGGCGAATTGATATCGAAGAAGGTAGAGTTTTAGATTTAGCCAAATATCGAGTTCCCCAAATTGACAATGGGACAAACAATGGATCTCCCCGTCGATATATTAGATGTATTTATTGAGCTTGGACTGACTTCTGCCGAAGCACAGGGTCTGGTAAATACACTCAAAAACATTTCTATTAAAGAAGATTCTGAGATTTGGCAACAACTAATATCACAAGTTCTTACACCAGAGATCCCTTTTTCAATTCATCGATTCTTACATCAGCAAGTCTTTCAGAGGCGAATTGAACAAGGAGTTCCCGCTCCGGCTTGGTTTTCCGGGGATCCAGAGTTATCTCATTCACATCTGGCCCAATGGTTACGTGATTTTGATTTGTGTAGCATGGATGAGTTACATGAATGGTCAATTCAGAATCGAGAGGCATTCACCCGGAAACTAATTGAATCGCTTCGCATTCAATTCATTCAACAGCCAGAACATATCATGAATCTAAGTGCTGGTGTCGAAAATGTCGATTGGCTGACTGAAGCAAAGTTGAATATTGTTGAAAGTTGTTTTAGAGACAAGTCAGAGCAGGCAGCGATTATTTTTCAGAAGCAGAATCAGGAAATACAACAACTCAGCTACCAGGAATTGAAAAAACTTACAGCTCAGGTAGCCAATGGACTCAAGGAGGCCGGAGTCCATCCTGGAGAACGAGTGGCGGTGATGATGCCGATGACGCCTGAATCGGTTGCGATATTTTTGGGAATCATCGCGGCCGGTTGTGTTGTCGTGACGATTGCCGACAGCTTTTCAGCCGAGGAAATGGAAGTGCGGCTCAAGATGACTGAGCCCTGTCTCATCTTTATACAAGATGTGATATCTCGTAACGGTAAACAGCTCCCTCTCTATTCTAAGTTAGGACTCAATAGAGAATTACCGGCAGTGGTACTGTCGGAGGGGGAGTCTCTACAGATTTCACTGAGATCCATTGATCGACAATGGATTAATTTTTTGTCCAATAACACAGAGTTATCGTACGTTGCTCGAAATCCAAATGATGATACAACGATTCTATTTTCCTCAGGAACAACGGGTAGTCCTAAAGGGATTCCCTGGGATCAGACTACGCCGATCAAGTCAGCAGGAGACGGATTTCTGCATCATGATATTCATCCAGGTGATGTCGTTTGCTGGCCGACGAATTTGGGTTGGATGATGGGGCCCTGGCTAGTCTATGCTTCGTTAATTAATGATGCCACAATTGCTCTGACTGATGCAGTTCCAACGAGTCGCGAGTTTTGTGAATTTGTACAGAATGCGAACGTGACCATGTTAGGATTGGTTCCCAGCATTGTTTCTGTATGGCGTAATCAGGATTGTGTATCAGGCCTTGATTGGTCTCAGATAAAGGTTTTCAGTTCGACGGGAGAATGCTCCAACCCCGATGATATGTTGTGGCTGATGTCCCGTGCCGGTTATCGTCCGGTCATTGAATATTGTGGTGGTACAGAAACAGGAGGGGGCTATATAACCGGCACGGTTTTAAAACCTGGAGTTCCTGGATTCTTCTCTTGTCCTGCTGTTGGTTTTTCCTGGTTGTTGTTAGACGAATCTGGAAATAAAACGAAAAACGGAGAAGTTTTCTTTGAACCTCCTGTCATTGGATTATCTACACGTCTGATCAATCGCAATCATCATGAAGTCTACTTTGCCGATATCGCACCTGGACCAGAGCAGCAAGTTCTTCGAAGGCACGGCGATCAGATCGAAGCGCTACCAGGTGGTTATTATCGGGCACAGGGCCGCATTGACGATGCGATGAATTTAGGAGGCATCAAAGTCAGTTCGGTGCAAATTGAAGAACTTCTAAGTCAAATAAAAGACGTTGTCGAGGTTGCGGCTATCGCTGTTCCACCAGAGGGTGGTGGTCCAAGCCAGTTAGTCATATTTGTAGTGATCAATGCAGGAACGGAATTGGTTGTAGATCAATTACAGAAAGAAATGCAGCAGTTAATTCGCATGCAACTTAACCCGCTATTTAAAATTCATGCGGTACGTGAGATTGCGCAATTGCCGCGAACCGCATCCAATAAAGTGATGCGTCGGAAGTTAAGAGATTTATATCAAGGTGCAGATACATGAGTCAGCCAGGACAAAACAGAGTTGCCGTTTTAAGTGCAGTTAGAACGCCCATTGGTACATTTAACGGTGCGTTCAAAGATCTATCTGCAGTACAACTAGGTACGGTAGCTGCCAAAGAAGTGCTCAATCGGACTGGTCTGTCTGGAGATCAAATTGATGAAGTTTTTCTAGGGCAAGTCTTTACTGCTGGATGTGGAATGAATCCGGCGCGTCAGGTGGCCGTTCATGCCGGATTACCATATAACGTCCCGGCAACGACTGTAAATATGGTGTGTGGTTCGGGTTTAAAATCAGTGGCGCTGGGAATGCAGTCGATCTTATATGGTAAGTCGCAGGTAGTGTTAGCAGGGGGGATGGAAAGTATGAGTAATACTCCCTATCTTCTTCGTGGTGCACGTACCGGGTTCAAAATGGGAAATCAGCAATTAGTTGATTCTATGATCCAGGATGCTTTGTGGGATGCATTTTATGATTGTCATATGGGAATTACGGCTGAGAATTTGGCGGAGGAATATGAAATAGCGCGTGAGAAACAAGATCGATATGCCGTTCAAAGTCAGCAACGATACCAGACCGCGTTAATTAATGAAAAATTTGACGATGAGATTGTGGGCGTCTCTGTTCCCAAAAGGAAAGCAGGGCCGGAAATGATTACAGTTGATGAACATCCACGTAAAGAAACAAATTATGAAACGATTTCGGGTTTACGTCCTTCATTTAAATCAGAGGGAACGGTGACCGCCGCGAATGCTTCTGGTGTGAATGATGGTGCGGCTGCATTGCTGATTGCAGATGAAAGTTTCGTGAAAGAACGAGGCTTGAAACCGCTGGCTTGGATTCGTGCGTATTCTAATGTAGGTCTTGATCCACAATTTATGGGTATGGGACCTGCGTATGCGATAGAGCAGTTATTGAAAGAGGAAAAACTCAAGTTATCTGATATCGATTTGCTGGAGATCAATGAAGCGTTTGCGGCACAAACTCTCGCCGTAGGAAAATCGCTCGATTGGGATGATGAACGCGTGAATGTGAATGGTGGAGCAATTGCGTTAGGGCATCCGCTGGGGGCCAGTGGGGCTCGGATCGCGGTGACATTGCTTCATGAAATGCAAAAACGGAAATCGCAGCGCGGTATCGCTTCACTTTGTATTGGAGGTGGGATGGGGATTGCGATGTTATTTGAGTCGGCAGGAACTTAGTCAGCGAAATTTAATAGAGAGCAAATCTCATGCACAACATTGGAATTCTGGGTGCAGGATTAATTGGCGCGAGTTGGGCCTCTTTTTTTGCCGCGAAAGGTCTCAAGGTCCGTATCTACGACGTAAATTCGGAAGTGAAAGAGAATGCACTTCAAACTGCTAATGATAATCTGCAACGTCTTGTCAATCTGAAGATGTTGACGTCGAAAGCGGCAAAAACAGGTCAACAAAATCTGCAAACAGTAGATTCAATGAAAGCATTATTGACTGATATGGACTACGTTCAGGAGTCCGTGGTTGAAGATTATGCGATTAAGGCTGATGTCTACCGTGAATTCGAACAATATGCTTCACTATCCACAATCCTGGCCAGTAGTTCTTCTGGTTTGTTGATGACACGTATGCAGTCGGTGATGAAGCACCCTGCTCGTGCGTTAATTGCACACCCCTTTAACCCTCCGCATCTGATTCCACTTGTCGAGTTGGTCCCCGGTGAACAGACCGCGAGTTCTATTATTGATACAGTCAAAACATTTTTTGTTCAATTGGGTAAACATCCGGTTGTCTTGAATAAGGAAGTTCAGGGACACATTGCCAATCGTTTGGCGGCGGCTATCTGGCGCGAATCTCTTGCATTACTGGATGAAGAGGTTGCCAGTGTCGAAGACATCGATGCGGCATTGTGTCAGGGACCAGGTCTGAGATGGGCAATGATGGGGCAGCATCTAATCTATGAACTCGGTGGTGGTGAAGGGGGCTATCAGAAATTTTTCGATACAATTGGTGCTTCATTCGAAGAGTACTGGAAAGATATGCAAGACTGGACAACGATTCCCGAAGCAGTGAAACAAAAAGCAGTCGCAGGAACGCAAGCATATCTCGAACAGAAAAACCGTAGCGAATGGACGGCCTGGAGAGACCAGAAGCTGGCCCAAATTCAACAAGTATTAAGTGAGGAGTAAGCCGATGTTACTACAAAAAACAGCCTTGATCACGGGAGCTGCCAGTGGCATCGGTGCTGAAATTGCGAAGACACTTTATAATGATGGCTGTCATATAGTGATTGCTGATTTGAATGAACCCGAATTTCTAGCAGAACTTTCTAATTCCAGTCAAAAAATTTCATATATTCCTACCGACTTATCTGACCAGACAGATTGCCAGGCATTAGTAGATCGAGCAATACAAGAATTTGGGGCCGTGGATATACTAGTCAATAATGCTGGCTTTCAACATATCTCGTCCGTAGAAGATTTCCCAGAGAGTGTCTGGGAAAAAATGATGCAAGTCATGTTAACGGCTCCTTTCCTACTCACCAAACATGTTTTTCCCGGCATGAAACGAAAACAATGGGGGCGCATTATCAATATGGGTTCCATTCATTCGCATGTGGCTTCGCTCAATAAAGCCGGTTACACTGCTGCAAAACATGGATTAGTCGGCTTGACGAAATCCATTGCTCTGGAAGGTGGGCCATACCAGATTACAGCGAACGTGGTTTGTCCCGCGTATGTTCGTACGCCTCTCGTTGAGAAACAGATTGAATCACAGGCGGAAGCACTAGGGATTAGTAGCGAAGAGGTCGAAAGCCAAGTCTTTCTAAAAGCATCGGCAACAGGCAAGATTATTGAACCTGTTGAAGTTGCAGAAATAGTCAGATATCTCTGCTCGGATTTAGCAAAATCTGTTACAGGTGCCTGTTGGACAATTGATGGCGGTTGGACGGCACAATAAAAAGACCTAAATGTCTATTTTATAATCGGTTCTGGTATGGAACTTTTTAAATTTCTCAGAACCGTTTTTTTTAACATTGCTTATATATAGTAGACATATTAGAGTGTGTTTATGTAATGACCTACCAAAATGCATATTTGAAATCATTCCACATGAGGTTATCGATGCATTTCCCGCGACATTCAACCATTGCAGTAATTCTTTTCTTGGTCCTTTGCTTTCACCAAACTTATGCAGTTGAGGTTAACGAGCCAATCACTGCAAAGACACCCGAGCAGATCGCAGTTGAAGGGCTACGTGGTTTTTATACAAATCTACAGAAGCATAAAGACGGCACTGTACGACTTGTACGTTTGAGTAAACCACATGTAAAACTTGAAGTATTGGAGCATCTCGAGCAATTTCGAAAGCTCGATTATCTTGCGATTATCTGTCCTCACATTGGCGATGAAGGGCTGTCACACATTCAGCATCTGACCAACCTCGACACCCTGATGCTTTCCGAATCTGCAGTTGGTGATCATGGACTCTCATACCTAAAGCAACTCAACAAATTGGAACGGCTTGAGCTCAATAAGACAAAAATTTCTGATGAGGGATTGGCTCACCTTTCACATCTTGATCAACTCAAAGTACTTTCTTTGAAAAATACGAATATTACCGATGCAGGTTTGAAACGCCTCACCGGTTTAAAGAATCTCGAAGTACTCTTGCTTTCCGGGACGAAGGTGAGTGATGCGGGTTTCGGAATTTTAGCAAGTCTGAAAAAACTGAAAATATTGTATCTCGCTCGCACCCAAGTCAAAGGAAAGCAGCTTGCTACGCTTACTGACTTACCACAACTTGAATATTTGGTTCTGAATCGAAACGTGCTAGACAAGCAGTGTGTGCAAACACTTGTCAAAATGCCTAAGTTGAAAGGCTTGGAGTTGAAACACACGGGACTCCCTGGTGATTCGATCAATCAACTCACGAGAAGCTTAACAAAGACCAATGTCTTTTCTGATGTCTCTACTGTAATAAAAGATGAAACTTCTTCCCTTGTGTTCATGAAATCGGATTCTCTGAATCTGAAACCGATATTGAGCCCGATTCAGGATCGGATTCGTGCGAATGAAACACTGCAGCCTGGTTTTCAGAGGCATGTCATTCCACTGTTAGGCAGATTGGGTTGCAATAGCCGCAATTGTCATGGCTCATTTCAAGGGCGTGGTGGATTTCAACTATCGATGTTTGGATATGACTTTAAATTGGATCACGATAATTTGCTAAAACGTATTGATAAAAAAGTACCAGACCAAAGTTTGATCCTGAATAAACCAACCTCCGAAGATGAACACGAAGGAGGACTTCGTTTACCACCTGGTGGCTGGGAACAAAAACTGTTGCGTGAGTGGATTGCCAGTGGTGCGAAATCTGTAGTCGAAAATGCTCCCCAGTTTGTACGCTTGGATGTAACGCCCAAGCAAGTTGTGTTTTCGAAAAAAGGGGAGATGACTTCGATTAAGGCGATTGCAGTCTGGTCAGATGGTACGCGGGAAGATGTGACTTGTTTGACACGATTCGAGTCAAAAGATGATAGCGTCGCCGAGGTAACAGCTGAAGGGAAAATCCATGCCAAAGGGACCGGCGATACCTATGTGATTTCCTATTATGACAATGGGATTTTTTCGACTCAGGTCATATTGCCTGTTGAGAAAAAGCAAAAAGATGATTACCCCGTTGTTCCGACGCCAACTGAGATTGATCGACATGTAGTTAATAAACTGAAAAAACTGGGCATCCAACCATCAGGCTTGTGCACTGATGATGAATTTTTGCGACGAGTCAGTCTTGATATTACAGCCACCTTGCCTTCACCAGATGAGATTCGAGAGTTTCTTAACGATAAGACACCTGACAAACGCAGTCAAAAGATTGAGGAATTGCTCAAGCAACCTGCTTACGTTGCCTGGTGGAGTATGAAACTCTGTGACCTAACAGGGAGTAATGCGGGCTATCTGGGTGGGACTGAAATGGCTCAGCCTGTGGTCAGTCAATGGAATGCCTGGATCAAGCGTCGAGTTGAAGACAATATTGGATGGAATCAAATCGTTTCGGGTATCATTTTAGGCACAAGTCGTTTACCAGGGGAAACCTATGATGAATTCATGGTTAGACAGAGTGAATTCACGAGTGTCAAAGATCGAAAGGACTTCACGGCACTTAATAACAGTATGCCTCATTACTGGGCGCGGAGTAATATGTCAGTTCCCTCTGATAAGGCATTAGCTTTCGGTTACACCTTCCTGGGAATGCGTCTTGATTGTGCTCAATGTCACAAACATCCGTTTGATGAATGGTCGAAACAAGACTTTCAACTTTTTACCGAGTTTTTTACACGGATTAAATTTGGTACTCCTGCTGATGCGAAAGTCTTGCATGAACAGACACGTAATATGTTGGGAGTTCCTGTCAAATTGAATACCGCTGCATTACGGAGGCAGAGTTATTTGCGGATCGCAGCAGAAGGACGTCCCATTCCCTGGAGAGAAGTCTACATCGAAGCAGCCAAGGGGGACAAGCAAATTGCGAAATTGCTTGGAGGCCAGAAGATGGATATCAGCAAAAATTCTGATCCGCGTCAATTATTGATGCATTGGATGTTGAATGAACCAAACCGTTATTTTGCGAAAGCGTTTGTAAATCGCATTTGGGCTCATTATTTCAATGTGGGCATTATTAATCCTCCTGATGATTTGAATCAAGCCAATCCACCCAGCAATAAGGCATTGCTGGATTATCTGGTCAAGGGATTTGTAGATAGCGGGTATAATATGAAATGGCTGCATCGTACGATTACTAATAGTCGAACTTATCAATTGAGCTGGCGCCCTAATGATACGAATCGCAAAGACACTCGTAATTTCAGTCATGCCGTTTTGAGGCGTTTGCCCGCGGAAGTTGCCATTGATGCGATTCTGAAAGCGACAGCAGATCAAAAGACGGCAAGCCAGTTTTCCAGTAAAATAGATCAACGGAAAATTTCACAACACCCAAGGTCTTATCAGGCCAGGGCCATTGACTTTTCACTGTTAGTTTTCGGAAAACCGTTACGAACAACGAACTGTGACTGTGAACGACAGAATGAACCAACACTGTTGCAGTCATTGTATGTGCGTAACGATGAAGAAATGTTGAGTCACTTAACTCGATCCAATGGTTGGCTGAGTGAATTGAAAAATCGAAGTTCTGAGCAGGCTGATTTAGATGCTCTCGTTTCAGAAGCCTATTTAAGAACGCTTTCTCGACTTCCTGATAAGATAGAAATGAAAGAAAGCCAACTTCATTTAAAGTCGACAAAGACGCTGCATGAGGGTATGCATGATTTAATGTGGGCGCTATTGAACACACAGGAATTTATTACTAATCATTAAATTAAAATTAGCGGTTGGGTGAATTTTTAAAACTATTTTCACTGAGGAATATCAAATGAAACACTGCGACAAAATCACGAGACGGAATGTGTTACAAGCGGGGTTTCTGGGGGGGCTTGGGCTCTCACTTTCTAATTTCCTCAACTTGTCAGCATTGAATGCGGAAACGACTGGAAAGAAATCTTCGAAAGCGGATTCAGTCTTATTTTTGAATCTTGCAGGGGGAGTTTCTCACCTCGATACGCTTGATAGAAAACCGGAAGCCCCCGTCGAAACTCAAGGTGAGTTTAAGTCGATTCAAACTTGTATTCCTGGCCACAGTGTATGTGAATATATGCCAAAGTATGCAGCAATGGCTGATCAATTTACGTTGATTCGTGGGATTTCACATTCTGCGGGGGCCCATCCTCAAGGCCAATCCTGGATCTCAACTGGTAATCGTCCCGTACCTGCTTTGATTTATCCCTCTTTGGGATCTGTAGTCAGTAAAGAGATTTCGAGTAAACCTGATTTACCAGGATATGTAGCAATACCCAAAACAGAGTGGAATGCCGGTTATATGGGGGATGCGTATGCTCCGTTCAAAACGAATACCGTTCCCCGTCCGGGACAACCATTTCAAGTAAGAGGTATTTCTTTGCCTGACGGTTTAACAATTGAGAAAGTAAATCAACGACAGCAGTTGCTCAGCAAGTTAGACCGTCGATTTAAAGAGGACTCTACTGAGAGTCAATTATTGGAAGCGTTAGATAAATTTGGGTCTCAAGCCTATAACATGATAACATCAAAACGAGCGCGTGCTGCCTTTGATGTTGAGCGGGAATCATCAAAGATCCGTGGGTTATTTGGTACTGATGAGTTCAGTCAATCCGTATTTCTTGGCTGTCGTTTGATTGAATATGGTGTTCCCTTTGTAACAGCAACGTACCAAGGCTGGGACACACACACCGAAAATTTTGCTGGTCATCGAAGATTGTTACCGCCCCTCGATGTGGGGATCACAGCCGGTTTGAAAATGTTAAAGCAAAAGGGATTATTGGAGAGGACGCTGGTTGTCATTATGGGGGAATTTGGTCGTACTCCCAAAATTAATGTGAACGCGGGGCGTGATCATTATCCTCGTGCGAATTGGTGTTTAATGACTGGCGGAGGAATTAAGCCTGGACAGTTTATTGGTGGTACGAATAAAGCCGGTGATGCGCCTGATGATAAAACAAATATTAAACCAGATGATATCGCCGCAACCATTTATCACGCTTTGGGCATCGATCCACTTATGGAATACTATACCAATACCGGACGTCCAACGATGCTGGTTCCACATGGCCGCATCATGCGTGAACTGTTTGCCTAAAGTTCCAGCGGAACGACGCGATAAATCTTTTCATCTGATCAGGCTGGATTCAAGTGAATGACTGAGGCTGGACTATCTGCCAATAATTCCTCCTTAACGTTCTTTGCTTTTCCAAGCATGATTGCTTTGTGTCATTGACTGTAGTCTAATGAGCATATTGTAAGGCTGAAACGTCTTCTTTTCTCAAGATGCGTCATTTTATTTCAGTAGGCGCACAGTATTATAAAGGCACATTTATTATGAAATATCTCGTGGCTATTATGCTCTGCTTTTTCTTCTTTCCCCTTTTGACAAAAGCAGAGGAGAGAGCAGTTAAACCGAATATTGTGCTCATTATGGCAGACGATTTGGGGTATGGTGATTTGAGTTGCTACGGCAGTGTTAATTGTCAAACTCCTAATCTTGATCGTTTAGCTGCCAAAGGGATGCGATTTACAGATTTTCATTCGAGTGGAACTGTTTGCAGTCCTACGCGCGCTGGTCTCTTAACGGGTCGTTATCAGCAACGTGCTGGTATTGATGGAGTGGTTTATGCAGATCCCCAAAAAAATCGACATCATGGACTGCAAAAAAATGAAGTCACTTTGGGGCAATGTTTACAGGCTGCTGGCTATCGAACGGGCATGTTTGGTAAATGGCACTTAGGGTATCAGAGGCAATACAATCCGACATTTCGAGGCTTCCAAAAATTTGTGGGTTATGTGAGTGGAAATGTAGACTACTTTGCACATCTGGATGGAACTGGTGTCTTTGACTGGTGGCACAATGCGAAATTGAATCGATCGGAACAGGGGTATGTGACCCACTTAATTACAGACCATGCGGTTGACTTTATCCGTCAACAAAAGGACGAACCATTTTTTATCTATATTGCTCATGAAGCAGTACATTATCCCTATCAGGGACCAAATGATAAACCAATACGAAAAGAAGGCGTTGGAGATATTAAATCAGCCAAACGAAAAGATGTAACTAATGCCTATCGAGAAATGAATACAGAAATGGACCGAGGAATTGGTAAGGTGATGTCAGTGCTGGATGAACTAGAACTGACTGAAAATACCTTTGTATTTTTTCTGTCCGATAATGGTGCAAATAATAAAGGATCTAATGGAAAATTACGCGGGTTCAAAGGTAGTGTGTGGGAAGGGGGGCATCGTGTTCCCGGGATTGCTTTTTGGCCTGGCCATATCCCAGCGGGAAGTGTTTGTGACGAAACTGTGATTAGTATTGATCTGATGCCTACAATTTTAGAGTTGGCACAAACGACTGTCCCCGCTTCTCATCAATTAGACGGTGTCAGTCTGATAAATTTATTGACCAAACAGCAACGACTAAAGCCACGAAAAATATTTTGGGACTACCGTGAACGTTATGCAGTCAGACAAGGGTCTTGGAAGCTTGTATTGAATCAGAACCGTCAAACACCTGTCGAATTGTTTGACCTTCAAACAGATCTCTCTGAAACAAATAATCTGGCGAAACAGAATCCTGAGAAAGTACAACAAATGAAGAGGGCACTTAATCTCTGGAAAAAAGAGATGAATCAAACAGCTACATCACAACCTGAAAAAAAATAAAATGCAAAGAGTTCACAATTAGGAGACTGCTTAATGTTTCGACTAATGCTACTGCTGATTTTCTTATTACCTTTGAACTTGAATGCAGCAGAGAATACTGGGAATTCACTTCGGGCAGGAGCTGCAAAAGTAAATATTAATCCTCGGAACTTTCCGGTTTCTATGACTGGAAGTTTTCAAGATCGCCAGGCAAAATCGGCTCATGATCCCCTGCATGCACGTGCTCTGGTGTTGAGAAATAGGCAAACCAGTATTGCGTTTGTAGTGTGTGATATTTGTTTGATTTCACGTGATATTTTCGATGCTGCCAAAAAAGAAGCATCGTTGAAAACAGGTATTCCGACCAGTCACATGCTGACATCTGCAACACATACACATACTGCACCCACTTCAGTACCGCTAGCACAATGTAATCCGAATCCGGAATATGTACAATTTCTAACCGAAAGTATTGCTCGAGCAATTATCGACGCGCATGCGCGACTTGCACCTGCCAAAATCGCTTGGACTTCGGCTCAAGAACCTGGAGAAGTGAATAACCGTCGTTGGTATGTGAAAGCGGAGGGACTTCAAACTAATCCGTTTGGAAAAAAAACTGACAAGGTGCGGACGAACCCTCCCAGGGGAAGTGACCTGTTGATTAAACCGGCAGGCCCAATCGATCCCGAGATTGCAATCCTCTCGTTACAACATGCAGATGGGCGTCCACTGGCACTTTTAGCCAACTATTCGTTGCATTATGTAGGCGGAATTCCTCCTAATCAACTTTCGGCAGATTACTTTGGTGAGTTTGCAAGACAGATAAAAAAACGACTCGGTGGAGATGATACGTTCATTGGAATTATGTCGAATGGGACCAGTGGTGATATCAATAACTATAATTTCAAAAAACCACGACCTCGGGGGGCCGCATTTGAGCGGGTATTTGCAGTTGCATCAATCATTGCCGACCGTGCATATCAGGCTGTCAAAGGTCTCAAGTACCATAGTGATATTTCATTACAAATGCAGGAGCGAACAATTGACTTGGCAATCCGAAAACCGACTCCAGAAGAAGTGACGTACGCCAGCAAACTCCTATCTGAAGCGAAAAACATCCAAAGGCTAACGACAAAGGAAGTCTATGCCCAAGAGACAATCCGCATAGATCAAGGTCCTGACAACGTGAATCTCAAGCTTCAGGTTTTGCGAATTGATGAGTTGGGGATTGTGGCAATTCCATGCGAAGTATTTGTAGAAATTGGTCTGGATATCAAACAGAAGAGTCCACTTAAGCCAACCTTTATTATTGGTCTGGCCAATGGTTATAACGGTTATTTGCCAACGCCGGAACAACATATACTGCAAGGTTATGAAACCTGGCGTTCGGGATGGAGTTACTTGGAAACTGATGCTTCGAAAAAAATTGAAAAACAGATTATAATGATGCTCAAGCAGATCAGTGATTAAAGCAATAATGTATTGTGATTTGACTCTGATATGTTGATGAATGAAATCACATGAGTTCTAAAGGACAAAAAAATGAAAAGATTATGGATTGCTTTTGGGCTTGTAGGAATTTGTATCTTTCACGCGAGTCAAGTGGGTTGTGCTGAAGATCCTAATCAATTAACGAAACAGGAAAAACTACAGGGCTTTAAATCGCTCTTTAATGGAAAAGATTTGAAGGGATGGAAACATAGTGGGAATTGGAGAGTGGAAGAGGGAGTAATTAGTCGTGGAGGAAAAGGTGGCAGTCTTGTTTATCAAACACGACCCATGCCCGATGACTTTGAACTCGTGTTTGAATGGAAAGTAGCGGATGGTAGTAATAGCGGTGTCTATTATCGTCCCGGGCAATATGAGTATCAGATCCTTGATAATGCGAAGCATCCAGATGGTAAAAATCCACGTACTAGTGCCGCCTCTATTTATTTCTGTATGCCGCCTTCACATGACGCCACAAGGCCGGTTGGGCAGTGGAACAAAGGGCGGATTAAGTGTAAAGGAACTGTTATTCAACATTGGTTGAATGGTGAGAAAGTTATCGACTTGGATTACACTGATCCTCGTTACGCATGGCAGGTCGGGCTCTTGGCAAATCGAGGAGGAGACCTTGCTGATCGGGGAGCAAACTTATCTCTGCAAGATCATGGTGACCCGGTTTGGTATCGAGGAGTCAAAATGAGGATGATTCCGAAAGATGAAAAATTAGATCGATCTTCAATTAAACCAGCTAAAGTTTCAGATACAGCAATGGCAGCAGAGCAACGTAAATTGCAGCGTATCATGGAAAACCGCGCAAGACAAAAACAGAAAAAGTGAGTGCCTACTTGTAGTCTTCACATAATGATCTTTGACATTCTAACCCTTATGATAGAGCTTTCTCATAGAAAAAGAACCGCCATGACATTGATGAAGCATTTAATGCTTGTAAGTTTTTATATTCTGATGACCGCAAAATTTGTTAATTCTGCCGAGCCTGTCCGCGTTATTTTCGATACAGATATTTCAGGTGATGTGGATGATGTGCTTGCATTAGCAATGATTCATACTCTGGCAGATCGAGGAGAGTGTGAATTGTTGGCAGTTACGATTTCAAAGATTAATCCTCTGACGGGGCCATTTACCGATGCTGTAAATACTTTCTATGGGAGGAATGAGATTCCGATTGGTGTTACACTTCAAGCTCAACATCGTCAAAGCAAATATTTGAATTTGATTCATAAGAGAGATAACAATCAGCTGCGTTATCCACATGATGTTAAATCTAACAAGGATCTTCCTAATGCTGTTAAATTACTGAGGAAGACGCTCGCCTTGGAAAAAAATCAATCGGTGGTGATTATTCAGGTAGGATTAGCAGCAAATCTGGCTGATCTTATAGAATCCAAACCAGATGAATTCAGTCCACTCACCGGTGTGGAATTGATCCGTAGTAAAGTACGGCTGGCCTCAGTAATGGCGGGGGCGTTTGAGTCCATTAACGGCAACGAACGCTATCTTGAAGCAAATGTTCGTAATGGGATTCACTCGATGCAACGATTTGCAAAATTATGGCCTGAAGAGGTCCCTGTTATTTGGAGTGGCTTTGAAATTGGTGTCGCTGTCCCTTATCCACGAGAGAGTATCGCGAGAGATTTTGAGTATATGAAACATCACATCGTGCGTGAATCCTATTTACTGCATAGTGGACCTGAACATGATCGGCCCTGTTGGGATTTGACGAGTGTTCTTTATGCGATTCGTCCGCAAGAGAATTACTTTAACCTATCAAAATCCGGGCGAGTAAGTGTTTCAGATGATGGATTTACAAAATTTCAATCTGAAAAGGATGGCCGTGATCGTTTTTTGAAAATGAATGCAGTCCAGGCAATACGAGTTCGAGAAGTTTTACGTGATTTAGTAAGCCAACCACCTTTGAAAAGAGCACCATAACTCTATATGAGCAATTATTTAAACCACATCATTAATAAATAGAGTTTTGACCATCAGGTTTGAATAGAGGCGTTAGTCACTGACACTCTTGGCGACTTCGTCTAACAGAGCGTCTATTGAATGACACATCTCTTTTTTCAACGCATGCAAACTATTTTGCACTACAACCAATCCATCGATTCGATTTTTAGTTTTTTTATCATTTGTGGATGGGTCGCTTGTGAGTTCTCGTTCATCGAGTTTACTTTGATGCTCTTCAATTTCAGAGTCTGGCATAGAGTTCATTAACTTACTGACTAGCATTTCTGTATCGATTGGTTTTACAAAGAGATCTCTAAAACCAAGTGCAAGTGCTTCTCGCGTCAGGCCTTTCATCTTAGGAGATGATGTACCATGTTCTCTTGTAACAGTCAGATAAAAATGCAGCGGTGGACTAACTCCTTCATCATCAAATCGCTCTATTCTTGCTGCTTCTTTATACAAATCAATCGCATTCATTGAAGGTAGAAAAAGACTGGTTATGACGGTGTCGATCGAAAAATCTGATTTTAAGATGGCGAGTGCTTCTTCCCCACTTTCTGCAGTTAATGTACCAAAACCATGGTAAGTCAATTTCTGGTTCAAACTCTGTCGTATGAATCCGATTTCATCGACGATTAGTATTTTCATAATCTCACCCTGTCATGAATCTAAAAGCATGCGCATCTTGCTATTTGATTTGGGGTCTTACACATATTCTTCTATCGCCTTCTGATATCAAAATAAAAATAGGGGATATTACCCAATTTAGGGTGGAGTATTTACCTCAATATTGAATAGTATGGTATATTTGGGTATTACAGGTGGAGTTAGATGCTATGGTTTTATAGTGGTTGGAATCGAATTGTATTAGTCGTGATTAGCTTTACATTTTCTTACGATTGCTAAAAAAATTTTTTAGTAGTTTGTTTGGTTTAAATTATGTGATTATATAAAGCATCACTTTATTGAAATTTTTTGAAATGTGGCATATTCGCTTACATATTTTTGAAAAAGAAAATAAGTGCACTGATCAATCATTCTAGGAATCACTTCTCTTAGTATTTTGAAAAAATCAGCGACCTCATTTATTGGGTGCTGCTGTGCATCATAGTACCTGTATTATTCCCCTTCGCAGATACTGAAAAGTACCAGAAAACGGTGTTATATTTTTCTTGATGAAGTGCTTGACAAGCGATTTCACTAAGAATTTTCTGGTCAAAGTAACATCAAATACCCTCTCTCAATCATACTTAGTTCATCTTAGAATCTTACAAAATAGAGTGACTGATATAATTGATTGTTGAAATCAAAGACAACGTCTAAGTTTTCAATATTCGTTGCCTCCCCTCAAAATGGCTCAGTTACTACAACCAAGTAGAATTAATTTGCGACACAAAATTTTCAATTTTTTTATAGAGATATGATCTATAAAATAAAGAGTATTCTGAATTTCCTAATTGTGTAAGTGAACTAACACTAATACTCTGTGCAAAATAACATTTTATTGAGGTCCGAATGAACGATTTTGTTGTTTATGTAATTGATGATGATCCAGATGTCCTGGATTCTATTGCATTTCTACTAAACACTTCAGGTTATCAAGTCAAAACTTTTGACAGTGTTCGTTCATTTTTGGAATCTAAAGAAGTCGTGTTTACAGGTTGTATCCTAATCGACCTGATTATGCCTGAAATTTCTGGTATTGAAGCAATGGAGCTATTTAAAAAGCAAAACATTCATTTTCCTTTAATTATGATGAGTGCATATGGTGATATTGAAAAAGCGGTTTCCGCAGTAAAACTGGGAGCCTGTGATTATCTTGAAAAACCTTTCGAGAAAGAAAAATGTATCAAAGCCATCGAATACGCTAAATCACTTTTGAATACTGATGAAGACGATTCGGAAAATAATGGTCGAGTTCACCTGCATTTGTATAATGGTTTAACTCGTAGAGAGAAGCAGGTCTTTCATTTAATTGCTGAGGGGCATTCTGGTAAGCAAATTGCAAGCTGTATGTCGATCAGCTACCGGACTATGGAAAAGCATAAAGCGAATGTGTTAAACAAATTGGGGATCTCAAGTGCCACTGATATTGTACATATTTTGTACAAAATTAAAGACCTGCCGGGGTATTCGAAAACTGATAATGATTCATAGTTAATGTAATCCTTTCAATCAGGTTTATAGTATTTCTGTATTTGCACATCAAAATTCTAAAAAAACTCGCCCTCGTATTCACACTTCAAGAATCCACTCAAATTCAATTCAACGATGAATAGCCTGTCTGTTACTTACACAGACTACTTGATTTCTTCTTAAACTATTTCAAGCTAAAGCTTAAGAGTACATTACGCGAAGCAATTTCAAACTCATCGTCTATCTACACCGAGAGTGATTACCCTCCATGTTTTTTGGGGAGATTTCCCTATGTTATAAACACCTTTAGAAAGTCGATAATTCAGCTGGCTACATGGCCAAGTGTTGATCTTGTGACGTGAACGATGTGCTTAATAGGGAGGAATGAGAGAAAGTGTAATAAAGAAGATTCCTGTAGATTAAAAGGGCCTCACATGACTTCTCACCAAGTCAAATTATTTGACGATTACTTAGCGAGACAGATTTTAAAATTTAGTATAGATGTGTCAGTAGCGATTGATGAATTGGGTGTAGTACTTATGGCCAGTGAATCAGTCTCTCGAGTGTTTGGGTGGCAACCAGACGAAATCGTGGGAGAAAATATCCGTGTTTTTGCTTCTGAATCGCAATTAAAACAGTTTGATCAGTATTTAGCGCAATGCCTCGGTTCTGAAAATGAAAATTCGATTGGACATGCACATCAATTCAAAGGAATTCATAAAGGAGGTTCCTACATTGCCTGTGAGATAACCGTATGGCGTGATGATGATTCTCATAGACAGAACCGTTATATAGGCATCATTAGAGATATTACTGAGCATTTGAAATCAAAAAACAAATTAGGTGAATATTTAGAGCGGCTCAAGCAATCTCGTAAACAACTCAAAAGAAAAATTCATGAACTTAAGTCAGCTCAGAAGGTTGTTGCACGGGCCAACCAGGCAAAAAGTGAATTTTTAGCAAACATGAGTCATGAAGTTCGCACTCCAATGACTGCTATCTTGGGGTATTCTGAAGCATTAAAAGAAAAACTTGATTCGAAAGATAATCTCGAGTTTATCGACATTATTCAAAAAAATGGATCACACCTTTTACAGGTGATTAACGATATTCTTGATATTTCAAAGATCGAGATGGGAAATTTTGAGATTATGAAAGTCGACTTTTCCCCGACGAAGATCTTGCAGGAAATCGTTGATGAGTTCGAATCGCAAGCCTCGCAAAAAGGTCTTAATCTCTACACAAGATATCATGATTTGATTCCTTCCTCAATTCAATCTGATCCATTAAGGATGAAGCAGGTTCTGATGAATCTAGTGAGCAATGCCATTAAATTCACCGAATCTGGAAGTGTTTATCTGGAGATTCGAATGTTGAGCCAATCTAAAGATGATAGGTTGTTACAATATATCGTATCAGATACGGGGATTGGAATTCCTAAGGAAAAAATGAAATATATCTTCGAACCTTTTGCTCAGGTTGATAGTTCTAGTTCAAGGAATTATGGAGGGACTGGGGTAGGACTGACTCTTAGCCATAAGCTTGTCCAATTGCTAGGCGGGAATTTATCCGTGCAATCAACTGTGAATCGGGGAAGTGTATTTACAGTGACTCTCAATGTAGATGAAAAAAATTTTTCGAGGCAATCTGATAAATCGAGCCAAAATTTCTGTACGAGTGGCGCTGTTAGAAGAGTGGAAAATAATCACGATGATAAAAATGTTTCCCCAGGTGCAAGAGGTAAAATTCTTCTAGTTGATGACACGAAAGAAATACGAAAATTATTTAGCTATATGTTGAATAAAATGGGGCTGGAAGTCGTGACTGCATCAAATGGAAAGGAAGCTGTTGATTTGGTGCATGAAGCGACAATAAAAGAAGATTTTTACCATCTGATTTTGATGGACATGCAAATGCCAGTCATGAATGGGTATGAAGCAACGCAGTTACTCAGGTCTCAAAAGAATCAGATTCCAATTATTGCAATTACGGCTCATACACTCGTTTCTGATAGAGAAAAATGTCTTGCCGCGGGCTGTACTGAATATCTAAGTAAACCCATCAAGTATGAAGTGCTACGTGAAGTAGTGCATCGTTACTTACCTCAAAAAAAAGAAGTACTTTCAAATTAAGTACGGTCAAGATCAGATGTCTGTCTGAAAGAATTTATGATCTGGTAGTAGAATTCTCAAGGAAGGGGACTCTGACACGACCAAAGCTCATTTCTAGCTAAAATCAATTTCTGTTTGTGATTGAGATCCTGGTAGAGAAATGTAAAAAGTGGTACCTCGGCTTTTGTTCGGACTAAACCACATTTTTCCACCAGATGCTTCTATCAAAGACCGGCTTAAAGACAGACCAATTCCGAGCCCTTCTTTTTTGCTTGTTGTAAAGGGGGTGAAAAGTCGATCTACGAATTGAGCTGGGATACCTTTTCCTGTATCTGTTACAGAAATCAAAATCATAGAGTCGTCAGCAGATGAAAGCGTAATAGTTAAAACTCTTGGTAATGTTGTTTCTTCCATCGCTTCAGCCGCATTTTTAAATAAATTCACGAGCACTTGCTCAATCTGAACACGATCCGCATAGACCGTAGCAAATTTTTTATCAGATGTGATCTTAACTTGGATTTGCCTTAAGCGTAATTCGTAATTAATTAACTGAAGTGCGCTTTGAATACTGGTATGTATGTTAAACAAAAATGATTGTTGTTTTCGCTTTCCTGCTAATAATTTTAATCTGCGTACAATTTCGCCTGAACGCAACGATTGTGCTTCTATTTTGCTTAGTAGTTCAGTTACATCCTGACCCTGTTCCAATAAAATTTTCATAGAAGAACTATAGTTGGAAATTGCGGTCAGTGGTTGATTAAGCTCATGTGATATACCTGCAGCCAGTTCTCCCATTACTGCCAAGCGTGAGGCATGAGCTAGCTCGTCGCGGTACTCCTGTGCCATTCTATTTGCCTCATATCTTTCTGTCACATCTTGAACAGTCCCATATAGAAGCAGTGTCTCTCCATCTGTGTTTTTTTTCAGTGCAGCTTGCTGATACACATGCCGTACCTCTCCATCTGACCGAATGATTCGATGTTCAATACTGAATGGAGAGTCGTTTTGAAGAGTATTAGTGACAACCTGATTAACGAGTTCTCGATCATCTGGATGAACAATTTGAAGAAATGCTTCATAGTTTGGTTGGAACTGTGAAGCATTTAAATCAAAAATTCGATAAACTTCTTCTGACCACCACACAGTATCGTCTTGAATATTCCATTCCCAACTTCCAACATGAGCTAGTCTTTGTGATTCAAAAAGCCGGGCGTGTGTGTTTTTCGTTTGAATATCAATATTTTTTTGATCGTTGATATCTTGAATAACAACCACAAGTTCATCTGCAAGGTAAGGGTGCAGATGAGCTTGAAACCAGCGATTTTGCTCATTGACTTTCAATCGATAATCAAATGAAGTTGTTTGCTTGGTTTTACTGAGTTTCAGAAATGCCGCTTCATATTTTTGAACGACATGCTTAGGTAAAATGTCCTGTACTTTTTTATTAAGGAATTGTTCAGTTGGCAGAATTGAATTTTTGTTTGCACCACTTTCATAACCTGCAATTGTACCATCATTTTTTATATGAAAGATTAAGTCTGGAATTGCTTTGAGCATGGCTTGAAGCTGCTCATTTTTTTTAATGAGTTCTTTTTCTGTGATCAAGCGGTCGGAAATATCAACAGCTGAGCTGATGATTTGTATGATGTTACCTTCAGCGTCATAGAGCGGGCTGAATGTGATATCAAGGCTCATCTTTTTTTCATCTGCCAATTTTACTTGTGTATCAAAACGGACTGTTTCTCCTGCCGTTGCTCGATGCATTGCTTGTTTTAATCGTTGCTGTACTTCAACAGAGTAGGACCACAATTCGGTTTTCCAGAAAATTTTACCAATTATGTCTGACTTTTTTAGTTTTACTGCATCAAGTAGCGACTGATTGGCTTCAAGAATAATCCCATCAATTGAATAGACTCCAACAAAAATAATTAAAGTGTCAAGGATGTCGTGCGTTCGACAGATCACTGTTTTCTGTTCATGCTCTATCTGTTTTTCTTCTGGGATATCCTGCTTGGAATCTGCATCGATTTGGAATGACTCTGAAATCTGATCCACTGAGTTGGTGTTCAATGAAGTTTGGGGAGAACCTGGTTCTATAATGTCTATACCCAAGTAGAGATTTGCAACAACTTGGTTTGCATCATTGATGAGAGGTGTTGAATGCCACTCGAGTTCCCGATAGTTTACCTTGCTTTTATTTGCGGTAAGTTTCTGTATTTCTGCGTTTAATGTTACATTGTCAAGCACTTGATTTGCAGAACCCGATAGCATTTTGAATTGATGATTTAACCAATCAAACTTTCGAGGGGATTCTGCGATGGAAACTGCTAGAGAGCAGCTTTCAAAAAAAGATCGTAATTGAATCTGGAGCTCATTTTTGAACCGAGACTGTCGTAAGCAAAGAAATCCAATCATTGTAGCTAGCCAGATCATACATAGTGAAATCACGCGATTTTCCCAGGTGGACTGAGGAGCTTCGACTCCTAAATCTGGAAAAGTACGAGAGAGTGTGAGTGCCGAACAAATACTGGCAGTAAGTAAGAGTGCCCATGTACGCTGGTAGCTAATGACAAGGACGATCACCACAGTATAGAAGATCGGAATCGCTATATTTGATGATACATGGAAGTCCATGAGAAAAATAAGAAGTGTGAGAATTATGATTACAGCAAGATGCCGGAAACTCTGTCGCTGTATGCGCATTAGCTATCCCTGTTTAATGAGCGAAGCAAATTGAATTTCATTCAAAGAAATTCATTTACATTTTTAGCTGGTCTGATTTTGGGGTATGCCTGAAGTACCAATCAGACTTTGGGACAGAGATATTTTATTATGACTATTCTAGACCAATTGATAAACCCCGCATTTTTGAAAATAGGTGAAAATCTCTGCCAGCGATCAGCTTTTTTTCGAAGTAAGATAATCAAAAAATTTCGACGCGTATCGAAACACCTGGTCGCGTTTGTTTGATTTTAGAGCTCGGCATCAGGTGGGCCAAAAATGAATGCGCCACTGCTGATGTATTTGAGACCTTCAGGTTCTGGTAAATGAGAAGTTGATTCTCCAGGACACCATCTGTAGGGGGCAAGGTTGGTGGATCTCGAATTACGACTCCATATCCAGCCAGTATAGATCCAATCAGGTGTTTGGGAACTACAGAATGTGTTATGAGAGCAGACCGAATAGATAGGGGGCGAATCGATGTCAATCTTGTTTTGAATCATTCGATTGTTTGTCATGCCAAAAACTTGTGAGGGCAGAGATACATAACAGAAGAAAGCGAGTAAGAAGATCAGCTTTGATCTAGCTTGTAAAAACATGAACTGTTCTTTCCTGAAACGATAATAGAAACATTTATCTCTTCATTATATTTGTTCCGGAATGATAGAAAAACCGCAATTTGCACGTCGTACAAGTGTGAAAATTGCTTTAAATAGGGTTTTAAAAACGGGTAATATTACACAGGAGCGTCTAATTTAACTTTGATCAGCTTTGGAAAAAGAAGACCAGATTTCGGTCAGATGAGTGAGTCTAAGAAGAGGCATTGTAAATCCACTGTATGTAGCCGAGGCGGGACTCGAACCCGCACGCCCTTTACGGACCCGGGATTTTAAGTCCCGTGCGTCTGCCAATTCCGCCACTCGGCCTAACAGTTAAGTGTTTATAATCAAATGTTTTATGGCTTGCAAGTGAAGGACACCTAAATAAATACTGCCAAAACCCCAAAGTGTTTTGTCAGGATTAGCTTGCGTAGACACGATATGAACGAACATTAATAGGTTTCGTCGACAAGCCCGCGTGCGCGACGTCGACGTCGACGGCGGTGTAACCATCGTTCGCCATCTTCTGCTTCAGCAAAGAAGGAGCCTGCCAGTAAGCGATAGAAGAATAAGAGAACGAACGCCCCACCTGTGGCGGCTAGAAAACCAACAGTACTGATAGGAGTGACTCGGGCACCGTCCCAGAAAAACATCAATGTGCCACATCCAACGACACTACCACCAATTCCCATTAACAATGTACTCACAGCCCCACCTGGATCTTTACCGGGCATAATGGCTTTCGCTGCTAAACCAACTAAAGTTCCGAATCCTACCCAGACTAACATTTCATTGATAGCCTCTTGTAGAATTTTGGTGGTGTTGTCATCAAACATTTTGACGGTCCTTCGTCGTTAAATGCTTATACAGATATAGTTTACAATTATTTGTTTGGTTTGGTAGGTCTATATTGAGAGAAGACGCTTTAATTAACCGGTTTTATCATTATCGTCAACCCCAGCCTAAAACTTGGGCTATGGATGATCGAATTAGCTTTGAATAAAGTTTATTTCGATTGAACAATCAGGCTCACTCGTATTTAACCTGAATACTAACATAGTCGAAAAAGAAAGATTCTGTTTAAAGGAGTTACCCACTTACCCGCTAAGCCAATCATCGAGATGTTCTGCTACAAAAGTATCATCATTCAGGTGAGGATAAGCTTGATAAATTCTATCGATTTCTGCTGCCTGCCCAGGGCTGAGGTTCTCTTTGGGGTTTAAACACCAGATTCCTTCTAGCAGACCCTGACGTCTGAGGACTTCATGAATGCCGGGAATGCAACCTTGAAAGTGATTGGCCACGTCAAACAACACGGCATTGCAGTCTGTGACTTCGGTATTGCTGTGGAGTATAGAGAGTGGAATCGCTGTTTCTGATGCGGCGACATGGTGACATTTTTTGAGAATTTCGACAGCCTTTTGTGTCCAGACAGCCCAGTGCCCAAGCAGCCCACCGACGATGCGACGTTCTATCAGTTTCCCTTCTACCTGAAAACGAAAAGGGGTGACAAGATCGAGAACGATATTATCATCATTTCCTGTATATAAGGCGATATCTTCGCGTCCTGATTCTATGACTGCACGGATCACGTCAAGCGTATGATATCGATTAAAAGGTGCCATTTTGATCGCAGCGACATTTTCAATTTCACAAAATCGACGCCAGAAAGAATAAGGCAGCAAGCGACCACCTACACCTGGCTGTAGATAAAAACCAAAGACAGGCATGATTTCGGAAACTGCTTTGCAATGGTGAATCAGATTGTTTTCATCTTCGGATTTTAGCGCTGACAGGCTGAGTAAGCCAAAGTGATAACCGGAATCTCTAGCGATAATTGCTTCCCTGATAGCCTGACTGGTTTCTCCACAGATGCCAGCGACACGTAATAGAGGAGCGATCCTCGCTTTGTCGGCACGATTCATTTCTTCTGCCGCAAGCTCTAAGACAGGTTGAAAGAGATCAATGTCCGGCTCTCGAATTTCAAATTGTGTCGTATGCACTCCGACAGCCAGTCCGCCAACTCCGCTGGCAATATAGTACCGCGAAAGAGCTCTTTGTCGGCGTTCATCAAGTTTGCGCGCAGATGTCAGAGCCAGTGGGTGTGCAGGGATTGCGGTTCCTTGCTGCAAAGTTCGTGTGATAAGAGATAAGTTCACAATCCAGATTTCCTGCGTATCGAAGCGTAAGGAGTTTCGTTTCAAATTATTCTAAAATTTGCCACTGCGCGATTCGAAATGGGTAGGTTTGCCAAGCAAAGGGCGTTCGTGTTGTATCCAGTCTGCAATCCAAGCAATAATTTGGTCGACTTCGACCAAGGGGGCGCCATAACGTTGGTGCCCATATTGGCCGTTATTGAGTAAGGCGTCTTGCGATTCAGTTCCGTTAAACTGAGGGGGTTTGCCGAACAAACTTCCAAATCGTTCGCTGATTTCGCGGACACTAAGAATTTGCGGGCCAGCGACATTCAAAAAAGCAGGGGGGGATGTATCATCGGGCATCGAACAGAGAGTCATGGCATTAGCATCTCCTTGCCAGATCACATTGACATATCCCATTGAAATATCAATAGTTTTTTCCTGATAAACCTGTTGCGCAATATCGACGAGAACACCATAGCGGCATTCGGTCGCGTAGTTCAAGCGAATGAGAGTCATAGGAATTTTGAGCGTGCGGCTGAAATGTTCAAACATACGCTCACGCCCCAGACAGCTCATCGCATATTCGCCTGTTGGATTAGGCTTGTCTGTTTCAACCGACCCATTCCCTGATGCGTCCACAAGCCCGTAAACATTACCCGTTGAAAAGGCCGTAATCTGGCTATTCTGATATTTGTTACAGACGAGAGCAGGCAGATAGGTGTTCATGGCCCAAGTGAGCGATTCATTGCCTGTCGCCCCAAATTTCATGCCAGCCATGTAAATTACATTTGGGACATCAGGTAAGCTGTTGATAAAATCGACATCAAGCAAATCGCCTTTCAACGTTTCAATCCCCAAATCTTCTAAAGGTTGCCTGCTTGATTCATCTGAAAAGCGACTCACACCGATGAGACGTCGTTGAATGCCTGCTTCCTGGTCTCCTCGAATGATCATCCGCGCCAACGTCGGTCCCATTTTGCCAGCAATTCCGAGGAGAATCAGATCACCTCTGGTTTGATTTAACGCTTTGATTACTTGAGGAGTTGGGCGGCTTAATAGTTCTTCTAGTTGTTCTACGTTCTCAATAGTTTGGGGAAGATCTTGCATATTTATATATCTAATAGGATAGAGTTAAATCAGGATGAGGAGTTTCAGCGGTTGTCGATATATCTCAACATTATGACAGTTTGGCATTTGAATTGGAAACCAATCAAACTTTAATGAGACGGTATCTCGCAGGCAAGAAGCAGGTCCCAGTCAGGCAGGTCTGCCGAATTTTCTGAAAAGTAGCTGGCAACAACTTTCCCTTTGTCAAAAACTAAAGCGGCACCCAGTTGTTGAATATCTTTACCTGGAATTCCAGGTAAGTATCCAGAAAGGACTGTGGTTTTAAAGCCAGACCACCAGATAGCAGGTCCGATTGTCTCAGCCAAGCTGCCTCTTTTGACTTGAAACAGCTCATAGAGTTTTCGATCCGGGTCGCTGAAAGTTTCTACGTTTTGTAGTTGATAACGGGCCAGTAATTTATTGGCTTGTTCCTGATCCATCATGTGGACAATTGCCAGTTGCAGATTCCGTTCTGCGATTTCTTCAGAATACGTTTGCAGTTGTGCCAGCACTTGCCTGCAAAAGGGGCAACCTCCGTGTCTCAGAAAAACGATAAGGACGGGATGAGCTTCCGACAATTCGACTAACGTTTTTCCTTGAGCTGATGGAAAAGCGGCAAGCGCTTGTTTAAGAGAATTTTGATTCATAAATAACTCTTGAGCAGTATGATTCCATCTTTACTTAAAGTAGATGAAGATTTCTGATCTCGTGCAAAAAAGCGATTAGAACAAACGCTACATTAGCTTACCATAAAGCGTGGGGATTTTCATGCTGGAAGTCCCTTATGTTTTGCACGGTAGTTTCGATCGTTTCGAGATCAGAATAAAACATCGCCGTTGGATCAATTTTTTTTTGTTCCAAAAAGTCGATATCTGATCGTATTTGTGGGATTTCCGCGGCCCCTGGTAGGATGACGAGCCAGATTAGGCTTAGAGAGGAAGTCAATAATAGGAATATCACCCATTGACGCTTTGAACGGCCGAGTCTATGAGGCTTTTGGAAAAATCGCGATTGTTTCATGTTAAAAGACAAAAGGTCAACTAATCACTCTGAGATTAAAAGAGTTCATGAATCACTTCACCATGGTCGATGGCCACCGTTGGTCGGCCAGAATGATCGAGAAAATGAATTTCAGGATCCATGCCTAGAGCACGATAGATAGTGTGATGGATGTGTCCTGGTCGTACTGGGCGATCGGCGGGAGAGTCTCCCAGTCGATTGGTAGAGCCAATGACTCGGCCTCCCTTGACACCACCTCCACCTAGGAGACAAAACATGGAGTTACCCCAGTGATCGCGACCGGGAGTCCCTTTACTTAATGGAGGACCACCGTTACCACCATTGTTCATACGCGGAGTTCGACTAAATTCTCCACAGAGTACCACAAGAACTTGATCACTTAATCCGCGTTGGGCGAGGTCGCCAAACAGAGCGCTGACAGCTTGATCAACACGAGGTAGGTAACTTTCCATTCCACTTTGCAGGTTCCAGTGGTGGTCCCAACCTCCAAAGTGGACAGTGACGAATGTGGTTCCCGCTTCCACCAGACGACGTGCCAGTAAGACACTTTGCCCCCAGGTATGACGGCCATATAGTTCCCGAATTTTTTCGTCTTCCGAGTTCAGATCAAATGCTTTACGGGCTTTCTCACCAGTGACCAGCTCATAGGCCTTTTGATCCAGTCGATCCATCGATCCCAACATACCCGACTGATCCACGTCTTTGCGGAGTTTGTCAAAACTCTTTGATAATGCTTTACGGTCTTTCAGACGTTGGACTGATAACCCTTTTGCTAGATTCAAGTTTTTAACTTGGAAATTGTTATTATTGGGATCTGAGCCCGTTTCAAAAGGATTATGTTGAACTCCCAGGAAGTTTCCACCGAAGTAACCCGGTCGCAAACCAATACTGGAGGCATAGGGAACAGAAACATAAGCTGGCATCCCAGGGTCTCGTGGTCCTAGGACTTTTGTAGCCATAGAGGCGATAGAAGGATTCTTTCCGGGGGTACTTCCCCCACTCACGCCACCACGGCCGGTCAGCATCCAGTGTCCTCCTGTGAAATGATCACCAGTATTGTGGTGCAGAGATCGAACAATGGAAAACTTGTCGGCACATTTTGCCTGAAGGGGAAACATTTCCGTAATGTCCATACCAGGGACATTCGTATGGATCGGATTCCAGATGCCTCGATTTTCGCTGGGAGCTTCAGGTTTTAGGTCATAAAGATCCATATGGCTGGGGCCGCCATCTAACCAGAGCAGAATCACAGAAGTATCTTTGGCTTTAATTCCCTGTTGTTGGGAAGCTTCTTTGGCATGTAATATTTGAGAAAGGCTTGCCGAACCCATTCCTGCTACACCAATTTGCAGAAAATGACGTCGATTCAAACCATCGCAGTATTTTCCTGTTTTTCCAAATTCAAGACGGAACATGTTTAAGCATCCTTTGTGTAAATGATCCATAAAAGATGTTTTATGTGTTCATTTTATCGGTTAGAATGCCATTCCGTCAATAATGAGTGTCTGGAATTGAGACCTTTGTCAGGCATTTTTTTCAAATTAAAGCTCGTAATTAGATACACACAGGATGTTCCACTTTCCAATACTAAATCTGTCAACTGAAAATCACTCTAGGTTATAAAGAAGAACAGTTACTTTTCATTGCCTTCGATACAATACAATCGAGTTCCAGTTCGAATGACGATTCTACCTCTCGCAGCTGCGACTCCATACACAATAGGATCACGAGCTTGTGTTCTTGAATTAGCTCGCTCTTCACGAAATTTTTTTTCCATCCAGGCGATTTCCTCTTTGTCGATGACTTGATCTTGATTGCGATCAACACGCATCATCATTGCTTTGAATCGTTCTGGAAGCTCTGCTTTGGATATCAGACCATCATTATTTTTATCATTCTCAAGCAGCATTGCTCCAATGCCACCACCTCTACGTTGCTGATCCCCTTTCTTTTTATGCTCGGTTTTCGTACCAGTATATTCGACATAATTTTCAGGAGCAGGTGGATTTTTCTCAGCCCATAAACGATTTAAGGCAATCTCTTTGTATTGAGTTCCATTTTCCAATACTAACGTGCCACCATTTTTACCAAACAGATAGATCAACTTTCCAATGACAACGGGAGTTGCCCAACACGGTTCCTTTAAACGTTTGGCGAAATGCTGTTTCCCGGTATTAATATCCAGACAATACAGAACTCCCACTTTGTTTATTAAATAGACACACTCTCCTGAGATCACAGGGCTCGTATAATCAGATACTGCTTTTTGAGCGCGCCATGAGATGCTGGGTTTTTTATGAATATGATTGAGATTAAGGCACAAATTGGAACGACTTCCAGCTGATTGAGTTCCAAACTGTGGAATTCTAGCTCCAATGAAAAGCAATCCATCTACAAACGTGGGAGAAGGGACACTGTTTCCTCCCAAATCTCCCAGTCCCCAGAGCAGTTTACCATTTTGACTGTCATAGGCATCAACACGTCCATTGGAGCTGATTATGACTGCTTCAGTCTGATCCACCGTATTAGAAGCGACGATGGGGGAGGTCCATGACATGCCGGAAGGGCGATTGATTTTCCATTTGGTTTTTCCAGTATTTTTCTCAATCGCAATGAAATAAGAAGGTCCATTATGTTCTACATTGAGAAACAAAAGGTCTTTTGATTGGGCAGGTGAACTTCCCAAACCATGATGATTCTTGAATTTTCCAAATTCATGTGAAAGATTACGCTGCCACAAAACCTGTTTCGAGTGATCCAGGGCTAACAGGTCACCACTTTCATAAAATACATAAATTCCCGATTCATCTACCAGAGGAGTAGGAGCAGCACGTGCGACTCGATAATTTGAAGCAGCCTTTTCGCCTGAGCTTTTCTCATGTTTCCAGATTTGGTTTCCTGTCTGTAGATCAAAACAGTTTAAAACACATTGCTCTTTCATTTTTCCTTTGACAGAGGAAAGGTAAATACGGTCGTTCCAAATAACGGGTGTGCTCTGTCCGTATCCTTCGACTTCTTTTTGCCAGGCAATTCCGGAAAGAGGTGACCAGTTCACTGGATACATTATCTTGGATTCTGGTGCTTTGGAGACGCCTCCATTTCGAAACGAAGTCCAACCTCCCGCATCAACATTGGAAAGCGGCAGCATTAAAAACAATATCCAGAGTTTGTAAATATTCATTTTCTCATCCAAATTAATTGTAGGTTTGAGGTGAATCGACATTCATATGTGCATATTTTTGGCTATGAACAAATTTTAAAAGCGTTATTAAGGAATGATCCTAAATTCAAAACGCATTGCTGGAGACTTGTGTATTACGAGTTTATGGAACAGAGCTTTATTCGAATTGTTGAGACTTTCTGAGATTTGAAGTGTCCTCAGCGGCCTTACCCGAAAAAAGGATCAAACTCAGATCGTTCTATTTCATACGATCTTGTTGTCCCATGACAATCAGTTTGGTAGGTGTGCCAGAAACAGTAAAGGTGCTGATGGGTTCCAGGGTTTTCAGTGACAAAGCTTTAATTTTTGCGGCACCGGGTTCTGTCCAGAACGCATAGCGACCTGCACGATCAAATTTGATATCATGATGTCCGTAATGACCTTCCACATTACTGGGACCCACTTTGATTTGTTTTCGTAATTTGGCATCTACAAAGTCCAGATCGTTATCAGGATCCAGATCGATGACGCTCAGAAATTCGTCCTGTTCCAATTCTTTTGGATGATTATGAAATACAAACGCTAGTCGTTTTCCCCAGGCAGTTTTGATTACTTGTAATGCAACTGGTGAATTGCCTTCCAGCATATTTAATGGAACAGAAATCACCTCTGGTTGATTTGATTTCGCATTCAACAGGCATAAACGGGCTGTGGTACCCTTACCCGAGAGAAACAAAACATAGTTCCTGTGAGTGGAAAAGGCACCAGTCCGATTTGGTTTTTTTGTTTCTTCATCCTTTCCCAAAGAGAGATGATGAATTTTTATATTCTTTTTATTTTGAGGCACGGGATTTAAGTCGGCTTCACACCAACAAATCCCATCAGCGGGAGCAAAGAAAACTTTTCCGGCACATGTTGTAGCGCCATGGATTGCCCCTGAAGGCAATGCAAATGAATAGACAATTTCCTTGTTTCCTTCAGGACGAATACGCGTTACATCAATTATCCCTTTTTGCGGCCCTCCACCATCTATCCAGGAAGCATAGCCAGTTTTTCCCTCTACAACAGCCAAGGTAATATGGTTACCACCTCCCAGATGAAAACCGGTTTTGATTTTCTGGGTCGGTTGATCTAAATAGGTTTGAGGATCGAGTCTTGTGTAACCAGAAATACGATCATTTGCCAGATAAAATACACCTTGATAACAGTATAAATGAGCTGGATTTCCCTGCTTGGCATCCAGCTGTGATGCGATCACTTTAGGATGTGCTTTATAGTACCAGTGTGAATGGTCTCCATGAGATTCTTCTTTCACGCCCGAATTGATAAAGATCCAGCCACTTTGATCTTCTCCTCCTTCAGAATCTCGAACTCCAAGTAGAATCGTTCCTGAACTACTTTCCATTTGAACTAGATTTTGATCTTCAGCGTCAAGCTTGGGAAAACCTTTAATCACGGAAGGCGTCTCCATCCGCAGTGTATCACCAGAAATAACGTCGGCCCATTTTACTGTCTTCGTCTTATAGTCTTGAAAGAAGAGTCGGCAGACCGTCCGTTTTTTACGTTTCTTTGAAGCCGTTTTTTTGGTCTGTTTACCAGAGCTTGAATGATGTTTTTGATCTGCTGCCTGGAGAAAATCTGATTTAATGCCATTGATGAAAGCCAAAAAGCTCAATAGAAAGATCATATTAAACTTAAGTCGTAATGAATCCATGTCGTCCTCTTAAGGGTATAACTAACAAAATAAATTAAATGACACGTGACAGTTTTCTGCAGCGAAAATGACTACGGCTTATTTTGATAAGGGTTTCCGTACCCATCTTGCAGTTGAAATGCTCCGTTTTCAAAATGCACACAAACCCAGATCGGCTCTTTGGCTGTTCCTCCGATCCAGTAAAAGCGACGGCGATTTTTTGTCCCGTGATAAACTGTCGGAACACCTTTAAAAAGTGGGCCATCAATCATGCTGGGATTCTTTTCAAAATAGCGTGATAATAATTTCGTGTCCGACTTACCAAGAGAGTCTTCCCGCTGCCAGTTTGTTCCATCGATCTTGAACACTTCAGGCGGATGAATCTCTATCGGAGTTATTTCACTGGCAACGTTTCCTGAGCAGCTAGTTGCCATTCCGATTACTGTTGACAACAATACTGTTTTGCAAAACAGTATTTTAAAAGAATGATTCATAAAAAAATTCATGGGTGTAATTAGATTCAAAGTTCGTTTAAGAAAGTTATGTCTCTTAAAATTCGCCAATTGTTTTTCCGTCAGCACGACTAAACAGGTTGCGTAGTGTTTCCAAATCAACGTTTTCGCCAAGAAAACGTACACTCCCGTCACATAACAGAATATTGGCTCCTCCCACGTGTAAACTACGCGCACCTGAAATGACTTCTCCATGATGAGCTACATCGGGGCTATTGGAATTTGGTGAAAAATAACCATGGACCAAACAGTGGTATCCGGTACTTCGTATCCAGGATCCTGCGCGTCTGCCTTCATAACTGCTTGCTGCAATAGCGTTGAGAGCGTCTGAAGTTGAAACACAGGGAGGGCCACCGCTGACACGTTTCATCTGTCGGTCAGGGTTAATTAAAGTTGTTGTATCTGGTCCTCGATCACCAAAGAGCGTTTCCGCCATGAAAATTGTATTGGTCAAACCGTCGGTGATGTCCCGAAAGCGGGTGGAGGAACCGCGCCAGAACAATCCGTCATTTTCACTCGAACAATACTCGGTATTTAATCCAGAGCCTCCGTTAACCATGTAATTCGTACCAGCCCAAATCGTTCCATTATCGTCAGTGTAGTGAACTTTTCCCGCATCACTGGGACACATGAAAATAGGTAGAGTTTGTTTAGCGACATCTACGAGATTGGGATTCAATGTTGGTGCCCAAGGAAGTCCAAATAACAAGGGTTCCCTGAAATCAATCAGGTTATGAAGATTTCCCTGGTCAATATATGGCAGTAGCTGGGCTGAAGGAGAATAGTTGTAGAGTGAAGAAGATGCCATAAGAGGCAGTCGAGAATGAGCGTCATAATAATTGTGTAACGCCAGTCCCAATTGCTTGAGGTTGTTCTTGCATTGCGTCCGCCGTGCGGCTTCGCGTGCCATTTGAACCGCTGGCAGTAACAGGGCGATTAAGATCGCAATAATTGCTATGACTACTAACAACTCAATCAGCGTAAATCCGCGTCGTTTTTGTTTCATGTTTCTTTTCCTATTTCAATGTGGATTAACGATCCGTTAATCAATAATGGCTTGTCAGTTTGAAAAAAATTGAGTTTCGTTATTACTCTTATAATTGATATATAGTAACATGTGATAATTGTATGTAAATGCACAACTATTGCAAAAACACATTTTGCAAATTTTTTCTAGAGAAAAGAGAAAGTCGAGGATGAGACAGAGGCGAGGGCTAGATTTGTCGAGCAATAAGTCAGATTAGTTTACTTATGAAAAGAGATGGGATCGGCTCCAAGATAAGAGCCGTTTTGCATGCAGATGATTAAAAATCGCCACAGTTAGAAACGCTAAGAAATAATGGGCTATCTTATTCGTTGTACGATTTGCAAGTTGTAAAGAAAGGTTTATAAAAAGCAGAACCAATCATTATGCTTTGTTTTCTGCCCTTTGTTTAGCTGAGCGGTAGATAACTCCATTGATTTCTCCACCCATCATGAGAATTGCACCTGTCAAATATAACCAGGCAAGAAGTACGATGAAGCCTCCTAAAGTACCGTAAGTTTCGTTGTAATGAGCAAAGTTTTCAACATACATACGAAACCCCTGTAACATAATTACCCAACTAATGACGACAAACAGGCTACCGGGGGTGATGATTTTCCAGGGAAGTTTCACACTCGGAACAACCCAATAGATCACGGATGTTGAAATCAACATAAATCCACAGGCAATCGACCAGCGGACGCCTGCAGAAAGTAGCAGGTGTAACCAGGGGGTATAAAAATATTTCAGTACGATTTGTGCTAGTTCGGGGCCAAGTACTAAAAGAATTACGGAAATTAAAAACAACAATAGGACTCCAAATGTCAATAGCAGTGAGAGACCACCTGCTTTCCAGAAGGTTCGCCTCTGATCGACTTCGAAAATCGCATCCAAACCTGTTCCCATGGTGAAAAACAAGCGTGTTCCTCCCAAGCTGAGCAAAGCTAAGCCAGCCATGATGAGACTATAAGTGGAATTCTTTTGAATATCCTCTATTTGAGCAAATAGCATTTGAGAAACAGTAGTGGGAAGTCCTTGATTGATTGCATTTTCCATACTGACGATGACGCCTCTGATCGGTAATTGCGCCGTACACGCAATAATGACAATCAGTAATGGAACAAGTGTAAACATCGCATAATATGCAAACTGAGCACTTTGTGCGCTGAGTCGATGTTTGTTATATCCCCTCACAGCCTGCCTGATTAAATTCCAGGGAGTGAGTCCTCCAAACTTCCACATTGCTCGAAATCCAATTTTTCCGAGTTGAATTTGTTTCTGCTCTGTCATATCAAACCACTCGTAAGTTATGCAGTTAAATGATTTAGGTGTTTTCGGACTTCAAGATCTTAGCGAATTTCTTGATCGTTAAAATTGATATAATCATTAAAGATTAACATTTTGAAATGTCGATAAATTTGATGATAGGGGTACTTTTCTAAATAGACCTCTATTTTTTGAGCGAATTCTTGCTTCATGTATTCAAATTTAGAGATTAACCGGATTTCAAAATGCATTCATTGCTGAAAATAAGTGCTGGGATTTTACTTTGTCTGCCATTAACAGGATGCGTAGGACCAGGCTATTATGATCCTTCGACAGGAATGGTTTGTGGTGGCGAATTTTATGGTCCAACTAACTTTGTAGATGATATCAAATGTTCGCTTTCTGAACACCGTGCTCATCGAATGAGGAAACGTTGTTGTAATCCCTGTCGAAGCTGTTGCAAAAAGGGGTGTAGGAGATCAATTCCTGCGATGGTAGCTTCCGGCACCTTTAATATTCAGGGACCAGTTGATTCTTATGTTCCAGAAACTTATGCACCAGAAACTTATGCACCAGAAACATACGCTCCACAAACATATGCTCCAGAATCCAGTTGTCCGCATTGTGGACCTCAAGGATCTAATATGAGTCCGGGGGAAATCATAGGGTCACCAACTACGGTTGTTCCTCAAAAAATCGCGCCAGTTCCTGAGAATTCTCATAATGGTATTCTCAACAAACCTGCTCCCGCACCCGCTGCAGAGGATCCAATGCCGAAGTCGAGTTCAGTACCACCGGCTATGTTGCATACTCCTACCGTAATTCCTGATGCTGCGATTCATCAACAGGGAACACGACGAGTCCAATGGGTTCCTGCTCAGGTTCACTAAGCCAAATTGAATTCACAGCTGTTGCAAAAGAGAATGTTCAGGAGAAATTGGGTGTATCAAAATGGTTACTTTAATCGAGAAGATGCCCCAATTCTCAGTTTCCTGGTTTTGAAATACCTTGTATATATCTCTTGTATTTCTCTGTGCTTCTCAGCAGCAAATGTCGAGTCTGCGATTTATCGAGTGGGCTTTGATCAAAAATATAAACAGGTGGAAAAAGTTCCCTGGGAAAGTTTGGTGGCCGGGGACGAAGTGCATATTCATTGGCGGCCGCAGCCTTATCATTCGAAGTGGGTAATCTGCCGGCGGGGAACAAAAGATAAACCGATTATCATAAAGGGAATTCCTTCTGATAAAGGGGAATTACCTGTAATCGATGGACGTCGGGCGATGACCCGTCCCGAGTTGCGATACTGGGGAGAACAGCGAGGGATCATCAAGATTGGTGGTGCCCGCGATCCAGCTGATACCATGCCTGCTTATATCGTAATTGAGAATCTGGATATTCGTAGTGCGCGGCCGGCTTTTTTTTACTTTAGCTCAGATGGTTTACAGAAGTACTTTCAAAATGCGGCTGCTATTTTTATTGAAAAAGGCGAACATATTACGATTCGAAATTGTTATTTGCACGATTGCGGAAATGGCCTGTTTGTTGCATATGAATCAAAAGATTTATTAATTGAGAACTGTTCTATTTATCACAACGGTATCTCAGACAGTTATTATGAGCACAATGTCTACACGGAGGCGGCCGGAATCACATTTCAGGGAAACTACCTGGGTCCATTACGAAAAGAATGTTTGGGAAATAATCTCAAAGACCGCTCTGCCGGTTTAGTTGTACGATACAACTGGATTGAAGGTGGAAATCGTGCGTTGGATCTTGTCGATTCTGAAGGCGGCGATACGATTCGCTATGATCCTCGGTACCGCACGACTTATGTTTACGGTAACGTGCTCGTCAAGCAGAAAGACTCCCCCAATAGCCAGGTAATTCACTATGGTGGTGACAGTGGTGATGAAAGCGCTTATCGCAAAGGGACCCTCTTTTTATATAACAATACGATAGTTTCAAGGAGGGCGTCCACAACATTGGTGAGGTTATCTACCAACGCAGAGCATCTGGATTGTCGTAACAACATCTTATATACATCACACGCAGGAAAAAGCTTTGCAATTCTAGATGAAGAGGGGACAGCTAATCTCAGTCATAACTGGTTAAAAAAAGGTTGGAAGAACGCTCACTCCCGAAGTTTTGGGAAAGTAAGTTCGGAAGATGATATCTATTCCGGTGACGATCCCGGATTTCAGAACGCAGAAAAGAATCTATTTTTTCTCACTCCTCATTCTGCTTGTCTGAGCAAGGCAGTGGCTCTACCAGGACCTGTGCTGAAAAACTTTCCGGTAAACAAGCAGTTTCAAGGACCACGGGGTACAACTGCACGCCCCGCAGATTCCTTAAAAGATCTCGGGGCTTTGGGCAGACAAACAAAGAAAAAATAATGACTTGTAATCAATTACTAGGTTTGAATTGATTCGCAACTTCGACTAGAGTTTTGACCATACAACCAGTCCCACCACCTTCACGGTGCGGCAGATTCGTGGAAGCAAATGCGGGGCCTGCGATATCAAGATGAACCCAGGGTGTTTCATTAACGAAATTTTCCAGAAACTTGGCAGCCGTAATCGCTCCACCCCAGCGAGTTCCAACATTCTTCAAATCTGCAACATCACTCTTCAATTGCTCAGCAAACTGAGGAAGCATAGGCATTTCCCAGACATCCTCTCCAGTGGTTTTGGCAGCATTTTGAACCGTTTTGGACCAGTCTTCGTCGTTAGAAAAGAGACCAGTCACTTCTTCCCCTAACGCAACCACACAGGCACCTGTTAACGTCGCAAGATCGATTACTTTTGTTGCTCCTCGATCAACGGCGAAAGTGAGAACATCTGCCAGCACGAGTCGCCCCTCGGCATCCGTATTGAGTACTTCGATTGTTTTTCCGTTGCGCGCAGTCAGTACGTCTCCCAGTTTATAAGACGAGCCATTCACCATGTTTTCGACTAATCCCATGTAGCCAACAACATTTATGGGCAAATTTAGTCGCGCGATGGCGGCCATCGCACCTAGTACAGCTGCAGCACCACCCATGTCACATTTCATGGTTTTCATCCCATCACTGGGTTTGAGAGAGAGCCCTCCACTATCAAAGGTGACTCCTTTTCCAACCAGTGCCAGAGTGGGGGCAGAGGGCTCGGCACCTTGATGTTTGAGAATTGCCAGGCGCGGAGGCTGATCACTGCCTTGTGCAACAGCGAGCATAGAGCCCATTTTTTCTTGTTTAAGTTGATTCTCATCCAGAATTTCAGACTCTAATCCGTATGCATATGCGATTTCTTTTGTGCGGTCTGCGAAACTGATCGGAAAAATGTCTCCGGCGTGTCGATTCACCATTTCTCGTGCCAGATTGATCGATTCACCTAAAACAGTTCCCAGTTCAATAGCTTTTTGGTAAGCAGTCTGATCTATAGATTCAGTACCTATAAGCAAAATATCTTGGAACGGAAACCGGGCTGCTTCCTTACGATACAGTTCTTGTCCGACCGCGCCCACGACCATAGAGGAGCTAATCAATTCTGCTGAATGTTTTGGTGTGATCGAAGTATTTTCTACCTCAGGAAGAAGAACGGCTATACGGGTATTCTCTTTGTTGGAGATCGCGCGGGCGGTTGTTAACATTGCTTTTTCGAATGCAGCTGCGGAAAGCTCTGTCGCAGAGCCAAGGCCGACTAACATGATTCGCTGCGTTTTGATCTCTGTTAAGCCGAGCAAACTAGAGGTTGACGCCAGTTTGCCTGTGAAGTCTTCGCTTTCTCGTAATCGTGTGATCAATCCACCTAGCGTTTCATCCAATCGAGCAACCGTATCAGGTAAAGGCTCAGATTCTAAAAGTCCAATGACTAACCAGTCAGCAGAAACAGATGAAATCGATTCATTCGTCAATTGTATAGCCATTCGTTGTCCAAATCCCTTTATCGTGAGTACACGTCAGATTATGATAAGTTGATTCCATAGTCTAACAAAATAGGAGTAAAAACCAAATGAGAGATATCAGAATTGCTGCTGCTCAGTTTGAAAATCGTAATGGTGATAAAGCATATAATTTACAACGAATTCGTGAACTCTCAAAACAGGCTGTGGAACAGGGAGCAGAAATTGTTAGCTTTCATGAGTGCTGCATTCCTGCTTACACGTTTGTGCAATCATTTTCAAAAGAAGAGTTAGCTGATCTGTCCGAACCTGTTCCCAACGGTCCAAGTACTCAGGAATTAATGAAAATCTCACAAGAAGTGGGCGTTCCTATTTTGGCGGGACTTTTAGAATTGGATCAGGGAGAAATTTACAATACCTATATTTGCGTCGATGGGACAGAACTGGTCGCTCGATATCGAAAGCTACATGCATTTGTAAATGCTCATGTGGCTTCTGGCAATGAATATGTTGTATTTGATGTGCGCGATTGTCGCTGTGGTATCCTGATATGTTATGATAATAATATCATCGAGAATGTCCGTATGACGACGATGCTGGGCGCTGACATTATTTTTATGCCACATGTTACTTGTTGTCTGCCTTCAGTCATGCCCGGTCGTGGTCTGGTTGATCCGGAACTATGGCATAACCGTGATCGAGACCCAGTTCGACTGCGACAGGAATTCGAAGGGCCCAAGGGGAAAGGTTGGTTGATGCGCTGGCTACCGGCGCGTGCCTATGATAACGGCATCTATGCAATTTTCACGAATCCGGTTGGAATGGATGATGATGAAGTGAAACCAGGGCTTTCGATGATTTTGGATCCGTATGGTGAGATTATCGCTGAGTGTACCAAGTTGGGTGATGATGTCGTTGTCGCTTTATGCACGGCAGAAAAAATACCCCCATCAAGTGGACGCCGCTATATTCGAGCGCGGCGTCCCGATTTGTATGGGAAGCTTGTCGAAGCTCCTAAAGAACCTCCGGTGACTCAACCTGGATGGGAATTAAAACCATCGGGTTAAATTTTAATTCGATTTGAGAGCGGGATCACTGAAGCCTGCCTCCTGAAAACCTTTGGCGCGTAACTGACACGAGTCACAATGCCCACAGGGCATGCCATCAGGTAATGGATCGTAGCAGCTGTGTGTTAAGCCATAGTCGACACCCAGTTCCATTCCTTTTTTGATAATCTCAGCCTTTGTTAGAGAGATGAGTGGAGTATGCACGTTCCATCTACCATCGCCTTCTACGCCAGATTTTGTCGCTAAGGTCGCGGTTTTCTGAAAAGCCTGGATGAATTCGGGACGACAATCAGGATAGCCACTATAATCAACCGCATTCACACCGATAAATAAATCAAAGGCATTCAAAGTTTCTGCCCAGGCTAATGCCAGCGAAAGAAACACAGTATTTCGCGCAGGTACATAAGTAATGGGAATGCCGGTTTCTAAATCGTGTTCAGAACGGTCTTTGGGAACATCGATATCAGCTGTGAGTGCCGATCCACCAAAAACGCGCAGATCGAGTGGAAAGATCACAAACTGTTTCACATCAAACGATCGACAGACTTTTTTCGCGGCTTCGAGTTCATGTCGATGTCGCTGACCATAGTCGAATGAGAGCGCGTATAGTTCAAATCCAGCATTTGCGGCGATGGCCAATACGGTTGCAGAATCGAGTCCGCCACTGACAAGAATGACGGCTTTGCGAGAACTGGTTGTCATCGATAAAAATACTCCTGAGATTGATTTGCGCTAAAAAGAAAGCTATCAGGAGCGATAGTGTGATGCAATCCCGTTGCAATCATCGATTAAATATTTTCACTAACTCTAGCAGAAAATAAAATCGCGATAAATTTAAAAGAGGCCATCGATGATTTCACCTGCAGCAATGGGTGTCGGCCGTGGAAGTCGAGGGAAGTAGGTTTGATGTGAATCAATCCCCATCGCGTGATAGATTGAAGTGGCAAAGTCTTCTGGACGGTATGGTCGCGTACTGGGCAAGCTTCCTGTTCGATCAGTGGCTCCAATCACAACACCGCGTTGGACCGGTCCACCCGCCATTAATACGCTACCAGCATTAGGATAATGGTCACGGCCCGATGTGGCATTAATTTTAGGAGTACGGCCGAATTCACCCATCGCCACTACTAAAGTTGTCTCCAGTAATCCACGCTGATCAAGATCATCCAGTAAAGTAGAAAGCGACATATCTAACTGTGGCAAGTTACCTGGACCCGAATAGCTGTGCCAGCGTTTATTGCTAGGCATACCGGTGGGACGATTAGAAAACGACATCATGGAATCAAAGAGCCAACCATGATTATCCCAAGTGCCATTTGTTTTGGCGTTACCAAATAATCCACCTTGGACTGCCTGATTGATAGTGACAAATCGAGCACCTGCTTCAATCAATCTGCGTGCGAGTAACACGCGGCGACCATAAATATTATCGCCATAGCTTTCACGTGTTTGAGGAGATTCTTCATCTAGATTGACTGCTTTTTGCATCGCTCCGCTTGTTAGCATCGCAATTGCTTCTTCTGTAAAGTTATCAACTGATTCCAGTTGCGAATTTTTCACCGATTGCAATTGACTGAGATTTTCCAATTGTGCCAACATCGAAAGTCGATCTTCAAAACGAATTCTGGAAAGATTTAGTCCTCCCAGTTCCATTTCCGGTTTTTGGGGATCACCTTTGAGATCGAAGGCAGAGTAGGCAGCGCCTAAATATCCAGGTGGATTGGTATACCGCGCTGCCACAGGCAAACCAAGGTGTGGAGGGACACCTTTAACTCGGCTACCCTGTAATGCGGAAATGAGGCAACCAAAATTGGGAAAATACTGTTTTCCAACAGGGGCAAATCCACTGGCAACATGTTGTGAGCCGGTGAGGTGTGATCCGCTTTTGCCCTGCCAGGACCGAATGATGGCTACCTTGTCCATCCGAGTTGCCATGAGAGGAAGTTTTTCACTGATGAATGTTCCTGGCACATTCGTGCTGGTTGGTTTCCAGGGACCACGAATCTCTAATGGAGCATCTGGTTTGGGGTCAAATGTTTCAAAATGACTCGGACCACCGGCCAGGAAAATAAAAATACAGGAAATGTCTGACTTAGTTGAACTCGTAGCAGCCTGAAGTAACTGTGGTAAATTCAATCCGAACAGCCCGACACCAATCTGCATCGCCTGTCGTCGATTTAATAAGTGAGGGGCGCACATCCCGTTGTAAAACGCATCAGCCATCTATTCGACCCATTAGATAACAATGTGGAAGTGAAGCGGTGTGCTTGTACCAATGATTCTATCAAATAAAATCCAATCCGGCCAGATATAGTTTGGCCTGATTGCATTTTTGAGGCTTCTGAAATAGTTGCACAGAGATGTATTGAATGTTACATCACGCAGGAGCTTACTAGGGAAGAGTGGGATACTGAGAAATCAGAGCAAGTCTCGCATAGTAAGTCGGGGATCCTGCATATTGATATCCGAATGGAATAATACGGGGATTATACATGCGATCATAATAACCGAAACCCCTGAATTGGAGAGAACCAAAAGTAAACGAAGGGCGGTAACCATTATAGTAGAAACTGTGTCCAAAGTATGGCGAGCCATACCAATTGGACCGTATTAGGTCGCTATACATGTAAAGTGCCGGTGCTGAATATCGGTTTCCATAATAGTAGTTTTGAAACCAGGGAAACGGGTTGTGATAAGTAGAATATCGATTTCGATAGGCGACTCGATTGTTAGCACGGTGACGTGGATGATTGCATTGGGAGCACTCTGGCACTTCTGCTACAGCAGGAATTGTACGCGGTTCAATTTCAATTAAATTGGTTGCATTGACAGGAGCGTTGGTGAGTATAGAGTCGTTCGATGAACCAAAATTGATTTCTCGAGTGGCGTAAGAATTCAAGCCGGGGGCTGGTGAAATCTGAACGGTCCAGATTTGAGCTCTGTCGGTTTCTGTTGACACGTTTTCTGGTTTGGTTACTTCATTCGCGGCGAGAGTGTCGTTCGCAAAGCAGTTAAACAGGATCAACCCGACACCAATACTAAATGTCAATAGATTTTTCATAGCAGGTACTTTGAACTTAGTGAGATATACAACTGATTTTTTGATGTTATCACGATAAAATGACTATTTTCTATCCTAGAGAGCCAGATAGACCATTTACCAATAAAATTCCCAATTCTAGCTCGAAAATGCATAAATTATCCTGACATACGCACTCAGGAGTCATGGTGGCTTGATGGATTGTTCTTAGCTGATTAATCTGCCTATGCATAACCTGTATTGTAGTAGAGGTTATAAAAACTTACACATTCACATTTAGAGATGAAGTGGAGAAACAACGTGGCCGCAAAAGCCTGGGGAGGACGATTTCAACAGCAGACTGATGCACGCGTTGAAGCATTTACAGAATCAATTAGCTTTGACAGCCGACTGGCACCTGTCGACATTAAAGGGTCGCAGGCGCACGCACAAATGCTTGCCAAGGTTGGATTAATTTCCGACGAGGAATGCCAACAGATTTTAGAGGTTCTGACGCAAATCGGAGTTGAGATTGAGCAAGGTCAATTTGAGTTTCGATTTGATCTCGAAGATATTCACATGCATATCGAAAGTGCTTTAATTGAGCGTGTCGGTGATATCGGTCGTAAGTTGCATACAGCACGCAGCCGTAACGATCAAGTATCGACAGACCTGAAGCTTTACACGCGAGAAGCCATTCATCGAATCGATTCACTTCTCAAAGACTTGCAGGTTGCTTTTGTTGAACGTTTTGAACGAGACCAGGATTTAGTGCTTCCCGGCTTTACGCACTTGCAGCGCGCACAACCTGTGAAGGCCGCCCATTACTGGTTCGCATATTGCGAAAAGTTTGATCGGGATCGCCAACGTCTGCAGGATTGTTTGAAACGAGTGAATGTTTCTCCTTTAGGGGGGGCCGCGCTTGCCGGAACATCACTCCCCATCGATCGACAATATACAGCTCAATTATTGGAATTCACAGATGTTGCCCGGAATAGTTTAGATATTTCCAGTGATCGAGACTATCTGGCTGAGTTTTGTTTCTGTATGGCACTGGTTGCGACTCATCTCAGTAACTGGGCGGAAGAATGGATTGCCTGGTTTTCGACTGAATTTGGTTTTATCAAGCTTCCCGATGCATTTACCACTGGTTCATCTATCATGCCACAAAAACGAAATCCGGATGTACTGGAATTGATTCGGGGAAAGTCGGCTCGTCCGATTGCTGATGTCCAGCAGATCTTGGTTTTGTTAAAGGGGCTGCCGATGGCGTATAACCGAGATATGCAGGAAGACAAGCTGGCGCTGTTTGATTCATATGATACCGTTGCCGCGTGCTTGGAGTTAGCAGCTGCGATGGTCGAAGGAGCAGAGCTGCAACAGGAAACGATTGCTGCCAAGCTGGAAGATGGCTTCCTCGACGCAACCGCTTTAATGGAGTATTTGATTAAAAAAGGAACACCGATGAGAACTGGCCACGGAATTGTCGGGAAACTAGTCGCATTATGCGAATCGCGTCAATCTCGATTGGTTGATCTCTCTCTCGAAGAACTGCAACAAGCTTGTCCACAAATTGAGGATGATATATATCAAATTTTGGGGGCACGAAATGCGATGGCAGCACTTTGTAGCTTTGGTTCCGGGGGTGAGGAACCAGTGAATGAGCAATGGCAATACTGGAAAGAAAAACTCGGTATATAAATACACGTTGAATTGCTCTTTGTATTCCTTTGGTTTTGCAGAGCTTCCATTTTAAGTTTATGAGAAATATCAAATTAACGCTGGCCTATGATGGATCAGAGTTTGCCGGTTGGCAAGTTCAGCCCAATGGTCTCTCGGTTCAAGCCTGTGTGGAAACAGCAATTGAGAAGCTGACTCAGCAGAAAAGTGGAGTGCTGGTTGCGGGGCGAACGGATGCTGGCGTACATGCTTTAGGGCAGGTTGCTAACTTTCAAACAGAGTCTTCCATTCCATGTAAAAATATTCTATCAGGCTTGCAGCGTTTTTTGCCAGACAGTATCTGTATACGAAAAGTTGATGAAGTTGATGCCGAATTTCATGCGACTTATTCTGCGGTTCAAAAACGTTATCGATATGTGATCCATAATACGGCAATTGTTTATCCTTTTTTGAGACGATATGTTTGCGAATTTGGAAGACCGCTTGATTCAGATGGAATGCACACAGCAGGTCAGCATCTATTGGGAATGCATGATTTTCGTTGCTTCGAATCTCATTTTCCTAATAAAGCGACAAGTGTACGAACCATTAAAGAATTGACAGTTCAGAGGACATCTGTCTGGCCAGTTTGGAATGAAGGCAGGCTACAGCAGACTACTGATAGAAATTCTGCTCAGGGTGAATTTATCACAATCGATATTGTTGCAGATGGCTTTTTATACAATATGGTTCGTGCGATTGTCGGAACGTTATTAGAAGTGGGAGTCGGACGTTGGTCACCCGGTGATGTACAGAAAATTCTTAACTCTCTCGACCGTTCTCAGGCTGGAGCCACGGCACCTGCGAATGGTTTATATCTGGTTCAGGTTGACTATGAAGGATGATTTTTTCAAATTACGTTTGATCCGTTTTACCTGAGAATTCGTTTCAGCAGTAACCGACTTTATTTTAATTCGTAAGATATAGCTTCCTTACACTATTTGATCTTGATTGATACAGAGTCTGGAAAGTGAATGATGAGTCAACAACCCCCTCCTTTGCCTCCGGATAACGCAGAAGAGCCCATTTTTTTGGAGGAATCGTTTGTAGGGGGTGGACAGCAAATCGACGATGAAAATGGTCGAATTTTTCCCTGTGAAGGCTGTGGCGCTGACCTGGTGTTTCATATTAAAACTCAAAGTTTGAAGTGCCGACATTGTGGATTCGAAAAAAAGATTGGATTCTCTGACGAAGAAGTAGTGGAAGAGCAGGATTTTTATGGCATGCTCGCTCATTTAACAGAACTGAGAGAGCAGCAGGCTGAAGGAGATGAAGAAGAAAAACGCGAAGTACAATGTGAAAGTTGTGGTGCTACACTGCTTTTTGTGGATACGATGACCAGTTCTGAATGCCCTTATTGTACTTCGCCGATTCAGTTAGAGAATGTTCATACCTGCGAAAAACGTGTTCCCGTTGATGCAGTGTTGCCGTTTCAAGTAGAGCAGCAGACTGCGCGACAAAATTTAAGCGACTGGGTAAAATCACTTTGGTTTGCACCAAATGATTTTGTCGCCAAGGGAGCTGAGGGAACGTTTCATGGTGTTTACCTGCCTTATTTCACTTTTGATTCCATGACCAGTACACATTATACCGGCCAGCGGGGTGAGTATTATTACGTAACAGTTGGTAGTGGAAAGAATCGACGCACTGTACGTCGTACGCGTTGGTATCCCGCCTCTGGTTCTTTTCAGCGTTTTTTTGATGATGTTGTGATTCTGGCTTCACGCGGTTTGCCACGAAAACTGATTCGGGAGTTGGAACCGTTTCCAATGCAGTTACTCGTTCCTTTTCGTCATGCACTGTTGGCCGGGTTTACTGCCCGGACTTATGATGTCGAGTTAGATGATGGTTTTATATTGGGCAAAGAGCGGATTGATGCTGCCATTTATTCCGATGTCTGCAGTCGGATTGGTGGCGACACTCAGCGAGTCAGTTCAGTACAAAGCCAGTATGATGCGATCACTTATAAGCACCTCTTGTTGCCCCTTTGGCTGATGACCTATAAATATAAGGACAAGCTCTATCAAGTCGCCGTCAATGCGGCGACAGGGGAGGTACATGGGGAGCGTCCTTATAGTTGGGTGAAAATTCTGCTGGCATCACTGGCTGCGGGTGCTTTAGTGCTCGGTGGTTTCGCTCTTGCCAATCAATGAGCATGATCTCAGATTTTCCAATCAAAAGTGCTTTCAGATGTAGAATTAGCGATTTCGGCTACTTTGTGCCTTTATTCACTCCCCAATTCTTGCGAGTCTCCAGAAATTAGAAACTGTTGCTTCGGGACGGTTGCCGATCAGCCAGAGGCTAGTTAAAAAACAGTCAATATAATGCTTTTAAGTACGTTCATTGAGCAAAATACATTGTTAAGGAGTGATTAAGAGATGAACCATCCAATTCGAGTTGCGGTGACAGGCGCCGCTGGCCAAATAGGTTACGCAATGTTGTTTCGTCTGGCATCAGGGGAAATTTTTGGTCCCAATCAGCCTGTAATTCTGCATCTCGTGGAAGTTCCGCCCGTTCTGTCGGCTTTAGATGGTGTCGAGATGGAATTGGAAGACTGTGCTTTCCCTACTTTAGCAGGAGTTGTGAAAGCAGACAGTGATCATCTGGAAGATGCGTTTGCCGATTGTAATTTCGTAATCTGTGTCGGAAGTATTCCTCGAAAAGCGGGGATGGAACGTGGCGATTTGATTCGCATCAACGGCCCCATTTTCACAAGTACAGGACAAGCAATCCAGGCGGCAGCAGCAGACGATGTTCGAGTTGTCGTCGTCGGAAATCCTTGTAATACAAACTGCCTGATTGCGATGCATAATGCTCCCAAGGTTCCGCGCGACCGCTGGTATGCAATGACTCGTCTGGATCAGAACCGAGCGGTCTCCCAGATTGCCAACAAAGCAGGGCAGCCTGTTTCCGCTGTAAAAAATATGAATATCTGGGGAAATCATTCAGCAACACAATTCCCTGATTTTTATCATGCAACGATTCATGGAAATCCCGTGCCTGAGATTATTGAAGACCATGACTGGTTACGTGGTGAATTTATTGAAACCGTGCAGAAACGCGGAGCAGCTGTGATTCAGGCACGTGGTGCTTCCAGTGCAGCTTCAGCAGCAAATGCCGCTTTGGATACGATCAAAAGCATCATTACTCCTACAAAGTTAGGCGAGAGCTTCAGTGCGGCAGTCTGTAGCGATGGGAGTTATGGTGTTGATGAAGGGTTGATCTGTGGATATCCATTGACCAGTGATGGATCAACTTGGAAAATCGTGGAAGGGATTGAGCATGATGATTTTGCTCAGGATAAATTTACTGCGACTTTACAGGAATTACGAGATGAGCGCGATGTCGTTCGTGATCTATTGCCTGAATAATCTATGAACGATATTAGATTAGTGAAAGAGTCACAGTCATTTGACGTGGCTCTTTCTGTTTATACCAAATAGAAAAATGAGAATCGGTCGAATCTATCATGCACTCGGAAGAATTACGAAAAATCGATAATGAACATGTTTGGCATCCTTTCACACAGATGAAAACGCATCGGGATGAAAACGTGCCTATGATCGAATCCGGAGAAGGTTTCTTTTTGAAAGATAATGAAGGGCGCGCTTATCTGGATGGTGTTTCCTCACTTTGGTGTAACGTGCATGGCCATCGTGTTCCAGAAATCGATCAGGCGATTCGAGAGCAATTGGACAAAATCGCGCACACGACTTTATTAGGGCTGGCGAGTGTTCCATCTATCGAGTTAGCAAGCGAGTTAGTAAAGAGAACTCCAGAGAAACTGACGAAAGTATTTTATTCTGACAGTGGTTCGACAGCCGTTGAAATCGCATTGAAAATGGCGTTTCAATATCATGCACAGAAACAGACTCCTGATGATCAACCTCGAGATTTATTTGCCTGTATGCAGCATGCCTATCATGGTGATACCATTGGTTCTGTCAGCGTAGGAGGAATTTCAATTTTTCATGAGATTTTCGGTAGCTTATTGTTTGAATCAATACAAGTGCCCTGTCCGACGGCGTTTCACTGTCCTGAAGGATATTCAGAATCAAGTTACCTGGAATATTGTGATCAGGAGTTGGAACGATTGGTTACAGCGAATCACCAGAGATTGGCTGCTTTTATTATTGAGCCGTTAGTGCAAGGTGCGGCGGGGATGCTGATGCACCCTCCCGGTTACTTAAGGCGTGTGCGTGAATTGACCGCTCGATACGGAATTCCGCTCATTGCCGATGAAGTAGCCGTTGGTCTGGGACGTACTGGAACGATGTTTGCCTGTGAGCAGGAAGACGTAGCTCCTGATTTTCTTTGTCTGGCGAAAGGTATCACTGGAGGCTATCTACCTCTGGCAGTGACGATGGCGACAGATGAAATTTTTAATGCGTTTGAAGGAGCACCCGAAGATTACAAGACATTTTTCCATGGCCATACCTATACTGGTAATTCTCTTGCCTGCGCAGCCGCTCTTGCGACTTTAAAATTATTCGATACTCAACAGACTCTCGAAAATGTTAAAGAGAATACTGAAATTTTATCTCACCGATTGGCTGAACTACAAGATCACCCGCACGTGGGCGAAATCCGTCAAAAAGGAGTGATGGTGGGGATCGAACTGGTGTCAGACCGAGAAACAAAAGCAGCTTTTCCTATGGGCAGGCGAGTCGGGCATCAAGTGACCTTGGCTGCCAGAAAGAATGGAGTGATTGTTCGCCCGTTGGGAGATGTCGTCGTTCTGATGCCCGCACCTGGCATGCCTGCCGAATTAATCCATCAACTTTGTGATGTTGTGTTTTCAGCCATTGATGAAGTGATCAGTTTGCAGGTTGCGTAGAGCAATACAGAAGTGATGCTGGTATTAGGAATTCTTAGGCTCATCTTTGTCAGGGGATGGTTCAGATGAAGGAGGCGCTTGCTGTTCCATCTGCTTAAGTACATCTTTGATGTCCACTGTTTTTATGTCTTTTAAGCTCTCCAGTGAAATATCTGATTGTTGTATGAGCTTGGCTGTTTTGCTATAGGCAAATTTTTGATCATTGATTGAAAATCTCCAAACCATAAACGCCAGTGTAATACTAATGATCAAAAAGAGACTGATCATGTATTTTGCTGCCCCAGAAGAAGAACGGGTTTGTGTTTTCGATGGAGGAAACCAGCGAATTTGTCGTGCGATCAATAAAGGTGCTGTTTGTAGTTTACCTGCCGCTGATGGATAGCCATATTTTTTAAAATAGTAACCAGTAATCTGTATGGAGGGCATTTCTTTGAGATTGTCACCTCGGGGAATTCCTTCTGGAAGTTGGGCGCAGAGCACACGCCAAGGATGAGTTCCGGAATCTTTTGAAAAAAACCAGCCTTCATAGAGCGATTGGATTCCATAGGAATTTTTACTAACTGGCAAAGAAGTGAGTTTTTTGAGTCGTCCTTTCACTGTCATGAGTTGACCACGATATTTGGATGATTCCGTCATCAAAACAACGAAGGGCGGTGCAGGTTCAGCCGATTGTTCTAAAACATTCTGCGGAATTGAAGCGGCTTTTGCGAGTAGATAATAGAGCGCCCCGGCTTCATGATTGCGGATACCAAGTGTGCTATCAGAAACAGATTTCAGAATTTTGGGATCAATTTGTACATCATATTCCCCATTTTTTAGTTGCGTTTTGACTGTTTCTGGAACATTGATTTCAGGCTTGGGTTCTGATCGAAACTCATCAGGTTTTAGTTCCGATTCTTGTTTAACACTAAAATCAATTTCACGATTAGGAATATCAGTTTGCTGATTGGTAGCCTCATTCTCTGGACGACCAGTTAACCAGTACCAGTTACTGGGTTTGGATGCAAAATGCATTGCTATAAAAATAACACCAATCGCGGCGACCAGTCTGAAAAGTCGAACTTGATCGCGACGGCTGAAGTAGGAAGGCGTAGTAGATCGTTTATGAAACCGCATTCATCAACGCCTTTTTCTCGTTCCTTTTTTGATTTTTATATTTCAATAGCCACTCATACCTATTGAATAAAAACGAATGGATTCGATATTACTTTTTTCGCTTTGGTTTATACATATGGGTGGCTTGTCCAATGAAACCTTCGGCAGCTTCCATCATGGTTTCAGAAAGCGTGGGATGAGCATGGATGCTTTCAGCAACATCCTCTGCAACCGCTGCCATTTCAACTGCCATAACTCCTTCTGCGATCAGCTCCCCTGCGCCGGGGCCCACGATTCCAACTCCGAGGACACGTCCCTTTTTCTTTTCGAAGATCATTTTCGTAAGTCCTTCCGTGCGGCCCAGCGTTTGTGCTCGTCCTGAGGCAGCCCAGGGGAACCGGGTAATTTCCACATCGAGTCCCTGATCTTTCGCCTCTTGTTCAGTGATACCACACCAGGCGATCTCGGGGTCGGTAAAGACAACTGCGGGAATTGCAATGTTGTCAAACTGAGCTGGTTCACCGGCAATCGTTTCGATGGCTACTTTCGCTTCACGAGTTGCTTTGTGTGCCAGCATGGGTTCACCGGCGATATCTCCAATAACAAAAATATGAGGCTCAGCTGTCCGCTGATTGGCATCGTGTTTAATGAATCCTCGCTCGTCGAGTTCTAGTTTGGTATTTTCGAGACCAATTCCTTTATTGTTAGGTCGACGTCCAATCGAAATCAGTACCCGGTCGAATGTTTGTTGAGGTTCGACCCCTTCACCCGATAAGTCTGCAATAATCCCGCTACTATCTGGGGTGAGCTTCTCAACTTTGGTATTCAAGTGAATTGCGGTAAAGCTCTCAGCCAATCGTTTTTGTAGAGGTCTTACCAAGTCGCGGTCTGCTCCTGGAAGTAACCCATCAGTCATTTCGACAACAGTAACCTGTGAGCCAAGAGCTGCGTAGACGCTACCCATTTCAAGACCAATGTATCCACCACCTACGACTAGTAATTTATCGGGCACATCGGCTAATTCGAGAGCCCCCGTTGAATCCATGATTCGAGGATCATCAAGATCAAATACAGGAGGAACTGCTGGAGAAGAGCCTGTGGCAACAACTGCATGTTTAAAACTAATCATTTCCGTCGTGCCATCTGGCTTCAAGACTTCAACGGAATGTGAGTCGTGAAAACGTCCAAATCCTTTCACGATTTCTACATGACGTGCGCCCGCGAGTTGAGAGATACCTCCCGTCAATTGTGTGACTACTTTGGTTTTGAACTCACGTAATTTATCAAGATCAATTTCGGGTTTTTGAAAAGAAACTCCCCAGGCAGAAGATTCTTTGGTTTCATTAATGAGTTTGGCAATGTGTAAAAGCGCTTTGGAAGGAATACAACCACGATTCAGGCAGACACCACCAGGGGCCACATCATCATTGACCATGATGACTTTGAAGCCCTTATCTGCGGCATCGAATGCAGCAGGGTAACCGCCGGGACCACCGCCGATGACCACAATATCTGTTTCTCTGGTTGCTGATCCAGGCATAATATACGTTAACCTTCTTTTTATTTTTTCTAGGCTTCAATACGGGACGAGTTGATTTCTTAGCAGTCAACCAGAAGGTTGAAAGGATCAGAAAGTAGACTGGAGATACGCACGATAAAGCGTGCAGCATCGGCACCATTAATCACTCGATGGTCGTAGGAAAGCGATAAAGGAAGCATGAGACGGGCAACCGGATCCTCATTGATTAACTGGAATTCATGTCGAGAACGAGACATTCCCAGGATGGCTACCTCCGGATAATTCACAATAGGAGTAAATGAGGTTCCACCCAATCCCCCTAGGTTGGTGATTGTAAAGGTCCCTCCCTGCATATCAGCCATTTCCAGTTTACGGTCACGGGCTTTGACTGCCATCTCCGTCATTTCCTGAGCGATAGCAATAATGTTTTTCTTATCAACATCCTTGACAACAGGGACAATCAAACCATTTTCCGTATCAACAGCAACACCGATATTAATGTATTTTTTGTAAATGATTTCATTAGTGTCTGAATCGAAGCTGGAATTGAATGCGGGGAACTCATGGAGCACAATAGCAACCGCTTTCATGGCGAGTGCTGTCATTGTGATCTTGGGACCAGAGTAGTTTGGTTTGGAAATAAACAGTTTCCGTGCTGTTTCTAAATCGGTAATGTCAGCCAAGTCATGTTGCGTTACATGAGGAATAATCTGCCAGGAAAGATTGAGGTTGTTGGCTGAAACGCGTGAGAGCTTGTTTAATTTCTTACGTTCTACTTCACCAAATTGGGTAAAATCAGGCAGTGGGGGTACGGCAATCCCACTTCCACCACCAGCAGGGCCTCCTCCAGCGATTAAATTTTTGACATAATTCTCAACGTCTTCCTGATTGACACGACCACCAGGACCGGAACCGCTCACCAAATGTAAATCGACACCAAGTTTTCGCGCAAGCCGTCGTGTAGCAGGTCCTGCTGGAACGGGAGCTTTATTTGATGACGATTCGGCTGAGGAAGCAGGTCCTGATTGAGGAACTGCAGGAGCTGGCGCTGGTTTGCTCTCAGGTTGGGGCTGAGTAGGTTCCGGCTTGACTGGATCAGCTGCTTTTGTTTCAGCCGGTGGTGTTTCCACCGGTTTGCTGTCTGTTTCAGGTGCTGGAGTTACAGCACCATTGGATTCTTCGATGGAAAGCAGGACTGTACCAATGGCGATAGAGTCCCCTTCAGATACGTTTAGCTCTGCGATTGTACCTGTATGAGGAGATTCGAGTTGGACAACCGCTTTGTCAGTTTCGATGTCCATCAAGACCTGACCTTCTTCGACGCTGTCCCCTACAGCAACGGAGATTTGTCCAACATCAGCTGTTTCCACACCTTCACTTACTTCAGGAAGTTTAAATTCAGTAGCCATAGTTTTGTCGTTCTATTCGTTGATGATTCTTTTATAATTAGCCCGTACGTTCTGGCTTATCATGCTGTCCGGGGATTAATTTTCTCTGGATCAATACCTAACTCATTGACAGCAGTAGCCAGCTGTTTTTTATCAAATTGACCTTCCTCTGCAAGTGAGTGTAGTGTTGCTACAACCACATTCTCAGCGTCGATTTCGAAGTGACGCCTGAGTGATTCACGAGTTTCACTTCGCCCGAATCCATCGGTTCCCAGCACACAGTAATATCCCGGAATTCCTTCGCGTATCTGGTCTGCCACCAACTTAATATTATCACTTGATGCAATGAATGGTCCTGCAACACCATCAAAAATTGTTTCCAGATAGGATTTCTGTTGGTCAGATTCAGGATTCAGACGATTAAAGCGTTCGACGTCTTTCAAGTCTCTAGCCAATTGTGTGTAGCTGGTCACACTCCAAACATCTGTGGCGATTCCATATTTCTCTGCAAGAATCTCTTGCGCACGCAACACTTCTCTCAGGATCGGGCCACTACCAAATAATTGGGGACGCATGGCGACAGAAGGTTTTTCCACATCTTGACTACGAAACTTATAGAGACCTTTGATGATTCCATCAGCGACATCGTCGCCTTCTGGCATTGGTTCCATCTCATAATTTTCGTTATACACAGAGAGATAATAGAAGATTTCTTCTCCCTCTTGGTACATGCGACGCAATCCTTCCTGGATGATCACTGCTAACTCATAAGCATAGGCAGGATCATAAGCATGTAGTGTGGGGACCGTTGTTGCCATGAGGTGGCTATGTCCATCCTGATGCTGTAGTCCTTCCCCATTCAGCGTTGTTCTACCTGATGTACCTCCCAGCAGGAATCCTTTAGTCCGCGAATCAGCGGCGGCCCAAACAAGATCGCCAACGCGTTGGAACCCGAACATTGAGTAGTAGATGTAGAAGGGGATCATATTGACGCCTTGATTGGCGTAGGCAGTTCCAGCTGCAATAAAGGAGGAAATCGCGCCTGCTTCATTGATACCTTCTTCTAAAATCTGACCATCCTTGGCTTCTTTGTAATACATTAACTGATCACGGTCGACAGGTTCATACAACTGGCCCTGACTGGCATAAATACCACATTGTTTGAAGAGGCCTTCCATACCGAATGTTCGTGCCTCATCAGGAATAATGGGAACAATGCGCTTTCCAATCACTTTGTCACGCAGCAAATTCCCAAGCAGAATTCCGAAGGCACCAGTGGTTGATCCTGTTTTGCCGGCCATACTTGTCATAAATCGATCAAGTGATTCCAGAGTCGGCGTTTCCATACGCTCTTCCGTCGGCGTTCGTTGTGGTAAATATCCTCCCAATTCTTCTCTACGTTTTTGCAGGTATTCCATTTCTGGGCTGCTATCTTCAGGTCGATAGAAGGGAGTGTTTTTGACATCTTCATCGCGGATGGGGATTCCAAATCGTGAGCGAAAATCTCTTAATTCGTCTTCATTTGCTTTTTTCACATTATGAGCGACATTGCGTCCTTCGCCGGCTTCACCGAGCCCATAACCTTTAATTGTTTTTGCCAGAATGACTGTCGGAGAATCTGTATGATTTACAGCTGCGTTATAGGCGGCATAAACTTTTTCGGGATCGTGACCACCACGATTCATACGTTTGATTTGGTCATCAGATAGATGTTCCGCCATTTTGGATAATTCTGGATTCTCTCCAAAAAAATGTTCGCGAATGTAAGAACCAGATTCAACCACATATTTCTGATATTGTCCATCAACAACTTCGCCCATTCGCTTAACAAGATGGCCATCGTCGTCTTCAGCAAGAAGATGGTCCCAGTCACTGCCCCAAACCACTTTAATACAGTTCCAGCCTGCACCTCGAAATGCAGCTTCCAATTCCTGGATAATCTTACCATTACCACGTACAGGACCATCCAAACGTTGCAAGTTACAATTGATAACGAAGATCAGGTTGTCCAGATGCTCGCGAGATGCCAGAGTAATTGCTCCTAAGGTCTCGGGCTCATCAGTTTCTCCATCGCCTACGAAACACCAGACTTTGGATTTTGAGGTATCCATGATTCCTCGGTTGTGAAGGTATCGTAAAAAACGTGCATGATAAATTGACATGATTGGGCCTAAGCCCATAGAGACAGTTGGAAATTGCCAGAAGTTCGGCATGAGCCAGGGGTGAGGGTAAGATGAAAGTCCACCGCCGCGCGGTAACTCTTGGCGGAAGTGTTCGAGGTTTTCTTCTGTCAATCGGCCTTCCACAAAAGCACGCGCATAAACACCGGGAGACGCATGCCCTTGAAAATAAACGACATCACCAGAGTGGTCTTCGGTTCGAGAATGGAAGAAATGGTTAAAACCGATTTCACAGAGTGTTGCAGCCGAAGCATAAGTTGAAATATGTCCGCCAATGCCATCGTGATCTTTATTAGCGCGTACAACCATCGCCATTGCATTCCAGCGGATGATACTTTTGATGCGTCTTTCAATTTCGCGATTGCCGGGAAAAGGAGTTTGTGCTTCCAGAGGAATCGTGTTGATGTAGGGTGTATTCGCAGTGAAAGGCATCGTCACACCTTGACGATAGGCTCGTTCCTGCAATACTGCCAACACATTTTTTACTCTCTCTTTACCATACCGGATGATGAGATCGTCCAGTGATTCAAACCATTCTTCAAGTTCTGCTGGGTCGACACCAGGCACAGCACCTGTAACTGTTTGTTCTGCCATGAGATAAGGTTCTTTCAACCTGTTAAGTATGTTCAATGTACAATTTAATTTCGAAAGATCTCTTGTAGAGACCCTTGAAAAGAAATCACATAGATGAGTTACGAAACAATTCTAGGAATGAATCGTGGTTAAGGAAACTAAATTGGATCTTTTTTGAGTGTATTCAGCAAGTGCCAAGAATTTAGAATGCAACGATACATCTCAGTTAGGAGAATGCTAACTAATTCTAGTCAAATTTGCGAGTCATAGCATCAGATGTAAACTGTTTACCAGACATAGCAAACGTCAAAGGTGGTTGGTAAGCAACTTGTGAACGGTATGGAATGAAAACGTGTCATTTTTTTAAGCTAATTTTGATGTGAAAGGGGAGTGTCGTTCTTTTTTCTTGATCGGCTATTTGTCATGGTTTCGTGAATGATCTCTTATTCTGCTTGTTTTTTCTATATCTGCTATTTTCCCAGGTGAGAGGGGATGTATCAGAAAATGAGAATTCAATTTATTTAAAATAAAAGTCATGTTGTAAAATATTATATAGATTATAATTATGATTTTTTGTTTGAATTTAAACAAATATTGCTGTCAAAATTGTTTTTTTGTGTAATATCATCTACGATACTGTTCAGATTTTGTCAATGATTTAAGATCAAATACTATCGAGTCAGTCCTATGTATAGCTCAGTAGCGATCAATCGGTCACAGCGAGATTCGTTTTCTCAATTGGGAGCCCGCGCTTTTCTTAGTGATCGAGCAAAGATGTGTTCGTGTGATTTAAAAGTTCAAAAGAATACAGCAAATACTCATAAAGCGGTGCGCAAAAAAAAATACTGTGTTACAAAGGAGTTGCAGAAGCGTGCTGAAAGAATCGTTGCCAAAAAAATTGAATACGTGTTTCATGATGAGTTTGATATGGAAGACGCTTGTGATCAAATCTTAGGACCGCTTCAAGAATTGTGTACTGAATTAAATCCTGATTCAGAACATGATTTTAGCGCTTCCTCATCTGAGTATGTCGCGCTTTACACTGTGCCCTTGTTAGAAAAGGAACACGAATCCATACTGTTCAAAGGCATGAACTATTTGAAGTATCGAGCTGCAATATTGAGGGATAGTATTGACTTGAAGTCCCCATGCATTGGGCTATTGGACAGAATTGAACAAATGCTTAAAGATGCGCAACAGCTACGGAATTATATTATCCAAGCCAATTTGAGGTTAGTTGTTTCCATCGCAAAAAACTTGTCTGATCGAGCGAATTTGTTTGACGATCTCATCAGTGACGCACACCTGCCTCTGATTCGTGCGGTGGAAATATTCGATGTCGGAAGAGGAAACCGATTTAGCACTTACGGAACCTGGGCTGTTCGAAATTATTTGTTCCGGTCGACAAAAAAAGGACGTAAATATAGGAAAATGTTCCAGAACAGTGTGGAACCTGTTGCCTTGGGTTTGACTGATTATCGCTCGACTCAGCGTTCTGAGGAGTCTTATCATGCTATTATTCAGGGAGTTCTGCAAAAGGTAATGAATTCATTGGATGAACGAGAACAGTGGATACTGAAACGCCGATTTGGATTACACCACTCGAACACCCCCCAAAAGTTTCGTGAAATCGCCGAAGATTTGGGAGTCAGCACAGAACGAGTACGTCAATTGACGATCCGATCGTTGCAGCGACTGAGAGAGGTCGCTGAGGAACAAAACCTCGATATCCCAGAATTCATTTGAGTTCCCTCAAAAGAATCCATTGTTCCTAATTGGTATCATCATCAACGTATGGTATAAGGAAGTGATGCTTTTTAAGTCCTAAAAGCCATTTTCTCGAGTTTTTCCATAATTGAAGTACCATGAGTCCCCCGACAGCTCCACAAGAACCAGATGCCGAATCAGATCAACCTACGGCTCATGCAGACTTAGTTCGTCTACAGAAATTTCTTGCCTCAACAGGTTTAGGGTCCCGTCGACATTGTGAAGAGTACATTGAAACAGGACGGGTTACTGTCGATGGTGAGGAAGTGATTGAGTTAGGTGCGAAGATTGACCCGGAGACACAGGTGATCTGTGTCGATGGAGAGCGGGTTCGCCTTCAACCCAAACGTTATTACCTGTTGAATAAACCGTCAGGCTTTCTTTGCACGAACAATGATCCTGCAGGGAGAAGAAGAGTCATCGACCTTTTTCCCAAGGAGAATCAAAGATTATTCACAGTGGGGCGATTGGATGAAAATAGCGAAGGTTTAATACTCGTGACGAATGATGGTGAGATGGCCGAAAGACTGGCGCATCCTCGTTATCGGGTTCCTCGCACGTATCAGGTTCAGGTTGTAGGAAATCCTCCTCGTGAAAAATTGAATGAATTACGCAAGGGAATTCGTTTCAAAGAAGGGGTCTTTCGGGTTTCCGGATTGAAGCCCTTGCGCAAGCAAGGAAAGAGTACATTTCTCGAATTGACACTGCATGAAGGCCAAAATCGAGAAATTCGCCGCATGATGGCTCGCATTGGTCATAAAGTCATACAGTTAATCCGCGTTCGATTTGGTCCATTGAATCTCGGTAATCTCAAATCTGGCGAGTTCAGACGATTGACGGATTGGGAGTTAAAAAAATTACGGGAAATGTTGACCGATAAACATTCCCCCGATATTCGTCGTCGTAAAGGTCGTAAAAGTGTAGTTCCAGGTAAAGCCAGGCCGTCTCGAATTTCTGCTGAGAAAAAAGCGTTAAACAAGAAGCCTTCCCATAAAACTCCAGCACATAAAAAAACAGCCAGAAAGAAGCATAAACAGGGGTCGACAGTATCTCAACCAGGGACGCCACGCCGAAGAATCATAGGTGATACGCAAGGAAAACAAACACGATCAGGAAGGCAGAAATGACGGCGATCTCTCAATTCGGTAATTGTGCACCACCAGAATATCTTTTTGCTACAGTTGTCGAACAGGAACTAATGGCGCGGTCTACATATCGTATTCGGCTTGATTGTCCCCAGATCGCTAAGACAATTCTACCGGGACAGTTTTTTATGGTGCGGGAGCCAGGAGTCAATGACCCCTTATTAGGGCGTCCGTTTGCGCTTTATGACACTTATTTAAACGAAATAGGACAACCAGTCGGTGTGGACTTTGGATATGTAGTTGTAGGTAAATTGACGACACGGATGACTCATTGGCAACCAGGAGATCAAGTCGAAGTTTGGGGACCTCTTGGGAACGGTTTTCCCCAGCCAGGAGTTGGCGGATTGACGATGGTGGCAGGTGGCATTGGACAAACTCCTTTTCTGGCTACTGCAAGAGAGGCACTTGCTCAAAGAGAATATGGACAGAGACAGCGTACTCTTGATGAGTTTCCAGAAAGGGTTAGTTTGCTTTACGGTGCACGTTCAAAAGATTACCTTGCCGGCCTGGATGATTTTAAATTGGACGGGCTCAATGTCGAAGTTGCTACCGACGATGGTTCATTTGGACATCATGGTTATGTAACAGAACTGTTACAGCAACAGATAAATGGGCCAAATCCGCCCGCCAAAATTTTTTGTTGTGGTCCAGAACCGATGATGGAAGCCGTAAGCCAGATTGCAATGGAGTCACAAATTTCTTGTTGGCTTTCACTGGAAACACCGATGGCCTGTGGTTTTGGGGCTTGTTTCAGTTGTGTTGCGAAAGTACGGATCAGCGAGAATGAATGGGACTACCGTCGAACTTGTGTAGAAGGTCCTGTTTTTAAGGCAGAAGACCTTATTTTTTAGAGATCACGGTCATTTTAAATATTGTGTAAAGCTAGTATCCATAACAGCTTTGTATTGACAATTTTGATTGAGAAACTCTATATTCTTGGCGAAATGCAGGTCTGGATATGAGCGTAAAACATCATAAAGTCAATCAGAGTGGACTCTCTTCTTCTGAAGGAGATGTAGAAAACCAGTCTAGAATACAGCAGTCTGCAAATTTTGATACGTCTGAAAAAGGTTTGCAAGAAACTCAACGATCGTCTCAGCAACCATTCATACCCTCTCAACTAAAATTGCTATTCGTCAGCGACAAGAGACCAATTTGGGTCGGATTAGCTTTAGGGCTTGATGAAATCGGATGTGTAGAGCCTCGCTTTGATTGGGTATCGACCTCGGAAGAGGCACTCTTACTCCTGCGAAATGATAGTTATGACTGTTTGCTGATTGGAGCATTGTATGAAAGCAAAACAAGACAACTAGAACTTTTAAAAGCCATTCGAGGTAGTAGCTGCCACGATCCTGTAGTATTAGTTCTCTCAGAGCCTGATGATCACGTTGCTTTGGCTGCTTTTGAATATCAGGCCGAAGTCTTGGTCTCAGCAGCGATGTGGGAGTCTCCGGTATTGCTGGGCTCAATAAAACGTTCGATAATGATAGAGCAACTTCGTGAAGACAAACATCGTCTGATGGTGGAAAATCATCGCAGATTAGTTCGAGAGCGTGATGAAGCAGAGCAACTCCTGAAACAGCAACGGTTAATGGTTGAAGAGTTGCAAACACTTACCTTTCCCAATGAAGTTGACACAACTGAGACAGATTTGTTTTTAGAAAAAAGCCGGAATCATTATGATTCCAGACAGGTTTCCGAGAGCTTCCAGATTCCTCGTGAAGTACAAGACTATTATCAGGAATTATTAAGAACTTATGTCATCATGGGTTCGGGAAGTTTGAAAGACGAGATTTTGCAAATTTCCGATTTGTTATCTAATGCTAATTTAACACCCCGTAAAGTGCTTGAGTTCCACCTCGAATGTGTGGAATTGATTATAAAAGGACTTGGTAATAGAAGTTCGAGACACGTGATGGCTCGTGCCGATCTACTTGCACTTGAGATGATGGTTCACTTGGGGGAGTGTTATCAGAAAAAGTCTGTTTAAAAATTATAAACTTCTGATCTGTAACGGTTTACAGGATTGACGGCTTATTTATTTGGAGTCAGTAAAAGGTACTGTAATTCACACATCTTTCAACGTATAATGATTCAAAAAGTAGTTCTTCTTATCATAAATATAGTAGAGGCTATGATCTCAAGTTTATACTATCAGCGCTTGTACCAAACTGATTGAGTCTTTCCGATTATCTAATGATGAGATTTGCTCTTAAAACTCGATTCGATTTTTGCACATAAATATTAAATATGCGCGGGAACTTTGAGGATGAACTCAAAACAAGAAGCTTTTTCATCAGTGGACCACCAAAATACGATAGTTCCTGCAATTCCGATGGAATTTCACTCTCAGGAACGCAATAAAGAAGCAGGCAAGTTTTGTCCTCATGCCGGAGTGGTTTCTCGTGCCTCACCTCAGGCATGTTTCAAGAGCAGGGACGAGTGCTTTTGCTGAACCGTCTGCGAATGGCTTCTCTTCTCCTCGCACTCGCAACGGCAGCGTTTTTAATTCGAGGAATCGTACTCGAAGAATATCTCGAAGCACATGGGCAAGAGATGCTGATTCTGGAATCGATACTGACCGGAATTTTGCTGGCAGTCTCTGGTCTACTTTGGATCAAGCCTTGTTTATGTCTTTGGAGATTACGAATTTGTGAAGCGATTACATTTGGAGCGCCTGCATTATTTTTCATCTGGTTCCAATTTAGCGAGCTTTGTGCCTGCGATCCTGTCTTGATTGGTAAAGTGGCTTATGCATTTCCTCTAAAAACCGTTATTCCCTGGATGGTCTTGATTTATACCTACGGGTTTTTTATTCCAAATTCACTCCGGGGGGTCACAACCGTGGTGAGTCTGATGGTGATCAGCCCGATTGTGGGTGCCTTCATGACCGGGATGAAAGTGACAGCGGTTTCTGAAGTACTTTACACCGGTGGTTTATCTGAGATGATCATTTTACTCTCCATCGCTGCTGGTACGGCTATTTATGGATCATATCGTGTGGGAAGCCTGAGGCGCGAAGCCTTCGACGCGAAAGGCGTTGGTATGTATACTTTGCGTAAGCAGATTGGTACGGGAGGTATGGGAGAAGTTTATTTGGCAGAACATAGACTTCTCAAGCGTCCATGTGCTATTAAATTGATCCGTCGAGATAAAGTAGACGATGAGAATATCCTGCTGCGGTTTGAGAGCGAAGTTCAGGCAACCGCAGGTTTAACCCATCCGAATACGATTGAAATTTACGACTATGGACATACGGAAGAAGGCACCTTTTATTATGCTATGGAGTTTCTGCCCGGACTCAATTTACAAGAGATCGTAGAACGTTTCGGAGAACTTCCTCCTGAAAGAGTTGTCTATCTATTAAGACAGGTTTGCTCCGCACTAGCAGAAGCACATCATAAAGGTTTGATTCATCGGGATATCAAACCGGGAAATATTTTTTCTGCCGAACGTGGTGGTTTGTATGATGTTGCTAAGCTACTTGACTTTGGTTTGGTCAAGGACAACCGTCCTGAGAAAAACTCACTCGAGTTAACAATGGAAGGTGCTGTTGTCGGTTCCCCCCTTTACACGAGTCCAGAAGTTGTTACCGGTGATGGGGAGCCCGATTTCCGATCAGACATTTATTCATTAGGGGCGACTGCCTATTACTTGTTGACAGGAAAACCAGTATTTGAAGGGGAGAGCGCCCTGAAAGTTGTGTTTGCACATGCTAGTCAGGCTGTAAAACCTTTGACAGAAATCAATCCAAAAATTTGTAAGGAACTCGAAGCGATTATTCTAAAATGCTTGGAGAAGAAGCCCGAGGATCGCTATCAGAAAGCAGAAGAGTTGAGTGATGCACTCAAGGCACTCAAACTCAAAGAATGGACTCAGGAAGAAGCTGCGGAGTGGTGGTCAGATGCGGAACAATTCGTTCAACATGAGCCTGATCCGGAATATGCGTCTGAAGATCACTTAAAGGCGACAACAATTTTGCCTGTCAATGCGTAACCGTAAGCGGGATGATTGACGGGATTTTATTTCTTTTGATGCTGCCAGTTTAAGCGATCTTTTGTGAGAAGACCCTGTCTAATAGCACAGTCTAAACAGTACATCTCATGTCCATTCGTGACATAGATTTCTCCGTGCATTAAAAGATGGAAATGATCCTCTCCCGGAAATTTTGAAAAACAATACTCTTTCGATGTAGATGTTTTTACCGAAACCTCAATATTTTCTGTATCGTTTATAGGGACATATAGCCGCGCATCTTTGTCTGTAGAAGTGGTTTGCTCGTCGATGTGATGATCATTGGCCATTTGACGGTATCCAGTTTTACTGTAGCGTCTCCAAGGCCATTTGGACCGAGTATATTAGATTGAGACATGCTACGGTAAAATGTGAAGCGTTCTAGTATCAGACACTATTCTTCTACTTTTGGGACTTCAACCCCTAAGTCCTCGGCAAGTTGAATTAACGCTTCCCAGTTTCCACGATCCAGTGAAATCCCTTTTTCCTTACGGACAGTGGCAGTTTTCTTTTCTGGATCACCGGGAAGGAAGATTTCGTTAATACCCTCTTTCATTGGAACATTTCTGACATACTTTTCCAGATTGGTGATCTCATTCAGCAAATGGTTTTGCCCACCTAAATGCTTGGGATCGATGACGATGATAAAGACACAGTTGCCTTGAGGTGGGGGGGGATCTGGAAAAGCACATTGTCCTCCTGAGAGCGCTCCACAAAGCATTTCCACCATAAAGGAAAGGCCAAATCCTTTGTAAGCCTGATCACCCCCCATAGGCAGAATAGTACCTGGAGGATTTCCATAAAGCTGATTGGGATCTGTTGTAGGATTTCCATCAGGATCTAAAATCAAACCGGGGGGGACTTGTTCGCCGGCGATTTTTTTGATGCGAACTTTTCCTTCTGCAGTAGCAGAAGTGCCAAAGTCAAGTACAAAGGGACCTTCAACGCCTCCAGGCATTCCAATGCAAATAGGGTTTGTTCCGAGCCGAGGACGTTTGCCTCCTACCGGTGCGACCCGCGGGGCTGAGCCATGAGTGTTAGCGCAGATAATGGATGCCATCCCCTGAGCAGCAGCCATTTCTGCATATTCTCCAAGTCTACCGATATGTGAAGCCCGCTTAAGTGTTCCACAAGCAACTCCCAGGCTAGCTGCTTTGTCAATCAGACGGTTCATCATGTCGTGCATGACTGTCTGACCGAATCCCCAGCAACCATCACCTGCGATAGCAGCGGGAGTTTCATTTAAAATCTGCAGCTTCTCGCCTGCTTTAAGAATGCCTTCTTTTACTCGTCCGAGATAAAAGGGTAAACGCATCACTCCATGAGAATCATGACCGAGTAAATTAGCGTCAACTAAACTCTTTGAAACGATACGTGCTTCTTCGTCATTCGCTCCTCCTTGCAGTAGGAGCGATTTGACAAAGTTTTGCAGCGACTCGGACGAGATTAAGGGCACTTCAGGATATCCTCTTTATAGATAGTTTTATTGAACAAATTTTAAGCAAAAAATCTATTTGGTATCTTTATTAAATACTCATCATACAAACTATTTTGTATCCGGTAAATTTACCGGATGTGAGGATTTTCCTTGTTGAAGAGAAAAATGGCTTTCACCGAGACTTCACTTTTGGGGACGAAAGTGAGGGATTTTAACAATCTGGTCCGGTTAGATAAATAATACACAGCGAATGCGGCCTCGTTTCAAAATTAGATTCTTAAAATATGAGGGCACGAGGTGTTTTCTATAGTGATATTTTTTGAATCATTGGGAAAATCAGAAATAAGTCAAGGAGGTAACGAATAAATCAGATTCATAATCTTATCAAATAATAACAAAGAGAACGGCATCCTAATTCTTCTCAGAGATGTTTGTTAGGTTGGACGATATTCGAGAGGTCAACCTGTTTACCCCCCTTAAGTCTCTTGTTGTCAAGCATCAGTCTTAACTGAAGAAACAGGTGAACGAAATTTTTTGCGAGAGGGATACTGAATGAGCAGCAGTGTAGAAAATATTCAATCACTCAACGAGCTTCGAGAATTCATTCACAAAACACTTTGTGAAAAAGAGAATTTGCTCGAAGAACAGTTTTCAATGTCTGAAATGGCATTGAGACGCCGAAATCGAAGCTGTGGGTTGCAATTTTCTATTAATGGTCCTCGAAGTGTCCGTCTAGGAGCAATCTGGGCTTCTGACTCCAATATGGTCTACTTTTATGACGCGCGGGGAGAACGTTACGCAAAAGTCCATCTTCCCAATCGGATTTTTATTGCAGATGGCAATTCTGAAGAAGCGGCTTAATTAACTACTCACCTTTTGCTTGGTGAGCGTTCAATTTTGTTAATCGTTCTTTGGCTTTCACACTGCCATATTTCGCAGCCATGCGGTAGTGTAATTTCGCGACGTTTGATGTCGCATATTTTCGTTCTGCTTTCTGACCTAATTCAAAAAAACGTTCTGCTTTGGATCGAGTGATTTGATTCAAATGTAAAGAAGATCTTTGACTCTTGCCGAATGAGCCCGAGAAATTTTTCGATTTAGCCGTTTGAAAATGTTGAGATAAAAGTTGCTGTTTCCAGTACGAATGATTTGTCTGGAAAGGTGGTTCTATTCTGCTGGCAGTTGAAGTAGCGCTCTTCAACAGGAAGCGGTCCATTGCCTCAAAGTCATGGATGTAGACTCCCACACTACTCGTCGAACTTTGAAATTCTTGACCGTATGAAGAACCACGTCGAAATGGACCGAAACGCTTTGATCTCGTAGCGCCTGAACTGATCCCTCCCAATAATGCACGACCTCGATCAGGCACACTGACTGTTGTACCTGTTGAGAATTGTTGTACGATGGGTTGCTGGATTCGGACTTCCTGTGCGCGTCCCGGAGTAAGTGGGAAACAAACTAAGCAACAGACAGAAATGCTGAGATCGATTAATCGTTTCTGGTTCATGAAAGCTCATCCTCATTTTGGGGCATCTCTACCTGAAATTCTACGTCATCTGTTTCTCTGGTGCAACGAAATAATCAGAAGCATTAGTTAGAAATACACTTGAGACCTCTCCTTGAAGCGGATTCAATTAATGCGAATCGTTTTATTTAACTGAGAAAGAAACGACTTATGTATTCATTAAATTCCAGATATAGATTTATCCAGCAGGTTTTCATGATATCTGGAACCCTATTAGCTTTAGGAGATCTTTTTTCTGCTCATGCAAAGGTCTCTCAATCGGTGCGTCCAAACGTCGTATTAATTCTTACTGATGATCAGGGGTATGGTGATGTTGGTTTTCATGGAAATACAAAAATTAAGACACCTCATCTGGATCAGATGGCTGCAAAAGGCATCGAATTAAGCCGTTTTTATTGCAGTCCGGTTTGTGCACCAACAAGAGCTAGCTTGATGACGGGCCGATATTACTATCGTACTGGAGTGATACATACTTCGCGCGGTGGGGCTAAGATGCATGGGGACGAAGTAACGATTGCTGAGCTATTGAAAGATGCTGGTTATAAAACTGGAATTTTTGGCAAATGGCATTTAGGGGATAATTTTCCGATGCGCCCTCAAGATCAGGGATTCGAGCAATCACTCATTCATAAAAGTGGTGGCCTTGGACAATCGCCAGATCAACCGAATTCTTATTTGAATCCCTGGTTATGGAAGAACGGTACAAAGCAAAAAGTGGTTGGTTATTGCTCTGATGTTTTTTTTAAAGCAGCTATCGATTTTATTGATCGACAAAAAACAGATCAACAGCCGTTCTTTGTTTATTTGCCTACCAATGCCCCACATACACCATTAGAAGTGAGTCCGTCGTACTGGCAGCCGTATCAAAAAGCGGGGCTTAATGAGACCACTGCCAAAGTTTATGGAATGATTTCGAACTTAGATGACAATGTGGGCAAATTAATGTCGTATCTGAAAAGATCTCATCTATTAGACACGACCATTGTCCTATTTATAGGCGATAACGGACCACAGCAAAAGCGATTCAATTCTGGTTTGAGAGGTAGAAAATCATCGACTTATGAGGGAGGGATTCGTGTCCCCTTTCTTGCCCAATGGCCAGGACGATTTCAGGAAGGAACGAAAAGTGATCTGATTGCAGCTCATATTGATATTTTGCCGACTTTGTTAGCACTGACAAAAACACCTCTACCTGCATCGCTGGAACTCGATGGAGTTGATCTTTCGGAGGTTCTTTTGAATCAGAGCAAAGTATTACCGGAACGTAGTCTTTTTTTCAGGTCCACCGAGGGCTGACACCGCAGCAATACCAAAATTCTGCAGTTGTCACGAGTCGTTTTAAGCTCGTTGGTTATCCGGGAACATTTGGTAATGAAAATCTGATGAGAAGTAATGAACCTACTTTGGAGTTGTATGATATTTTAATCGATCCAGGAGAAAAAAATAACCTGATACAGACTAAAACTGAGATTGCTCAACAACTACGACAACAATATGAATCTTGGTTTTTATCGATGAGACAATCCCGAAACTTTGAACCAGGATTAATCATCGTCAACCAAGAAAAAGAAAGTCCTTGTGTTTTATGCCGCTATCAGGATGGGAATTATTTTCAGGGAAGGTCTCAAGGTTGGATGGTGAAAATCACTCACTCTGGTTTGTATAAAATCCAAATTGATAAAGGCCAGGTACAAAAATCGGGTAAGTTGATCGTGTACTGGCAAGGTCGACAGACTCACGAGTACTTAAAGCAGAGCGAATCAATGGCGAATTTTGAGTTATCCGAGGGAACTGGATTACTCGATATCTGGTTTCAAGTGGAAGGGGAAGACCGCAGTCATCCAACTGAGAATGGAACAGTGGGAGATGTGATCTTGAAACGATTGGATTAAGAAAGGAACAATTGAAAAAAACCGGCCTGGATTATCCTAATGCCGGTTAGATTCAATTTATGATTTTTAATTCAACAAATTTTAATAGTGCCAGTCAATACCCACACTCCATGAGCCCACACTCCATTTTTCCCGTTCGATCTCAATTGATGGAAATAGTCCTCTGGTAGGCATACCTTGCCAACGAATACTATCAAAAGGTCTGGCGATTTCACCGGCTATAATATAAGTATAACCGAATCGGAATTTTGCTTCCTCAAGGATTTTCATTCGTTTCAAAACAGGTACTTTGTCAAAAATCGCCATTTCCATAAAGATGGATTGTTCGAAAATTGGTGAAACGTGAGTATGTGAAGTTTCATCTCTAAACGCGTTCGGGTTGGGGTTATCGGGAGTAGGGTCAATTAATGCCTTGGGACGATCCAGATCATCTGGATCAGCTCGGGTAATCATACCTACGTTGTCTCCGCTCAGTTCGATTTCTTCCTGATTAGCCATTAAACCCAGTTTCGTTTGGCCCCAGATTTTAAATTTATCACCACCTAAATCAAATTGAATACCAATTTCAGGCCCAGCTAAATGGGTATCAACTTGGCTGTTCACGACGGTTGTTGTGGGGGTCACAGGCAGTCCAGTTACAGGATCGAGAGGTGCGGCAAAGAAAGCTGTCGTAGTACCTGTTCCTCCTCCACCACCATCTTCATCTTCCACGACACCAGCGTTATCAATGATGCCATCTTCGTTTTCATCAGTTCCTGTAGGGTGTGAGAACAATTTCAAGTCTGGTCGGATACCTGCAATATTGTTTGCGTCACTATAAAGTAACCCGCTATCACGACCTACGAACCCAAAAGCTTCCCTCACTTGCATGTATCTTACACCGACAAGACTTCGAACTTTCAGGCTCTTTTGGTCAATGACTGGTGTCGACATCCAAGTTGCGTTCGTTCCCCAAGCTTGACTGACTACTTTAATCCTGAAATCCAAATCGTATGGAACAGAAACACCATTGACTGATCCGTCATCGAGTGGCAAGGAACGTAAATTCATCAATTCTTGTTGTAAAATGGTGTTGATTTCAGCTGTTGTCACACCTGGGATAGAGGAAACCACACCGGTACCCGTAGGGTCAATGAAGTTGGGTGGTGACAACAGAATATCCATGATTGCTTGATTTTCGGCGAGTGGTTTATGAGTTGAAGTCTCAATGGCAGACCATTCTGAATCAGAGCGAGCAAGCCACCAACCAGTGAATTCAAATCCGCTTTGATCTTCATTAGTCCATCCCCAGCGAAGTCTAGTTCCTGGTGCGTTCAAGTTCGGAACGACGTCAAAGGTCGTGGAATCAAAGAAATTCAAGCCTTCTGCTGTATCCGCAAATTCTTCATCTGTGGCAGCGATTAAGTCATCTTCGACCAAATTAAAATATGAGATTGTCCCAACATTTCCGAGAAGGGTACTACCTGGAGAACGGTATCGAGAGAATAGTGCTTCGGTGCTGAAGAAATATTTTTTTCCACCATTACTATCTCTGTATGACCATAAGCCATTATTATCAATGCGATGTTGTTGAAACATCTTTTCAAAAGGAGATATTTGCGGAAATGCATTTAATGCTCCTTGTGGGTTGACGTTCATAGGGATTCCAGGTCTTGAAGCTGAACCGTATGGACTTGTCAATCCATTTGTCACGCCTTGAAAAAAGTTAGGCTGTGGAGAGGCCGCCATCGATTGCGCATTTTGAGCGAATCCTGGGAAATTATACGATACAGGTTGTATCATACTTGACTGTGTCATCGGAGGAGGATATCCACCCTGCGCTTGAACAATCGAGTATGCATGTGAGATCAGAACGATGCTCAATACCGGTGCTAGCCAATGAAGAAGCCGCATCTATACGTCCTTACAAACAGCGGAAACTTTGAGAACAATTCGCGCCGTCTAAAACGGGAAAGCGCGGAGTCTGTTGCTGGTTATATCGGACAGAGCTTCTGGTAAACTGTAGCGATTATTCGGAAGATACCGAATTTTCCAGTTTCAATAGTTTTAACGATTGTGATGGGGTATGAAAGTGTGATCGCATGGATACTTACCAAGACGAGGGGTAGGCACAATTTTTTGTTATAAGTCTAATTTATTTTGATAGATAGAGAAAAAGTTTAGGGTAGATCAGATCTTAGCTTTGAAATAAATCAAAGAAATCATGGTCTAATATAGAATAGGTTGAATGCGTGAATTAGAGGACTGGTCCAATACTCCAAGGGCAGAACTCCTCGTCTCCTATGCCTTGGACCTCACTCTTTGTTTTTTTACCGCTGGCCACTTCAATGATCAGCTCGAAGATTTCCTGACCCACCTGTTCAACAGAAGTACCATTTAAGATTCTGCCTGCATCAAGGTCCATGTCATCCTGCATTCGATGATACATGGGGGTATTTGTCGAGATTTTAATACTGGGGACTGGCTTGCAACCAAAACAGCTTCCGCGACCAGTTGTGAATGCCACAACATTTGCCCCACCGGCGACCATTCCTGTTACCGAGGCCGGGTCATAGCCTGGAGTATCCATAATGACAAATCCTTTTTCAGTCACAGGTTCTGCAAATCGATAGACTTCTCGCAATGCACTGCTGCCCCCTTTAGCAATGGCACCTAATGACTTTTCGTAAATCGTGGTTAAACCACCTCTTTTGTTGCCAACGGACGGATTATTATCAATTACGACACCGAATTTTCCGGTGTACTCCTCCCACCATTTGATGCGGTCGATTAACTTTTTACCAATTTCAGGGGTGATAGATCGACGCGTGAGAAGGTGCTCTCCACCATGAATCTCAGGTGTTTCCCCTAGTATTGAGGTCGCACCATGCGCGACCAAAAGATCGCTGGCAATTCCCAATGCGGGGTTGGCAGTCACACCACTGTTTCCATCACTACCGCCGCATTCCGTACCTAGAATTAGTTCCGAGACCGGAATCGGAACGCGTGTGACATCATTTACCTGAGGTAGATACTCTTTCAAAAGTGTGGTTACTTTTTTGACTGTTTTGGCTATGCCTCCTATATCTTGGATATTGAGTACTAGAGGGCCTTGGTTTTGAGGTTCGTTGGGGTTCTCTAGCTGGACAAGGCCTTCGGATTCAGAGAGAAACGAACCTTGTCCCGTTTCACAACCTAATCCCAGAACAATATAAGCGCCGATATTCGGATGTTTTGCAAATCCACCCAGAGTCCGCATCAGCTGATGATGATCTTCCCCATCATATTGCATAGCACACCCACCTTTGTGAACCAGCGGGATGATACCGTCAATATTGGGGTAATTTTCCAATGACGTCTGAGCCAATTCCCTGGCAATATATTTGGAGGCTGTTGCAGAACAGTTTACTGTACTGATAATCGCCAGATAATTTCGGGTGCCTGCTTTCCCATTCGGACGGCGATAGCCCATAAAAGTCCGGCCTTTAATGGGTTCTGGTGGGGTTGGGACATCCGTTGAATAGGCGTAGTCCAAACTCAAGACCCCTGATTCCAGATTATGACTGTGAATCCAGTCACCTGCTAGAATATCGATGGTAGCAAAGCCGATTGTCTGTCCAAACTTACGGATTGGTTCACCGCTGGCGATATTCTGAATAGCCACTTTATGGCCCAGATCAATGCTTTCTCGAGTAGTCACACTCTCGTTTTCAGAGAGTGCGCACTCCTGGTTTTCGGTCACGGAGTTGCGAGCGATAGCGATATTATCGTCTGAATGGAGCTTTAAAAGTGGTGAATTTTGAACTGTTGACATATTGGGTTTACGATCTAAAAGGTAGAAAAAGTAGCAACTTCTGGTCTGAAGTATACACAATGTAATAACAAACCGGGAGTAAACTGTGAGAGGGGATCGCTTGATCTTTTATGTTTTTGCCTTGCCTGTTTTCTTCTGATTTTGTTTCTTGATTGGTTGATTGGTTCGTCGACTCCACCACTCAGGCGACCGCTGGGCATCATACTTGGGATTTTTCTGAGGCAATGCAGCCGCGGTTGTTTTTCTCCAGTCTAATAACTTTTGTTGTAATTCAGCGGCCTTGTGAGGCATCGCTGCTGATAGATTGGTTGTTTCAGACAGATCCTGTTCCAGATTATAAAGCTCCTGTCTACCATCGGCGAAGAATTCGATCAGCTTCCAGTTACCAGTACGAATGGCGCCTGCAGGCTCTGAATGATGATAGTGGGGATAATGAAAATAGATTGCGTCTCGATCAAGACGACTGGAAGGATCTTTCAACAAAGGGACTATACTTAGTCCATCGATGATTTGATGTTCTTTCAATTTTGCTTTTCCAATTTCAGCGAACGTAGGCCAGAAATCGACGCTGATGGTCGGTTCAGCGCAGGTTGTTCCCGCTTTGGCAACTCCGGGCCATTTAATAATGAGTGGAACCCGGATGCCTCCTTCATAAAGTGATCCTTTTTCATCTCTAAGGGGGGCATTTGTGGAAACCGTTTCGCCACCAGAAAATGTTTGTCGCAGGCCACCGTTGTCAGAACTGAAGATGACGACTGTGTTCTCAGAGAGCTGTAATTCCTCTAGTGCTTGCACAATACGCCCCACACTCTCATCGACATGCGCCACCATCGCGGCATACACCGGATTATTCACACCAGTTGAAGGCTTTGGTTTCTGTTGATACTTTTCAATCTCTTTTTGCTTGGCTTCTAGCGGAATGTGGACCGCATAATGCGAGAGTTGTACAAAGAAGGGATGGGATTTGTTTTGTTGCATAAACTCGATCGTTTTCTCAGTCAGGAAATCGGCCAGATACGCTTTCTTGGGGACATCCGATTTCGGAGTAGTTCGAAATCGTGGTGCAAAATGGCGACCTTTTGTGACGAGCGAAGTTTGATAGCCCTGCTTATCTGGATAATGCGATTCAGGACCAAGATGCCATTTACCAAAGTAAGCGGTTTTATAGCCTGCTGTCTTCAGCAGTTCAGCGGGAGTTACAATTTCCAGTGGCAGGTGAGGGGCATTCTCGGGCACGATCAGTTTTTCAAAGGGACGCCAATGACCGGGAATGAAATCAGTCAGATGCAGACGTGCCTGATACTGTCCTGCCTGAATACTGGCACGCGTGGGGGAACAGACAGGGCAAGCTGCATAAAAATCAGTAAAGCGGACACCATCGTTTGCAAGCTGATCAATATTTGGCGTTTCATGAAATGCATGTCCATAACAACTAGGATCGGGCCAACCCATGTCATCAATCAGAATCAGAATGATATTCGGCTTCGTTGACTGTGGTGATTCCTCCGCATAGAGATCGACAACAGGAGTAAAAAATAGACAGATAACGAATAGAAGCAATTTGTAGCGGTTAGGCATGATGTCATCCCGATATCAGAGATTCAAATGAAAGTTTACTTTTTTCGATAAAAGGCCGGACCTTTTTTACGATAGCCGGGCTGAGGTAATGTTTCCCAAGGGACAACATTTGACTTTTGAGCCCATGTCTTCCAGGATTTTGAAAGTGTAGAAACCAGTTCCGGATGTACATTCGCTAGATTAGTAAGTTCGCTTCGATCACGATTCAAATTGTAAAGTTCCCAAGCTTGTTTGTGTTGTTTGACGAGCTTCCAATCTCCCTGACGAATAGCTTTGTTGCCTTCGTGCTCCCAGAAAAGTGTCCGTTGTTCCGTTTTCTTTGGATTCTGAAAGATAGGTAGCAGGCTTGTTCCTGCCAGGGGAGTAATTTTCTGCCTCTTTTTCATAGTCGGGTACTTTGCTTTTGAAACATCAACGCAGGTTGCCATCAGGTCTATCACGTGGCCTGTTTGATTCGTCCAGCCACCCGTTTGTTGGATTTGTGCAGGCCAACGCACAATCAGAGGTGTCGAGATACCCCCTTCATGCATCCACATTTTATGAAAGCGGAAGGGAGTGTTACTAGTGTTGGCCCAGCCAACTTCTGCGCAGCGGAATGATTCACGCGTGCCAGTCGCTGCACCTGGTTGGTGCCCCCGGTCGATAAATTCTGCACTGGCACCGTTGTCGGACAAGAACAGCACCATGGTGTTGTTTGCGCTTCCCATGTCTTCGATTTGCTGGAGTACCTTGCCAATTCCTTGGTCCATGTTGGTGATCATGGCAGCGTACACAGCCATTCGCAGGTCCCACTCTTCTTGCTCAGCTTGGGAGAGTGTGTTCCATTGTTTCGCATCAGGATCACGGGCAGAGAGCGGGCAATTAATCAGGCCCATCTCTTGCATCTTCTGGTGACGTTCTGCTCTGAGTTGATCCCAGCCTGTTTGGTATTGTCTCTGATAGCGGGTAATATCGGCTGGTTTGGCATGTAGTGGAAAATGAGGAGCTGTATATGCCAGATAGAGAAAAAATGGTTTGTCCGTCTTTTCCTGCGAGTGTTTTTTTAAGTAATCAACGGCCCTTTGACTAAAGGCGTCCGTAATATAATAATCTTCTTGAGGCGGTTTCGTCAGGCGATTATCTTCATAAAGTAGTTTGGGAGCAAAATAATTCCCACCTCCTCCTGTTCCGTATGCATGATGAAATCCGCGACCAAGGGGCCAGTTCTCATTGGCTTTCCGCATGCGATACGTGAGGTGCCATTTACCAACGTGGTAACATTGATAGTTAGCAGATGAGAGCACTTCAGCTAGACTGACGCAGTGTTCATTGAGTTCCCCCTGATAACCTGGAAGTTTGTCGTTGCGATTCATCCAGCCCATACCTGCTTGGTGTGAATAGAGTCCCGTCATCAGCGAAGCGCGGGTCGGGCAGCAGCGGCCAGCGTTATAAAACTGAGAGAATCGTAGCCCCTCTTGCGCTAATTGGTCTAGATGTGGCGTTTCGATTTCAGAGCCATAACACCCGAGATCAGAAAAACCGAGGTCGTCTGCCAGAATAATGACGATGTTTGGTTTTTTACTTTCAGTTGCTGAAAAGCAGGGGCAGGTTTGAAAAACAACTAGTAACAAAAACCCATTGATGAGACTTCGAACAAATAATTTATGATTAGGCAAAAAAGGCTCCTTGCTTAAAACGAATCATTAGAATGAAAAATGGACTTGTTCAGTTTATTACAGAATTGTAATCGTCCTGTGTTCAAAGAAAATGTACACGTCTGATAACCCGATAGTCTAAGTTATTAATGAAGTTTTTGGGTTCCTGCTAACACGCGATTCAAATAGATTTATGTCGATTTTAGACTATTAATACTATATGATGTTCCAGTTAAATTATAGTGAATTCGATTTTATCAGGGGCCATATATGCGAATTCTTATTGGTTGGGACAATCCAGAAGAGAGCGATCTTATTTCGCTCTACCTTGGAGTCAGTGAAAATGACTTGGTCATCTGTAATACGACTGAAGAGTTTCTCTCACAAGTTTTAAATGGACAGTCATGGGATATCATTTTGATGTCCATTATGAATCCCGACCCTCAAACGGCGTTTGAGCATTTCGAGCAAATCCGTCAGAAACATCTTGATACTCCCGTTGTGGGTGCCTGTCCGACTCAAGGGACGTTTCATGTAGCCCGTTTTTTAACGGCGGGAATGCGTGCCTATATTATTCGAGATGAAGGGGGGGACTTTATGTTCCTCCTTGAAACAACATTGCAGAGCGTTGTTGATTCTGTCAAAGCGGAACGTGAACGATTTGTGGCAGAACGTTTGCGCGAAGAAGTCGAATCGGTACGCAAATTACAAGAATCAATTATCCCGAGTGATCTCATCTCTCCTGAGAGATATGATGTGACGGCACGATATGAATCGTCACAGATTCGTGTGTTTGGCGGACAACCTGTGACTTTGGCGGGGGGAGACTATTACGATGTCTTCATGCTGGACGATGAAAATCTGGTCTTGTTAGTGGGAGATGCATCGGGGCACGGAATGAAAGCCTGCATGTCGATTATGACGATGCACACCTTAGTGGGCATGATTCGTTCGAACAAGTATCTGGATACCGCGGCTTTTGTTTCCGATGTGAATGATCGCCTTTGCAATCAGGCGATAGTGAATGATGATGGTGGCTTTATTACTCTGCTCTATGGGATCTTAAATTCGAAGACGAATGAGTTTCAATGGACGTCAGCAGGAGCACCGATTCCAATTGTGCATGAACTGGAGACAAATAAGACATATGAATTAGGCACAAATGATGATGGTGGGCTCCCGCTTGGAATAGTGCCCGATGTCGAATACGACATCCATACCTCGATTCTGCCTCCTAACAGCCGGCTGTTGATTTTTACAGATGGGCTGGCAGAGGCGTTCCCTGGGGAAAAAGAGAGCTTCGGCGAATTTGGAATTCCTGGCATAATGCAATCATTGCAAGCGTCTCGGTCTTCTCAATTGGAATCGGCCTTGGAGAACTTGTTCCGTGATTCCAACGCTTTTACAGACGGATCTGGCAGGCACGATGATACATCAGTTGTATTATTGGGGCGAAAAAATTAGAGTTCCTTTATTCTCTAACGCGAGATTGACTGACAAATTACGTCTAATTGATATAGGGAAATTTCATTTATGGCCGCTGATGCCGAATTAAATCTTTCGTTTATCGAGAAAAAACTAGGAACTTTAGGACGTATCTCTCTCTATGCGGGATTATTAGGGGTGTATAGTCTTATCCCCGTACTCAAAAATCATAGCGAAAGACTGCTGATCGCGCTTGGATTCTCAGAAACCCATGCTAAAGAGTTTTTGAGTTTGGGTGACATGTCTTCCGATTTACATACGACTCTCGGGTTAGTACTTGGTCTACTACTCGTATTCAGGACAAACAGTTCCTATGCACGTTGGTGGGAGGCCCGCCAACTATGGGGCAAGCTGGTAAATGTCAGCCGAAATATGGCAATCAAATTTCGTGAATTCACTAACTACGGTGCTGATGAACTTCGGGAGCTGGGAAATTTAATTGTCGCTTTTCCCGAAGCATTGCGGGACCATTTACGCGAAGATGATGACTTTGCCATGTTTCCTGAATTGGAGCAAATAGACCCGCCTCCCCGTCATATTCCCGCTTATATTGCAGATCTCGTTTACCGCAAAGTGATTGGCTGGAAGAGATCGGGTGTGATTGATGGCGATGAATTAAGAGTTCTGGATTCTGAGATCCGTGAATTAATGGAAATTTGCGGAGGTTGTGAGCGGATTCGCCGGACTCGTCTTTCGCCTTCTTATCGTCTGTTTGTTCGTCACTGTATTTCGCTCTATTTGTGTACGCTTCCTTGGGGATTAGTAGATGACTTCGGGTTCTGGACTGTGCCTCTAACAATCATATTGGCCTATTTCATGATTGGGATCGAAGTGATTGCGCATTCCGTTGAAGAACCATTTGGTCTGGATGAAGACGATTTGGATTTGGATGGCTTGTGTATTACGATTCGTTCTACCGTGAACGAAATTTTGGATCGATTTGGAAAGAATGCCTGTGAGATAGCACGACCAGGCGATTCTACAGTTGAAGTAACGCATTCTACTTCTTGAGAGCAAAGAAAATAACCTGAAGAAGATAGTATTATTTTGTTATCTGTTGCATGAAATTAGAATAAGCATACCAGTCGGGGTCTGATTCCGTGTGAATGTCAATTGGCAATTCCGGCAGATCAGCCAGTGCTGCATTGAGCGCCTCTAGAGCTTGATCAATATGTTTAACATACCATTGCCATTGACAGATCTGGTTTCCAGTAATCAGCATTGTCGGATAACCACTACCCGTATTCAGCCAAGTTTCTTCCAGCCGTTCTTCAAATTCATTCATTCTTTGCTGATCTTCCGCAGCAGGCATACCGGTGTCATTAGGTGATTGGTAAGACCAGATAATCTCAATTCTATCTGGAAAATCAGCAGTAGAAATCGCTTCCGGAATCTTTGGTAGCAATCGAAAGAAGACAGTATACTCGTCTTCAAGTGCGGTTGCCGTCAACCATTCTTGCTCTGATGGATGCTCTGTCACTGTTCAGTTCCTACAGATTTCTGTTGTGTTAAGAGTGAAACAATTACCAGGGTTAGAAAGCCTAATGGAATTGTAACCAGACCTGGTTGACTGAATGGAACGATGGCGCTCTCTGGTGAGAGTCCATAAACGCCTTTATAAGTGTCTGCACTTAGCAGAATCCATCCTAATGAGGACATCATACCGACAAAGATTGCAGCTGTAATGCCCTGTTTCGTCGTCTTGGACCAGAATAACAGCATGACTAAGGCGGGTAGATTTGCAGAAGCGGCAACGCTGAATGCCCAGCCAACTAGATAATTCACATTGAACTTCTCAAACAGAATTCCCAGAATAATAGCGATCACACCGACAACAACTGAGGCGATTTTTGCAATGCGGACTTTTGCAAAATCGTTCATTTCGATTTTCATGAAGCTCGACATCAAGTCATGTACGACAGCACCACTAGAAGCAATAATGAGTCCACTCACAGTTCCCAAGACGGTCGTAAAAGCAATCGCAGAAATTACCGCGAACAGCCAGTCACCGATACTTTTGGCAAGAAGTGGGGCTGCCATATTAGAGTTCGTTACATCAAGCGCTCCACTGGTCATGGCTCCGAAACCCATAAACAATGTCAGAATGTAGAAGTAGCCTATACTTCCGATACCAACAATTGTACTTTTCCTGGCACTCGCTTGATCCTTGACTGTGTAATACCGGATGAGAATATGGGGAAGTGAAGCTGTCCCACAGAACAAAGCAAGCATTAAAGACAGGAAGTTTAATTTCCCCCAAATATCATCGCCACGTATACCTGCGAACTTGGGGTGATTGCCCGGACTGAGAACTTTTTGGCCTGATGTTGGCTTGGGGAAATAGATGGTCAGAACTGTACCATCTTTTTCTTTGATCGTTTCGGAGCCCCAGAGGATCAATTCACTCTCGCGGATTGTACTGAGAAATTCCGCAGGTCCCAGAGAGCCTGTTTTCGTTTCGTTATTTGGTAACTTACTGATGCGCCCCACAGGATAGAAATCGGTTTGTCCTTCACCGCTTCCTTGAGGCAGTCCATTAATAAGAATCGAACCATTTTTATTTTTTTGTTGATATTGCGTTTCCGATAGAAAGAATTGTTGCTCTGAATTTTTTGTTAATTTCCAATAACTGACAATTTTATCTTTGGTGAGCTGAAGAAAACCTTTTTTTGCCCAGGCTCCTTGGTTCAAAGGAATCAGTGTGTCTTTGTCATCCAGTTTTAATTCTGATTTCCAGTAATCGATATTATCGGAAGCAGCAGGACCAAAAATCTGGAAGTGATGTGTTGGTTTTCCATGATTTTCAGGATCTGTTGAAAGACCTCGTTGTAGGATCAGGACGGTCAGAACCGTGCTGAAGATAACAAGCAATGAACCTTTCAGGAATTGCACATAAGTCGTACTGACCATGCCTGCTGTTACAACAATTAAAATGACAATCGTTCCCACCATCAGCACGCCAACATAATGGGGGAATCCAAGTAGCGGTGTAATTAAAACGCCGGCACCGACCATTTGTGGGATCAGATAAAAGATACTGACTACGAGAGTACTGATGGCAGCCGCCAGTTTAATACCCCTCGATTGAAACTTACTGTCTAACGCGTCGGCAAAAGTGAAACGCCCCATGCGTTTGAGCGGTTCTGCAATCACAAAGAGTGCCACAATCCAGCCAGCCAGATATCCAATGGAGTAAAGAAATCCGTCATAACCATAGAAGGCAATCATACCGCAGATGCCTAGAAACGAAGCTGCAGAGAGATAATCTCCCGCAAATGCGACTCCGTTAATAAACCAGTGGATCCCACCACCGGCAGCAAAATAGCCTTTTGATGATTTTGCTTTTGCGCCGAGCCAGAAACTAAGTCCCAGTGTAATGGCGACAATGACTCCGAATACAAGCACTGCCATGAAAGAGGGCTCATAGATCATTGAGCTACCTCCTCGTTTTCAGAGCTTGAGGAGGAAAGATCATTACGGCATAACCACCCATAGATAATCGCCAGCACAAATGCAGCGATAATTAAAGTAAAGCCATAAACTATTGCCAGATTTAATCCAGCAAAAACAACGACCTCCATTTTTGCAGGAGAGAACGTATTTAGAAAAACGAACCCGCCATAAAGGACAAGATAAACGGCGAATAGCTTGAGACCCCAACGAGTATTACGATTAATCGTCTCGATGTTTTCTTGCTCATCAGGCTCGTTGGACCCGTGGTCAAAACCTGCCATAAAAAGTAAACCCTTTAATTGAACGCGAATTCGGGCGTGATCAGCCAGAAGTACTGGATCAGGAGTATTGTTTGAAACGCCTATTCAACCCGGAAATGAGCGAGGAATCAACTAACAACAGACAGCACAGGAGAAGAATTGAGAATCTGAGGACATTTAATTAGAAAAAAATGAGTCGGTGACCCAAGCGTTGTGATAAAAATGAAACAGGACTTGATCGTCTGCATAGTTATTCAGGGGAAATTGGTATTGGTTTGAAATAAATTCGGTTTTCATTTAGTTTTACTGGGCCAATATTTTTGACCATCAATAAATCATCAATCGACTGGAAGGGGCCATGTTCGTCTCGGTATGCAACAATTCTTTTTCCCAAGACTGGGCCAATTCCCTTTAATTGTGCAAACTCAACCCATGTCGCCTTGTTAATGTCAATTTGATAGTCATAAGGTAGATGGTTTTGTCTTTTGATTTCTATCGGTTCAGTACCCCAGCGGGAAAGTTGGCCAATATAGATTACTGCGAGAACCAGAATCGCAATCAAGAGCGTACCCAGAAAAAACTGGTCATCTCTTTGCAGTCCCAGAAATGGTTTCGGGATTTCTTCAGGATGTTCTTCCTGCATGTGTCTTCTGCCAATCAAATAGTAAAAAATGACATAAAGAGTCGTTCTGCAGTTTGAAAATAGTGTTGTCGTATGGCTCAACTATGAATAGTAGGGTTGATCGTGGTGTTGTTAAAGGGCTTAAAACTACAGACCACTAATTGACCTCGCTACAAATTATCCATAGAATAAAGGTATAAATTAGTTAACATATTGGATAATCGGGATCCCCCGAAACTGCAAGCTTGAAGCCGAAAAGATTTTATCCCATCTATGAGGAGTCCCTGTGAAAAACTTTTTCCTCTGTATGAAGAAGAGTCAGTTAGCCCAACCAGTTTTAACATTCATGGTCATTTCACTTTTGACTACGAGTGCATTGTATGCACAGGGTAAAGACTCAAAAGGGCCTCCCAAGCCGAAAGAAGTTACGTTAACAGCGCAAGGTGGTTGGCCAATTTCTATTACTTATTACGAATCGAGTAATGCCGCTGATGCGCCCGTTGTTGTGCTTTTACATGGGAAGGGGGGGAGTAAAAGAACGTGGGATAACCAGTTTGCCCCCATCTTACAGCAAAATGGATATGCAGTCATTTCCGTTGATTTGAGGAAACATGGGAAAAGTAAAGGGAACTCAGCTGACCAAGGGGGAAACAAAAATCAAAAAGGGAGAACGAAGTCAAAGTTGTCCTCATTAGATTACAAGGCAATGATTGCCCTGGATATGGAAGCAGTCTGGAGATTTCTCTATAAAGAACATCAGAAAAAACGCTTGAATATGCAGAAGACAGCAATTATCGCTTCAGACATGAGTGTTCCAATTGCTTTAAATTATGCCCTGTTTGACTGGAGTAAAATTCCTTATGATGATGCACCTGTGCTCGCGGCCAAAACTCCCAAAGGACAAACTGTTAGAGCAATGGTATTAATCTCACCGGTTAACAGTGTAACAGGTGTTACCTCTGCTCGTCCTGCGATGCGATTGCGAGATCCATTATTCGGAATCAGTTTTTTAGTATGTACGACTAAAAGTGATTCACTTGATCGAGGTTCTGCCAAAAAACTATTTACGCAGTTGTCTCCAACTCCCGTTCCAAAGGAGCTGAAAACGAAATACGTGCTTGAGGAGTACCGTGGAAAGCTTCGAGGCACTGATATGCTTGGGAAGCGTTTAGGTCTTGAAATTGATATTCTTAAATTCCTAGACAAGAATCTCAAAAAACTACCTGGTGACTGGTCTGATCGAAGGCCGCGATATGATCGTGAAGAATAGAGTTTCTCGCTTATTCTGATCGGAATTTCAGGCGGCTCTGCGATTTTCTCGCTGTGTTCCTTGTTGCTCTGATATTTCAGAGTGAGGCAATGTATTCATAGCGATTCGTTCAGATAGAGCCGAAATTCCTTTTTTGATTTCTTCCACTTCCTTTTCTTTTTCGGCAAGCAATACTTCAAGTCGTGCGATACTTTTTTCAGGATTGCGATGTATTAAACGGTTCACAACTTCCAGTACCAGCATTGCGCGATAAAGCTTCATAATCAAACTTTTGAGCCGAAAAACCCGAGCTGATTTTGTGAGTTGTTGCAGTCGCAGTAACCCGGTGATTCTCAACGCCCTCATAAAGGCAATCATTGGTAGGCAAATAACGGCGAGATCAATCCAGTGTTTCCGGCAGTACTCCAAGCGTTTTTCTTCTATCGAAATCATCACAATGAATTCCAGTGTGAATGCAAACCAGATAAAACCGGTCGCGATTGCAGTCAAGTCAGCCAGCATGGCGCTGGATTCAATTTGCTTTTGCCAATAAAGTTCAACGGCAAACAAGGGAAGTACTAATAGTGCTATCAATAGTAGTGGCACAGAAAATGATTTTCTAATCCTCTCTCGAAACTCTGGTGTAACTTCCTGCCAAGCAAGAATCGGAAACCAGATGGCCCGTCCCGTCATTTGGTCGCGTGCACAGATTCGTAATGGTGGAATGAGGCAATAAAGTAGATTGAATTTCCACCTTGGACTTCCAAGTGCTATGTGGATTACTGCTTCAATAATAAATAATGGGTAGATCAGAAAGAGACACCAGTTGCAGATGTCTAACGCGATTCCCGGCGATTCCACATTAAATAAATGCAAAGTACCAGCAAAAAAAACGAGGAACAAAACAGTTCCAAAAAACATAGGGGCTGCCGCTAACTGATCGACTTTTTTGATGTATTGGTTCATAGATTGGGTGATCAAAGAATTTGTTGAAATGAAAAAATTCTACAGCATGAAAATGAAGGGGGGGAATTTATAAATAGTATCGGCAAAAGCGCCTATTCAGAATAATCGGATCTGTCACCAGCATTTGAAGCTCATGATTATCAATATGATGACATGTATCCATCTGGAATTAAAACTTAAATCCTTTTATATCCGTACTAAGTAGTAAATGATGCTGTTAAATATTACCTAGTGTGAATCGAACCTTCTTTGGAGAGGTCATTTTGTATTTATGGTGTCGTAATTGTTACAAAAAATACGTGTAATGTGTCGCGTAAATGATTTTGTTGTGTTTCTGTTAAAGATGTAAGTGCTTTTTGTGATTGTTGATAAGTATTGATGGGCTATTTTGAATTCTCGTTTTGGCATGGCGAATGCAATTGATATTATTCACCACTCGTTGGTTTAAATGATTACAGTTATTCAGCAATAAAATTAAAATGAGGAGAATTTAAGATGACACGTTTATTAACAACATTGTCAATATGTTTGGCTTCGATGCTGCTAGTTTCAGATCAGGCAAATGCAGCTGATCACAACTCAATTGGTTTTGCATCAGAGACTAAGACCGCATTTTTTCAACCACGTCCTGGTGGCGTGTTAGATGTAGTGACATCACCATTTAGAGCGTTAACTTCACCAGTCAGCTATAGAGGGCATCAGTCTTATCGTGGACAATCTATCTATGGAGGAGCCAATTGTGTGAATGGTCGATGTTATCCGACTGGGTATCGAAGCCCTTGTACTAACGGAAATTGCTCAACAGGCTATGGTTATAGTAACTGTCCTGGAGGAAACTGTGGTACGACTCGTTACCTGGCACCTTACCAAAATCATACAGGTTATCGAGGGACGAATTGGAATTCTACACAGCAATATCCGACCTATCGTCCAGCTTACCAACCTGTAAGTCGGCCAGTTTACAAGCCTTATACCCCAAGCAATTCTATCCGTAATGATCCTTTTTTCCGGTAATCTGAAAGTGTGATTATTAAGAAAACAAGATTCTTAAGACAGGGTTTACAATGCGGTTAAGAACATACTGAGCTACTGTTTTTTCAGTAGCTCAGTTTTGTCTATTTTAAAAGTGTACTGTGTAAATTTGTTTTACTTGATTAACTGCTTGGAACAATCAGATAATATGTATCTAACCTGAGTTTTAGTTGAATAAAATACAAAAGGCTTATTCTCTCGATCTTTTTTGTTGGCAGTCACCGATCGCAGATAACTAACTTAGAAGTCAAAAAAGACATGATTATTCACTGGGAGTGCGCCGAAGTATAGGTATAGTGATTAGTAATAGTGGATGTGTTGTATATTGACATCTAATACTATGAGGAGACGAAATCACCAAGTAGAATTGAAAGTTCTGTTTTTTCGACATTCACAAAAAGACGAAATTTTCAAGGTGATTTGTTTAAAAATGTTTTTAGTGGAATAGGTTAATTAATGGGTCGCGAATTGGTACATTCTTTAAGTTCCCCGATTCACTCAATGCATACATTTTCCTATGGAGCAGTTCCACAGGATAATGGAGTGCATTTTTCTGTATATAGCCGCTCAGCAAAGGCGATGTGGTTGCTGCTTTACGACCATGTTGAAGATTTAGAGCCGTCAGAAGTCATTAAATTCAATCAAGAATATGGGCGATTGGGAGATATCTGGACCGCTTTTATTTCTGGAATCGGGCCAGGGCAACTTTATCATTTTCAAGCTGATGGTCCTTTTCAGCCAGAGATCGGTCAGCGTTTTGATAAGCGGGCTCGTCTGATAGACCCTTATGCCAAAGCATTGGCTGGTAATTTCCAACCTTCACCCGATGGTATTGTGCGCCCGCCGAAGTGTGTTGTCGTCGATGATCAATTTGACTGGCACGGTGATCGACACGTTAGACATCACTTGGCTGATACGGTCATTTATGAAATGCATGTGCGTGGATTTACCAATTCACCCACTAGTGGCGTTGAAAATCCTGGGTCTTATTTAGGTGTAATTGAAAAAATTCCCTACCTGATTGATCTGGGAGTAACAGCTGTCGAATTGATGCCGGTTCATGAATTTCCCATGAACGAGCCAGATGGTTCTTTTACAGATCATCAAAACTATTGGGGTTATGAAACTCTGGCTTTCTTTGCACCTCATCGAGGATTTGCAACTAATCCAGAACCTGGGGCTCAGGTTCGCGAATTCAAAGAGATGGTTCGTGCTTTACACGAGGCTGGTATCGAAGTCATTATGGATGTCGTTTTCAATCACACGGCTGAAGGGAACGAGAATGGCCCCACGCTTTCTTTCAGAGGCTTAGAAAATCAAGTTTACTACCATCTTGATCAAGGTGGGAAATACTATAAAAACTATTCTGGTTGTGGAAACGCGATCAATGGTAATCACCCAGTTGTCCGAGAGATGATCTTTCACTGCCTCAGGTACTGGACTTGCAACTATCACATTGATGGTTTCCGTTTTGATCTGGCCTCTATCTTAAGCCGTGATAGAAGTGGAAATCTTGTGCCAAGTCCTCCTCTGGTTGAAGCTATTGCTGAAGATCCTTTGTTGGCAGATACAAAACTCATCGCAGAAGCCTGGGATGCGGCCGGTGCCTATCAAGTGGGTTCGTTCTCACACATGCGTTGGGCTGAATGGAACGGGCGATACCGTGATGATATTCGGCGTTTTTGGCGCGGAGATGTTCCGACATTGGGAGACTATGCCACTCGGCTTTCTGGTTCGAGCGATCTCTATCAACAAACTGGTCGTGAACCGTTTCATGGTGTGAATTTTATCACGGCCCACGATGGGTTTACTTTAAATGACCTCGTGAGCTATGAACACAAGCATAATTATGCGAATCGCGAAGACAACCAGGATGGCGAAAACAATAATATCAGTATGAATTTTGGTGTTGAAGGACCTACTGATGATCCAGCCATTAACGGAATGCGAGAGCGGCAGATTAAGAACATGCTCGCGACTCTGTTCCTGAGCCAGGGCGTTCCAATGCTCCTCTCTGGCGATGAATGCCGCAGGACGCAACGTGGGAATAATAATACATATTGTCAGGATAATCTTATTTCCTGGTTCGATTGGTCGTTAATCGAAAAGTACAACGGTTTATATCGATTTTGCAAAGAGTTGATTCATTTCCGACTTTGTGAGCCGACATTAAGACAGCGAAAATTTCTCACAGGACACTCAGATGGTGTTGAAAAGCTGCCTGATATCAGTTGGTTCAATGTGATGGGGCAAAGTGTAGATTGGAAGCAAGATACGCATTGCCTCTTGTCAATTCTTGGAGCAAGACACTCTTCGCGTCGGGTTCGCGATGGTTCTGATATCATGATCTTGGTGAATTCCTCTCCTGATGCACAGGCATTTGAGTTGCCAGTTGGTATCAAACCCAAGGAATGGAATTTGACAATTGATACTTCCGCGCAGTCTCCGCTTGACATTTTCCCCAAGCGAGATGGAGCAACATTACATCCAAGAGTCTCAGTACTACCTGCTCGTTCATTACGTTGTTATGTGCGACGTGACACACGTCGATGAAATTAAATGCGCTATTTCAAACTAACTGCATGATGACAATGAGAATTCCCAGCGGGATGCACCAGTATGCGAAGTAGTGTAGCTTTCCTTTCTCTAGCCAACGGACCAGTAATCCCAGTGCGATTAAACCAATAATGGCAGAGATTACCGCTCCCATAGCCAATAGGCTTAACGGCGTGCTGACGTGTTTATGCGTTAGCATTTCGATTACCTCAAGAATAGTGGCGCCCAGAATCGCGGGAATCGCTAGCAGGAAAGAAAATGTGGCTGCGGACTGCCTTGACATTCCTGTGAGCAAACCTGCCACGATCGTACTACCGCTGCGAGAAATGCCTGGCAGAATCGCTACTGCCTGCGCGAAACCAACAACTAACGCTTGCTTGTAAGATATTTCCGTGTAGCTTTGTTTTGTCGGGGGAATGCGGGGAATTAATAACAGAAAGAGCCCTGTAATGGGTAGCATACAACCTGCTAGTAATGCGCTTTCCAGCATGTGCTCAGCAAATTTTTTTGCAGCCAAACCAATCACGACCACAGGAAGTGTGCCCACAATCATAAGTGGAACGACTCTTCGGTCTTGAGTCATTAGTAATATGATTGTTCTGCGATAAAAAATCAGTATTGAAAGCAGAGTCCCCGCATGTAGGACAATGTTGACATCGGTCTGATCTGCCTGAATACCAAGTAGGTTCTCGGCAATGACTAAATGACCTGAAGAACTGATCGGAAGAAACTCACTAATTCCCTGAATGATTGAGAGCAGGGTCATTTTTAACCAGGTCATTTTGAAATCGTTCCCAGGGAAAGGCGTGTGTGACTATTCTTCTATGGGCAATTCAGATGAAATTATAGCTGAATGGGAGATGTGTCGTAAGTGTAATGAAATTAGAGGTTTGAGATGTGATTGTGCGTGTCGTTGTTGGTAGAAACCATGAGAGGCTATTCAAGAGACTCTATAACGAGGAATTTAAATCTTGTCAATTTGAGTCGACTTTGACGGTTGAATGGGTTGGGGAGAGTCGTTATCGTGGCTCGCTACTGTCAAAAGTGCTTTCAATCTGTTTCTTTGATTGTGATGGAAAACAATGAATACGCTCATACCTGTGACAATGGTGTTATCTCTTTCTTTGGCGCCGATGAAAACAGTGGAAATGCCTCAACTGCCAGAGCATGTCGTTGAATTATTTAAAATGGAGAAAGATGTATCCAATCATCAAATACTCCTGTTTACTGCTAGTTGGTGCCCTGCTTGTGTGCAGATGAAAACAAACGAATTTCCCGCGCTGAAAGAAAAGAACTGGGATATTGGTTCGGACAAGTCAAACCACATTCGAGTCATCGATGTTGACCAGCATCAGGACCTAAGCGACAAGTATGGTGTGCAATCTTTACCGACTCTGATATTATTAATCGATGGCAAAGAAGTCAGCCGGTCGGGAGCACTTAATGCTTATAGTATTGCTGAGATGTTCTACAATCGTAAATAAATTATTGTGAAGTCATATGCGGTGCTTCAGAGCCACTACCTGGTATAGCCTCAGTTACTTTCCAGGCACCCAGGATTTTGGAAGTAGCAACCTCAGTTCGTAGTTGATGAACTTCACTTCTCATGCGTTCGAGTGAGTGTTGTAGAAAGTGGACTTGCTGACATTCTCTTTCTAAATGCGGAAAAAGTCCGTGGGATAATTTTGCTTTTGCGAGATTGTCAGAAAGCTGGTTGATTTCCTGTTCGAGGCCTCGTTTCAATTTTCTGGTAAACATCATCACCAGAAAACCAGACCAAATTAGAAAAATCACGCCCGCTGTGACATAAAAATCAATGGCGAGGATATGTGTTTCATCCAGAAACGAATCGTAGAAAAAATTCTTTCCAATTCGGACCAATGCATAAATAACCAATGAGAGAAACAGAGTCTCGTACAAAATTCTAGTGAACCATCCCGAGTTTTTATGCGCTAGCTTTGTGATAATACCGTCAATCTTTGTGCCAGCATCATTCAGAAACTGTTCTTCGACGGAAGCGGCCTCTGATTGAATATTTTCCAGCGAGCCGGAAAGGTGTGCCTGGGTTGTTTCAAGACCTGCTTCCTGTGCATAACCATCGATTAATAATTGAGATTCTCTCAGCTTATTGTCATCCAACCCAAAAGATCCGATTCGCTTTAAGCGGTCTTCTGTCGCGTGTTCTTTTTGACGGTTTCCAATCCACCGCGCGCCTTGAAGTGCTCCAATCAGTGCGACTTGTGCAGAATTTCTTGCTCGAAATAAGCTGGCAGAAGCAAATAGATTTCCCAAGCCATTATAAACACGTAGCATTGTAGAAAACGGGCTGAAGCCCCAAGAGTCAGAGACGCAGGAGAGTAATCGCCGTTCCCAGAGATTACGGCTGATGAGTAACTCTTTACGGAGTTCTTGAGACATTTGAGTCGTGAGTGCTGCCTGTTGTTGTTTTAGAAATGATTCCAGTTCTTGAATGGCTGGTAAAGCGGTGTTTATTTTTTGTGAACAATGATCGATGGCATTCTGAATTAATTCGAGCAAATTCGCACGCCTTACCTGCAAACGCTCCGATTTCCCAAGTTGTGTACTTAAGATGTTTTGTAGATTAGCAAACTCTTCTTGTAATGGTCGATCAGCCAGTTGGTCTTCCAGGGCTCGTACGGAGTCGACAAAGTAAATTTCTGGAACTTCAAACTGATGCGAAAGTTGCTGTTTCCAATCGTCTCGAATGTCTTCATCTAAACTTGCATGAGTTTGTACAAAGATCAGACGGCGACCAATGGCTGCCTCTTTTAGTTCTTCTGAAACACGCGATGATCGATATTTCTGTTGAGTTGAAGTGTAAAGCAGGATATCACACAGCGGGATGATATGTTGCAAGCGGGTGAGATTATTTTCCTCTCCCGTGGATTCAGAGGTGTCAGGATCTGGGCAGTCAATGAGAATGATGTTACGTAGTTCATCAATTTTCTTTTGTTCAACCTGAAATTGACTTAAGTTTAATCCTAGGCGATCCAGGTCTGTTTCTGTATGAGCAATGAGGACTGGTTTTGTCGTGGTCGGACGTTGTCGGCCTGATGTTGTGCAATAAGAACCAATTAACGCATTGACCAAACTACTTTTACCCGTACCTGTTCCACCAAAGGTCGCAATGACCAGCGGGGATTCAAGACGTACGCGTAACATATCCAGCCGGGGTAGTAATTGGCGAATCACTGTCTGACAGTGGTTTGCTGTTTTCCAGCCGGTTTTCTGCTCACTCCATAATTTGAGCTGGTGAATTAAACGATCCACGGCTGCCAGCATTTCAATTTGGGCTAACTCAGATGTAGGCATTAGGAATGAATTCCTGTTTTTAAGTTCTTGTTTCTATTACAGAAAGTTGGCCTAACTGTTTTTTTAGTTCCAATACCGAATTCTGTACTGTCAGATAAACTTCAGAATCGGGAAGGTCAACGGCTGATTTTAGTTCCTCTGGAAGTGTTTTCAATAAGTGTTCTCGAACAGCGTCCGCCAGCCATTCCGTGCGTCGTTGTGCAAATACTGCGTGAAATCTTCGGAATTTTGCTTCAAGATATCCTATACCTGTTGACGCAGTGCTACTAACTGCTGTCTCTCCCACGGTGGTTGCCGCAGCCCCTCCGGCAACATCACCGGCTACATTTACCACTGACTGAATCATGGTATTAGTTACGAGCTGGGTACCCGCATCGCCAACCGCGCCAAAACCAACAAAAAATAAACCGACGCTCAAGGCAGGTCGCGCTACAGCTCCAACTCTGTCTAATTGTTTCAAAAACGTATAATATTGTGGGCTTTCATTTTTAAAGAATGCCATTTCACTATTGATTAACTCTTGAAGTTGAGCAGTGAGATCTAAATCAGAATGCTCTTGATGCAGAGTCTTCAGTAGTTGTTCGCGCGAGGTGCCACTAAGTAATGTTTTCAGTCGATTGGTTAATAATTCGTTTCCTAATTCGCTGACGAGCATAAGGCGGTCATAAATTCGTTCAATCGTTTGTAGCACGACAGACCATTCTTGTTCGCGATAAAGTTCCATGGGAGGGCGTTTTTCTTCGGTTCGTAAGGATTTGATATAGCGAAGCGGCCACAGCACTCCCGATCCAATTGTATTATAAAAACCATGTACCTGAGCTGACCAACCTTCTCTTTGAGATTGCCACCACTTGCGGACAGCATCAATGATCACAGTATTCGGTACCGCAGGCCAATTTTCGATTTCCGCCAATTCATGTTCCGAGAGTAACTCAGAAGCAGAACGAAACTCATTACTGCGAGTTTTGATCTCCCGGAGATAGGCGGGAACCCCGGTGTCTTGTTCGACGAGATAGTTTAAAGCGCCTTTCAGTGTTTGAACTTTGATCTCCCCAAAATGCAGTTGAGATAATACCTCCATCAAATCGCAGGGAGCATCAGAAGGAGCGGTATTAGTGTTGACTGGATCAGTTTGAGAGTTTGTTGGTTCAAATGACCGAGCATAAAAAGGTAACTGCAAGCTGGTAGCGGCTTGACGATCATTGGGAGCAATGAAAACAAATTCAGGCCGTACTCCGGTTTCATGGCTGAAAGTATTAAGCCACAAAGGCCAATAAACTTCATCGTCTGGCAGTTCGCATTGATTGAAGATGGTGATGACGACTTTGTCTTCGCGAGCTGCTTCACGAAAAAACTGTTTTACAGCGGCATCATTGTATTTCTGTTGTGTTAACACTGTGACCAATACATCCGCGCATTGTCTGATTCGTTCTGCACGTTCCCAATTCACTTCCGCATCGCTGTCGATGTCTGGTGTATCCAGTACAAGTAAATTAGAGGCCAGAGTTTCACTACTTTTCCAAAATAACAAGTGTTGCTCATCTACTTTGAGGGGATCTTCAGGAGATGACCAGGGAGTCATCTCAAACCCCTGAAAAATTTTGTCCAAATTATGGTTTTGTTCAAAGTTTTTAGGGACTAAACAGACTGGGTGTCTTGTCTGAGATGCCAGGGGACTAATGGCGCTATTTTGTTGATTCACCAAATGATTGAAGATCACACTCTTGCCGATATTGGTACCACCTACGACAGCAACGACCAGATAGACATGGTCGGAGAGTTGTGGGATCAATTTTCGTTGCAGAATTTCAAACCATTCACGATCATTGAGGCCTGAGAGATCAAGCCGGTTGGTTTCCCTTTCGAGCGCAATCAGATTGTCTCTGAGCTGTTGGGTGAGATTGGAAAATTCGTGCAGGGTAGATGACATTTCGAAAAGAGATCACAAATAAAAGGGAGTTTTTGATTAATAGATTCGTTATATGGAGTCATTTCTTACAAAAATCGAAGGTAATTCAGTATATCGCGTCCCTGGATTCAGGATGAGTCCAATTGGCCATTCGCAGGCTCCAAATTCGATTCAATTCAATGAATTAACGGTCGCAAGGTTTGACGGGTGCAAATAACTCCGATACTATCCTGCTGTGAGCAGTTCTTTGCGTTTTGTCGCTCGGGTTGCGCATAGCTATCTTTGTAGGATATTTTGACGCCTTCAATAGCTAAGTCTATTGATTGTAATTATTTAAGAACGTGGCCCATCGAAGGTCATGTGCCCATTTAAAAAGAGGAGTTTGAAAATGTCAGATTTAGTTGTGAAAGAAATTCTTGAAGCGGGTGTCCACTACGGCCATAAGACCAGCCGTTGGAACCCTAAAATGCGTCCTTATATCTACGGACGTCGGAATCAAATTCATATTATTGATTTAAAAGAGACCGTGCGTGGCATTATGCGCGGGAAACGCTATCTGGAACGGGTCGCTTCTCAGGGTAGCTTAATTCTATTTGTAGGAACCAAAAAGCAGGCACAGGGTCCCATTAAGGAAGCAGCAATCGCCAGTGGAATGCCTTATGTGACCGAACGCTGGTTGGGAGGGGCTTTAACAAACTTCCGCACAGTTCGTGGTCGGTTGAAACGCCTGGAAGAATTGGAATCGTTTGACGAAACAGGCGAAATTAATTCCTATTCCAAAAAGATGCAGTCTACTTTGCTGCGTGAAAAGCGAAAGGTATTTCGCAATCTGAACGGGATTCGCACGATGAACCGTTTACCTGAAGCTTTGGTTGTGGTTGATCCCACCAAGGAGAAAAATGCTGTCCATGAGGCACACATCTTGGGAATCAAGGTGGTGGGGCTAATTGATACCGATTCAAATCCTGATGAAGTCGATCTGCCCATTCCCGGCAATGATGATAGCATTCGGTCTATCCGATTGGTGATGAATCAATTGGCATCTGCTATTATTCAAGGTAAAAGCAAGCTTCCTGATACTGGTAAAAAAGACGATGGCGAGTCCGGTGATGAAGAGCATAAACCAGTTCCTTCAATATAGTAGAAATGCCATTAACAAATTGTGATGTTGATCTCTTCTGACCAGATTGAGCAAATGGTAAACAGAGAAGCATCGAACAGAAAACATAGAAACCAGTCTAGCATTAGAATCAATTGAGCTTTCAATTGATTTCAAAGGAGATTAGAGAGATGGCTGAAATTACAGCTGCAGCCGTGAAAGCATTACGTGAGATTACTGATTTGCCCATGATGGCTTGTAAGAAGGCGTTGCAGGCAGCCGAAGGCGACCAGGAAAAAGCGATTGAAATTTTGCGTGAAGAAGCGGGTAAAATTCAGCTAAAACGTAGTGGAAATGACACGACAGAAGGTCGGGTTACTGTTCTTTCCAGTGAAGATGGGTCTCAGACCGTAATGCTGGAAGTTGTCTGTGAATCTGCTCCTGTGGCGGGAGGAGAAGACTTAGTCAATTTTTCGAATGCTTGTGCTAACCAGCTGCTCGCAAATCCTAATGTCAACTCGGTCGAAGAGCTGATGACGTTACCATCTGAAAAATCACCTGGAAAAACATTGAATGATGATTTCATGGATATGCTCAACAAAATCCGTGAAAAAATTGTCGTTTCTCGTATTGCTCGTTCTGAAGGTCCGACAGGTGGCTACGTTCATCACGATGGCAAAACAGGAGTCTTGTTTCAGGCATCCGGAGAAACAGCTGATGATGATTTGTTACGAGGAGTTGCAATGCATATTGCCGCCTTAAAACCAGTTGCCGTTAATGAAAACGAATTAGATTCAGCATTGGTTCAAGCAGAACGAGATAGGTTGGTTGCCGAAGCCAAAGCAACCGGCAAACCAGATAATATCATTGACAAAATTGTTGATGGTCGTATGAAAACATTTTTTGTTGAACAAGGGGTATTGGTTTATCAGCCTTATGCAGTTGATGATTCAAAAACAGTCGGTCAGGCTTTAGCTGAAAAAGGGCTGGAGGCTGTTTCGTTTACTCGTTCAAGCATCGGCGATTAGTCTTATGAAAACAGAGGACGCATGTGTGTTGATATCGCGCATGCGTTTTTTATATTTACAATGTAATAATTTTTGTGCTGACATTAAATTCTACAAACCATGAGGATTCCACGGATGACTGATTCTCCCGCTCCTTTAATTAAGCCTGCTTATAAGCGTGTTCTGCTCAAGCTGAGTGGTGAAGTATTCTGCCGCGATGGAGAAGGTGGAATTAGTATGTCTGAACTGGAGTCGATTTCTGCTCAAATTAAACGACTCGTTGATTCAGGAGTCGAATTGGCGATTGTCTGTGGTGGTGGAAACATTCTGAGAGGTAAACAGTTTTCTTCTTCAAGTGTCGCCAGTAATCCAGCAACAGCTCACTATATGGGGATGTTGGCTACAGTGATTAACGGTTTGGCATTACAAGATGCGTTAGAAATGGCAGGCGTGCCCACACGTTTACAAACAGCGATTCGAATGGAAGGTGTGGCAGAACCATTTATCAGGAGACGCTGCATTCGTCATCTGGAAAAAGGTCGTGTTGTCATTCTGGCAGCGGGAACAGGTAGTCCTTTTGTAACAACTGACACAGCGGCTGCTTTACGCTCCCGTGAGATTGACGCAGATATTCTCTTAAAGGCAACCAAAGTAGATGGCATCTATTCAGATGATCCGGAGAAAAATCCGCATGCAGTTCGCTTTTCAGAGATCAGTTATCAGGATGTGCTGCATAAGAATCTCCAGGTAATGGATGCTCAGGCCTTACATCATTGTATGGAACACGGCATTCCCATTTTGGTTTTTAACTTCCGTAAAGTGGGAAACATCGAAAAAGCGGTAGGCGGCGAGAATATTGGAACGCGTGTACTACCTACTGAGGAATCCCGGACTGAAGGGTAATTGGAGTCTCCGGATCGGAATGATGTTTTGGATCGCTTCTACAGAAATACTAAAATGTTCTAAGAATCTATGCTTATTTCTTGCGTAAGATAAATACGACATCTTCTGTTTGCGCGTCAAGTTCAATGACAAAGTCCATTTCGTACATAAAGTCATAAAGCTCGACTAATTCTAGCTCAGGTACTTTCGAGAGCAATGCTTTGAATTGTGGTGCCGTGTAAGTTCTGTAGTCCATCGTATCAAATAGTTGAAATTGACGAGTTGGTGTATAAACATCAAACGTCATTTCGAGATGCTCGTTTCTTTTCTTGAGATCGGTCTCAATCGATTGCATATGTGAATTAATCGAAAGATTGCCTCTGCGTGCTGACCAGCTTTCACTTTGCATTGGTTCACCCACAGTCGGGGTTAGGTGGATTCCCAAAATATAAAGTCCGCCGGGTGAAAGTGCATCAGCCACACATTTCAAATGATTCTCTGCGGCAGTTTCTGAAGGAAGATGTCGAAAACTGTTGATGGTATTAAAGGCAGCGTCAACCGGCTTTCTTAATTTGAAATCTGCCATATCTCCCAGTACGGCAGAACGAGGAAAACCAGACCGTTCTAAGCGATCGTTGCAGTATTTAATGGCATGTTCATTCAGGTCATTTCCGGCGACTTTAAAGCCCGCTTGCGCAAGCTTTATCAGCAAACGCCCAGTGCCACAGGCGGGTTCGAATACTTTTTTTACTTTTCTCGTAGCATGTTTTTCAAAACAGTTTTGTAAGAAATCAAATTCAGCTTTCCAATCATCACCAAAAATTAAGTCATAGTATTTTGGATAGTCATAAAGATGTCCTTTGATGGTTTCCATAATTCTTTCTAACTAATCTGCACAGGACTTCATTGAGATGTTTATAGAACAAAGAGATTTGAATGCACCAGGCTTTTAGAAATGAATCTAACAAAAAAACCTTGAGCAGATGTTATAGCCTGCTCAAGGCCGATGTTCAACTAGAAATGAATGATCAAAGTGATTCGAGTTACTTAGAGTGATGAACTTTTTTGATCTGATTCTTGGACAAGATCACCAGGACCGTGAACGTAGTCTACCGAGGGATCGTTTCCCAGTCCGAGATAAACAGAAATGGAATAGTTTTTAAAGAACCCTTTCCAGGTGTATTCTTTCATTTGTTTACACATATTTGTGTATTTATCAGCGGGACGGGTTCGAACAACAGGAGATCCTACAATGTATTTGTCGATGTCCGAAATACGCAAATCTTCGTTGATTTCCAGTTTTTCGTTTTGTGCACTTTGCAGCGCAATTCCTGTTTCATTGGCATGAGTTTGGGCATAAAAATCAACCATTGCCAGACAGAGAACGATGAGTCCTAACGTCCAAACTGTGATTTTAATTCCTGTTTGATAATAGTTTGTTGTTAAAAATTTGCTTGAAGGATAGCCGGAACGCGCTTCAGGAGCGTCGAATGAAATAGTAGACATTTTTGAGCCTTTCTAAATATCCTACTAAAGGTGGGTGTAGGCATGGGGTGGGAAATCAAGGCATTTCAATTTGATTTAGGTTGGTTTATGAAAGCAGGTGAATACTACCTCCTGTTGGTTAATTTAACGATGTCAACGAGTTAATTTTTGGTGATTGACCTGACTTTTCGAATTACAATTCAGCTGATAAGGCCATTGAATAAGAAAGTAGGCTGACTGTCATTCTATGTTATGAGAATCGATAAGGGCTTGGCAAGTCATATTTAAGAAATTGCATATGATGTGTGGTCATATGGTTACATGTTTTGTCATTATCCCATTTCGTCATCGTCAAGTTTTACCTCTTTGATGATAAATTGATTCAAGTCAAATTCACCTTTTAGTTCTGAATCAATCAACTGCAGCCTCATTTCAATCTTATGTAATCGTGCTTCTAAAGCAGGATGGAATATTGGTTTATCTGGTTTTGCCAGGGGCCTGGGAACTTCTGGATATCCCAATTGCCGTTGGAGTGCCGCGAACATATATAAGGGATCACGGTTATGATTGGCTTTCGCAATTCGACCATCTTGTTTTGTGAATAAAACAGGAAATTGAGGTACAAAGTTCTCATTTCCCGGAAGTCTTTGTTGTTCATCGACAAAATGCTGAGAGCGAAGATACAGTAAGTCAGCGAAGTCGATGGATCCCAGTTGTATCTTGAGTTTTCGAATCCATTTTGACCAGTCATCATCATATATCGTGTCTTTTGAAATGGCATCTAATCCAGCCTGATATCCCAATCTGTTGCGGGCAATACATTCAAATTGGTAAATAAAGAGCCCGGAACTGCTGGGCGACTCTGATCGATATTCCGCTTCGCGTTCCAGAATTTTTAAACCCGTTTTCTGATCGAATTTTGATTTATCATCTTCCGCGTTTTTCAAAATGAAGGTTTGGAATGGGGTGAAATAATGAGATAGTTTTTCCATTCCATCTGAAATTCTGCCTGTCAAAAGCAGCTCACCCTTCAGAAAATCGATTGCCATTGGTAGTTTTGTTGTGGCAAGTATTTCCTCATAGATCGTAGCAAGAACAACCTGTGAAGGAATGGCGTCTTCCAAACGCTCACGATAGTTTTTGAAGAAGTAAGCTTGTTCAATGTATTCTTCACGATCAAGGGGCAAATGCTTCATTGATTCTCGTTCGAAATCATTTAGTTCTGAAATTCAGTAAAAGATATAGCATTAAACTATTATACAGAATTGGCACCAAAATCGATTTAAAAAGATTTGGGAATTTGGTTTCTGTCTGAACTCTCAAGGAAGGACTGTAGAATTATCTGAGCTGCCAGCTTATCGAGATACGCCTTTCGCTTATTACGACTGACATTGACATTTACTAAGAACTCTTCGGCTGTTGCTGACGAAAACCGTTCGTCCCAGAAACGGACTGGGATTTGGGCGAATTGACTGATCCAGTTGCCGAATTGGCGGGCTTCTTTTGCTTTTTGTCCTTCATCGCCACTCATATGAACGGGCAAGCCGACCACTAAGCCTTTGCATTGATATTCATGGATTATTTTTGTGAAGAAGCTTTCGTCTTTTTCTTTTGACTGTCTCGTATAATTTTCTAATGGACTGGCGATGTTTTGTTCAAACGTGGAGATCGCGACGCCAACACGTTTTGTTCCATAGTCTAGACCAAGTAAGCGGCCTTCAGAAGGAAATTCATTATCTGGTGGTTCCAGGTTTTCAGAGGAATCGTTCATAGCCACGTTCCTTGAGCAGGTTTACCAGTTTTTTTATGGCAGACTCGTCCTTTTTGGGGGCCATTAATGTGGCGTCGGGAGTGTGTACGATTAAGAAATTTTCCACACCGATAGTAGCGATCAGGTGATCTTCTGTTGTACGAATAATGTTGTTAGAGGTATCGATACCACAATGCAGCCCAATGATTGTGTTTCCATCAGAATCGGCCGGATAATATTTCTGCAAATTAATCCAGTTTCCCACATCATCCCATTCAAAATCAGCTTGAATGACTGCGACGTTGTCTTTTGATTTCTCCAGGATTGCGTAATCAATGGACTCCGATTTCATTGCGGGAAAGTTTTGATTCAGAATGTCTTCATAATGTGGAGTCTGAATGGCATCCGAGATGAGCATTAAGTGCTTATGCATTTCCGGTTCAAAGCGAGCGAAAGACTCGAGTATCGCTTGCGCTTTCCAGACAAAGATCCCACAGTTCCAAAGGTGGTTTCCCTCATCCCAATAACGCTGTGCCGTTTGGGGATCTGGTTTTTCTTTGAATTCCTGTACTTGATAGCCATTCAGCTTTAGGGGTTCTATAGGTGGACCACATTGGATATATCCATAGCCTGTCGCAGGGTGAGTCGGGGGAACACCAATTAATACCAGGGTGTCAGGTTTTGCTTCTATGAGAGTGGTTGCCAGCTTAATCGTACTGTGAAATCCAGATTCTGGTTGGATAATCTGATCTGAAGAGGCAACCAGCATGATTGCTTCTGGATCTTGTTTCAATAAATGAATCGCCGCCAGTCCGATGCAAGGCGCAGTATTCCTTGGTACTGGTTCGATCAGAATCTGCTCTGGAGGGATCTTGGGAAGTTGATTTTGGATTTCCTCAGCCAGAACTCTATTCGTAGCAATCCAGGTATGTTGATCATCTGTCAGATGGTTGCACCGTTCGGTAGTTGCTTGAATCATTGTGCGATCCCCTACCAACTTGAGTAGTTGCTTGGGCATGGTGTTTCGGCTTTGCGGCCAGAAACGTGTGCCGCTCCCACCCGCCATAACAACAGTGTGGAGCATAATGTTAATTCTCCGCCTTAGAGTTGAGATTCACGTGATGAGAGGAACTAAACTGATACTTTTCAAGAGAGACAATGTCTTATTCTCCTAAATAGATGGGGCCTTTAAAAACTGTATCCGATGAGATTTTTGATTTTAATTCGCTTTCGTCCAGTGCGACCAGTGGGCTGATTTCAATAGGTGTGTTTGCGGGAACGTCCACACCGCAGGATTTTAACCACTGTGTATAAATCTGGCAAAGCGCTGCTTGAGCCGTTTCTGGTGAATCTGCCCCTTCTGCATTTTTGAGAGGGTTAAATTCACGCTGACGGTCAATTTCATAAACGAGTACAGTTTCAGCTACAGGCAGGACATCAAAAATAAAGCGTTCAAATTTGATCGCGTTGGGATCTGTGGGGAAAATTTGATTACCTGTTGAATCAAGGAACGGGACTTTTTTATGGGCCAGATGGAACGGGAGCAGGTCATCATTGTTGGCGATTTGTTCCAGAAATGAACGGTTGAAAATATGGATGGCAGTGCTGCCCGCCCAATGCAATAAATTGTTTTCCTTGTCTTTCATTTCGGCGATGTGTGCAGGAAGATCGCTATACTCGATGATTTGAGTTTTTTGGTCTACGTCACAGACGATCCCCATTTTTTCGTCGGCAGTTCGTTTGGCAACAACCTTCACGGAAACATCCGCTTGATGTCGTAGATGGTATCCCAGAAATTCCGGGTCGCAGACAATGGCTGTCGGATTGTCAACCTGATGATAATAGAGGTATTCAATTCCCTTATTTCGCATCACTTCAAACAGTCCAGAACTTCTGAGTGCTGCCAGAGTACCACCATGGCCATCCGGGCTGACTGCTATCCGATGCTTTTCTTCCAATAAAATCTGACCTGAGTCAGCGTCGACTGCTGGCATGGTTCCCTGCTTAAAGAAGTAAAGATCGTCTGCTGGCAGGCCAAAGTTCTGATGTGCTTTGAAGTAGGCAACTGTTTCTGCATGTGTGGCATCACTGGTCATGATGAAATAGCAAATGGACTTTCCCGCTTTACGGGATCTGGCGATTAATTGTTCTACCAGCATTTGGAAGAGGGAAGTTTGTTTGACCGGACCAATGGGGTACATGCCTTTAGGATGACTAAAACCGAGACGTGAGCCTTGTCCTCCTGCAACTAAAATGGCACCGACTTTACCTTCTGTAAGCAATTGCTCGCCCGCCTCGACTGCCTGTGAAGTTTCGTTTTCTGCCTGGATGCGATCTTCTAAACGAATCAACGTTGCGGGACGAGTCGCACGTTCTGCCTTCTCAGCTGACGATTCTCCCTGCATTTGGGAATTGGTTGGGGAATAGAGACCTTTTATTTGCTCAAAGTTGATCGATTCAATGTGTGATGCTAATTCACTCTGCTGGGCTGCATTCAATTCATTCCACCATTGCAGCAGATGTGTTTGTTGATTTGGTTTCAAGATTTTTAAAAGTTTCGCTGAATTAGATATGGGAGTTGTCATCTTATTATGTTGTTCCTCTGATTTCAGTTTGAGGCTTCTTTCTCATTCACATGTTTGGATTAACGCTTTACTCACACATCCGTGGTGAGCCTGTGACACTGTCGCTGCGAAATCAGCCAGATAACCTCTCGAATGAACTACAGGAGCCAAAGACCAGTTGTCCCGACGTTGTTGTAATTCCGAGTCACTGACTTCCAATTGGATTTGTCCTTTTAAAAGATCAAACGAAATGGGATCTCCATCTTGAACAAGACCGATAGGCCCACCGACGGCTGCTTCAGGAGAGCAGTGCACACCGATAGCACCATGCGAAACACCTGAGACACGCGTATCAGAAATAAAGGCCACTTTACCATCCAGTTCCGGAACGGCAAGAGCGGAAGTGGCAACAAGAACTTCGGGCATGCCCGAAGCGACGGGGCCCAGATTTCTTAACACAATAATATTTCCCGGTTTGATTTTCTTTGCTTCGACTGCTTCAACAACAGCTTTTGCATCATTAAAACAGCAGGCAGTGCCGCTGAAATGAGATTCTTGCATACTGGAAACTTTAAAAACAATGCCACCGGGAGCGAGATTACCAAAACAAACTTGAATATCGGCATAATCTTTAAACGGCTGGCCGAGCGGGGCAATCAGTTCCTGATCTGGGATGACATCCTCAATTCCTGACAGGTTTTCTGTTAGCGTTTTTCCAGTGACTGTTAAGCAGTTTCCATTAATGATTCCTGCTTTCAGAAGATGTTTTAATAGAACTGGAGTGCCGCCCAGATGATGGAGATCGACCATTGTTTTTTTTCCGCGAGGTGCAAAATTACAATAGACGGGAGTTTTTCTCAATATTTCCTGAACGTCTTGCAAATGAAAGTCGACTTTTGCTTCTCTTGCCAAAGCCAACAAATGCAGAATGCCGTTGGTTGATCCACCGACAGCGGCGATGGTTGCTGCTGCATTCTCAAAGGCTTTTCGAGTGAGAATATCCCGAGGGCGAATATTTCGTTCTAGCAGATTCTTTACTGCAGAGGCGACATTCTGGCACTCGCTTTTTTTGGCATCATCAATGGCAGGGATTGAACTGCTAAAAGGCAACATCAGTCCTATCGCTTCCAATGCGATGCCCCAGGTATTGAAAGATGCGGCAATTCCACAACCGCCTGGTCCCGGGCAGGCGGTTTTCAGGATCTGATCGGCTTCCGATTGTTCCATCGCACCGACGGCGGCAGAAGCTTGTGAATCGTAGACATCCAAAATGGAGATATCTTGTCCTTTATGGCAGCCGGGCATGATACTACCGCCGCTGACCACTAAGCCTGGGTAATTGAGTCGTGCCAGCGCCATAGCAAAACCAGGACCATTTTTATCACAGTGGTGAAGGCCTATCAAGGCATCATAAGAGTGAGCACTCACAACACATTCGGCTGCATTGGCGATCATATTTCGCGAGGGAAGACTCGCATTACCTCCTTCTTGACCTTGCGTGATATTATCACTGACTGCGGGAACTCCAAAAGGTAAGCCGATCATGGAAGTGGTTTTGCAGCCTCTGGCAATTTCTTTTGCTAAGTCGTATGCATGGACATTACAGAGGTTTCCATCCAGCAATGGCACGCCAATTCCGATCTGCGCTTTGTTAAAATCCTCATCAGAAAAGCCAAGACCGTAATAAAAGGCAGTCACCCCGCGCTGCCAACCATGAGTCAAATTTTGGCTATTCCAATTTAATGCCTGTGCCATCTTGATGTTCCTAAATCGGTAAAATATGAGATTAAGTTCGCTGTCTTGCTTTTTCTTTCACTCTAAACGGTCGGCATCAGGAGTCCAAGTTACTCAACATTTGATTTTAAAAAGAGAACCAGAGTCCTGATGAAATCCGGAACTAGTTTCACAACTTTAGGTTCTGAAAAGATATATCGGTGACTTATAGTCAGAATTGGCTCAAGGTAAACTGACTGCGATTGAGGAAATTATAAAAAATTGATCGAATCAGTCTGAATCTAACTTGGTAAATTCTTTGTATGTTGTTTAATTGTAATAGTTTGCGATAAAATAAAGTCGAGGGGCTTTGCGCTTGCTCATTCGTGCAGAGAAACGTAAACTGTGATGGTTCAATGAGCTAGTATTTCTATAAGGTGTTTTGCTTCCTAAATTTAAGTGTAGATCCCGTTTTGTCCTTGTGGATCTTGGTTATAGCAAAGACACACTTTCATAGGCATTAATATTGATAGGGGGGAATCGCATCTGGGTTAGGTGTGTTTTCATACTCCCTCCAGCATGAGCTTGCCAGCAATCAACTCATGAAATTGACAAGTTTATCAGGTAATACAAAGAAGCTGAGAAAATGAAAAAAGACATTCATCCCGACTATCACCCAGTTGTATTCAAGGATACTTCGACTGGTGATTCGTTTATGATTCGTTCCTCTGCCACATCCAAGACGACAGTCGAGTGGGAAGATGGAAATACTTATCCTCTCGTGACTGTGGAAATCAGTTCCCATTCGCATCCTTACTACACTGGTAAGATGAAGTTTGTTGACAGTGCCGGGCGTGTTGAAAAGTTCCAGAAGAAATACAATTGGGACAAGAGAAAAGGCGAAGAAGGGGACGCCAAAAAAGAAGGCGAGTAGCAAATTTACGAATGGTTTTTTATCGAGGCTCTACGGATCTTTCCGTAAGAGCCTCATTTAGTGAACAGTGGTGTCTTTCTTTTTTATGTCTGGTTTTTCTCATTCCTGATATCAATTTATTTCTTTGGAAAAGAGAAACCTGGCTGGCTTATTCGTGGATTTGGGTAAATGAAGTTTCCTACCCTGCAAGTAAAGTTAGAGCGTTTTGAAGAGTTGGAAAAACAACTTCAAGATCCTGACGTTCTGACCAATAATGCAAAGCTCGTCGAGATCCAGCGTGAGTATGGCGGGCTTAGTAAAGTTGCTCAAGAAATTCGTGAGTTTAATGAGCGAGCCGAGGATATTGAAGTCGCACGCGAGATGCTCGAAGAAGAAACAGACCCTGCTGCCAAAGAATATGCGCAGAAGGAACTTGACGAGCTTTGTGAAAAGCATGAGGCGCATACGAAAGAGCTCGAAGACATTGTCGTGGCAGGAGACTCTATCACGCGCGGTGGTTTGATCATGGAAATTCGTGCGGGAGCAGGTGGAGATGAAGCTGCCTTATTCGCGCGCGAACTGTTTGACATGTACCAGCACTATGTAGAAGCTCAAAAAGGTTGGAAAACAGAGACTCTCAACTTAAATGCGACTGAGCTGGGCGGCATCAAAGAAGTAACCTTCTCAATTTCTGGTGAAGGCGCCTATCATCGACTTCAGTTCGAAAGTGGTGGTCATCGGGTTCAACGTGTTCCAGAGACTGAAACTCAAGGTCGCGTGCATACCAGTGCCGCAACAGTCGCTGTATTACCGGAAGCGAGCGAAATTGAAGTCGAAATTAAACCGGATGACATCCGCCTTGATACGTTTCATGCCAGTGGTCCTGGCGGCCAGAAAGTCAATAAAACTGAGAGTGCTGTTCGAATAACACACTTACCGACTGGGACTGTCGTACAATGTCAGGATGAAAAAAGCCAGCATAAAAACAAAGCCAAGGCTATGCGAGTACTCCGTAGCCGCGTGTTAGAACAAATGCAGCAGCAGGCGGCGGATGAACGTGCCGATCAACGTCGCACATTGATTGGTTCGGGAGATCGCAGCCAACGGATTCGAACGTATAACTTCCCACAAGGCCGAGTAACAGACCACCGCATCAACCTTTCACTTTACAAAATAGATCAGATTATGCAGGGACACCTGGACGAACTGGTTGAAGCCTTGTTACAGTTTGATCGTGAAGAGCGTTTATTAGGAAATAGCTCTGAAAGTTAATCGCTTTTGTTTGCTGTTTCTCTGTTGGCTGATAAATCGATGGATCGTGTTGTGAAAGAAAATCCAGAAGCATCCGAGAGTCCTTCCAAGATTTCTGCAGAACCTTGGACGGTACGTCGTATTCTCGATTGGACGACGGCTCATTTGGAGAAACATGGAAGCGATTCTCCCCGTTTAGACACGGAAGTGTTACTGGCGTTTGCTCGGAAATGTGAACGAATTCGTCTCTACACAAACTACGATGATGTTGTCACTGAAGCAGAACGCACACTGATGCGACAACTTGTTCAAAGAAGAGCGAAATCAGAGCCAGTTGCTTATCTTGTAGGGAAACGGGAATTCTTCGGCCTGGATTTTTATGTCGACAGTAGTGTACTGGTTCCTCGACCTGATACTGAAACTCTGGTAATGGAATTAGTTGAGGAAACGCAAAAACGAGCTTCTTCTTCGATACTTGATTTGTGTACGGGCAGTGGTTGTGTTGCTATCGCTGCTGCCGCTAATTGCTCTAATGCACAATTTCTTGCAACTGATATTAGTGAGGCAGCCTTAGAGGTTGCCAGGAAAAATGCTGAGTCCAACTCTTTATCTCAAAAGATTCGATTCCTAAAGAGTAACTGTTTTGAATCAATCCCACACGATTCTCTATTCGATCTCATTGTAAGTAATCCCCCCTATATTCCTGATTCTGAAATAGAATTACTGGAGGCAGATGTCAGACAACACGAGCCTCGGCTTGCGTTAGCAGGTGGTGAAGATGGTTTAGATTTTTATCGAAGAATTATTCAGGAAGCACATCAGTACCTAAATGAAGAAGGTGTTTTAATGCTGGAATTCTCTCCCGAACAGGAAGTGGCTTTAAAATCGCTATTTGATAGATCTGAGAAGTATACTGATGTGAAAGTCAAAGCGGATTTGGCAGGCCGTGCCAGGGTCATTATTGGCAAAAAATCGCCTATCTTGAAATAATCAGATCGCATATACTCCGTTTAAAAGCTTACTGACTAAAAGTTTCGGGGAGTTCCAGGGATGGATATGTTTATCGTTCGCGGAGGCGAACGGCTTTCAGGTTGCGTTTCCGTAAGTGGTGCCAAGAATTCGGCTTTGCCACTCATGGCGGCCGCTCTGGCTTGTGAAGGCGAAACCATCCTGCACTCGATACCCAATCTGGTTGATGTCTCAACTCAAGCACAGGTGCTAAGTTCTCTGGGAATGCAGGTGGATCGAGATGATTCAGGTGCTTTGCGCCTAAAAACCATAGATGAAACTGCCTGCATTGCCGACTATGAACTTGTACGACGGATGCGTGCCAGCGTTTGTGTCTTGGGCCCTTTATTGGCTAAACGGGGCATGGCTTGTGTTTCATTACCGGGGGGATGCAATATTGGTGATCGGCCCATTGATTTACATCTCAAAGGCCTTTCTGCTTTAGGAGCACAAATTCGCGTTGAGCGTGGATATGTCATCGCACGGGCCGAACGATTACGTGGGGCCAACATTTTTTTAGGAGGCGCGTTTGGAAGCACTGCCACTGGTACTTGTAATGTGATGACAGCTGCTGCTTTAGCAGAAGGGGTTACTACGATCGAATCGGCGGCTTGTGAGCCGGAAGTCGTAGATGTTGGAAATTTTCTCAACGCTGCGGGAGCAAAGATTGAAGGCTTAGGTACTCCATTTTTGCGAATTGAAGGAGTAGAAGCACTACAAGCAGTCGAGCATGAAGTGATACCTGACCGCATTGAAGTCGCCACGTTGATGATTGCAGCAGCAATGACGCGAGGTGAAGTTCGATTGGATGGAGTTCGTCCTGACCATGTAACAGCTGTCATTGAAAAGCTAAGGGATGTGGGGGTCACAGTCGTATTGGAATCTCCGGATCAGCCTGGCAGAGTTCAATCGGTTCTCACAAAGGTAGCGGGAAAGCTTAAATCGGTCGATTGTATTGCTTTACCTTATCCTGGAATTCCCACTGATGTTCAAGCACAACTAATGTCATTACTTTCCGGTATCTCAGGGATCAGTATTGTGACCGATAAGGTATTTCCCGACCGATTCATGCATGCTTCAGAACTAGCTCGTATGGGGGCTAAGATCCGTCGTGAATCTGCCAGTGCCATTCTCAATGGCGTTTCCAGACTCAGTGGTGCTTGTGTAATGGCTTCGGACTTAAGAGCCAGTGCTGCGTTGGTTTTGGCGGGTTTGGCAGCGGAAGGAGAGACTGTGATTCGTCGAATCTATCATCTTGATCGTGGGTACGAACGTTTGGAAGAGAAACTCATCGCATTAGGAGCCAATGTCCAAAGAGTGCGCGATGAACCAAAAAATATGCCGGAAAGTTTGAAGCTTACCGATAATGAGAGCCGACCCAGTCACTCGGAGTTACTGGATGCATTAACTGGCCCCCACTGGAATCAAAACCAGAGCGACCAACGTGCTCACCAATCAAAGAAGTCGAACATGAGATAAGATTGCGAATCTCAACGAGCTGATTTGGTATTAAAGAGTCGTATCACAGGTTATTTATCTTTTTGCGAATTTTTGTCAAAGTCCAGACAAAGTACATGTGATTCACTCCGAAGATAGAGTTTTTTGTGAGCTAGAACCGGTGCTGTCCAGGATGGATATTTGATTTGTGGAAATGAAGTACGACAAACCTCATGAAATTGGTCTGGATCGACCTTCACAATCGCGAGAGTTCCACGTTCCCCTAATACGATGAATTTATTATCTGCTAGAACTGCAGAACCACGTCCGTAAAAAGGCCAGGGCGCTGGTTTACCGGAATTAATCCATTGGAACTGCCCTGTTAGTTGATTGCGTTTTACTTTTCCGATCACAGGTGCAGTCCCATCAGTCTCCCACATGACTTTTCCATCCGACAATCGCACACAGCGCATTGTAGCACCTCGTTCATGCCGACCACTGAAGCCGTAGAGATAACCTTTGTGATGAATGGTCGTTGACCAGTGAGTCATCATGTTGGTGGGGTTACGCCAAAGCTCTTTGTAGCTTTTCCCTTCCGGGTTTACCTGCAGTAGCGCAGACCCAACTTCATATGCGGCAGACAAAAAGATCTTGTCATCCACAACCACTGGACGGGCCGCATTTACGGAATCATTAATCATGGAACGAAACCAATACTTGAAATTGACGGAACCATCTTTAGGATCCAATGAAACAAGTCCCTGACGCATAAGGCACAGCAAATGACGTTTTCCATGTATCGTAACAGCGAGGGGAGACGAATAGCTGGAAAGTTTTATATTTGCACCGCGCCATTGATAAACGGGCATACGTTCCCAACCTGTTGATGTTCCGTCCCAGACTTTTTTTCCCACGTTTTCCCAAAGCGTTTTCCCAGTTAATGCATCGAACGAGACCATCCCGGAGTTTGGTTTGCCACCTACCATGACAATCAATTGATTTCCTTCCAGTATGGGAGTGGAACCGACTCCAAAAAATCCGGGAGGAACGTCAAACTCTTTGAGACAATCGCGATGCCAGACGAGTTTTCCATCTTTGAGATTTAGGCAATACAGTTTGCCTTGAGCACCAAATGTATAACAGTATTTGGGAGTCAAAAGTGGAGAGCAACGTGGGCCATTGTTATATCCATAGGGGTCGCGAAAATCAGAGTCATATTCATACTTCCATAAGAGTTTA